>DASUKA010000001.1:0-30366 GCA_036278935.1 Gemmatimonadaceae bacterium
GAATTCCGACGGGTGGGTGTTGTAGTACGCCGCAATCTCCGCGTCGGACACCTTCACGGTGGAATCCGGAACGACGGCTGGCAGCAGGGCGACGTAGGACACCTGGGCGGAGTCGTGCGAGTCCTTCCAGTCCCGCCAGAGCTCCTGATCCGTCACGTACACCGGGAACGCGACCTGCTGAAAGAGCTTCTCGCGGGGAATCTCGCTCCGGTAATACTGTTCGAGACCGGCCAGCACGCCCTGCTCTTTGGCCGCCGGGCTGGAGAGGAATCGCTGGTACTTCTGCATGTCGAACTGGCCGTTCGTCTGGAACTCGGGACTCTGCAGAAAGGGGGGATACGGCATGTACCGCGCGGCCTGGCGGATCTCGTCATCCGTCACTGTGATGCCGCGTCGCTTGTACTCCTGCTGGAGCAGGATGTCGGTGACGAGCGAATTGAATGTCTGGTCGCGGATGCGCTGCTCCTCATCGAGCGTGAGGGGCGTGCTCCGCTGTTGCTGCGCTTGCTGTGATTGATTCTGCGTAGCGCGGAGCCACGTATCATAGTTGATCTTCGTTCCGTTCACACTGGCGACCATCGTCCCGCGCGTGACGGATTGCCGTCCGGTCAGGCCCGAGGTCTGGGCGAACAGGAACACCGCGACGAACGCGATGATGATGAAGATCCAGATGTACTTTGCGGCGCTCCGCATGGACTGAAGCACGACGCGTAACTCCTGCAGGTCGATGAAAGGACGCTGGGGCGATGCGAGCCAAGAAATGTAGAGAACCGCCGGGCGTAAAGGCAAGACAGCATATGACTTCCGATTGACTTCGATCGTCCTGGCAGTGTATACTCTTCACCTTCTTCGCCAGCCCCGCGTCTGGCAGCATCCCGAGGGCAATGAATGGCCGACTCCGCCCTGATCGCCGATCTCGAAAAGCAGTTCGCCCAGAACCCACGCCGCATCTTCGCGCGCCTGGCCAACGAATACCGGAAGGCCGGTGACCCCGAGCGTGCCATCGACCTCTGCCGCCATCACGTCACGCAGCAACCGAGTTACATCAGCGGACACATCGTGCTGGGCCAGGCGCTGTTCGATAGCGGACAACTCGCTGAGTCCCGCGGCGCCTTTGAGGCGGCGTTGGCGCTGGACCCGGAGAACCTGATCGCGTTGCGCCAACTTGGCGACATCTCGCGGGACTCGGGCGATGCTGCCGGGGCGCGGGTCTGGTATCAGCGCCTGCTCGAGGTCGATCCGCAGAACGAGGAGATTGTCGAGCAGCTCCGCGTGCTCGAAGCTCCGCTCACCGAGCAGTCGCCAGCGCCGGAAGGCGCTGCGGGGGCCGCGCAGGATGGCGACCCGGCGCACTGGGGCGAGATCGATCCGGGTGCCGCTAGTTCCTCTGTGCCGGCGGGCGAGGCTGATTCAGCAGGCGCCAGCGCATCAGAGCCGGATCTCTCCATGTTGGCGTTCGCCGACGACGCAGGCGTGGCGGAGTTGACGCCCGATGCTCCGGAGATGGCGGAGACAGCCTCGGACGAGTCGCCAGCCGAGGAACCGGCGATGGTGGAGGGCTTCATGAACGGGCCGGATGCGGTTCCCGAGGAAGCACCTGCGCCGGAGGGACTCGAGTTCGTGTCGATGGAGTTCTCGCTTTCGGATAGCGAGGCAGAGCCTGCGGGATCGGCGATCGATGTGCCGCGCATGCTGGACACTCCGGGCGACACGGTGGTCATGCTCGACATGGGGCTGGCGGCTGATCAGGCACGCGAGGGCGACGGGGGGGCGGAAGCCGCCGGGGACGTGACGGGGGGCATACCCGCTGATACGCTGCTGGATGCCAGTGCAGGTGCGGAGCCGGAGTCCGGTGCGCCCGTGTCCGCGATGCCTGCTGGCGACGCGTCGCCGTCCGCCGATGACGCTCAGCCCGTCGAGGCACCCGCGGGGGACGAGCACAACGATCTGATCGCCGGCCGGATGTTCGATCCGGACGAGGCATCCGCGGCGGTGACCGATGCGTTCGTCACGGAAACGATGGCCGAGGTGTATCTGCAGCAGGGCTTCGTGGAGCAGGCGGCGGACGTCTACCAGCAACTCGCCGAGCGATACCCCGAGGAGCCGCGCTTCGCTGAGCGGGCGGCCGAGCTTCAGGCGGAGCGTGATGCACTGGGGAGCACCGTGGAACCGACGGCTCTCATGTCGCAACCCGACGCGGGCAACGCGGCGGCGCAGCCCGGTGTGGAAGGTGCACTGACCATCCGCGCCTTCCTCAGCGCGCTCGCCGCGCGCACGGTGCGCGATGGCCCTCGCGTGGCCGTTGCGTCCACGACGGACCCCGACTCGGAACCATCGGGCGATTCAGCCACCGCAAGTCCGGAGCCGCCGACCATCAGCGCGCCGGACTTCATGGCATCCATCGACGCGACCGCCCCGGCGGCCGAGGACGCAGCCATCCCACTCACGGAGATGGATGCAACCGGCGGAACCGCGGCCATTGCGACGGATGAGCCGGCGCCCGGCACGCAGCCAACTCCGCATCCCGAGCCAGCGCCGGACGCTCATGCCGCGTGGGATGCCCCGATAGCGCTCGCTACCGAGTCCGCGACCGAGACGCCAGCGGCACCAGACGCCCAGACGACGCCCATTGCCTCGGCGGAGACCGGTGCGCACGCGCATCTCTTCCCGGACGGAGCGCAGGCAGTATCGCCGGAAGACGAGGCGGCGGCCGCGATGCTGGCCGCTGCCTACTCTTCGGACCCGGATGCCAATGGCCTGGTGCTGGGCACACCGGCGCACGAGGCCCCCGATGAACTGTCGCTGGACGCCGTGTTCCGCGACGCGAGGCAGAGGAACGGGAAGCCGGCATCGTCCATCTCGTACGACGAATTCTTCGGGGACGAAGGAGAGAATGGTGCCTCGGACCCGGGTTCGGCGGCGGAGAATGGGAACACCAACGGGCAGCAGGATGGTCAGTCCGATCTGGAGCTCTTTCACGCCTGGCTCGAAGGGTTGAAGAAGTAGTGCGGATTGCCGTTTTGAACGGTCCCAGCCTGAATCTGCTCGGCACACGGGAGCCGTGCATCTATGGTACCGAGACACTGGCCGACATCGAGCGCCGAGTGCGCAGCGCAGCCAGCGAGTTGCAGGTGGACGTGGAGTTTGCGCAGCGGAATGGCGAGGGTGACCTGATCGACTGCATCCACGCCTGGCGAGGCCATGTTCAGGGCGCTGTGATCAACCCCGGAGCGTATGGGCATACGAGCCTGGCCATCCGCGACGCGCTGGCGGCCGTGGAGGTGCCCTACGCGGAAGTGCACCTCACGAATATCTTCGCGCGCGAGCCGGAGCGGCACCGCCTGATGCTGGCGGGTGGCGCGGTGGCGGTATTGTGCGGGTTCGGCGCCGTGGGCTACGAACTGGCGCTGCGCGGGCTTGCGGCGCGGCTCTCCTCACGTGGCTGAGCCGGACCGTCGCCCGCAGCGTGTGGCCGCGCTCCTGGAAGCCATGGAGACGGCACAGCTGGACGGCCTCCTGGTCACCAGTCTGCCGAACATCCGCTACCTCACGGGATTCAGCGGATCGAGCGCGCTGGTGGTGGTGACGCAGGGCGAGACGGCGTTGATCACGGACTTCCGCTATGCGACCCAGGTGAAGGACGAGGTGAGTGACTCCGCCCGGGTGGCGATCGAGCCGCAGAGCCTATGGGCCGGGCTGTGGCGGCTCCTCCCGCAGATGGGCACATTGGAGGTCCTCGGCTTCGAGTCCGCGCACCTCTGGCATCGGGACTTCGAGCGACTACTGAATGCGGGTTCGCGCTGGCTGTGGCGGCCAACGGTGGATCTGGTGGAGACGCTCCGCGCGCGCAAGGACGCTACGGAGATTGCCCGCATTGCGGAGGCGGCCGATGCGGCGGGGCGTGCGCTGGCGGCCACCATCGAGCGCGTGCGCATCGGGATGACGGAGCTTGACGTGGCGGGCATCCTGGAGCAGTCGTTACGGGAGGCGGGGAGCGAGGCGTATCCGTTCCCGACCATCGTGGCGTCCGGACCGCGGTCGGCGCTGCCCCATGCGCACAGCACCACGCGCGTGACGGAGCGCGGCGATCTGCTCCTTCTGGATTTCGGCGCCGTGGTGGGGGGCTATTGTTCCGATGTCACGCGCACCGTGGTCCTCGGCACGGCAAGCGACGAGCAGCGGAGCATCTACGATGTGGTGCGTACGGCGAACGAGCGCGCGGCACGTGGCGTCCGCGCGGGCATGCGCGGGCGTGATGCCGATGCGCTCGCGCGTGACTACATTGAGGAGCGCGGATACGCCGACGCATTCGGGCATAGCCTCGGACACGGAATCGGGCTCGAGGTGCATGAAGCGCCGCGACTGGCCAGGACGGCCGACGCGGTGTTGCCGGAGGATGCCGTGGTGACGATCGAGCCCGGCATCTATCGCGAGGGGTGGGGCGGCGTACGCATAGAAGACGACGTAGTACTCAGCGCGCGGGGGCCGCGAACGCTCACGGCCGCCACGCGCGACTTCGTGGAGATCTCGTGATCCCGCCTGACGTGCTCACTTGCACACGCCTATGATCGACTTACGCTACGTGAAGAAGCTGGTGGAGCTGCTGGACGGGTCGTCGGTGGACTCGATCGAGATTGCGTCTGACAAGGGCATGAAGATCCGGATTGCCAAGACGCCGCAGCAGCGTGGCACCGTGCAGGTCGCCTCCCCCATGCCGATGCCGGCCATGCTCCCCGCCGCGATGCCCGCCCGCATGACCCCCGCCGAGGGGATGGCGGCCCTTCCGGAGCCGGAAGCGCCGGCCGCGCCAGAGCCCCCGAAGGTCAAGCTGCTGGAGGTCAACTCGCCGATGGTGGGGACGTTCTATCGAGCGCCGGAGCCCGGCGCGCCCAATTACGTGAACGAGGGAACGCGCATCGAGAAGGGGCAGATCCTCTGCATCATCGAAGCAATGAAGATCATGAACGAGATCGAATCGGAGTACGCCGGGGTCATCCGCGAGGTCGTCGTGGAGGATACGCACCCCGTTGAGTATGGACAGGTCCTCTTCCGGATTGATCCGAATGGCTAATCCCACCGCACCGTCCGCCCCGAGCACGGCGGACCCAACCGCATCGTCCGGCGTCGCGCCGTTCAACTTCAAGGCGGTGCTGCAGCGCATGATCCAGCAGAACGCCTCCGATCTGCACCTCAAGGTCGGGCGACCGCCCGTGCTTCGCATCAACGGCGACCTGGAAGCGCTGGATCTGGCGCCGCTCCGTCCCGACGATCTGAAGGTGCTGGCGGAGCAGATCATGACGCCCAAGCAGGTGAAGGATTTCGCCGAGAACAAGGAGGCGGACTTCGCGGTCGGCGTCCCAGGGATCGGTCGGTTCCGGGTGAATGTCTACCAGCAGCGGGGAACCATTGCGTACGCGCTTCGCGCTGTGCCCTATCAGGTGCGCACCGCGTCCGAGCTCAACCTGCCGCCGATCATCGAGGAGATCGCGGTACGGCCGCGCGGACTCGTGCTGGTGACGGGCGTGACCGGCTCGGGCAAGTCCACCGCGCTCGCGGCGATGCTGCAGCACATCAACGAGCGGCGCCACGCGAACATCATCACGATCGAAGATCCGATCGAGTTCCTGCATCGCGACCTGAATTCCAGCATCAACCAGCGCGAAGTGGGCGCCGACACCGGGGGATTCGCGCAGGCGCTACGCCGCGTGCTGCGGCAGGATCCCGATGTGATTCTCATCGGCGAGATCCGTGACCTCGAGACGCTGGAAGTGGCGCTCAAGGCGGCGGACACCGGGCATCTCGTGTTCTCGACGCTCCACACCACCGACGCCACGCAGACGATCAACCGGGTCATGTCCTTCTACCCGCCGCACCAGCAGAGCGAAGTGCGTTTCATGCTGGCCAGTGCGCTCGCGGCGGTGATCTCCCTGCGTCTGGTGCCGCGCTGCGACAAGCCGGGACGCATTCCGGCGTGCGAGGTCCTGATGAACACGGCCGCGGTGCGCGACCAGATCCGGGATCTCTCCGCGTCGCTCAACATCCCCGATCTCATCAAGGAAGGCACGGTTCAGTACGGCATGCAGAGCTTCGATCAGTCGCTCATGCAGTGGTACAGCAAGCGCATTATCTCCTATGAGAGCGCCCTCTTCTTCGCCTCCAATCCCAGCGAGTTCGCGCTCCGGGTGCAAGGGGTGGAAGGGTCCGCGGATACGACCTGGGATGGCTTCCAGCGCGGCGGCAATGCCTGATCATCCGCGCCAGCCCTGATACGTCACGCCATGTTCAAGAAGGTACTCATCGCCAACCGCGGCGAGATCGCGCTGCGCGTGATTCGCGCATGCCACGAGCTCGGGTTGCAGACGGTGGCGGTGTATTCGGAGGCGGACCGCGAGTCGCTCCATGTCCGCTTCGCGGATGATGAGGTCTGTATCGGGCCGCCGCCGGCCCGCGATTCCTACCTGAAGATTCCGCGGCTCATCGCCGCCGCGGAGATCACGGGGGCGGATGCCATCCATCCGGGCTACGGCTTTCTGGCGGAGAACGCCGAATTCGCGGAGACCTGCGCGGCGTCCAACATCACCTTCATCGGACCAACCGCCGAGCAGATTCGGGTGATGGGTGACAAGGCGGCGGCGCGCACCGCGATGGCGAATGTCGGCGTCCCGATCATTCCGGGCACGCCGGGCCCGGTGGACGACCCGGACACCGCACTGGAGCTGGCGCGCCAGATGGGCTTTCCGGTGATCATCAAGGCGGCGGCGGGCGGCGGCGGGAAGGGAATGCGCGTGGCGGCCGATCCGGATGACTTTACGCGCGCGTTCCAGCTGGCGCGCTCCGAAGCGCTCTCCGCGTTCGGCAACGGCGCCGTCTACGTCGAAAAGTACCTCGCGCATCCGCGCCACATCGAGTTCCAGATTCTTGGGGACCAGTACGGACGAGTGATGCACCTGGGCGAGCGCGATTGTTCGGTGCAGCGCCGGCATCAGAAGCTCATCGAAGAGTCACCGAGCCCGGCGGTCACGCCGGCGTTGCGCGCGGCAATGGGCGACGCGGCGGTGCGCGGCGCCAGCGCCATCGGCTACGTGGGGGCCGGCACCATCGAGATGCTCCTCGACCAGGACGGCTCGTACTACTTCATGGAGATGAACACGCGCATCCAGGTGGAGCACGGGGTGACCGAGATGCTCACAGGCGTGGACCTGGTCAAGGAGCAGATTCGCGCGGCAGCTGGCGAACACCTGTCCGTGTGCGAGATGCCGGCACAGCGGGGGCACGTGATCGAGGTCCGGGTGAATGCGGAGGATCCCTCGCGCAACTTCCAGCCATCGCCGGGGCGGATTGACGTCTACCATCCGCCGGGCGGACCCGGTGTGCGGCTCGATTCGCACGTCTATGCCGGCTACACGGTGCCGCCGTACTATGATTCCCTGCTGGGAAAGCTCATCTGCCAGGGACGCGATCGCGAGGAGGCGATCCGCCGCATGCAGGTGGCGCTGGATGGGTTCATCATCGAAGGCGTTGCCACCACCATCCCCTTTCTCTCGCGCGTCATGGCGAACGCGCGATTCCGCCGCGGGGACGTGGACACGAAATTTCTGGAGCAGCAAGGCGACCTGTTGCGGGAGTCGTAGATGCGCATCGATGTGCTCTTCGGACCAGGAAACGTGGTGGGCGCGCACGTCCAGGGCCGCGTGGTAGCGGTGATCGATGTGCTGCGCGCTTCCACGAGCATTGCCGCTGCCCTCGCGAACGGCGCCAGAACGGTCATCCCCTTCGAGCGCATTGACGACGTGATCATAAGGGCCAAGCAGTTCGAGCGTGGCGAGGTCCGTCTGGCGGGCGAGCGCAAAATGCAGCCGATCCCGGGCTTCGACCTTGGCAACTCCCCCGGCGCCTTCACGGAAGAGGCCATTCGCGGCAAGACGGTGTTGATGACCACGACCAACGGCACCGCCGCGCTCCACGCCGTGCAGGGCGCGCGCGACGTGGTGGTGGCGGCCTACGTCAACTTCAGCGCGGTCTGCGCGCTCCTGCGCACGGCGGCACGCGGCGAGACGGACGTGGTGCTCGTCTGCGCCGGCCACGAGGGACAGTTCGCGCTGGAGGACGCCTCGTGCGCGGGGCGCTACGCCAGCGCCGTGCTGGACGGTCTCTCCTGCGTGGAACTGGGCGACGGGGCCGCGGCATGCGTGGTGCTCGACCAGCAATACGGAGATCACCTCGATCGCCTGTTCGCGGACTCCGAACACGGGCGCGCGCTCCAGGATGCTGGCTTCGCGGCCGATCTGGAGTGCTGTGCCGCCGTCGACGCGTACCCGGTGATTCCCGTCTACCGCGACCGCCAGCTCACCAAGCTCGGGCCCGAGCGGGAGCGATAGTCCGGTGGGTGGTCGGTACCGGCGCGAGCTCGCGGGCATCGCGCTGTTTCTTTTCGCCATCTTTCTGGCTGCGGCCATCGTGCTGGGCCGAGCACACCCGGGAGGGGCATCCTGCTGGAGCGTGCACGGACCCATGGGGCCGGTGGGTGCCTGCCTGCGCGTCGCGTTGCTCTATTGGCTCGGCCTGCCGGCCACACTGCTCATTCCGCTCCTCCCCGCTGTGCACGCGCTGCGCCGGTTCGGCCGCGTCGCCTCGGAGACCGACCGCTCCTGGCTCCTCTTTCTCATCGGCGTCATCATCCTCCTCCCAGTGGGGTTGGGGCTGGGGCTCGACGTTGGCCGCGAGCTGAACCCTTCCACCGGACTCTGGGGCAGCTTCACCTCGTATTACGTCGTCCGCGCCTTTGGGAGGGGTGGCGCGTGGATTGTGCTCTTTCTGGCGTTCTGCGCCCTCACGGTCGTTACGCTCGCCTGGAATCCCATTCGCGTCTTCGTCGGTACCCGGGTGAACCCGCACGGCGCCGCGGCGGCCTCAGCCGATGCGCCGGCGGGACGCCGGCGCCGGAAGGCGGGCGCGGAAACGCCAGCGGCGGCGTTGCTCGAGCCGGCGCCGGAAGAGATGCCCGGTGTCGATCCCCGTTTTCTCCCGGACCAGGTCCTGGCCGGATCGCCGGAGGGTAACGGCGCCAGCACAAAGAGCCGGAAGCGCGACAAGCGTGCGGCCCGCGACCCCTTCCAGCGCGATGAGAAGGTGGCGATCGATCTTGACGCGACCGAGACCCCCGACGTCGCAGACGAAGCGCTGCCACCCGCTGCACTGCTCACGCCGGCTCCGGCACGCAACGAGCTCGGCGATCGCCGCGAGCTGGATGAGATGGCTGCACGACTGAAGGATGCGCTCAGCACCTTCCATGTGGAGGCGGAGATCGCGGGGCGCACGACCGGGCCGGTGGTCACGCAGTTCGAGGTGGAGCCGGCGCCCGGCGTGAAGGTGCGCCAGATCGCCACGCTCGCCAACGACCTGGCGCTCGCCATGCGCGCCGCGTCGATTCGCATCGTCGCCCCCATTCCCGGACGAGGCGCCGTCGGGGTCGAGGTTCCGAATCCCACGCCGGAGATCGTCGCCTTCCGCGAGCTGATCGAGGCGCGCGAGTTCCAGAATGCCCGCGCCGCGTTGCCCATCGCACTCGGCAAGGACCTCGAGGGGCATCCCGTGATCGCGGACCTCGCCAAGATGCCGCATCTGTTGATCGCCGGAGCGACCGGGTCGGGAAAGTCCGTGTGCATCAACACGCTCATCACCAGCCTCATCTATCGGCACACGCCACAGACGCTGCGCTTTCTGATGGTGGATCCGAAGATGGTGGAGCTGTCGGTGTACAACGCGCTCCCGCACCTCCGGCACAAGGTGATCACGGACAACCATGATGCGGCCGCGGTCCTCCGGTGGGCGGTCAGCGAGATGCAGGAGCGCTATGAGTTGCTTGCCGCGAACGGATGTCGAAACGTGCAGGAGTTCAATCGGCGCGTGCAGGCGGGTTCGCCGCTCATGCTCCCCAAGCGGGAAGATGTGGCATTCGAGGATCTGACCTACACGTTGGGCATCCTCCCCTACATCGTGGTGGTGATCGATGAGCTGGCCGACCTGATGATGACCGTGCAGGCGGAAGTCGAGACGCCCCTCGCCATGCTGGCGCAGAAGGCGCGGGCGATCGGCGTGCATCTCATTCTCGCCACGCAACGGCCGAGCGTGAACGTGATCACCGGACTCATCAAGGCGAATTTCCCGAGCCGGATCGCGTTCCGCGTCGCCTCGCAGGTGGACAGCCGCACCATCATCGACGGCGTGGGCGCCGAGGCGCTGCTCGGCAACGGGGACATGCTGTTCATCCCGCCGGGCCGGTCGGAGCCAGCCAGGTTGCAGGGCGCGTTCATCACCAGCGAGGACACGGAGCGGCTGGCGCAGTGGTACAAGGACCAGCGCGACGCCAAGCGGCGGGAATTCGAGGCGCAGGGTCTGATCCCCGAAGAGCCGATGGACGTGGAGGAGGATATCCTCGAAGCGATACGCCAACAGGAGGCCGCGGCGAGGGCGAAGGACACCGAGGGGGTCGAGGTGAAGCGGGAACGCGACAAGCTGTTCCGCGAGGCCGCCGAGGCGGTCGTGCAGAACCGGAGCGGGTCGACCTCGTTGCTACAGCGGAAGCTCAAGATCGGCTACGGTCGCGCCGCGCGCATCATGGACCAGCTGCACGACGCCGGTGTGCTGGGCCCCGCCGATGGCTCCAAAGCGCGCGAAGTGCTGGTGGGACTGGACGACATCAGTCGGATCTGCGAATCGAACGACGGGGTGTAGGCTGGAGGGTGTGGGGGGAGAAGGGAACAGGGACTGGGGCTGGCGACTGAGCGGGACCAACGACTCGCTGACTCGCTTCCATCACCCCCTCTCCTCCTCCGTCGCTTTTTGCACCGCCCCGCGCTCATTCGATGATGGCCCCGCCGATCGAGCCCGTATCTTCCGCCCATGTCGATCGACACGCAGCGGCTGGGAGAGCTGGGGGAGCGGATCGCGGAGCGATGGCTGCGGCGGCGGGGATGGCGCGTGCTGGCGCGTCGCTTCCGGAGCGGGCACCGGGACATCGATCTGGTCATGGAGCGGGACGGGGTGGTCGCGTTCGTTGAGGTCAAAACTCGGCGCGGAGCGGAGTTCGGTGACCCGGTGGAGGCGGTGCATTGGCGGAAGCAGCGTGAGCTGATACGCTCGGCGTTCGTCTGGCTGGACCGGTGCGGGCGGGGGCAGCGGCAGGCAGAGCAGGCGTTCCGATTCGACGTGGTTGGGGTATTACTTCAGGGCGAGCGCGTGCGGGTGCGTCACGTCGAGAATGCGTTCGGGCTCTCCTGGAAGGGTTGACTTCGCGCTCTGGTATTCGTATTTTCTTCGGGTCTGGGCATTGCTCTGAATCCGGGTAGATTCACAGGTACGGCCAGGGCATACAGGCGGATTGGCGATCATCCTCAGGTGGGTAAGCATGGCGGTCTCCACAATTCAGGACGACAAGAAGAAGGCGCTGAACCTGGCCATCGCGCAGATCGAGAAGAGCTGCGGTAGAGGTTCCATCATGAAGATGGGGGCGGAGGGCGCGCGTGTGCGGGTGGAGGCCATCCCGACGGGCGCCATCAACCTCGACGCGGCCATCGGTGTTGGTGGGATCCCGCGTGGGCGGATCACGGAGATCTATGGGCCAGAGGCCAGCGGGAAGACGACGCTCTGTCTGCATGTGGTCGCGAATGCCCAGCGCAGGGGCGGTGTCGCGGCGTACATCGATGCGGAGCACGCGCTGGACACGGAGTACGCAGTCAAGGTCGGCGTCGACGTCGACAACCTGCTCGTCTCCCAGCCTGACACGGGAGAGCAGGCGCTCGAGATCTGCGAAATTCTGGTGCGCTCGGGCGCAGTGGACGTCGTAGTCATCGACTCCGTGGCGGCACTCGTGCCGAAGGCGGAGATCGAGGGCGACATGGGCGATTCGCACGTCGGGCTCCAGGCGCGCCTCATGAGTCAGGCGCTGCGGAAGCTGACGGGTGCCATCGCGCGCTCCAAGACGTCGGTGGTGTTCATCAACCAGCTGCGTGAGAAGATCGGTGTGATGTTCGGCAACCCTGAAACGACCACGGGGGGCAAGGCGCTGAAGTTCTATGCATCGGTCCGGCTGGATATCCGGCGTATTGGCGCGATCAAGGACAAGGACGATGTCACCGGATCGCACGTGCGCGTGAAGGTGGTCAAGAACAAGGTGGCGCCGCCCTTCAAGCAGGCGGAGTTCGACATCATGTATGCCGAAGGGATCAGCCACACCTCGCTGCTCGTGGATATCGGTGCAGAGGCCGGGATCATCGAGAAGTCGGGGGCCTGGTACAGCTACAACGGCCAGCGTATTGGGCAGGGCCGTGAGAACGCCAAGATGTTCCTCAAGGACAACGCTGCGCTGATGGCGGAGATCGACGAGAAGGTCAAGGGCGTGCTCGGCATCAAGAACGGCGCGAACAACGAAGAGGCGGCAGCGGTAGCGGTCGCGGAGTAGTCACTCGGCCGCACGTTGCTGGCGGTCATATGAGCCAAGTGATGGAGCGCTGTGAGCTGGGGCACCCGGATTTCTGCCCTGCTCGCGCCGCTCCAGCTCTTGGCTCTCGCGCATCCAGGGGCGCCGAGCTGGCGCCAGCACCGCTACGGCGGGCGTGGCCAGGCGTGGACCGCCATGCGCCGCTGCCGTCACGCTCGCCCCTCATGATGGCGCGAAGGAGCGCACCGTGCAGGCTCCCCATATGAGCACGATCACCGGAATCACCCCCAGTGCGAAGCGCGAAGGGCGCTTCGACCTGGATGTCGATGGCCGCGTGGTCGCCACGCTCTCGCTCGATGCCATCGAACGGCTGCACCTCGTGGTCGGGAGCGCGTTCGACGACATGCGTGCGGAGGCGGTGGAACGTGAGGCCGCGGCGCAACGGACCATGGATCGCGCGCTCAACATGCTGGCGTTTCGTGCGCGCTCCGTGCGCGAGCTTCGCCGCGCGCTGGTGCGAAAGGGCGAGCCGGAGGCCACCACGAACGCGGCGATCGACCGGCTGAGCGCTCTGGGGCTGCTCGATGATCGGGTCTACGCGCGAGGCTACATCCGCGCGAAGGTCACCGGTGCGGGCTTTTCGAGGCGGCGCCTTCGCGGCGAGCTCGCTCGCCGCGGCGTCGCGGCCGAGATCATCCAGGCCGCCATCGAGCAGGTATTTGCCGAGGAATCGGTGGACGAGCACGCCCTGATCGAGCGCGTCGCGCTGAAGAAGTGCCGCTCGCTCTCCAATCTCGATCCCGCGACGCGTCGTCGGCGTCTGTACGGCTACCTTGCGCGCCGCGGATACGAGCTGGATGACATTCGCCAGGTCATGGCCAGAGTGCTCGCCGAGCGTGACGATGGTGAGCGCGGCTGGGACGGCACATGACCGCCGCGGCCTGAGCCCGTTCTCCGGTAGACCGTGTATATCCGATAGACCGTGTATCCGGTGGACCGTGTATACGGCGGCTCGTATATTTGAGGACTATGCGCGCTTCCGAGATTCGTGACCGATTCCTTCGCTATTTCGAGCGGCAGGGGCACGTGGCCCAGCCGAGCTCCGCGCTCGTGCCGGCGGACGATCCCACGCTGCTCTTCACGAATGCGGGGATGGTGCAGTTTAAGCGAATCTTCCTGGGGCTCGAGGCGCCGATTGCGGGCGGACGGGTCACGACGGCCCAGAAGTGTGTGCGCGTCGGGGGCAAGCACAACGATCTGGAGCAGGTGGGGCACACGGCTCGGCACCACACCTTCTTCGAGATGCTCGGCAACTTCTCGTTTGGCCAGTACTTCAAGCGTGATGCCATTCGCTTTGCGTGGGAGTTCGTGACGGGCGAGCTGGGGATCGACCCAACGCATGTGCGCGTGACGGTGTACCACGCGGACGACGAGGCGCGTGCGCTCTGGAAGGAGATGACGGGTCTGCCGGACTCGCGAATCTACGGGCTGGGTGACAAGGACAACTTCTGGCAGATGGCCGAGACGGGTCCATGTGGCCCGTCGTCCGAGCTGTACATCGACCTGGCGCACGTGACGCGGGACTGGAGCTTTCCGGCGGACGCGCAGGGGGAGTGGACGGACACCAGCCGCTCGGAATTTTCTCTCGATGCCTTTGTCGAAGGCGCGGAGGCGGGCCGCTTCCTCGAGATCTGGAACCTCGTCTTCATGCAGTACGACCGGCAAGCGGATGGCACACTCATTCCGCTGCCCAAGCCCTCAATTGACACGGGCGCCGGATTGGAGCGGCTGGCGGCGGTGATGCAGGGGGTGACCAGCAACTACCACACGGATCTTTTCACTCCGCTCATCGCCATCGTGGAGGAGATCCTGGGCATCCCGTACGAGGTGACGCTTCCGCCGGCGGCGCGAACCAGGCCCGACGTTGACCCGGCGGCGTTCCGCGTGCTGGCCGATCATGCGCGCGCCGTGGCGTTCCTCCTGGCCGATGGCGTCTTTCCCGCGAACGAGGGGAGAGGCTACGCGCTGCGCCGGATTCTCCGGCGCGCCGTGCGCCACGCCTGGCTGCTGGGGCGAACGGAGCCGACGCTCTACCGCGTGGTCGAGAAGGTGATCGAGATCATGCGCGATGCGTATCCGGAGCTCGAGCAGCGCCGCGCGCATCTGCTGGAGACGACGCGTGCCGAGGAGGAGCGATTCCTCACGACCATCGGCGCGGGGATGACGCGCTTCAACGAACTGGCGCCGGCGCAGAGCACCCAGGGCTCGACGGCCATCCGCGGGACGATCTCGGGGGAGGATGCCTTCCGCCTGTACGATACGTACGGTTTCCCTATCGATCTCACGGATCTCATGGCGCGGGAGCGCGACTACACGGTCGATATCGACGGCTTCCAGCGTGCGCTCGATGCGCAACGGCACCAATCGCGTGAAGAGCGGCAGGCACGCGGGCTAACGGTGGAGGCTGATGCCTTCAGCGATCAGGCTTGGGAAGTGGCGCCTGGCGTGGATGGTGCCGACGAGCCGCGTCCGTCCGTTGCGGCGTCGGCCGTGCCCGCCAATCAGTTCGTGGGCTACGAGACGATCGAGATCGAGACCGAGGTTGTAGCGGTGAGTCGGGTCGCGGACGGGCGGCTGGCGCTCATCCTGCGCGAGACGCCCTTCTACGCGGAGTCCGGTGGGCAGATTGCGGACGTGGGCGAGGTGGTGGGCGAAGGCTGGCGGGTGGATGTGGACGACGTTCGGAAAATCGACGGGCGGGTGGCAGCGGTGGGACGCGTGACCGGCACATTTCGCTTTGGGCGCGTGATGGCGCGCGTACCGACCAACCGGCGGCATGATACCGAGCGCAATCACACCGCGACGCACCTGCTGCACGCCGCGCTCCGCGAGACGCTCGGCGCGCACGTGCACCAGGCCGGCTCGCTGGTGGCGCCCGATCGGCTGCGTTTCGACTTCACGCACCACGGACCCATCTCGCGCGAGCAACTCGAGGTTATCGAGACATGGGTCAACCGCGCCATCTGGGAGGCCGTGCCGCTCCACATCGAGGAGCACCCCTACGCGGAGGCGGTGGCGGCGGGAGCCATGGCGCTCTTTGGCGAGAAGTACGGAGCCGTCGTGCGGGTTGTGCAGATTCCCGGGCTCTCCATGGAATTGTGCGGCGGCACCCATGTACAGAACACCGCGGAGATTGCGCTGTTCAAGATCGTGAGCGAAACCGGCGTGGCGGCCGGCATCCGCCGGATCGAGGCGTTCACCGGGCCGGGCGCGTACGCGTACGTGCGCGATGAAGAGACCCGACTGGGGCAAGTGGCCGACGTGGTGAGGGCGCCCGCGGAGGCGGTGGTCAAGCGTGTGGAGGCGGTGGTGGAGGAGCGGCGGACGCTGCAGCGGCGTCTGGATGACGCGCTGCGCGGCGGCGGCGACCAGCTGCGGCGCCTGCTGTCACATGCGCAGCGGCTTGATGGGGCGCAGCTGGTTGCCGCCGCGGTCGAGGCCGGTGACGTCAAGGAGTTGCAGGCGCTGGGCGACGCGTTGCGCGAACGGCTCGGCTCCGGCATCGCGGTGATTGCCGCGGCATTCGGGGATGGAAAGAACGCCTTGCTCGTGGTGGTGACGGATGACCTGCGGGCGCGCGGCGTGCGGGCGGATGCGCTCGTGAAGGAGATCGCGGCGGCGGCCGGCGGGCGTGGGGGCGGCAAGCCGCATATGGCGCAGGCGGGAATCCCTGACGCGGCGCGCATACCGGATGCGCTCGCGAGTGCATCGAACGTCGTGCGCGCGGCACTCGGCGCGACCGCATGACACTGGATGAGTGGCTGCGCACTCGCACGCCGCCCGCGCCCCCGGCGCTGCAGGCGCGCGTCGTCACGGCGCTCGGTGCCTCCGGGCAGAGCGGCGCCGACGACGCACCCGAACGATTCCTGGGTGCGGCCGAGACGTTGGTGGAAGAGCTGCTGCGAGACCCCGGTGGCGGCCGGGCGCATGCGCTCGATCTCCTGGCCGTGGATGCGCTGGTCACCTACGCCTTCGAGGCCGCCGCGGAGCAGCCGGAGACGCTCGCCCGGCGCGCCGTCGAAGCCATGGTGCGCCTGGCACAGTGTGGGCAGGACGCCCGCCCATGAGGGCATGCGACGTGGTGAAGCAATGGGAGGGCGCCACTGGCGGAGCGCGCCGGATTCGTCAGTGGTGCGTCGGACGTCCTTCTGAGATTGCTCCGCGCGCGTGATCGATATCCACACGCATCTGCTCCCGGGGGTGGATGATGGATCCCCATCCATCGATGTCTCCGTGCCGGTGCTCGAGCGGTTCCGGGACCATGGCGTGGAGCGGCTGGTGTGCACGCCACATCTGCGCGCGAGTGATGCAAGCCGCGTCGCGCCGAACCAGTATGCCGAAGTCTTCGCGGCGCTGGTGGAGCACGCGCCATCGCGGCCGGCGCTGGCGCTCGGGCGGGAGATCATGCTGGACGTTCCGGGGGCGGACCTGCGCGGTGTGCACCTGCGCCTTGGAGATTCCTCCGCGGTGCTGGTGGAGTTTCCCCGAATGGGCGTGCCTCCGGGCGCGGATCGCGAGCTGCTGCGTCTGCGGATGAGCGGCGTGGTGCCGGTGCTCGCTCACCCGGAGCGCTATCGCGGCTGCACGCCTGACAAGGTAGAGGAATGGCGGAACGTCGGTGCCGTGATCCAGATGGACGCTGCAATGATCTTTGGCAACGCGCCCATGTGCCGCATGGCGCGCATGCTGCTCGAGGCGGGGCTGGTGGATTGCATTGCCAGCGACAATCATGGCGACGGCCGCTCGCTCAACGTGGCGCGGGCCTGGCTGATGGAAGTCGGCGCCGAGGAGCAGGCCGAACTCCTCACCTCCACCAATGCCGCGCATCTGCTGGCCAATGAACCGCTCGTTGCCGTCGCGCCCATTCCGCGCGTCGAGAGCGGCATGTTGCGGCGGTTGCGTGGCCTGCTCTTTGGACGACGATGACCGATCACTTGACCAGCGCCCTGCGCGAGCTGGCGGATACGGCGCGCCGCACCGCGGATACGCTCGGGCCCGATATCGAGCGCGCGGCGGCACTCGTGCGCCAGACCGTCCGGGCGGGCGGCACCCTGTTCTTCTGCGGCAACGGCGGCAGTGCCGCCGATGCCCAGCATGTGGCCACCGAGTACGTGGTGCGCTATCAGCGCAATCGGCGCGCCTATCCGGCGGTCGCCCTCACCACTGACACGTCGCTGCTCACAGCCGCCGGGAACGATCTTGGCTTCGAGCAGATCTTCGCGCGGCAGGTGGAGGCGCTGGCCCGGCCGGGTGATCTTCTGGTAATTCACTCGACGAGCGGCAACTCGCCGAACGTGCTGCGGGCGGCGGAAGCGGCGCGCACCGCGGGCGTCCCCGTGCTGGCGCTGGTCGCGCGGGGGGGCGGTGCGCTCCGCGCGCTGGCCGACCACGCCATTGTCATTCCCACCGATCGCACGGATCGCGCGCAGGAGATCCATCTGTGCATCCAACATCTTATCTGCGAGTTGATCGAGGACGAGCTATGATCTCACTCCGTGGCAAACGAGCGCTGGTCACCGGGGGCTCGCGCGGCATCGGCGCGGCCACGGCCGAGCTGCTGGCCGAGTGCGGGGCCGATGTCGGCATTGGCTATCTGCACCGTTCCGAGGAGGCGGAGCAGGTGGTCGCCCGTATGACCGCATGCGGCGTGCGGGCCTTCGCACAGGCCGCGGACATCTCCACCCCCGAAGGGGCGGGGACTCTCTTTGCGCGCACCCAGGATGAGCTGGGTGGTCTCGATCTCTTCGTGGGCAACGCGGGCATCTGGCCACAGGATGAGACCGGCATCGCGGACATGGCGGACGATCGGTGGTCGCGCACCATGCGCCAGAACACCGACGCGATGTTCTACACCGCGCGCCTCGCCGCGTGCCAGATCGGCTCCGGCGGGCGGATCGTGCTCGTCTCGAGTACGGCGGGCCAGCGTGGTGAGCCCATGCACGCCGATTATGCGGCGTCGAAAGGGGCGATGATCGCGTTGGTGAAATCGCTTGCCGTGGAGCTGGCCGGGCGCGACATCACGGTAAACAGCGTCGCGCCGGGTTGGGTGGAGACCGAGATGAACGTGCAGCCATTCGCAGGCGATGGCCGCGAGCGCATTGCGCGGAGCATTCCGCTAGGGCGCGTGGCCACGGCGCGCGACATTGCAGGGCCGATCGTCTTTCTCTGTTCGGAGCTGGCGCGCCACGTGACGGGTGAGATCCTGAACGTGAATGGAGGGAGCGTGTTGTGTGGGTGAATCGCTAGCGCTTGCCGTGCCGGCCTCGGTGGTGCACATCGCCCGTACCCTTGAGGGGGCCGGATTCTCGACCTGGTGCGTTGGCGGAGCCGTGCGAGACGCGCTGCTCGGCCATGCGCATCTGGACTGGGACCTGGCCACCGCCGCGACGCCGCCTCAGATCCGCCGCCTCTTCAAGCGGACGATTCCGGTGGGCGTGGAGTTCGGCACGGTGGGCGTGCTGGATGACCACGGCACCATGCACGAGGTGACGACGTTCCGGCGCGACGTGCAGACCGATGGGCGGCACGCGGTGGTGGAGTTCGGCGCCTCGCTCGAGGATGATCTCGCGCGGCGGGACTTCACCGTGAACGCCATCGCGTATTCGCCCATCACGGGCGAGATGCGCGACCCCTTTGGCGGCCGCGTGGATCTCGAGCGGCAACTCGTGCGCGCCGTGGGCGCGCCGGACGACCGGATGCGCGAGGACCGGCTTCGCGCCCTGCGCGCCATCCGATTTGCCGCGCGCTTCGGCTTCACCATCGAGGAGCCCACCTGGCGCGCCATCATGCGGAGTGCGCCGCAGCTGGGGCGGCTGTCTGCCGAACGAGTGCGACAGGAGGTGGAGAAGACGATGGAGCAGGTGGAGCGTCCGAGCGTGGCGTTCACGATGTGGCGGGAGAGCGGCGCCTTCGCCACCGTCATCCCATCGCTCGCCACAGTCTCCGCGCTCACGCTGGCGACGGTGGACTGTGTTCGCCGTCCTGTTCGTGCGGCGCAATCCCACCGGCGGATGGATCGCATCGCCGGCCTCTTCTCGGAGCAGGAGCCGGCCCGAGCGGTGCAGGCGCTCCGCGCGCTGCGATTCTCCAAGCGCGACACGAGCTGGATTGGCGACGTGCTCGATCGCTGGCACCGCGTGGACGGGTCGATGACCGCCGCGCTGCTGCGTCCCGATCCGCCGGCGGATGTCGCCATCCGCCGATGGGTGGCGCTCATGGGCCGCGTGCGCACCCCGTCCGTGCTGCGGCTTGCGGCCGCGCACTGGGGCGCCATGCGCGGCGCGGGCCTGCAGGCGCCTCCGGCCGCTCGCGTTGCATCGTTGTACCGGCGTGGGCTGCGTGCTGCCTTCCATCAGCCGGTTGAGCTGAGCGATCTGGCTGTCGATGGGAGCGATCTGCAGGCCGTCGGTATACCGGCCGGGCCGGAGTTGGGCCGCGTGCTCGATCAGTTGCTCGATGTCGTGATCGAGGACCCGGCGCGGAACGCGAGGGAGCCGTTGCTCGAGCTGGCGCGCGCGGCGTCCGCCACCCTCGGCGGGGAGCGCTGACGATGTTCTTTCGAGCGCAGCGACCGGACAGTACTATCGGGCGCCGCTTCCGGACCTCGGTCGACGGTTTTGCCTTTCGTGCGGAGCAGGGGCACTACACGGCGCAGGTGGCCGCGAACGCGGAGCGCGTGGTCGATCTCTTCCTCGCGCTGGCCGAGCACATGCCGCCCGCCGTGGATGTGGCCATCGAAGATGCGCGCAGCGGCCATGCCTGGCACGGCGAGAGTCTGGCGCTGCCGGACGTGCGCGAGGCGCTGGCGCGGCTGAAGGCGGTCCTGGCCACCTTCGGCGGCGTGGAGATCAGCATCTTCACGAGCGAGGATCAGTTGACGCTCGATCCGGTCATCGAGCTGTTCATCTATGCCCGCACGGATCGCTGGCTGTACATCCTGCAGGGGAAAGGGTTGGAGGAGCGCCGCGAGATGCGGCCGCGGAGCTGGGCGCTCGAACGGCACGAGTTCCCCGAGGCACCCGGGTTGAGCGATGCGGTGGCGCGCTTGGCCGCGTCCTTGCACCTGAGCCAGACGTGAGCGGTCTGCTGATGCGTGACGCGCGACAACGGGCGCGACGGGGACTGCCTCCACCGCGCTCGGCGCGGGTGAGGTAGACGATGGCGTCCCACGGAGCTCGCCGGTCCGGCAGGCAGAGCGGCGCACCATCGCTCTTCGCCCCGCCGGCATCCGCCATGCCGCTCGCCACGCGCATGCGCCCTCGCGATCTCACAGAGTTCGCCGGCCAGGAGGCGCTCCTCGCGCCCGGCACAGCGCTGCGCGATGCGATCGAGCGCGGTGCGGTGGGCTCGATGATCTTCTGGGGGCCGCCTGGCTCGGGCAAGACGTCGCTCGCGCTCCTCATCGCGCGCTATGCGGACCGCGAATTCGTCCCGTTCTCCGCCGTGACCGAAGGCGTGCCACGCATCCGGACGATTGTGGCCGAGGCGGCGGAGCGGCTGGCGACCACGGGGCGGGGAACGATCCTGTTCGTGGATGAGATCCACCGACTGAACACGGCGCAGCAGGATGCCTTTCTTCCGCACGTGGAGAGCGGCACCGTGACGCTGATTGGCGCCACGACGGAGAATCCTTCCTTCGAGATTAACGGCGCACTACTGTCGCGCAGCCGCGTGTTCGTGCTTCAGGCGCTGAGCGAGGCCGACATCGCCGGCGTACTGCGCCGCGCACTCGGCGACACGGAACGCGGCCTGGGCGGCATGCGGCTGACGGCGGATGACCGGGCCATCGCACTGCTCGCCACCGAAGCGGATGGGGATGCGCGTCGCGCCCTCACCGCGCTGGAGGCGGCCGCGCAGCGAGTGGGTGCTGGTGGCCGCGTGACCGTGGAGGCCGCGCGCGAGGCGTTGCAGCTGCGCTTTGCGCATCACGACAAGAGCGGGGAGGAGCACTACAACCTCCTCTCGGCGTACCACAAGTCGCTACGTGGGAGCGATCCACAGGGCGCGCTCTACTGGATGGCGCGTATGCTGGATGGCGGCGAGGATCCGATGGTCATCTTCCGGCGGGCGATCGCGATGGCGGCGGAGGACGTGGGGCTGGCGGATCCCGCCGCGCTGCGTCTGGCCGTGGCGGCGCGCGATGCATACCACATGCTGGGCGCTCCGGAGGGCTACCTCCCGTTGGCAGAGATGACGATCTACCTGGCCACGGCGCCCAAGTCGAACAGCAGCAAGGTGGCACTGCATGCCGCGCTCGCGGCGGCGCGCGATAGCCCGGCAGAG
Organism: Gemmatimonadaceae bacterium; assembly: GCA_036278935.1. Lineage (GTDB taxonomy): Bacteria > Gemmatimonadota > Gemmatimonadetes > Gemmatimonadales > Gemmatimonadaceae > DASSNR01. The sequence continues at coordinate 21,782 of DASUKA010000001.1, forward strand.
CCGGTGCCGCATCATATTCGGAATGCGCCCACCGCACTGATGGAGGAACTGGGGTATGGGCGGGGGTATCAATATGCGCACGACGCTCCGGAGGCATATATCCCGCAGGAGTACCTGCCGGAACGCCTCCGCTCGCGCGTGTTTTACGAGCCGGGCCCGTTCGGGTTCGAGCGGGACATCGCCAAGCGGTTGGCGTGGTGGGCGGATCTCAAGCGGAAGGCCGAGCCACCATCCGAGTAGCGAGCGCACGCCGCGCTGTGGAGGGTTCATGCGCAATGTGAGGGTGGTGCTGGGTGTCATGATCGTGACGGTGGCCGCTTCGTGCAGCGTGCTCGGCCGCAACGCGTTCACGGAGCCCTTGGTGTCGCTCCGGAACGTGCAGGTGAACGGGATCGGGTTGAACGGCGGCTCGCTCGAAGTGCTGCTGAACGTGTACAACCCGAACGGCTTCCGGTTGGATGCGACGCGGCTGACCTACAAGTTGATGGTTGACACCATCCCCTTCGGCACCGGCGCCACGGATTCCAATTTCACCGTTGCGGGCAAGGACTCCATGGTCGTGCGGCTCCCCATCCGCTTCAGCTGGGCGGGGGTGGGGGAAGCTGGCCGAGAACTGCTGAACACGGGCACCGTCGACTACCGCGTGCTGGGCGACATCACGGTCGGGTCGCCCGTGGGCTCGTTTACCGTCCCGTACGATCGGCGCGGTCAGTTCTCCACGCTGCGGGGACGCGGGCCGTGAGTCGTCTCTCCCAACAAGGATCATCCTATTCCACACAATAGCATCTCGCTCGCGCCCCCTGTGGAGCGCGCCGTGCTGGTGGGTGCGCCCAGGAAGGGCGCCGGCATACGCTATCAGCTCGAGGAGCAGCTGGACGAGTTGGCGGCGCTTGCGGATACCGCGGGCGCCTCCGTGGTTGGCCGCCTCACGCAGTTCCTCGATCGCCCGAACCCCGCCACCTTTCTCGGCACGGGAAAGTTGGACGCGCTGCGCGAGGAGATGGCGCGCACCAATGCCTCGCTGGCGATCTTCGACGACGAGCTGAGTCCCGCGCAGGGGCGCAACATCGAGCTGGCGCTGGACACGCGCGTCATGGATCGCGCCGAGCTCATTCTCGACATCTTCGCCACGAGGGCGCGCACCAGCGAGGCCAAAATGCAGGTAGAGCTCGCGCAACTCGAGTACATGCTCCCACGCCTCACCCGCATGTGGACGCACCTGGAGAAGTTCCGTGGCGGCATCGGGATGCGTGGGCCGGGCGAGACGCAGCTCGAAACGGACCGACGCCTCATCAGCCGACGCATCAAGGTGCTCCGGTCGCGGTTGGGCGAGGTGCAGCGCTCGCGGGCAGTGCAGCGGCAGGGGCGGCGCGAGACCTTCCGCGTGTCGCTCGTGGGATACACGAATGCGGGAAAGTCCTCCATTCTCCGCGCGCTCGCGGGCGCGAACGATGTGCTGGTGGAGAACCGCCTGTTCGCCACGCTCGATCCCCTCACGCGCGAGGTGGTGCTGGACGACGGCATGAGCGTGCTGGTGACCGACACGGTCGGCTTCATCCGCAAGCTGCCCCACGATCTGGTCGCCTCGTTTCGAGCGACGCTCGAGGAAGTGCGCGAGGCGGACCTCCTGCTGCACGTGATCGATCTGAGCCATCCGGTATGGGAAGAGCAGATGCGGGTGGTGGATCAGGTGCTCGGCGAGTTGAGCGTTCGCGAGAAGCCGGTGCTCTACGTCTTCAATAAGATCGACCAGCTTGACGATGCGACGCTGCTCGCGCTCCCAGCCCGAGTGGCCGCGTCGCTGCCGAATTCGGTGTTCGTCTCAGCCACCGGGGATGGGGGCCTCGAACCGTTACGGCGAGCACTGCTGTCCGCCACCCGAACGGCGCAGGTGGTGGCCGAGGTGCGCGTGAGCGCCAGCAATGGAAAGGCGCTCGCCCAGATCCACCAGATGGGCACGGTGCTCGATCAGCGCAGCGAGGACTCGGTGATGGTGGTGACGGCCCGCCTCACCAATCCGGGAGTGGGCCGACTGCGAAGCCTTGGCGCCGACGTGAAGATCGCGTCGTAGCCGCTATCGCGCAGGAACCCGGGGTGCTCACCCCGCGCTGGTGACCACCAGTCGTTCTTCCCAGACGGCGCGCACCATGGCGATGGCGTCCTCAGGGCAGCGCTCCGCGCACAACCCGCACCTGGTGCACGGCGCCTGATCCAGCCGCGGCTTCGGCGCGCCGGCGTCCAGAGTGAACGCACCTACCGGGCAGACGTCAACGCATCGGCCGCACGCGGTGCATGTCTCGTCAACGTGGGGCACGACGGTGCAGTCGAAACAGCGCGCGGCCTCGCGCCCCATCTCGGCGGGGTCCGGCATGGTGGCGATGGCAAAGGGGTCGGCGGGCGGCGCGACGGGAGCATGCGGAGTCGTGCGCCGAGTCGCGAGCGCTCTCTGCGTGCGCTCGGCGCGGTGGTCATCCGCCTCCACCCAGGCGGATGAGAGATGGATGCTTACAGCAACCCCGGCGAGCGACGCATGGATAGACCAGGCCGCCCGCTTGCCATCCGCTGCGGCGTGCGCGATGGAACGGTGGCCAAAGGCGCATGCCCCTCCCGCCCATACGCCGTCGCACGAGGTGCGCAGCGCTTCGGGGTCGGTCGCAATGAACCCCTGCTCAGTACACGCCAGCTCACCGGCCAGCGCGCCCAGCCCGGGGACGCGTGGCGCGGCATCCACCACGTGGTCGCACGGGATCACGCGGCTCGTCTGGCCGGGGCGCACCAGCTCCACGGCCGTGACGCAGCCATCGGCGCTGGACGAGTAGATGCGATGCACGCGCCAGCCGTGGTGTACGATCACGCCTTCGCGCGCGGCCGCGGCGAGCATGGCCGGAGCGATGGCCGAGTGCTCCAGCGATGTGGGGAGCACAAGGTGAACCGCGGCGAGCGGATCGCCGCCGGTGGCGCCACTCCGGCGCGCCAGCACGCGAGCGGCATCGACGGCCAGCTGGTTGTCCCCCGCCACCACCACCCGTCCGGCCAGCGGAGTGCTCGACGTCAGCAGCGCCATGGCGTCCAGCACCAGATCGGGCGCGGGTTCCTCGATCACGGTGCCGCGCGGGGCCATGGCGCCAATGCCGAGGAACACTGCCTGGAAGCCTTGCCGGCGCAGACTGCGGAGTGCGTGAGGCGCGTCGATGCACACCTCGCCGCGAAACTCGCCGCCCATGGCCAGGATGGCCGCGCACTCGGCGCGCGTGCTGGCCATCGGGAAGCGGAAGGTGGGCAGGACGCTGGTGAGCACCCCGCCGGGTTCCGCGCGCGCGTCGAAGATGGTACACGAGTGGCCCAGGAGCGCGAGATCATGGGCGCAGGCGAGGCCAGCGACCCCCGCGCCCACGATCGCCACACGCGCGCCGGATGCGGACCGCGGCGCGGCCGCGGATCGCGTTGCCGCGGCGAAGGCCGAGACCGAGCGCACGTCGTGCGCGCTGGTGCAGGGCTCGGGCGAGGCAAGCAGGGTAGGGACGGAGAAGTTCGCGGCGTATGCCTCGAGTTTGCTGATGGCGACCGGCGCGCCGTGCGCACCCCGGCGGCACGCCGTCTCGCACGGGGCATGGCATCCATGTCCGCAACTGCTCGCGAATGGATTGGGGCCGCGGGCGATACGGTGCGCGCGCGCGTGGTCGCCGGCCAGCACGGCGTTGGCGATGGCCGGCGCGTCCACGCCGAGCGGGCAGCCGGCGCCGTGGCTGCACGGGAGGCACGCCGCCAGCTCGGCCGGAGCCAGCGGCAGCGGATAGCTTCTTGCTTGAACGCTCACCTGGCGACCATTAGCTTCAAGAGTTTCAACACGTTCTGGCGGCGTGGTCTGCGCGGTCATCATCTGCGGCGGCGCACCTCGGTCTCGGGACCAGGTGCGCCGGACGGCGGTGGAGCGGCCGGCAGCCGTCCACCAGACAGGACTGGCAACCGAGTGGCGAGGTTACTAGGTTGGCGCCGCGCGCAGCGATGCGCGCAGGGCCCCACACCGCGCCACTGCCCCTTTTCGCGCAGAGCGTCCATGAGCAGCTACGAAGCGCTATCGAAGAAGATCGAGGGTGGGGACATCGTTTGCGGCGTCGTCGGACTCGGCTACGTCGGACTCCCGCTTGCCGTGGAGATGGGCAAGGCGGGGCTGCGCGTGCTCGGCTTCGAAAAGTCGGAGCGCGTGGCGCAGGCCATTACTGCTGGCGAGAGTCACATTGCCGATGTGGCGCCGGCCGACGTGGCGGCGCTGCGCAAGGCCGGCCGGCTGGCCGCCACGCTCGACATGGCGCGCCTGGCGGAGTGCGACGTCATCTCCATCTGCGTGCCCACGCCGCTGAGCAAGACGAAAGATCCCGACATGTCGTTCATCGTCGCGGCGACTGAGGCGATCGCGGAGACATTGCGGCCGGGGCAGCTCATCGTGCTCGAATCGACCACGTATCCCGGCACCACGCGAGAGGTGATGCTGCCCAAGTTCGAGGCACGCGGGCTCGTGGTGGGCGAGGACTTCTTCCTCTGCTTCTCGCCGGAGCGCGTGGACCCCGGCAACCCGCGCTGGCATACGAAGAACACGCCCAAGGTCGTAGGAGGCATCACCGAGCGGTGCACCGACCTGGCCGTGCGCGTCTACTCGCAGTTCATCGACACACTCGTCCCGGTGGGCTCACCGGAAGCTGCCGAGCTCACCAAGCTGCTCGAGAACACCTTCCGGATGATCAACATCGGGTTGGTCAACGAGATGGCGGTGATCACCGACAAGCTGGGCGTGAACGTGTGGGAGGTGATCGAGGCGGCGGCCACCAAGCCGTTCGGCTTCATGAAGTTCACTCCGGGCCCGGGGCTGGGCGGTCACTGCATTCCGCTCGATCCGCACTACCTCGCCTGGAAGATGCGCACACTGCATTACAAGACCCGCATGATCGAGCTGGCTGGTGAGATCAACACGGAGATGCCGGCGTTCTGGGTCTCCAAGCTCCAGGATGCGCTGAACGACGCAGGCAAGGCGCTCAAGGGAGCGACCGTCCTGGTACTGGGTGTGGCGTACAAGAAGGACATCGACGATCTGCGGGAGTCGCCGGCGCTCGAAGTGCTGGACCTGCTGTCGCGCAAGGGCGCCATCGTGCGCTATCACGATCCCTACGTTCCGGAGATCTCGGACGACGGCCACACGCCCGCCGGGGCGGTGGGCCGGTCGGTGCCACTCACGGACGCGGCGCTCAGCGAAGCGGACGCGGTGATGGTCGTGACGGATCATTCGGGCATCGACTACGAGCGCGTCGGCCGGCTCGCGTCGATCGTGATCGATACGCGCAACGCATGTCGTCGTCGGAGCGGCGGAACCGGTGCCGCGCCTGCTCCCGTCGCCACCACCGCGTAGCCATGCCGCACGCTCCGTCGCACGAGCAGACCGAGGGAGAGCGGTTTCGTGTTGTCCTTGTGGGATGCGGGCGCATCAGCGAGCGGCACTTCGATGCCATCGCCACGCACCACGGTCTCCTGCTCGTCGGCGTCTGTGATGAAGTGCCGGAGCGCGCGCGGGCGGCCGGCGAAAAGTGGCGCGTGCCGGCGTTCACCAGCTACCAGGCCATGCTCTCGGAGACCACAGCGGATGTGGCCGTCATCTGCACGCCCAGCGGGCTCCACCCGCGTCACGGCATCATGGCGGCCGAGCACGGGATGCACGTCATCTGCGAGAAGCCGATGGCCACACGCCTGGAGGAAGCTGACGCACTGGTGAAGGCGTGTGATGAGGCCAAGGTGCACCTGTTCGTGGTCAAACAGAACCGGTTGAACCCGGCCATTCAACTGCTCAAGCGCGCCGTGGACCAGGAGCGGTTCGGGCGCATCTATCTGGCCAACACCACCGTGCGCTGGCAGCGCCCGCAGGCCTACTACGATGCAGCCCCGTGGCGCGGCACGTGGGAGTTCGACGGCGGCGCGTTCATGAACCAGGCCAGCCATTACGTGGACATGATCCAGTGGTTGGTGGGGCCCGTCGATTCCGTGATGGCCAAGACCGCCACGCTCGCACGCCACATCGAGAGCGAGGATACCGGCGTGGCCGTGCTGCATTTTCGGAGTGGCGCGCTTGGCACCATCGAAGTCACCATGCTCACCTATCCGCGCAACATGGAAGGCTCCATCACCATCATCGGCGAGCGCGGTACCGTAAAGGTGGGGGGCACGGCGCTCAATCGCATCGAGCAGTGGGAGTTCGCCGAGTACGACGATGCGGACCGTGAGGCGGAGGCGCTGCGGGTCGCACCGAATCCGCTGTCGGTCTATGGCTCCGGGCACCGTCCGTACTACGACAACGTCGTTCGCGTGCTCAGAGGGGAGGCGACGCCGGGCACGGACGGGCGCGAGGGGCGTAAATCGCTGGAGCTGATTCTCGCGATCTACGAGTCCGCGCGCGCGGAGAGCCAGATCCCGCTTCCGCTTCGCACCTTCTCGCGCGAGAGCTAGCCCGCATGGGCGAGATGCGCGAGTACCCCGGCGGCGCCCTCGTGCACGAGTCGAGCTACGTGGACGACGGCGCCGTGGTCGGGTCCGGCACGCGCATCTGGCACTTCTGTCACGTGATGCGCGGCGCCACCATCGGTGAGGCGTGCAGCCTCGGCCAGAACGTGGTCATGATGCCCGGCACGCGGCTCGGCCGCAACGTGAAGGTGCAGAACAACGTGAGCATCTACGAGGGGGTCGAGTGCGAGGATGACGTCTTCCTCGGCCCATCGATGGTCTTCACGAATGTCGCGAACCCGCGGAGCCACGTCTCGCGCAAGCACGAGTATCAGCGCACGCTCGTGCGACGCGGAGCCACCATTGGCGCCAACGCGACGGTCGTCTGCGGGCACACGCTTGGCGAGTACGCCTTCGTGGCCGCCGGGGCGGTGGTCACGCGCGATGTGCCCGACCATGCGCTGGTAGCGGGAGTGCCGGCACGCACCATCGGGTGGATGTGCCAGTGCGGGGAACGGCTCCCACTCGGCGCGACGCTCCGGGAGGGCGAGGAGGTGACGTGCGCAGCGTGTGGAACCGCGTACACGAGCGCTGGCGGCACGCTCCGGATGCAGCGCGCCGGCTGAGCAAATCGCTGCTCAGCCGGCGGTCAGCCAACGCGCTACCCGACCTCATCCGCGCCGATGATCGGCGCAGGAGGCGTAAGTGCTTCGTACATCAACATGGTCGCGCAGGGACTCGAACCCCGGACCTCTGGTATGTGAGACCAGCGCTCTAACCGGCTGAGCTACGCGACCGTATCGGTGAAACGGAGCGTCGATTCTCGCTCCCGCCCATCGAAGCCCCAGACATACGTCCCGGACCCGCCCCAATGTAAGCGTGCCCGAGTTCTGGTGGTAGTCCGGACAACAGGGGTTGATTGCGGCGCGGCGCCGGCGAATAACGAGCATGGGGCTTCCTGGTCATCCGGCATGATACTCCTTGTAGGCTCGAAGCACTGCGTTCATGCGTGACTGGTAGCCTTGTCCCCCTGCGCGGAAGAACTCCAGGACATCACTATCAATCCGGAGCGTGATGGATTGCTTGCGCTTGGGCGGCACCACCACGGCCCGCGCAAACCAGTCCTCATCGAGCGGTGGGGCATCGGGATCGGCCAACGCCGCCGCCTGCGCCTCCTCGTCGGTCATCGTGCGGCGTCGTTGCCAATCGGTACGGCTCCGCGTCCGTCGCGGCTTACTCCGCGCTGTCGCGCGCTTGCCAGTAGCGTGCTTTTTCATGTTTCGTTGCTCTCCGAACGCTGATCCAGTGAATCGTCTCCTCGCCGTCCTCAGTCTCATCGCGCAGAAAGGCGGCGAAGACCTCTAGCCCATCGAGGGCCCGAGCGCGGCCCACCGATCATCGTCGTAGCGCTTTCGAGCGCTTCCAGCGTGTACTCAGCGAGGATGCGCTCCGCGTCGGCAAAGTCGATGCCGTGGCGCCTGAGATTCTGCCGCCGCTTGATCGGATCCCAGGTGAAATGCATGTGCTGTAAGGCTCGCGGCGGAATGGAGGTATCACTACAAAATGTAACTGCGCGAACGAGAGCACGCCATGCCGCAAGTATGGATACGTAGGGCCGTCGCATCTGAGGACTGGAATCGACGAGAGACATGGTCCCAGAGCCAGAGCGCGCTATAGACACGCGCCTATCGCGTACGGGCTCGCCCGCATCAATGAGCATCAGCGGCAGCCCGGCGAGAGATGAAGCTGTCGCTCTCGAGCGTGGCGGGTAGCGTCCGGTCGCATGAGAAGTCGGCTATGGTGCCGCCGGATCGAGGGACGACAGCGCCCTGGGGCAGGATCGGCCCTGGCGCTCCGCGGTTGCGCCGTCGCGACGATGCGCCGACTGATTACCCGGCGGCTGTCCGAGCGACGACGCCCCGCCACAGTGCCGGCGGGGTCGCCCGATTTCTTCCGTGTTGCGAACGCCTTCCCCGTGATGGGCCCTGCAGGGATCGAACCTGCGACCGTCGGATTATGAGTCCGCTGCTCTAACCGGCTGAGCTAAGGGCCCGCGACCAGTTAAGCTACGTGGCCGACGACCGGAGTGGTAGCATGCTGCC
>DASUKA010000002.1:0-7570 GCA_036278935.1 Gemmatimonadaceae bacterium
CCGATGTACTGGGTGCGGCCGCCGAGGAACCTTTCGGCCCAGCCGGGCATGCACCGCTTCGTCTGGAATCTGTACTATACCCCGGCCACCGACCGGCAAGGTGGCTATCCCATCTCCGCCATCGTGCACGACACGCCGCGGGAGCCGCAGGGACTGCTCGCGGAGCCGGCGCGGTACACGGTCAGGCTCACTGTGAACGGTCACAGCTACACGCAGCCGCTCACCATCAAGCAGGATCCGCGTGTGAAGACGCCGGCCGCTGGGCTGGCGCGGGAGTACGCGCTCGCGGGGCGCATCTACACGGCGATGCGGCGGGATTATCAGGCGCTGAACGGCGTGAAGCACCTTCGCACGCAGCTCGCCGCGCTGCATGGGCGCGCGACCGACAGCACGCTCGCCCGCGCGATCGATGCGCTGGATGGGAAGGCCGCAGCGCTGACTGGCGGGCGCCGGAGATCCGGCCCGCGGGGTGGCGCGGCCACCGGCGGAGACAGCGCATCATCGCCCACGCTCTCGCAGCTGAACAGCCAACTCGGCAGTCTACTGCAGCTCGTGCAGAACGCGGACGCGACGCCGACCACGCAGGCAGTGGCCGCTGCCGACAGCACCATCCGGTCGCTCGCTGAGCCGCTCGCGCGGTGGAAGGCACTCATGGCACAGGACGTTCCGGCGCTCAACGACCGACTCCGGCGGACGGGACTTCCGGAAATCGTCGCAGGGAAGAGGTAAGACGAGGGGGGAGGCGGAGCGATGACCGGACATCGCGCACGACTCATCATTCCCTGGCTGGTGCTTGTATGCGCCGGTCCGTTGCTCGCGGCCACTGCGCGGGCGCAGGGCGGCGCCGAGATCGTGCGTGGGCGCGTGCTGACTCCCGATGGGGTGCCCGTCCCGAACGCGCTCGTCACCGTCATGGGACTCGGCACGCGCACGGAGCACTCCACACACAGCGACGAGACCGGGCTCTACACCGTGCTCTTCGGTGATGGCGAGGGCGCCTACCTCGTGACGGCGCGGGTCGTGGGGTTCGCGCCGCGCACCGTGCGGGTCTCGCGCGTCACCGAGTCTGATGTGCTCGTGGCAGACCTCACGCTCTCCCCGGCACCCGCGGTGCTCGATACGGTGCGCGTGATGGCCGGCGGCGCGGGGAGTGAGGACAGCTCCATAGGCGGCTCCACATCGGATGCGCTGAATGGCGCGCTCTTCTCGCTCGACCCTGCCGATCTCAACGCACTCGCCGCCAACGTGCCCGGCGTCCTCGCCATCCCCGGTGTGGCCGGCGCGGATTCGTTCTCGGTCCTCGGCGCCTCGCCCGACCAGAACAGCATCATCGTGGATGGCATGCGCTTCGGTGGGTCCACCCTTCCCCCGGACGCGCTGGCGAGCGCGACGCTCATCACAACGTCATTCGACCCGGGGCGGGGGCAGTTCGCCGGCGGTCAACTGTCCATCCACACACGGCGCGGCGGTAACACGTTCGGCGGCAGCATGCGCGCCCAGCTCGCCGATCCGCACCTCGCCTGGACCGACCCGGCGTCTCCAACCACACTCCCGCAGTCGCTCTCCGCCAGCGGCGGCGCGGGCGGCCCCATCATCCATGACCGCCTCTTCTATTACGGTGCGTTCGAACTGCGTCGTTCGGCCAACGATCTTCGATCACTGCTGTCCGACAATGATCCACTGCTCGATCAGTACGGCCTCGAGCGCGACTCCGTGGATGCACTCGCCAGCACCCTCGCGGACCTCGACGTGCCCCTCACCACCGGTGCGGTGCCGGACGATCGCGTGAGCAATCGCTACTTGGGCTCTCTCCGCTTCGATTTCACTCCCGACGCGACGACGTCGCTCACCCTGCGCGGCAATGGCACGTGGCGGCGCAGCGGCGGCGGCGGAATCTCGGCGTTCGGCTTCCCATCATCGGGCGATGTCGCCCGGTCGAGCGACCTCAGCGCACAACTCTCCTTCGCGAAATACTCCCACGGTTTCACGGACGATCTCTCCACCTCTCTCGAACGCGAAGCGCGAACAGGGAATCCGTACCTGCGCATTCCACACGGATCGGTACGGGTGAGTACCGCGTACGATGATGGCCGAGAGGGATTGCGTTCACTCGACTTCGGCGGCGGCAACGATGGCGCAGCTCGCAGCACGGCGCTCTCGTGGGAGACGCGGAACGAGTTCTCCTGGATCTCGCATGACAGCAAGCATCACCTCAGGCTCGGCCAGATGATCGAGTACGAGCGGCATGCCGATCACCAGGCGAGCCCCGCCGGGGAGTTCACCTTTCAGTCGCTGAGCGACCTGGCCGCCGGCAGACCGGCCTCGTACTCGCGGATGCTCTCCGCGCGTGACCGCTCGTCGAATGCCGTGAGCGGCGCGGTCTGGATCGCGGACGAGTGGCGGAAGAGTCGTACGCTCCAGTTCGAGTACGGGCTCCGGCTCGATGCCGCGCGCTCCAGCGTCACGCCCGCATACAACCCGGCGGTCGATTCGCTGTTCGGCATCCGCACCGACGGCGTGCCGAGGGATGTGGAGTTCAGCCCGCGCGTCGGTTTCTCCTGGCGGCTGAATGGAGCGCCGAACGGGTCGGAGGCGCGCCAGAGCGCGTTGCGCCCCTCGCGTCCTCTCACGCTCTCCGGCGGTGTGGGCGCATTCCGCGGCGTGATCTCGCCGGAGCGCATCGCGCAACTCGTGGACGCCACCGGGCTCGCCAACAGCATTCGCCGTCTCGTCTGCGTGGGGGACGCGACCCCGATCCCGGACTGGTCGCTGTACACGGAGGATGCGGGCGCTGTCCCCTCTACCTGCCTGGATGGCACCGCGCCAGTGGAGTTCTCCACAGATCAGCCGGACGTGCGCGTGTACGATCCCTCGTTTCGTGCGCCGGTGAGCTGGCGCGGCAACCTGAACCTGAACGGGCTCGCCGTACACGGCTGGCGGATCGGGCTGGGCGCGACGGTTTCGTTGGAGATGAATCGCCAGAGCACGATCGACAGAAACCTCCGGCGCACCATTGGGTTCACGCTTCCAGAAGAAGGAAACCGCCCCGTGTACGTGGACCCTGTCAGCATCGTGCCGGCAACGGGCGAGGTTGCACCGGGGGCGTCGCGCATCTCGACCCGCTTCGATCGCGTCACCACCTATCTGTCCGATCTTCGCTCGCTCGACACGCAGCTCTCGATCACGCTCTCCCCGCAGCACCGGCTGTTCGGGAAGCTGCCGGTGTCACTCACCTATACGCTCTCGCGCGACCGTGCCCAGCGGCGCGGCTTCGACGGCCTCACGGCCGGCGATCCCTTCGCCATCGAATGGGCAGCGGGGGGCACGCCCACGCACATGATCCGCGCTCGCACGGAGCTCGCCATCAAATGGCTCACACTGGCGTTGCGCGTGACCGCCACGTCGGGCACGCCCTACACGCCGCGTGTGGCCGGGGATCTGAACGGCGATGGACAACAGGATGATCGCGCCTTCATCTTCGATCCGGCCACCGCCAGCGACCCCGCGCTCAGCGCCGCGATGGCCAGCCTCCTCGCGTCGGCGCCGGAGCGCGCGCGCAACTGCCTCGCGCGGCAGCTCGGAAAGGTGGCTGCGCGCAACAGCTGCCGCACGGGCTGGCGTGTGCAACCGGATCTGAACCTCGGCATCGGATCGTCGAACAACGGGCTCGGTGTCTTCGATGGACGGCTCCGGCTCACCCTCACCACGCGGAACGCGATGGCCGCGCTCCTCCGTGTGAGCGGGTTGTCGAACACCGCGCTGGGGCGGGTGACGCGCGCATCCGCGCCCGACCCCACGCTGCTCTATGTAGACGGCTTCGACCCGGCCACCCGGCAGTTTCATTACCGGGTGAACCAGCAGTTCGGCGACGAGCGCGACCGGCGCTTTGCCGCGCCGTTCCAGGTACAGGTCGGGCTCGACTATCGCTTGGGCGGCCCGTCGCGCCATTCGCTCGCCCGGCGGCTCGGCCTTTCGCGGAGCCGTCATGCGCCCGTGTCGCGCGATTCGATACTGCAGCGACTCCGCAACCTCACCGCCAATCCAGTCGCGCGGATTGTCGCGCTGCACGATACCCTGGCGCTCACCAGCGACCAGCGCGCGCGCATGCAGGCGCTGAGTGACAGCCTGCAGCATAGCACCGACTCCGTGCTGGCGCCGCTCGTGGACTACATGGTGCAGCGCGGCGGCGACGCGACCGACAGCGATCTGCAGCGGCGGCTGGCCAGGCTCGTTCCGCAATTGCGCGCGCTGATGCGCGCATCGCTCCAGCGGGCGGCGGCGGCGCTCACGGGGGCGCAACGGCAGAAGCTTCCGCCATACATGCGCGAGATGTTGGCGAAGGAGCATCGGTAGCTGGCCTGACGTTGCGGGCAATTGACGCGTTGTATTTCGGGATCGCGTTCGACTTCGATCGCGGCGGAGCGCTGATCGCCACGGTGTACACCGTGTGGAGTATTCCGCGCCGGGGGGCCGGAGCCCCCAAATAGCATGTTGACTATGTAGCATACATGCTATATAGTATGTATGCCTCATAGAGAATGCGTGTCACTCATATGGCAAAGACCTCACCTACCTCGCAGGCATCGCGACAGCGTCCCCGCGGCGTGCCGGCGCGCCCAGCCCTGGTGGACCGAGAAGCGGAGATAGCCGAGCTGCACCAGTTGGCCAACCGGCGCGAACCTGTGCTCGCGCTGCTCTACGGTCGCCGGCGTGTGGGGAAGACCTATCTGCTCGATCACGCGTGGCGAGGCCGGCGGCACTTTTATTTTCTCGCGGCTGACACGACAGCCGAGTTGAACCGGCGAGAGTTGCTGCGAGAGCTGCGCGCCTCTGTCGGTGAGGGCATCGATACCGACCCGGCCAACTACCCGAGTTGGCGCACGCTCTTTCGGCTCTTCGCCACCCTGGCGACAGACGAGCCGCTGGTCGTCGTACTGGATGAGTTCCAGTATCTGATGGGGAAGGACGACGATATCGTGTCCCAACTCGTCGCCGTCTGGGATCGCGAGCTGCGTGGACGGCCATTGATGCTCGTTCTCTGCGGGTCAGAGGTCGCGCTCATGGAGCGGCTGGAGGCCGGAGACAGCCCATTGTATGGCCGCTGGAGCTGGGCTGCGCGGCTGCGGCCGTTCGATTACCTCGATGCTGCCGCCATGGTCCCGGACCGCGAACCACGTGAGGCGGCGCTCGTGTACGGCATTCTGGGTGGCACGCCACGGTTCCTGGCGACCATGCAGCCTGGCGAATCGTTGGCCAGCCGCGTGATCGAGAGTGTCCTCTCACCCCGCGGCGAGGTACATCTGCAGCTCGACCGCGTGATCGAGCAGGAAAAGGGAATTCGCGACCCCGCCGCATACCGCGCACTTCTCGCAGCCATTGCGGTCGGAAAGACGCAGATCGAGGAGATCGTGCAGGCCACAGGACTTGGCGATCGGGCGAACGCCGTCCGGCGAGTCGTCCTGCTCGAGCGGCTCGAGCTCATCGGGCGGGAGCGGAACTTCGGCGCGCCCGCAAAGGCGCCCTGGCACTACCAGATCGCCGATCTCGCTGTGCGCTTCTGGTACCGCTTCGTCCAACCGAACCGGAGCCGGCTGGAGACCGGCGGCCTGTCAGGTGCACGAGCGGTGTGGATGCGTCGTGTGGAACCGCGCTTGAACGACTACATGGGAAAAGTGTTCGAGCACGTCTGTCGCGAGGCATTCGTCCGGCGGCACGAGGCATGGGGACTGGCCGGGCCAGTGCAGTGGGCGCGCTGGGAAGGGAGAGACCGGAACCGGCGGGCCATCGAGATCGATCTGGTCGCACGGCTGGACGACGGCCGGCTGCTCACCGGGGAGATGAAGTGGTCTTCTCGCCCGGTCAGTGCACAGGTACACGCGAAGCTGATGCGCAACCTGGAGGATCTCGCGGCCTCCGGACAGGGATGGGCGAAGGATGCCAACTCGGAGGCGACGTCAGCGGGCCATCTGTACTTCTCTGCGGCGGGCTTTACGGATGACTTCGTCCAGCGAGCCGCGGGCGACCAACGCATCAAGCTCTGCTCACTCGACGATCTGTATCGGCGATAGGGGAGCGTGGAACTGTGCTGTCTGGCGGCCCGCACGAGCACCCTTCGCTCTACTTCCACTCCCCCACCTCCGCCGCCCGTCCCTTGAGCCCCGGGTGCACCACTTCGTCCGGGACCCGTACTGCACCCCGGCCACCGACCGGCAGGATGACTACCGCATCTCCGCCAGCACGTCCCGCTCCACACCGGTCGTGGTGAGTACCACGGGGAGAATCCCGCCGTTCGCGTCGAACTTCATCAGGTCGATGCACACGACGCGATGATTGCGGTCGTGGTCGCCCAGCGGGCGCCGGTGGTAGACGATGTACCACCTGCTCGAGTCCGGCGCGTGAAGCACGGAATGATGACCGGCGCCGGTGGCGACATGTGGGTCCTGCTGGAGGATCTTCCCGATGCGCTCGAAGGGACCGAGCGGTGACGAGCCGGTGGCGTACGCGACGGCGTAGTTCGGACCCGTCCACGCCCCTTCGGACCACATGAAGTAGTACTTCCCGTCCTTGACGAACATCCACGACCCTTCGACGTAGCCGCGGGGCGTGATCTCCTTGAAGGTCGTGCCATCATCGAACGGCACGAACCCCGTGAAGTCCGCGTTCAGCTTCGCGATGTTGCAGTGACGCCAGCCGCCATAGATGAGATAATGCGTACCGTCGACGTCGGTAAATACGAACGGGTCGATGGGCTGCGCGCCGTTGTGGAACTTGTCGATGAGCGGATGGCCCAGCTCGTCGCGAAACGGACCTGCGGGGTGGCGTGCGCGGGCCACGCCCATGCCGCCGAGCTGATGGTCGTTCTGGATGTCGTTGGCGCCGAAGAAGAGATAGTACCAGCCGTCCTTCCTTACGATGGAGGGCGCCCACACCGCGCGCTTCGCCCAGGAGACGTTGGCGACATCGAGCACGCGTGGATGTTTGGTCCAGTGCACGAGGTCCGGGGACGAGAACGCATCCAGGAAGACTTGCTGGTCGTACGGCGCCGAGTACGTCGGGAAGATCCAGTACTTGCCCTCGAAGATGCGGGCTTCGGGGTCGGCGTACCAACCCTTGAGAATGGGGTTGCCCGAGAACTCCGGGCCCCAGTGCGTGGTGCGAGCGAAGGCGCGCCGGGCGAGCGGCGCGGGGAGGACCGCGGCTGCGAGCAGGGTCTGGCGGAGGAAGTCGCGGCGGGAGAGGGGCATGGCTTCGAGGGAACGCGTTCTCCTATTCGGCGAATCCATATCGTGCGGTTCCAATGTCAATGCCGCGGACGGATGCGCGTTTCCGCACGCACCTGGCGCAACATCCGACACCGGCCGCCGTCGTCATGGAGTCCGGACCGCGGGCCGATGGCCGGGCACAATTCCGCATCCGCTGCACCGCCGGCCATCGGTCCGCCCGCCTCGCCCTACCTCCTCGCCCCCACTTCCGCCGCCCGTCCCTTGAGCTTCTTCCCGAAGTACGCCACGGTGGCCGAGTCGGCCCGGAGCCACGACGCGTGCCGCAGGAAGCCGTGGATCTCGTCCGG
>DASUKA010000003.1:0-39150 GCA_036278935.1 Gemmatimonadaceae bacterium
GTCACACCCATGGACGCGCCATCCCCGTTGGACACGCTCGATGCGGCCGACACGGTGGCCACGGTCGTATCACTCGATGTCCACTGCACGGTGCGGCCGGCGAGCACGGCGCTCGCGGAGTCCCTCGGCACCGCATGAATCGTGTCGGCGGCGCCAACCGTGATGGTATCCGCCGTCGGAAGCATCGTGACCGACGCGACCGGCACCCGGAAGATGGTCAGCGTTACCGCGATCGTCCTGGGAGCGGGCGCGAGTGTAGTGCTGTCCGACTGCACCGTGACCGTGGCGGAGTAGCTCCCCGCCGCGAGTCCCGCGATGTGCGATGTGAGCGCCAGGCGCGCCGGCGTCGTATCTGCCGACAGTGCCGTCGAGAGCCATGTCTGGCCGGACTGCGCATACGAGACCGTCGCCTGCACGGTGCGGGCGGTGCCGCGATCCATCGTGACGCTGATCGTGTCGGACGCTGGGTCCGCACCATTCAGTACCGCGCCGAACACCGCCGTACTGTCCGAGAGAAGGAACACCGGCGGCAGCGCATGCAGTGTCACGGTGGGTATCGTGACGCTCTGCCCCGGAATGACGGGGGCGGGTGGCGCCGTTGTCTGCTGGTCGAGCGTCGTGCCGGCCGCATCGAGCAGCCGGAGCGACACGCTCAACCGGCACCCCGCCTCGCCCGCGCCCACCCGAAGCGGATCGGCCAGGCAGGCGCCGAGCTGCACGGCGAGCGCCTGCTGCGAGGTGGTGCCCGGGGCGACCGTCACGCTCGGCGGGCTGCTCGGCAGCTGGAGGGAATCGCCGGCGACACGGTGATAGAAGACGGCGATCTCCACCGTCTCCGCGCCCGGGGGCGGGTCGACCAGCTGGCCGACGATCTGGGCGTGCAGCTGGAGGCGCACGCTCTCGTGGCCCGGGGCCACGGGGCCGTCGTTCAGGCAGGCGAGGGCGGCGGCCGTGAGGGCCACGGCGGCCCCGGCGAATAGACGTCCGTATCTCATCGGGCGGACGACTCCACCAAGGAGCGCGGCAAAGCAGTGTCGGCTCCCGAGAGGGTCACCGCCAGGTCGTTCGCCGATGGCCGACTCGGGATGCGAAGCGTCACGGAGCTATTGTCCGACCGTGCTGCTGTCCGTCGCGCCCATGCCCAGATTGGCGGCCGTGAAGGCCCACACATCGGCCAGCTGGGCGATGCGCTTATCGGTAGGCATGTAGCCGTGGCTCGTTTCCGTTTCCACGCGGATCACGACCGGGCGCGCGCACGACTGCGCAGCCTGCATGCGAGCGATGAACTTGTACGAGTGGCTCGGCACCACGCGGTCGTCGTGGTCCGCCGTGGTCACGATAGTCGCGGGATAGCAGGTGCCCGGCTTCACGTTCTGCACGGGCGAGTACTTGTAGAGATAGGGGAACATGGTGGAGTCATCCGACGAGCCGTACTCGGGCACCCACCCGATGCCTGCCGTGAATTTCTGATAACGGAGCATGTCCATCACGCCGGCGCCCGGATAGGCGGCGGCGAACAGATCGGGGCGCTCCGTCACCGTAGCGCCCACCAGCAGGCCGCCGTTCGAGTAGCCGTGGATCGCCAGCTTCTTCGGCGATGTGTAATGCTGGCTGATGAGGTACTCGGCGGCCGCGATGAAGTCGTCGAAGACGTTCTGCTTGTTCTTGAGCATTCCCGCATGGTGCCACGCCTCCCCGTACTCGCCGCCGCCACGCAGGTTGGGCACGGCGTAGATGCCGCCCATCTCCAGCCAGACAGCGGTGGCGGGGCTGAACGATGGGGTGACGCTGATGTCGAAGCCGCCGTACGCGTAGAGCACGGTAGGATTATTTCCGTCCAGCTTCACGCCCTTCTTCGCGGTGATGAACATCGGCACGCGTGTGCCGTCCTTCGAGTGGTAGAACACCTGCCGAGTCTCGTACTGGCTCGGGTCGAACGCCACGTGCGGGCGCTGGAACACGGTGCTCTGCCCCGTCCTGATGTCGTAGTGAAAGACCGTGGTGGGGTACAGGAATGACGTGAAGCCGTAGAAGAGCTCGGGCGTGTCGTTGCGCCCGCTCAGCCCGCTCACCGTGCCGATGCCGGGAAGCTTCAGCTCGCCCAGCGAGGTGCCGCTGGTAGCGTAGAAGTGCACCTCGCTCTTGGCATCCACCAGGTACTGCACCACCAGCCGGCCGCCCGCGAGCAGCGCGCCGTCGATCACGTTCGGCCCTTCGGGCACGACGGTGTGCCAGTGCGCGGGGGCGGGATTCCGGATGTCCACCGCAACGATGCGCTGCTTGGGCGCGTTCAGCGACGTCTCGACGTACAGCGTCTGTCCGATGTTCCCCACCACGTCGTACTCGGCGTCGTCCTTCGTGAAGAGCGGCTGCACCCTGGCCGTCACGTCGGGATGCTTCGGGTCTTTCAGGTCGACGTAGTACAGCATGTTCTTCGAAAGCGTGCCGTGGTTGAGCCGGACGAACAGGTAGCGCCCGTCCTCGGTCACGCTGGCGCCCACGTACCAGTCGGGGAGATCGGGGCGCTGGTAGATGAGCCGGTCAGCGCGCTGCGGGGTGCCCAGCGCGTGGTAGTACAGCTGCTGCCCCTCGGCTTTGGCGGTGAGCACCGCGCCGGCGGCGGGCTCGGGGAAGCGCGAGTAGAAGAAGCCCTTCCCGTCGTTCGTCCAGGAGATGCCCGAGTACTTCACCCAGCGCACGGTGTCCGGCGTGTCGCGCCCCGTGGCGATCGTGCGCACGTGCAGCTCGCGCCAATCGGAGCCGCCCTGCGAGAGCGCGTAGGCGAGGTACTTGCCGTCCGGCGAGGGCGCGGTGCCCTGCAGCGCCACAGAGCCGTCGCGGGAGAGCGTGTTGGGATCGAGCAGCACGCGCGGCGCCCCGCTCAGCGAGGCTTGTGTGTACACCACCGACTGGTTCTGCAGTCCGGAGTTCTTGGAGTAGAAGAGATGGCCGGCGACGCGATCGGGCACGCCCACCTTCTCGTAGTTCCAGAGCGCGGTGAGCCGCTTCCGGATCGCCGCGCGCTGCGGGAGGGTGGCGAGATAGGAGAAGGTGACCTTGTTCTCCGCCGCGACCCACGCTTTGACCTCGGGGCCGTTCTGGTTCTCGAACCACCGGTAGGGCGCCGGCACCTTGGTGCCGAAGTAGTTATCCACTACAGCGTCGCGGCGCGTGGCCGGGTAGTGCAGCCGTTGCGCGGCAGCGGGCAGCGGCGCGCCGAGGAGCGCTGCGGCGAGGGCAAGGGCGATGACGCGGGCAGGGGTAGCCATGAAAGTCTCCGGTGGAATCGGGAGATGATACTCGTTCGGCGCCGTTCCGTCCAATTTCACCGGTTGTTGGGCCGGAGGATCAAAGCCCCTGTCTTCCTGCGGCCCGCATTGCGGCCTGCATCCTGAGGCAGGACATTACGGCATCACGATCGGCACGGGAGTCGAGTGGCTCTGCTTATCGATGGTTCCGCTCATATCAACGTTGGAGCCCCAGCAATAGACACGGGCATCGGCATCCGCCGTGATCCCGCACGTGACACGCAGGTCGGCACTCAACGAACGGAAATGGAGGCCACCAGATACCTGAACCGGAATCGAGCTCTGACCTTCGGCGTTGCCGTCGCCCAACTGGCCGCTCGAATCGTCGCCCCAGCAGTAGGCGGTCCCATCCGAGGTCAAGGCACAGGTGTGGGACCAACCCGTCACGACCTGGGTGAAGGTGTGATGTCCCGACACCGGTTCCAGGGCGAGACGAGTCGTGGTGGTCCCATCGCCGAGCTGTCCGAACCAGTTCTCACCCCAGCAGTAGACCGTGCCGCCCGTTGCCAGGGCGCACCTGTAGTCCTCGCTGGCGCTCACCTGGGTGAAAGTGGACTGCGTTGTCACGGGCGTTGGCGAGGTACCGTAATCCGAGACATTTCCCAGCGTCGATCCCCAGCAATACAGCGCTCCGCTGGTCGTCAGGCCGCAGCTCCCATACGCCCCGGCGCTCACCTGCGCGAAGCTGAGTTTCCCCTTCACCAGCGTCGGTGTCGCCCGATCGAACTCACTGCTGTCGCCGAGCTGTCCGAATCCGTTCCTACCCCAGCAATAGGCGGCGCCGTTCGGTGTCACGGCGCAACTGTGTGCCCGCTCCCTGCTCGCGCTCACCTGCTTGAAGGACAGGCCTCCCAGAACGGGCGTCGGGATCCCGCGCGCCGTGGTGGTGCCGTCACCGAGCTGGTTCACCTCGTTGTCGCCCCAGCAGTATGCCGATCCGCCCGTCGCGATCGCGCACGTATGGATGTAGCCGGCGCTCACCTGTACGAATGTCTGCGAGCCCACCACCGGGCTCGGAAAATAGACATAGAACGAATCGCGCATCGCGTGGGCGACACCGGGTCCACTGACCGTGCCGTTGCCCACATCGCCGTTGACGTTCCATCCCCAGCAGTACGTGCGGCTGGGATTCCCCCGGATCGCGCAGCTGTCAAATGGACCGACGGAGAGTTGACTCACGGAATCGAAGGGCGCGAACACCTGCAGCTGCGTCGTATCCGCCAGCGAGTCGATCTGTACGGAGACGGTCGTCGTTCCGGTGGCCACCGCCGTCAGCACCCCGGCGAGTGATATGGTGGCGACCTGCTGATTGCTCGACGACCAGGTGATCGCATGGCCGCTCAGGTCTGTCACCGTGTCCGCAGTCTCATCGTACACTGTCGCGGTGAACCGAAGCGTATCCTGCCTCACCATGCCCGTGTCGCGCGGCGCGATCTGGACCGAGGCGATAGAGGGCTTGACCGGCTCAGTCGGCTCGATCGGATTGCCCGGCTTGCCCGGCGCCATGGGGGCGACCGCGTCGTGGTGACATGCCGCGGCGACCAGGACCACGCCGCTGGCTACCATGCTGAGTAGGCGGTGACGGCGACGCATCAGGAACGTGCCAACCCGGAGGTCAACCAGATGTGCGGCAGCCGATGAGCCGCGCGGTTGATGGATACGAGCCCTCTCGCGCGTCTTTTGACGAGCGGTGCAAGACGATCTGGACGCATGCCGAAGTAGGAGCAGGAGCGGAGTGCGGGGACAGTGCGCCGCGGCGGTGTTCGTAGCGCTCTATGGGCTCGGTTCCCTACCGGCAGGGCAGCGAGTCGCTGAAGAGCTGGAACTGCGCGGCGAAGCGGGTCTGCCGGGCATCGCTCGCCGCAGCGTGCACGAAGCGGCACGCGGCCGGCACGTCACCCAGAATGAGATTCGCCTGCACGCCGTAGTACGAGGCTTCCACGCTGTCGGCGCGCGTCGGTAACTCGGGCAGCACCGTCGGGAGCGTTCCCACCACCGTGCGCGCCCCGCTCTCGGAAAGGTCATCGATCAGCTTCTGCAGGCGGTCCAGGTCGGCGCGGGCGTGCGCCGCGTTCTCCGATGTCGCGGAGGCAGCCGGGGCGGCTGGCGGCTCCTGCTGCCTGGGCGTCGGCGTGCTTGTAGGCCCGGCGCTGGTCGGCTCCACGGCACGGTCACTTTCCGCGTTCGCGCGGGGCTGCCGGGTCGGCGTGCGGGACGCGTTGCTCCGATCAGCCACCGTGCCGTTCCCGTCGGGCGGCGCGGTGGGCGCTCGCGCTCCGCTCCGGCTCGCGGGCGGCGTGCTGCTGTTCGCACTAGCCGTACTGGTGGCCAGCGTGTCGGCGCCCGGTACCGGCTGCTGCTGGAGCGCGCCGCCCGCCGGCGCGCCGGTGGTGCTGTCGCTGGCGGCGGACGACGCCACCTTTTGCACGCCCTCCTGCCGCGACCCGCGGCCCGGCAGGAGCACGATGGCAAGCGCCACGGCCAGTACCACGATGATCCCCGCCATCATCGCGATACGCGCCCCCGCGCGCGAGCGGGGCGCGCGTCGCGGAGCGGTCGCCGGCTGCGCGGCTGGTTGCGCGGCCGCGGCCGCTGGCGAGCGTCCCGCCGGAGCGGCCGGAATCGCCGCCTCGGCCGGTGCCGGTTGCCACGCCTCGATGGCGCGCGTGAGGTCGCGCGCGAAATCCGTGGCCAGCTGATAGCGATCCTGAGGCTCGCGGGCCAGCGCGCGATCCAGTACGGTCTGCACCGCACGCGGCCAGGCGACGTCGGGGCGCGTCTCGGCCAGTGTGCGCGGAGCCGTGCCGAGCCGCTTGAACATGCGCTCCTGCGGCGTCGATGCCGGGAAGGGCAGGTCACCGGTCAGCATGCCGAAGGCGACCAGGCCGAGCGAGTAGACATCGCTCCGGCCGTCGAGCGGGAGCGCGAGAATCTGCTCGGGGCTCATGTACTCCGGTGTGCCGATCACGAACCCCGTTTGCGTCACGTGCTGGGCATCGTCCTGCGTGACTTTCGCGATGCCGAAGTCCACGACCTTCACTTCATCCGTGGCGCCGTGCGCCGTCCCGAGCATGATGTTGTCGGGCTTCAAATCGCGGTGCACGATGCCCAGCTCGTGCGCGGCGGCCAGCGCCTCCGCTACCTGGCGCACGATGCCCGCGGCGCGGCGCGGCTCGAGCGCGCCTGTGCGCTCCAGGAGCGCCGAGAGCGGCTCACCCTCCACGTATTCCATGGCGAGATAGAGCAGGCCGCCCTGCGTCTCGCCAAAGTCGATGACGCGCGACACGTGCGGGTTGTCGATCCGGGCCGCGTTCGACGCTTCCTGGTTGAAGCGGGCCACCGCGGCGGCGTCCTTCACCAGGGCGGGATGGAGCACCTTGATCGCCCACCGTTGCGGCAGGCGCACGTGCTTGGCGAGGTAGACACGTCCCATCCCTCCCTCGCCAAGCTTCTCCAGCACCAGATAGCGATCCGCGATGACACTGTGCAACAGATCGGTGTCATCGGCGGCCGGCCGCAACGCCGAGCCGTCCGTGGGACAGAACACGTTCGACTCGTCGTACGTGGCCCCGCAGACGGTGCAGAGCTTCATGGAACAACCCGGCGCATCAGG
Source organism: Gemmatimonadaceae bacterium (assembly GCA_036278935.1). Classification (GTDB taxonomy): domain Bacteria; phylum Gemmatimonadota; class Gemmatimonadetes; order Gemmatimonadales; family Gemmatimonadaceae; genus DASSNR01. The sequence continues at coordinate 6,922 of DASUKA010000003.1, forward strand.
ACTCCCCTCACGAGCTCCCGTCGCGGCTCGACAGCTTGGCTTCCGCGTAGTGACGCTGCGCCACCAGAATGGTGGATGGCGACGTTTTCAGAAACTGCTTGTACAACGTGGCGGCCTGCTGCGGCTGTTTGCTGTCCTGCGCCCCGAGCGCGCGCGCGTACAGGATGAGGCTCTTGAGCGCCGCGGAGCTGTGCTGCGTGGGCGGGGCCGGCGGAACTGCTTCGTGCAGACCGGGGAGCTTCATCCCGCTGTTCATCTTCTGCGCGAGCGTGGAGATGGCCGCCAGAATGTCGTCGGCCTTGTCGGACACGGAGGTAACGTACTCGATCTCCGAGGTTTCGACGTTCACCGCGCGGGCGTCGAGGCGCATCCGTCCCTTCATGTCGATCACGAAGCCGCCGAAGATCATATGCTGCGCGCCCAGGATCTTCCCGATCTTGACCGCTGTCGCCTGATCCACGCGGTTGGAGTTGTCCAGATTCTGCTCGTCCAGCAGCTTCTGCAGCTGATCGCGCTCCACCACGCGGATGCTGTCGTTGGCCGAGAGCTCGGTGATCAGCACATCGGCAATGCCCTTGCTGAGCGGCTGATAGTCGGCGTGCTGCATGAGCGCGCCATTGTTGAAGTACATGACCGCCACGGTGGGACGCTGCGCCTGGTGTGCGGCGAACAGGGCATGCGGGGTGGCGAGACAGATGACGGCAGCCGTGGCCAGCGCGACGGCGCGCACGATGCCCATCACGTGGCGCGTCATCACCGTGCCGAGGCGCTTACCCGCGTGCAGCGGGGATACGGCTCGCATAGATGCTCCTCCTGTAAAGACGGAAGACTCCTGTGTCATCCAATAGACGATCGAGGTCAGAATCTCGCACCCAGCGTGACTCCGCCCGCGAATCCGGTAGCATTGGTCGATGTCGACCCCGACACCAGTTTCCCGAGCTGGCCGCGCACGAACGGCCGGATAGTATACCCGCCAGGCAGGTCATGGACGAGCCCCAGGGTAAGGGCGCCGCTGCGCACGGCTGAGGTAGCCATGGTGTTGTCCACGCTGAGCCCGGTCTGGTGGTGCAGGTCGAGTCCAACAAGCACGCCCGTGGAGGGAGTGGCCGCGTAGATGCTTTCCACCCCTGCATCCAGGTAGTTGCCGCTGCTCCCCGACGTGGTCACGCCGCTGCGCTTGTAGGGCCGGCGATAGTGGTCCACGGCATACAGCGTGAACTCACGAAAGCCTCGCGCGGCGACGCGGAGCTGCCAGTTGGCCGTGAAGATGGGGCCGAGCTGTGTGGTGGTGGCGCCAGCCGGCGAGAGTGACTCGCCCGGCGCGGTGGCCTCCGCGAAGGCTGCCAGCTTGCTCTTCCCGTAGAAGTCCGCGCTCAGCGACACGGTCATCCCGTTCTGTCCGATGAACCCATCGGTGCCGAGCGACAGGTGTACCGCGTTCCCGGGACTGAAATCGGGGGCGGGAATGCCGGCGGCCAGAGTGACCGGTGCATAGGTGCGGCGCAACTCGAAGGAGGTGCCCAGTGCCCATGCCCAGTTGTCGATCTGGCGTGCCAGCACCACGCCCGCCGTCGCCCCGGTGCCGATGCCGAGCACTGGCGTCTGAAACGTGAGTGCCGGCGCCCCGATGATGCGGAGCGCGCTGAACTCGTTGGCGTTGAGCGATGTCTTGCCGGTGGGAAGATTGAGTCCCAGGGTGACGAGCACGTTGTCTCCCACGAGATGACCCGTGGCTCGTACCCGCACGTCCGTCACGCCGTTCAGACTGTAGTGGTCGGTGTCCAGCACGCTGTCGCGGCCGGAGAGCGAGACGGTGCCGGACGCATATGCCCCGCTCAGGTCGAGGGTCCACTTGTCGCTCACCGGGACGGTGGCGCTGATCGGGATGGAGAGCTGCGAGCTTCCGGTGATATGCACCATGCCCGATCCATCGACGGTGGGCTGGAGGAAACCGCCGTCCCCGAAGCTCCAATGTTCATACGTGACGCCGATGCTCCCCGTACGGTACCCCACGAGCGGGGTCTGCGCCGAGGCGGCCAGGGGGACGACGGCGCTCGCCAGTACACCGGCAGCGGCCGCGTACCGGCGGACGGTGCGCGCCCAGGCCGCGCGGGCGAGATCGGTGGTGACGACCGGCGATACGGAATTGGCGGGTTTCACTGCGGCGTCGTGATGGTGATGAGGATGGTGACGGTCTGGGTCGGGAAAGCGGGATCAGAGGGTCCGCCGGCCTGCGAGCCGCCCACCGGTGCAATGGAAATCTGGTTCACCCCATTCACGGCCGTGGACGTTGCGCGGGCGAGCGACCCGACGCGTGTCACGGCGCTCACGGGCGCCGGCGATGTTTGGGCCTCCGCCCCGCGCATGCGCACGCCGGCCTGTTGGAAGCCTGGATCGAGGCGCAGCGCACTCTGAAACTCGCGCGTCGCTGCACTGTAGTTCCCCTCCACATCGAATCGCACGCCGCGGCTGTAGGCGAGCAACGCCGAGATGTTCTTCGTGGGGCGCTGCTCCACAGCGGCGCGCTCGGCAGGCGAGAGCGTGACGCCGAGTTGGTCGAAGAGCCGGAACGCGAGCGCCTTCTCGGCGCTCAGAATGTCATCGAGCGGCGCGCTCGCCGACACGGCTTGCCGGATCTGCTGCGTGGCCGCATTGGCGACGCGTGCCTCGATCATCAGTTGCGAGCCGGGGCGCATGGCGAGGTTGCCCACCACCAGGCGACGTGCCCCCACCAGCTTGCCCACGCGGGGCGCCGTGGCGCTGTCTACGCGTCCGGAGGCCGCCAAGTGCAACTCGCCGAGCAGAGCATCCAGGCGCAACCGGTCCACCACCTGCACCTGGCTGCTGCGAGCCAGATCGGTCATGAGCAGATCGGCCAGTCCGTAGGCGAGCGGCGCGATGAGCGTGTCGCTGGACGCGACGTCGAACGGGGCGACCCCCAGCGTGTGCGCCGGGAGCGTGGCCGGGTTGATAGCGCGCTCATTGGCAATGGCGGCGCGCGCCGCGGAATCCGCCGCCGCGCGCCGGGGGGCGATCTGGCCCGGAGGCATGGGCCGGCACGCCGCGAGCGCCAGTGCGGCCGCGAGGCCGGCCGGACCGCGCCGGAGTAGGTGATACGCGCGCTGCATCATGGGAGAACTACCGCGGTTGGAGTGGAATGGTCGTCCAGGTCATCGAACCCCCCGAAGGTGGAGCCCCAACAGTAGAGCCCGGCGCCGGCGGCCGAGGAGATGCCGCACATGGCATCGAGGCCGGCGGCCAGCGATCGGAAGTGTACGCTGCCCGACACTTGCACCGGCGTCGTGCTCTGCGACTCGGCGTTGTTGTCACCCAGCTGACCGGACGAGTTGTCGCCCCAGCAGTACGCGGTGCCGTCCGTGGTCAGCGCGCACGCGTGCGTATCGCCCACCGCCAACTGCGTGAAGCTGAGACTGCCTGATACCGGGCCCGGAAAGGACCGGGTGGTCGTGGTGCCATCGCCCAGCTCACCGTACGTGTTGTCGCCCCAGCAGTAGACTGTCCCCGTGTTCTGCAGACCGCACGCGAAGAAATCGCCGACACCAACTTGCGTGAAACCGCCCCCCTCGGTCATCAGCAGCGGGGTATCGGACTCGGTGAGCCCGCTGACCGTATCACCCGGCAGCGAGCCCCAGCAGTAGATCAGACCGGTCGTGCTCACGCCGCACGTGCTCTCCCAGCCAGCGCTCACCTGGGTGAACAGGACGCTGGTGCGCACGGCGGTCGGCACGGCGCGCTCCGTCTCCGTGCTGTCGCCGATCTCGCCCCAGACGTTGTCGCCCCAACAATAGGCGGCCTGGCTGGAAGTAAGGGCGCAGGTGTGATCGAGGCCCGCGCTCAGCTGCGTGAAGACGAGCGAGGTGCTCACCGGCGTGGGCGCCGCGCGGGACGTGGTGGTGCCATCGCCGAGTTGGGATGACGAGTTGTCGCCCCAGCAATACGCGGCGCCGGCCGGCGTGAGCGCGCATGAATGGATGTATCCGGCGCTCGCCAGCGAGAACGTGTTCGAGCCCACCACCGCGGTCGGGAAGTCGACGAATAGCGAGTCGATGGAACCGGTGCTGTCCGTGTACAGGCTGCCGTTGCCCACGGCGCCATCGTAGTTGTAGCCCCAACAATACATCCGCGCAGGGTTTCCCCGTAGCCCGCAGATGTGCAGCCCGCCAACGGCCGCCACGCTCACGGAATCGAAGGGCGCGAACACGGTCACCTGCGTCGTGTCCGATGCCGAATCGACCTGCAGACTCACGCTGGTCGTACCGGCCGCGACTGCGGTCAGGAGCCCCGCGGAGGAGATCGTGGCCACCTGCTGGTTGCTCGACGCCCAGGCGACGGTGTGTTTGGTCAGATCAGTGATCTGGTTCCCGTTGGCATCGAATACCGTGGGCGTGAGTCGCAGGGTGTCGCGCACCATCATGCGCGCGTCGGTGGGGTCCACCTCGAGGAACGAGATTCCGGCGCCTCCGACCGAGATGGTCACGGTGGGCGCCACCACCGTCTGCCCCGGGCTGGCGGGAGTGTCGAGCTCCACGGTATCGCTCGTCACCGGCTGCCCTGTACCATCGAGCAGACTCAACTGCACGCCGAGGAAGCATCCCCCGCTGCCGGCGCCGATGCGCTGCGGATCGGCCAGGCACTGGCCAATCTCGACAACCACGGGCTGTTCCGTGGATGCGCCCGGCGTGACCCCGACGCGCGCCGGATCGCTCCGAAGCGCCACCACGCTTCCATCGTTGTGGCGATAGAAGACGCTGATGCCGACCGCTTCCTCCTGGCCGGAAGAGAGGCCGACCAGCTGCGCGTTGACCCGTAGGTGCACCGCATTCCGCGCGTCAGGGGTGAGCGCGTCGTTGAGGCACGCCGCCAGCGCCAGCAACAGCGCGCCGGCCGCTACACCGCGCAGGGAAGCGCTGCGCACAATGTGGTGCCACGCGCCCGCGGGATGCACGAGCGGCGGCGGAGCAGTGTTGATTTGAGGCATTCAGGGGGATGGGGCAGGAACGGAAGGTGCAACAGTGCGCTCCGGCCAAGCGAAAATCAAGCCATCCACAGTCGCGCAACACCCCGTCACGCCGGCAACCGGTTGGGGGACGGGCAGATATCTGGTGATCGCGCGCGCAGGCAGGCCGCGCGGCGCGACGCCTATCGCGCGGCAGCACGGGTCTCCGTGTTGCGCTCGCGCAGTGCTTGTCGTTGCATGATGGCAGCGCGGGACGCGATCGCCGGATGCCGGTTGCGGATTCGTCGCCGCCATGCAATTTCTCATATCATGGGAATGAGCCGCCCCCGCCAATGACCAGTACCGAGCTTTCGTCCAAGTACACGCTGCTGAAGTGCGTCTCGCAGAGCGATGCGCGCAGCTACAATGCCTTGCAGTCCGCGACGGATCAGGTGGTCCTGGTCCACTTCCTTGACCACGAGAACGCCGCCGAGCACGATGCGCTGCTCTCGCTGGTGCACCGGTTGAGCCCGCAGGATGCTGCGAAGGTCGTGGAGATTGCGGAGGTGGACAACGCGACGGTGGTGGTGACGCATTTTCTGGAGGGCTTCGTATCGCTCGGTGCGTGGCTGGCACCGCGCGCCGGGCCGGAGCGGGGCACCACCGGCGAGATGGCGGTGCCGCCGGCGGTCACCGCACCCCCTCAGGCACCGACGCCGGCGTCATCGGCGCAAGCGACGCCTCCCGCGTCGCCATCGGCCGCCGCGCCGGGCGAGTTCACCCGGATGTTCCAGTCCGGCTCCCTTGGCGCGAGCGCCCCGCCAGAGGGGGCGCCGCCAGGGCGCGCAGCAGCGGCCCCGCCACCCGTGATGCAGGCCGCGCCGGCTCCTCCGCCGCCCGCTCGGGCCGGTGCCAGCTTCACGGAGTTGTTCGCGCCGCCTCCGCGCCCGGTGAATCCCACCGGGCCGATCGCGACGTCCCCGCCGCCCGCGCCCACGTCATCGCTGGGCGAGAACACAGGCCTCACCCCCGCCGCACCAGCGGCCCCTGACACGGGCTCGGCGAAGCCCTCCTCCGCGCAACCAGGCAGCTTCACCCAGATGTTTGGCGCGTCCTCGGTCGTGAGCAGTCCCACTGGCGCCTCACCCGCTCCAGCGCGCGGAGCGCCAACCCCCGCCAGTCCGCTCACTCCTCCTGCCCACGTCCCTGCGCGCGAGCGACCCACTCCGCCCGTCCAGGCACCGGCAGCTGGATCGGCGGCAGCCACCGGTCGGGCTGCTGTCACGGCGCCGCTGTCGGCACCCACGCCGCCAGCCGCGCAGTCGTCTCCTCCGCCAGTGGCGGCGCCTGGTGAGTTCACCCGTCTCTTCCGGGCAGGCCCAGCGCCCTCCTCCACGGAGAGCGGTCTGGCCGCGTCGAGCGCGTCCGCGTCCCAGCTTCCATCGCTCGACGAGCTTGCCCGGCGGCTCGCGGCCGACGCGCCGCTGGCGCCGGCCGCGTCGCGACCGGGACCCCGCGCGCCGACTGCCGGAAACGCGCCGGTCATCACGCAGCCGAACGCGAGCACACGCCCATCTGATGATCTGATGGAGCTGGAGATTCTCCCGCCGTTGGGAGATCCGCTCACTACGCCGTCGGCGCCGCCTGCACCGCCCGTGCCGAGCGAATACACGCGCATCATCAGCACTCCCGTCCGCCCGTCGACGGTGGGCGCGGCCGGTGGCGGCTCGGCCACTCAGCCCGCGCCTGCCCCTGCCCCCGCCGCCCCGAAGCTCGAGGTCCCCAAGATCGCGGCGCCGGGCGAGCTGCCGGCGCCGCGGAAACCGAGCTACCTGCCGCTCATCCTGCTGTTGAATGGTGTCGTGCTCGCCGCCATCGCCCTGGTCGTCTATTTCCTTCTGGCTCGATGAGAGGGCGGTGCGCGGCGCATGCCGGCCGGCCGCGTGCCATCGCACGCGAGATGACGCCGACGTGAACCGCCGGTCCTGAGCACGCGAGCAACGAGGAGCATCGATGGCGGACGGCATCGTCATTCTCCGCACCTACGCGAACGAGTACGAAGCCGACCTGGCGCGAGCCATCCTGGAGGCGCACGAGATTCCCGCGCTCGTCCTGCGCGATGACGCGGGCGGCATGTACCCATCGCTCACCTTCATCCACGGCGTGCGGCTGGCCGTGCGGCGCGAGGACGCGCGTGACGCGCTCGAGTTGCTGGACGCCGCCGCGTCGACGCCCGACGAGGAGGCCGCCGATCTGGAAGCCAACGATGGCTTGGACGACGACGACCTGGAGTCTGATGACTGGGACGAGGACTCGGACGAAGAGGGCGAAGAGGGCGAAGAGGGCGAAGAGTGGAAGCGATGAGGGCGAGCGGTTCAGGACAACCGCGCGGCTGATGTTCGCGCTCCCACGCACGGGGACCACCCGCCCGCAGCAACGAGACGATGCACCATGACAGGAAGCGGGCCCGGTATGGCCGCACCGAGCCCGCCTCGTCTTCGCTATCGCTTCACTTCGTGCTGTAGCAGCGGCGCGTTACTGAAGCGCCACCTCCTCAGTCGACTGCAGCGTCATTTCCGTGCCCTGCGGGAGCACGGCCTGCACCTCGCCCGTTCCCAGGGAAATTGCGGTCCCGGCCGCGGCGCCGAGTACGCCTCCGAGCGCGATCTTGGACAACTCGCCCCCGCTGAGGATCGCGCCAAGCGCCGCACCGGCGGCCGCCCCGATCCCCGCTTTCTTGAGCGTCTGGTTCTCTGTGTCACCACCCTGCGTCTTCAACTTTGTGGCGGTCACCTTGGCGTTGAAGGGATAACTCTGTCCGTTGATGGTCAGGCTGTCGAACGCGAGCTGGATGGCGGCCTGGTCGCCGGCATGCTCCGAGGCATGCAGCCCGGTGACCACGCCGTGCACCGTGGCGCCCTGAGGCACCACCACCGTGCCGCTCTGCGCGTACACCGGCGTCGCGACGGTGGCCGTGAAGTGATCACCCACGCGACTCTGCGAGGTGCCGAGTGTGCGGTCGAGCGTGGCCTGCAACGTGGTGCCTTCCGGAATGGTACTGGCGTTCGGGAGTGTCTGCGGCGCCACCTCGCCGCCCGATTCCACCTTTGCGGTCCGCGCGCATCCCCCCGCGACGAGCGCCGCCACAGCGATACCGATCATTACCCTGCGCATGAATTCCTCACGATCCGAGACGCGCCCGAGAATGGGCAAGTTGCAGACCAGCAAGGAGTTGTGATGCGTATGTGATAGCAGGAGTGACGCGGATCACGAGGGTCGAACCGGCCATGCTCGCCTGGCGCTCGCCGGGTTACACCGGCACCGCCACTCCAAGCAGCTGCGTGAGCGCCCCGCGTACCACATCGGGCTGATCGAGCATCACGAAGTGCCTGGCTCCCTTGATGCGGATCAGCTCCGCGTCCGGAATGTCCCACGCGAGACGCTCGGCGTAGTCCACAGGAAGGAAGGCATCGTCCTCGCCCCATAGCACGAGCGTCGGCGCCGTAATGCGCGAGAGGAGCGGCACGATCTCCATCGTCTGGTTCACGTCCAGCGATTCCGCATCGCGCTCGAGCGAGTGCATGCCGGCCGCCGTGGCGTACGGCGCGAGCAGACTCTCCAGCAGATCGTCGTCCGGAGCTGACGCGAACGCGCCATCGCGCAGCCCGCGCACCATGGCCGTCATCTTGTCCCGCCTCGACATATCTCGCGCAGCGTGCGGAAGCCCGCGGCGCCACATCGATTCGGTGGGCCAGGCGTCGTAGCACACGCTGTTCATCACGCACAGCCGCGCCACGCGTCGGGGAAAGTGCGTCGCCAGCCGCAACGCCACCCCGCCGCCCACATCGTGCCCCACGATCGTCGCCTGCTCCACGCCGATGACCTGCATCCACGCATCCACCATCGCGGCCTGTTGCGCGATGGAGCGGTCGAACCGGTCGCTCCTGTCGGAGAAGCCGTAGCCGAGGAGATCGGGAATGAGCAGGCGGCTCGATGCGGACAGCTCGTCGAGCTGATGATGCCAGAGATACCCCCATGTGGGGATGCCATGCAGCAGGACGACGGGGTCGCCGCTCCCCTGGTCGACGTAACTCACGAAGCGATCGCCGAGCGTCGTCACGCGTTGCAGCGCCTGAAAGTCGCGCCATGCCATCACGCCACCTCCGCCGTCGTGCGTGGTGAAGCGCGGCGCGCGGCGCGTGACTCGGCGGCAAAGGGCGAGCGCGCGAGCGCATCGAGCGGCTGCCAGTCCGTGGCAAAGAGCATGACGTTCATCAGTGTGCCGGGCAGCGCGTCCTCGTATTCGGCCGTGATGCTGGCGGCCGTCTCCATGTCTGCCTGCCGTCCCTGGAAGTATTCGGGCGGGAGCCGGAGCGGCAGCGGAAGCGTGCGGGCAAGCGAGCGGGCCGTTTCGCGCACGCTGTCCACCGCGTCGCGGAATTCGTCGCCCCTGGTGAGCGGGCGGAGATGCGTCCAGGCCGCGGTGAAGTAGTCCGGCCAGAGGGCGAGCGACCGGTACACATCGTCAGCGGCGGTCGTCTTCATGGTTCTTCGGACGTCCCGGAAGAGATCGCGAAGCTGCTTGTCGTCGGGGCGCTCGTCCACCAACGCCATCGGATACATGCGGGGCGGCACGCCGCGTTCCACCAGCTCGGTGGCCACGGCGCCCTCGCGGCCGATGTACTCGCCGTCCAGCGCCAGGCGCGCGGCCGCGGCGAGCAGCAGGAGCTTTGGCGTGAGGTAGCGATGGAGATCGAGCGCCGCGCGAATCTGAAACGCGCGCGACTCCGTGGGCTCGAAGTGCGTCACGGCGCCAAGTGTCCCGAGGGGATGCGCTGCGTGCGCGGCCGCCTCGCGAACGTGGTCCGAGGCATCCTCAAAGGCGCGTGTCTCCAGATTGGGGCGCAAAGCGCTCCACATGGCGTCCAGCACGTGCTCCGCGCCGGCCCAACTACGGAAGATGGCGCTCACCCCGCTCGCGCGGAGCACCTGCCGAATCTGATGATAGATGAAGGCCGTTTCACCCGTTGCCTCGTACATCGACACGGCCGCCGGCTTGGTCTGGCCGAGCATCCTGCCCTCCTCGCTGCGTCCTGCGCGTGACGTGCACGTTCCGAGCCGCGTGCTGGTGGTGTGGCGCTGGTGCACACGCGCGAGTACGTTGCTGCTGATAGGGCCTCATTCGAGGCGCTCGATGCGGGCTGGCGCCGGCACGGCGTCCCCGCGCCATCCCTCGGCCGCGCCTCCGCCACGAGGAGCAGACGCATGACGCACGCAACCCAACCGCTCACCCCCGCCGACGTCCGCGATACCGTCATCCAGTGGAGGCGGGAGCTCCACCGGAATCCCGAGCTCTCCTTTCACGAGGAACGCACCGCGCAATTCGTCCACGACACGCTGCTCGGCTTCGAGGGGCTGGATGTTTCCCGTCCCACCGCCACGAGCGTCATGGCGCGGCTGCACGGCGCGCGGCCGGGCCCGGTGCTCGCCATCCGCGCCGACATGGACGCGCTCCCGATCCACGAGCGCAACACGCACGACTTCGTGTCCCGCAATCCGGGTGTGATGCACGCGTGCGGACACGACGGCCACACCTCCATGCTGCTGGGCGCCGCGCAGCTGTTGAGCGGCATGCGCGACGCGTTGCGCGGCGAGGTGCGCTTTCTCTTTCAGCACGCGGAGGAGCTCTTTCCCGGCGGCGCGCAGGAGATGGTGAAAGCCGGCGCGATGGAAGGTGTGGACACGGTGATCGGTGCGCACCTCTGGTCGCCGCTGGACTTCGGCAAGGTGGCTGTGGGGAGCGGCCCAGTGATGGCGGCACCGGACATCTTTCACATCACGGTGAAGGGACAGGGCGGGCACGCGGCCATGCCGCAGCAGACGGTGGACAGCGTGGCGGTGGCCGCGCAGGTGGTGACCAACCTGCAGCACATCGTCTCGCGCAACGTGGACCCGATCGACAGCGCGGTGCTCTCGGTCACGCAGTTCCACGCCGGCAGCGCGGACAACATCATTCCGGCGACGGCGGAGCTGGCCGGCACGGTGCGCACCTTCGACGCGGCGCTGCGCGCCCGGATGCCGGAGCTTCTGGAGCGCGTCGTGAAGGGGGTGACCGCGGCGCACGGCGCGTCCTACGAGCTGACGTACGAGCGCGGCTATCACCCGGTGGTGAACGACGCGCAGGTGACCGACTTCATGCGGGGCGTGGTGGAGCACACGCTCGGCGCCGAGGCGCTCGTGCCGCAGCGGCCGATCATGGGGGCCGAGGATTTCTCCGCGTATCAGCAGCGCACGCCGGGATCGTTCTTCTTCATCGGGGCGCGCGACGAGGCGCGGGGCATCGTGCAGCCGCATCACCACGAGCGATTCGACATCGACGAGCGCGCGCTGGACTATGGCACGCGGCTGTTCGTGGCGGCGGCGCTCGAGTACTCGGGCGAGCCGGGCGCGGGGGCGGCGGGGGCCGGCGTGTGAGGCGCTACCGGTGGCTGGCGCTCCTCTCGCCCATCGGGATGCTGGCCGGCGTGCCCTTCGCGAATCGCGTGGAGCCATACGTGTTGGGGCTCCCCTTTCTGCTCTTCTGGATGGTGCTCTGGGTGGTGCTCACCTCCATCCTCATGTGGGTAATCCTCCTGCTGGACCGCGCGCATGACCGCCACGCGCGTGCACAAGCCACAAGCTCCGTCTCGCGCCGTTCGGGGGACGCCGAGTGAACGCCGCGCTGCTCATCATCCTGGCTTTTCTGGCGATCGCTGTCTACCTGGGGGTGCTCGCGCGCCGCGGGCGGGAGATGACGCTGGAGCAGTGGAGCGTGGGCGGGCGTCACTTCGGCACCGTTTTCGTCTTCCTGCTCATGGCCGGGGAGATCTACACCACCTTCACCTTCCTGGGCGGAAGCGGGTGGGCGTACGGCAAGGGCGCGCCCGCGCTCTACATCCTCGGCTACGGCGCGCTGGCGTACGTGCTGTCGTACTTTCTGCTCCCGGTCATCTGGCGCTATGCCAAGGCGCATGGACTGGTATCGCAGGCGGATTTCTTCGTGGCCAAGTACGAGAGCCCCGGGCTCGGCATCGTGGTCTCACTGGTGAGCGTGGCGGCTATCATCCCCTACCTGGTGCTGCAGCTCAAGGGGCTCGGCATCATCGTGTCGGAGGCATCGTACGGCTCCATCTCGGCCACCGCCGCGGTGTGGATCGGGACAGTGGCCGTGGTGGGGTACGTGGTGATCTCGGGCGTGCATGGCTCGGCGTGGACGTCGGTGCTGAAGGACGCGATGATCCTGAGCGTGGTCGTGGCGCTCGGCATCTACTTTCCGCTGCACGATTACGGCGGCTACCACGCGATGTTCCACGCGATCGATACGGCAAAGCCGCACTTTCTCACGCTGCCCGCGAGCGGGATGAGCCCGAGCTGGCTGATCTCGACCGTGCTGCTGAGCGCGCTGGGCTTCTATATGTGGCCGCATTCCTTCGCGGCGTCGTATACGGCGCGCGATGAGGACGTGTTCCGTAAGAACGCCGTGATCCTGCCGCTCTATCAGCTCGTGCTGCTCTTCGTGTTCTTCATCGGCTTTGCGGCGATCCTGCAAGTGCCGGGACTCACCGGCTCGGCGGCCGATCTCTCGCTCCTGCGACTGGTGAAGCAGGCTCTGCCGTCGTGGATCGTGGGACTGGTGGGCGCGGCGGGATTGCTGACGGCGCTCGTGCCCGGGTCGCTGCTTCTCATGGCGGCCGCCACGATCCTGGCCAAGAACGTGTACGCGCCGCTCGCGCCCGGCACGCCGGAGCGCACCGTCACCTGGCTGGCAAAGGCGCTGGTGCCCGTGGTGGCGCTCGTGTCGCTCATCTTCACGTTCAAGGGCGGGGAGACGCTGGTGGCGCTGCTGCTCATGGGGTACAACATGGTGACGCAGCTCTTCCCGACACTCATCGCGTCGCTCGCGCGCCGGCCGCTGGCCACACGCGCGGGAGCGTATGCGGGAATCCTGGCGGGGGAGGCGACAGTTGCCGCGCTCTCGCTCGGGGGCGTCACCCTGACCACGCTCTTTCCCACGTGGCCGCACGTGGTGACGGATCTGAACGTGGGGATCGTCGCGCTCATCGTGAATGTGGTGGTACTCGTAGTGGTGAGCGCGGCAACACGGCGCGGCGGGGTGGTGATGGCTGAAGCGGGGCGGCCCGCGGGGGCGGTGATTGATCGCGAGACGGGTGCGTCGGCCGGCGCGCCGATCGCGGCGCCGGAATAGCGCGTACGGCGTCCGGCATGACCGGCGATTCCCGCCACATGCACGACGGTCTCCGAGTGAGTGACGAGCGCCTGCTCGCGCAGCTGCACACGCTCGCGGCCTTCGGCGCAACCGCGGAGGGCGGCGTCCAGCGCGTGGCCTACAGCGACGCGGACCTCGAGGCGCGGGCGTGCGCGATGGACCTCATGCGCGCGGCGGAGCTGGACGTTCGCATTGACGCGGCCGGGAACATCATCGGCCGCCGTGCCGGTGAAGACGCCGAGCTGCCACCGCTCCTCTTCGGCTCGCACGTAGACTCGGTGCCGAATGGCGGCAACTACGATGGCCCGCTCGGCTCGCTCGCGGCCATCGAGGTGGCGCGGACGCTGACCGAGCAGGGCGTGCGCACGCGGCATCCTCTGGAGGTCGTGATCTTCCAGAACGAAGAGGGCGGGCTGGTGGGGAGCCGCGCGATGCGCGGCGATCTCTGCGCCGCGGACCTCGATCGCGTGAGCGTCAGCGGCAAGACCATTGGCGAGGGGATCGTCGCGCTCGGCGGCGATCCCACCGCGCTCACCGGGGTGCGGCGTGCGCCCGGCAGCATCGCCGGCTATCTGGAGCTGCACATCGAGCAGGGGAGCGTGCTCGAGTCCGCGCGCGTCGACATCGGCGTGGTCGAGGGACTCGTGGGCATCCAGCATTGGGAGGTGACCGTCACCGGTGTTGCCTCTCACGCCGGCACCACGCCGATGTCCGGCCGTCGCGACGCGCTCCTGGCCGCGGCACGGTTCATCGAGGCGGTACATCGCGTGGTCACGGCGATGCCGGGCCCGCAGGTGGGAACGGTGGGACAGCTCGCGGTGCTGCCGGGTGCCGCGAACGTGATCCCCGGACGTGCGCGACTCACGCTCGAGTTGCGCGACACGGACGAGCGGAAGATCCACGCGCTCCACGAGCAGCTCGTGATCGCGGGGCGGGAGATCGCTGAATCCACTGGTACCGCGATTGAGTTCCGGCAGACCAACATGAACCCACCAGCGCCCATGGACGAGCGGGTCCAGAGGGTGATCGCGGAATGCGCGGCTCGCCTGGGACTGAGCTGGATGTCCATGCCGAGCGGGGCGGGGCACGACGCGCAGAACATGGCGGTGCTCGGGCCGGCGGGCATGATATTCGTGCCGAGCGTGGGCGGCATCAGCCACGCGCCAGCGGAATTCACGACGCCCGCGGACGTGACGAACGGCGCGAACGTGCTGTTGCACGCGGTGCTGGCGCTCAGCGGGGGGTAGACTGCGGAGCCGTGCGGCGCCTGGCCACCAGGAGCCCCCACGGAACTTGTACGCAACTGCGGGATTCCATCCTGTAGGCCGAGCCGGCGCTATTTCCTCAAGGCTGCACGTCCGCGCATGCGGCATGCAGTGATGATGGGGCACCAGCCATCGCGCGTCGGATCGGCGCGGTCACTCGAGTTGAGCTGGATGATCCATGTCGAAGGCGTCGCTGTTCCCGCTCTCCCACCCTCGTTTCCGCCGTCCGGTGCGTGTCGTCCGCGCGCATGTCGTGCGGCTGGCGCTCGCCAGTTGTGTCCTCGCGCTCATCTCCATCCCCGCGCTGGCCCAGCATGACAGCACGGGCACGCTCACGCTGCACATCCTGGCGCACGAGAGCGCTCGTCCCCTCGAGGGGGCGTACATTCTCGTGGCGCCATCGGAGCACGGCATCACGGACACCACGGGGCACGTGCGCATTACCGGCATCCCGCCGGGCAAGCGCCTGGTGGTCATCCGGCGGCTCGGCTACAAGAGCGAGCACATCCGCATTGCGTTCGCGCCGGGAAAGACAGTGGATGGCGATGTGGAGCTCCTCGTGCAGCCGGTGCAGCTGGCGGGGGTCACGGTGCGCGGACGGGGGCAGCGCGGCTGGCTCAGGGAGTCCGGCTTCTACAATCGGCGCCAGACGGGACTCGGCACCTTCCTCACGCGCGACGAGATTCTGTCGCGGGCCCACGGCGCGCAAGCGCTCAGCGATGTGCTCCGCGGATTGCCAAGTGTGCGGTTGCTGCCCGCGCGCGGCGGCTCGGGCTACGCGGTGGAAACGACGCGCGGGCGGTGCTACGCGCAGGTCTTCGTGGACGGCATCCTGATCGCGGGTGATCAGAGCACGCGGATCCGCACCCAGCAGCTCACCAGCACGCAGAAGGCGCCCAACGGCTCGGATCAGTCCTCCTCCGGCACTGACGCATCGCCGGGACAACGTCTCACCGTGGAACGCGAGATCGATGGGGTGAACATCGACAACCTGGTGCCGGTGAGCGACATCGCGGGCGTCGAGTGGTTCGCCGGCCCCGCGGAAACGCCGCCGCGCTTCAACCGCACGGGCGACGGCACGAGCGCGCCGGAATGCGGAACGCTGGTGATCTGGACGCGCGTCACTCCGTAGTGGCGGGGCGCTACTCTCCCGCCACCGTCGCCCCGAATTCCACGCCCCGCCGCTCGCGCCCCGCCGCCACCGCCAGCACGCCGCCCACGCATACGATGAGCGCCGCGAGTGCCATGGACACGGCGTATGTGGTGTGCGCCGCTAGCACCGCCTCCAGATACGCAATGGAGCTGGCGATCAGCACGCCGCACTGGTAGGCGAAGCCGGGAAGAAAACCGCGCACCGAATCCGGAGAGAGCTCCGTGATGTGGGCGGGGATCACGCCCCACGCGCCCTGCACCATGAACTGCATGAGAAAGGCGCCGGCCACCAGCAGCGCGACCGACGGCGCGAAGGCCCAGAGGGGGATGCTGGCGATGGCGAGCAGCAGCGCGATGATGATGGCCCGCCGCCGGCCGATGCGATCGGAGTAGAGCCCGAATACCACGCCGCCCACAATCGCGCCGACCATCGAGAACGCGGTGAGCGCGGCGCGCTGGTGCGGCGTGAAATTCCAACTCCGCTGCAAGAAGGTGGGGTAGAGATCCTGCGTGCCGTGCGACACGAAGTTCATCATCGCCATGAGCAGCGTGAGGTAGAGGAATATCTTCCAGTGCGACACGATCCCCCGCCCCAGCTCGCTCCAGCTTCCATGCTTCGTGCGTTCCCACACCTCGGACTCCTTCACCCCCAGCCGCACGTAGATGGCGAGCAGCGCCGGCAGCCCGCCCAGGAAGAACATCGGTCGCCATCCCCAGCGGGGAAAGACGAAGAAGTACGCGACAGCGGCGAGCAGGTACCCGAACGCGTATCCCTCCTGCAGCAGTCCCGAGAGCACGCCGCGAAAGCGCGTGGGCGCTTTCTCCATCGCCAGCGTCGCCCCCACGCCCCACTCGCCGCCCATCCCGATGCCGTACAGCGCGCGCAGCACGAGAAAGACCGTGAAGCTGGGCGCCAGCCCGGTCAGCACCTCTACCACCGAGAAGAAGATGAGGTCGATGATGAGCGGAAGCCGCCGGCCGTAGCGATCGGCCAGGAGGCCGAAGATGAACGCCCCCACCGGGCGGAAGGCGAGCGTGAGGGTGAGCGAGAGCGCGACGGCGGCGTCGCTCTTTCCGAACTCCGCGCCGATGGAGGTGAGCGCGAAGACGACGAGAAAGAAATCGAACGCGTCGAGCGTCCAGCCGAGGAACGCCGCGAGCACTGCGGCGCCGCGATCGCGCGCCGTGGGCTGGACCTGCGACGACGTGGTGTGAACGACAGTCATGGCGATGGCCTGGTCGGTGCGACGAACGCCGTGTGTGAGAACGCGGGTGTCACCGTCACGATGCCTGCTCGAAGTACGCGCGGCTGTGCGGGTAGTCCACCGTCACGCGAAAGTATTGGAGCGCCGAGCCGCCGAGCGCGCCCTCGATGCGCCGGTCCATGAACTGCGACATGTAGTCGTGGAAGTTCCGGTCTGCCCGCGCGGTGAACCAGACCGGCCCCACCGTGTAGCCGCCCACCGAGACATTCGGGACTTCGATCATCGACAGGCCCGAGTGCACTTCGGCGCGCTGGACCACGCGCCAGTCGGGATGCTTTGCGTGCCACCCGTCGAAGATGCTCTGCGTGATGAAGCTCGTGGCCCGCTCGGCGGGGCCGTCGTCGCCGATCGCGGCGAGCGCGCTCCTGGTGAGGGTGGTCGTCGCCCCGGTGTCGAAGAGCAGATCGAGCGAATCGCCGTCGATCATTACGCGAATGCGCGGGAAGTTCGCGCCGTGCACCGTGCCGGTATCATCCTGGAAACCCAGCACCACGGTGTGCTCGGGGTCGCCGCGCACCGTGTCGCCTGCCGCATGCAGCCAGAGCCGCCCGCGCGGGTAGTCGAACGTCCAGACGCGCCCCGCGAACCACTGCTGTCCGAGCATGCCGGACCAGTGCGCGATGCTCGGCGAGAGCGAGACCTCCTTCGCCAGCGCACTCGCCGGCGTGACGAGCAGCCGGCGGCCCGGGCTCCCCAGCGGCGGCGGGATTGTGGCGTCCGGCTTGAACGCCGGCAGCTGGACGGCATAGACCGTGTCCATCCCGTTCCGGATCATGGCGATCTGCTGCTGAAGCTTCAGCCGCTGCACGACATCCGCGGTGAGCCAGAGGCCACCCCCCGTATCCGTATAGAGCTCGAGCGTATCCCCGCTCGTCGTGACAGGCCGCACGAAGAAGCGGCCGGCATCATACCGCGCGGGCAGTGCCGTCGCGTGCGCGGCAAGCTCCATCGCGCCCGCCCCGCCCCCGCTGCATCCAAGCGTGAGGAGGAGGACCGCCATGGATGGTGCCGCACCCGTCGTCAGCCCGCTGCGCATCGCGTCTCCCTGGTTGGGTGATGAGAACCTTCTGTTGGCGTCCGCGTGCGGGTATGGTTCGAGAGGTGCACGCATGCCCCGCGGTGCACGTCTGTGCTGCATGCGCAGCGAAACGCGGGCGGACGGTCGGAGCGGGTATCACCCGCAGAGCAGACGCCAAAATACGAGCCAGTCCCCGAAAGAGAAAGCCTTCATGATCACTCCCAAACAGCGCGCGGCGCTGCGCGCCGAGGCACATCACGTACAGCCCACCGTCCATCTCGGACAGCAGGGCATGACGCCGACGCTGCTTCAGACGCTCGATGACATGCTTCGCACTCGCGAGCTGGTGAAGATCGCCGTCAGCCGCAACGCGGAGCTCGGTGCGCGCGACGCTGCGGACGCCCTGGCCCGCGCGACGGACGCCGACGTAGTGCAGGTGATCGGCCGCAAGGTCACGCTCTACCGGGAGAACCCCGCGCTGGAGAAGCCAGCCGGCGAGCCGCCGCCGTGGCGAATGGCGAGAGAGTAGAAAGGCGAGAAAGGAGAGAGGAGAAAGGCGAGAGGGAGCGGATCAGTGGATCAGTGGGTCACAAACGGCCCGCAGGAGCACAGCCCTCTCTCCCACATGCCGTTCCCCTGCACCCCATACCCTACTCCCTTACACCCTCTCCTTTCTCCTCTCTCCTCTCTCGCTCTCCGCTACCCGCCACGGTGTGAGCGGAATCTCGTTCACCTCCGCGCCGATCGCGTCCGCCACCGCGTTCGCGATGGCCGGTGCCGTGGGGATGATCGGCGGCTCCGCGCACCCTTTGGCCCCCGTGTGGTTGGCTGTTGTGTCCGCGCCGCCCACGAAGAGCACTTCAATCACGGGGATGTCGCTCATCGTCGGGATCTTGTAGTCGTGCATGTTCGCGTTGAGCGGAATGCCCAGCGCCTCGTCCATCACCCGCTCCTCGAACAGCGCGTATCCCAGCCCCTGGATGATCCCGCCCTGAATCTGGCTCTCGGCCAACGCCGGGTTGATGATGCGCCCCGAGTCGTGTGCGCTTACGATACGCACCACGCGCACCAC
The DNA here is from genome assembly GCA_036278935.1 of Gemmatimonadaceae bacterium. GTDB lineage: Bacteria > Gemmatimonadota > Gemmatimonadetes > Gemmatimonadales > Gemmatimonadaceae > DASSNR01. The sequence goes on from DASUKA010000003.1 coordinate 25,917, forward strand.
GCCTGTCTCGAGGTCCACCTCCACTTCGGCGAACTGCGCGCAGAAGGTGGACAGCGTACTGTCGTCCGGGTTGGGGCCGCGGCTCCCGCGTCCCATGATCATCACGTCGCCCAGCGCGTGACCGATCTCGGCGAAGGTGAGAGATTTTCCGCCTTTCCGGACGCGGACCACACTGTCCCGCACCTCCAGCGCATGCGGCGCTGATCCGAGCAGCTCGGCCGCGGCCTCCAGTAGATGCGCCTTCGCGTCCTCGGCCGCCATGCGCACCGCGGGTCCCACGCTCGCCGTGGTGATCGAGCCCCACGAGTTCCCCGTGTACGGCGTGCGCTCGGTGTCGCCGATCACCACGTGCACGTCCTCCAGCCGCGCGCCGAGCGCCTCCGCCGCGATCTGCGCGAAGATGGTGCGCGACCCCGTGCCCAGGTCCTGCGAGCCGGTGAGTACTTCCGCCGTACCGTCGGGATTGAGCCGCACCGTTGCGTACGCCGGCGGACCCCCACCGCCGCCCCACACTTGCGAGGCCATGCCGACGCCTCTCGCCGTCCCATCTGTCGCCTTTCTCCTCTCTCCTTTCTCTTTTCTCGCCTTTCCCCACCCGAACCGCTTCGCCCCCTCCCGATAGCATTCGTCCAGCCGCTTGCTGGAGTAGGAGCGGGACTTCTCCTGGTCCCGCGGCGCGTAGTTCTTCAGGCGCAGCTCGAGCGGGTCCATTCCCAGCTCACGCGCCAGCACGTCCATGGCGCGCTCCAGGCCAAAGGCGCCCTCCACGTGGCCCGGCGCGCGGAAGGACGACATCGCACCCGCGTTCGTGTAGACGAAGCGCTGTGTGGTGCGCACGTTCGGGCAGCGATACAGCTCGTGATAGATCTTGCCGGGGCCGCCGATCCACCCCGCAACGCCGAGCGGGATGTCGGCGTCGAGCACGATGGCGGTGAGCGTGCCGTCGCGCTTGGCCCCCAGCGTGACCCGCTGCACGGTGGCGGGGCGGTTGCCGCTGTCGAGTTGCTCTCCCTCGCGGTCGTTCACGCAGCGCACCGGGCGCCCGGTGCGGCGCGCGAGCGTGACCGCCACGTAGGCGTTGGTGCTGGCGCCGTTCTTCGCGCCGAAGCCGCCGCCCATGAACTCCTGCATCACGCGCACGCGCGAGAGCGGCAGCCCGAACGCGCCGGCAAGATCGCTGCGCGTGTTGAAGATCCCCTGCGTGGACTCCCACACGGTGAGCTGCTCGCCGTTCCATTCGGCCAGCGCATCATGCGGCTCGAGCGCGCTCTGCAGGGCGACGGGCGTGCGGAAGGTGCGCTCGATGACCACCTCGGCGTCGGCGAGTCCACGATCGACGTCGCCGCGCACCGCCACGCGAGGCTCCCCTTCAGCGAGATTCCCCTCATCGCGCACGCGGGGTGCGTCGGGCGCGAGTGCGGCCTGGGCGGTGAGAGCGTGCGGGGTCGGCTCGTACTCCACGACCACGGCATCGCGCGCCCGGTAGGCCAGCTCCAGCGTCTCCGCGCACACCACGGCCACCGGCTGGCCCACGTAGCGCACGACGTCCTCGAAAGGATGAAAGTTCCGGACCTTGAAGGGCGGCACGTCGCCGGCGGTGACGGCATCGCGTACGCCGGGGATGGCGAGCGCGGGGGCGAGATCGAGCCGACGAATGCGGCCGCTCGGGATGGACGAGCGCACGATGGCGGCGTGCAGCATGCCAGGGCGATGCAGGTCCGCGGTGTAGCGCGCCCGCCCCGTCACCTTGGCCCGCGCGTCGGCGCGCCGGGCGGGCGTGCCGACGATCGCCAGCTGCGCATCATCACCCCACGGTGCCGGCTCGAAGTCCGGCAGTTCGACCAGCGTGATCTCCTCGCGCCCCTCCACGTCCACCCGCGTGCTGACGAAGCGGCGCGGGCGCGCGTCGTTGGCTGCTTCATCGCGAGCCGCTTGTGGGGGGCGCCGGTCGCCGGGACGGCCGCGCATCTTCTTGGGCTGCGTGCCGCCCGCCTTGGGGCCATCCGTGCGCGTGGTGCGCGCGCCTGTCTTCGTCCCCTTTGGGGGGCGCCGCGGCGATCCCGTCCCTTCACGTGCCATGGGAAGACCCCCGCATCGCGCTGGCGGCCGCCCGCACGGCGCGCACGATCTTCGGGTACGTGCCGCACCGGCACAGGTTGCCGCTCATCCAGCGCACGATCTCCTCCTCCGACGGATCGGGGTTGCGCTCGAGCAGGGCCACGCCGGCGAGAATCTGTCCGGGGGTGCAGAAGCCGCATTGCAGCGCGTCGTACTCGATGAACGCGCGCTGGAGCGGATGCAGCTCGCCGTTGGCGGAGAGCCCCTCGATGGTGGTGATGTCGCGCCCCTCGCATGCCGCGGCGAGCGTGAGACAGGAGTACGCCGGCTCGCCATCGAGCAACACGGAGCACGCGCCGCACTCGCCGCGGTCGCACACGAGCTTGGTACCGGTGAGCTGCAGCTGCTCGCGGAGCACGGTGAGGAGGAGCGCAGTGGGCGGCGCCGTGACCGCGTGCTCCGCGCCGTTGATGCGCAGGTGAAACGTGCTGGTGCGAACGGGCGGGGCAGCGGGATCGGGAGCGGTGAGCGTCCCCTGTTGGCCTATCGTTTTCGAGTTATTTTGCATGTGGTCCACAGAGCCAGATGTACTACACCGAGGCGAGTGATGCCCTACGTCATTACCGAAGCGTGCATTGGAGTGAAGGATAGAGCGTGTGTCGATGTCTGTCCCGTCGATTGTATCTACGAAGGGCCGGACATGCTCTACATCCACCCCGATGAGTGTATCGATTGCGGCGCGTGCGAGCCGGAGTGCCCAGTGACGGCGATCTTTCCGGAAGAGGACGTCCCTGCCACGCAGCAGCAATACATCCAGATCAATCGCGACATCTTCAAGAGTGAGACCCCGCCCGGCCGGCCGGCGCGCTAAGCGAATTGCATGACGCGGGCCGGCACGGCGCGCGACGGGCTGTTCATGCGCCGTCCATGCTGCGCGCCGTAAGCTTCGATTATTGGGATACCTTATACCAGGGCGCCACCCTTCCCGAGCGTTCCATGCTCCGGCGGGTGGCGCTTCGGCGCATGCTCACCGACATCGGGTGCGAGGCGACCGACGAGGAGTTCGCGGCCGCCTATGTCGCCTCCGGCGTGGAGGCGGAGCGGTGGTGGCGCGAGGAGCAGCGCGGCTACACGGCCGCCGAGCGCATCCGGTGGATGCTGGAGCGACTGGACGTCGAGCGGCCGGCGGACTGCCCCCACATCGCGCTTGCATCCGAGGCCGTGGACGAAGCGCTGCTCTGCTACCCGCCGCCCCTGCTTCCCGGCGCCGCCAGCATGGTGCGGTCGCTCTCGGAGCGCTACCTGCTCGCCATCACCTCCGACACCGGCTTCGCGTCCAGCCGCGCGCAGGACCGCCTGCTGGAGCGGGACGGCATTCAGCCGCTCTTTGCCGTGCGCACATATTCTATGGATGTGGGCCACGCCAAGCCGCACCCCGCTCCCTTCCGCGCGACCATCGACGCGCTCGGCGTGCAGCCGGGCGAAGTCCTGCACGTGGGGGACAACGAGCGCACCGATGTGCAGGGCGCGCTCGCGGCCGGGATGCGTGCGGTGCGGCTCGATGTGGTCAAGGAGAACGGCGCGAGCGATGCGGAGCTTGTGGCGCGGTCGTTCGAGGAGCTGGAGGAATACCTACGGCTAGGGAGTAGGGAGTAGGGTGTAAGGGGGTGGGGGAACGGCCTGCACCACCGCGGTCAGGCCGTTCCCCCTAGACCCCACACCCCACTCCCGACACCCTATCGTCATACCCTATCTTCACCCCTTCCTTCCCACCACCCGCTCCGCCGCCAGCACGATGTGCTCTGCCGTCATCCCGTACTTCTCCAGCAGATCCTCGGGGCTGCCGGACTCGGCGTAGCGGTCGCCCAGGTCCACGAACTCGATCGGCGCCGGGACGTGCGCGGCCAGCGATGCCGCCACCACGCTTCCCAGCCCGCCGTGGTGCAGCTGCTCCTCGGCCACCACGAAGGCACCGGTGTCGCGTGAGGCACGCTCGAGCGCCTCATCGTCGATCGGCTTCACCGTGTGCATGTCCAGGACGCGCGCGCTGATGCCGCGCGAGGAGAGCTCCTCGGCGGCCAGTAGCGCCTGCGCCACGAGCAGGCCGTTGGCGACGATAGTGAGCGCGTCGCCATCACGCAGCTGGATCGCCTTCCCGAACTCGAAATGCACGCCGGGCTCATGGACGATGAGCGCCTTCGGCCGGCCCAGCCGGAGGAATACCGGTCCGTCGAGCGTCGCGGCCGCGTGCACCGCGGCGGTCATCGTGTGCTCGTCAGCGGGAATACAGACGATAAAGCCGGGCAGGGCGCAGGCGAGCGCGATGTCCTCCACCGATTGCTGCGACACGCCGTCCTCGCCGATCGAGATGCCGCCGTGTGAGCCGGCGACCTTGACGTTGAGGTGCGGGTAGGCGACGCCCATACGGAGCTGGTCGAATCCCTTGCACAGCATGAAGGCGGCAAAGCTCGAGATGAAGGGCAGCTTCCCACTCGAGGCGAGCCCGGATGCCACGCTCACCATGTCCGCTTCCTGGATCCCGATGTTGTAGAAGCGTTCGGGAAACTTCTTCTCGAACATGAAGCTGTAGGTGGATTTCGCGAGATCCGCGTCGACCACGACCACGTCGTGGTTCGCCGTGCCGACCTCGACGAGCGCCGCGCCGTACGCTTCGCGCGTCGCGCGGCCCATCTTGAGGGAGAGTGTGGTTTCAGGCATGGGTCAATGGCCAAAGGGTTCGAGGGGCGGGCCAACAGCGAGAGAGAAGAAAGGAGAGAGGGAAAGGCTTCTGCGGAGGAGTCCTCTCCTACACGGGCAGTTCCCCACGGGCAGTTCCCCCTCTCTTCTCTCCCCTTTCTCCTTTCTCGCTGCCTTACTCCGCGAGCTGGCTCAACGCCACCTCGAGTTGCTCCGCGTTCGGGGCCTTGCCGTGGAACTCGTTGTTGTTCTCCATGAAGCTCACGCCCTTCCCCTTCACGGTGTGCGCAATGATGCACGTGGGCTGCCCGTGGTGCTCCTGCGCGCGATGGAAGGCATCCAGTACCGCGCGCAGATCATGACCATCGATCTCGATCACGTTCCACTTGAAGGCGGTGAACTTCATCCCGACCGGCTCCAGTGACTGGATGGAATTGACCGGGCCGTCGAGCTGGTAGCCGTTGTAATCCAGGATCGCGGTGAGGGTGTCCAGCTCGTAGTTCCCCGCCGCCATGGCTGCTTCCCACACCTGCCCCTCCTGGCACTCGCCGTCGCCCAGCATCACGTACGTGCGGAAGCTCTTGCCATCCAGCCGGCCGGCCAGCGCGTTCCCGATACCCACCGAGAGCCCCTGGCCCAGCGAGCCGGTGGAGGCGTCCACGCCGGGCGTGAGCCCCTGCACCGGATGACCCTGCAGCCGAGAGTTCACTCTGCGCAGCGTCATCAGCTCATCCACCGGGAAGAACCCCCGCTCGGCGAGCGCCGCGTACAACACCGGAGCCGCGTGTCCCTTGGAGAGGATGAAGCGATCGCGGTCGGGCCAATCGGGGTTCTGGGGGTCCACGTGCAGCACGCCGCCAAAGTAGAGGGCGGTGACGACCTCGACGGCGGAGAGTGATCCGCCGGGGTGTCCGCTCTTGGCGGCGGCGATCATGCGGAGAATGTCGCGGCGGAGAGTGCGAGCGATGTCCTCGAGCGACGCGATCGAGACTGTGGCTTGGGCGACGGCCATCCTGGCTCCGGGTGAATGCGTGAGGGGTTGATTCCGAAGTATAGCCGGGCGCCGGGAGAGTCGGAACGGCGGCGCGACGCTCCCCGCAAGGAGACGGCGCAATTCACTGACCGTGGGGCGCTACGCGTGCACCCGCGCATCACATGGCTCGGGGACGCGGCGTCCGGGCGCGTTGATCCCTGGATGCACGAACGCCGCCGGGATTGTGTCAGGGGGCATCCAGGCGGCGTCCGTGTACTGCGCAGCGGGACAGGAAGACTATGGATGAATGGGGAAGGTGGAGCGCCGTGGGAAGCGGACCGGCATCCGATTGTTGACCAGCACACCGCCATGATGCGGCTCGCAGTGGTCGCCATCCACGTCGCCTCCCCGTAGCACGACGCCGATGATGCCACCCAATCCGCTGCGGCCGCGATCGCCTTCGGGGTAGCTGCCGGGTGCGGGATAGGCCACAGCGGGCGGCGCGGGCCGCGCCGCAGCCGTAGGCTGCGCCTCAGCTTCAGGCGGGGTCGGAACCTGCGCCACCACGATGGGAGGCGCCGGGGTGGGAGGTGGCTGCGCCGGTCCGGGCTTCTGCACCGCTACCACAGCCGGCTTGCGTGCCGGTGCGGCCGGCGCACGTGGCGCCCTGGCATTGTGCGACACCGCGTGCACGGCGACCGTGCCCGGGGTGCGCTCGATATCCGAGACGACCATTTGCGCCTTCTTGGCGCGCGCCGACGATGCCAGCTCGAGACTCGGTGATGCCGCGAGCTCGAGGTCCTGCTGCAACCCGGCGTCCATTCCCTTGGATGCGGTGCGCTGCTCCGTCTTGCCGCACGCCAGTGCCAACAATGCCAGCGGCAACGCCGCCACTTTCACAAACCCGTGCATGATCCCTCCATCGCCTCCATTGCCTGTGCGCTGCGCACGTGGCTTCGGGCGGATGCTCTTGGAACATGGAACGACAGCATGCCGCGCGCCAGAGGTTAGCGCGCTCCCGGGCGTACCAAGCGATCCGGCTGTCCTCCGCCGGCGACACGGGGTGTCTCTGCGCAGAGACGTGAAGGCGCCCGGACCGGCAACCGGCGGACGGCACGGCCGCGCCGGGAATTGCATTATTGTACTCGCGCCGCTACTCGCGCTGCAGCAGGCCGCACATCTCCGGGCGGCCTTGCGTATGTCGTTCTCGCGCCGTATGGCGCATGCACCCTTCGACACCAAGGATCGCCATGCGTTCCCGCTCCCGCGCTTTCAGCGCTCCCCACGACCGGCTGGCCGTAGTGCTCGCCCTGATCTCCCTCGCCGTTTCGGCGTGCCGCTCGCAGCGTGCGACGCAGCCGTCGGCGGCACGGACGCAGGCCATCGCCGATTCCGTCTGCCGAGCGAAGGGCTGCCTGTCGCTCACCGGGGCCGAGAAGCAGGCGATCGCCGACAGCATCAAGCAGGAGATCGTCGCCGCCTACGATCTCACCAAACCAGACGTGGTAGGGCGCATGATGAGCCTCTACGCCGACAGCGGACGGGTAGTCTCGGCGGCCGCGGGCAAGATCACCACCTCGCGCGACTCGTTGCACGCGGAGTTGCAGTATTTCTGGGACAACATCGGACAGCACATGCGCAGCCCGCGCTGGGTGTGGGACCAGACGTATATCGATGTGCTGACGCCCAATGCGGCCGTGCTCACCGCCACCTACAGCATCCCGCACATCCAGCCGAACGGCATGCAACACGTGATCGGCGGCGCGTGGACGGCGCTGTTCGAGCGCCGGCATGACAAGTGGGTGATCGTGCAGGAGCATCTGTCGGACCGCCCGGCGCCGGCGATGTGAGGCGACAGGCACCCTCCCACGACTCGGCGCTATTCCGCCGCCGTATGTCCTCCCTGGTGCCGTGCGCGGCGCAGTTGTTCCAACTCGGCACGGAGCGGCGCCCAGTAGACGCGATCTAGTTCCTGCTCGCGAGCCTGTTCCGCGGCGAATTCGGATTCGACGCGAGGTGCGTCCCGCACGAGCGCCGCTGCGACGGCTGGTCGTTCGGCGGCCACTTCCTGGGAAACATCCGGGAACACCTGCACACATTCTATCAGCAGTTCCGGCGTTCTCAGCTCGCGTAGCCAGAACGGGACCCGAGTTGATGTGGCCTCGCTACGGAACTGGAAGTAGTTCACCGCGACGAGGCGACTGATCATCGGCCAGTCCTTGTCGCGCTGTGTTTTCTTGGCCGCCACCAGATCGGGAAGCGCCAACACGTCCGCCTCCAGTTCGCTTCCTTGGCTGTCGGACAGCTGCACCGTTGTCCGGCGTTCCCAGAGCCGCGAAAACTCATCCACACCCCGCATCCGCGACATGACATCGATGCGGAGTCCCCGCACGTCGTCCCGACCGCATCGGAAATGGACGGCGTGTCCGCGATCGAGAAATCGCGCCTCGGCTGGAGGCACGGCGATCACGGCGGCATCGAGCGCATCCATGGCCCGTTCAAGGCAGCGCAAGTTCTCTGGAGAAGCCAGCACCGCGAGGTCGGTATCCCTGCTAAACTCCGCTGCGCCGTATAAGACGCACGCCTGGCCGCCCATGAGCAGATTCCGGACGCCAGCCATTCGCATCGTAGAAAGGACTCTGTGGATCGGGCTCGGGATCAAGCGTGCCTCCGAGTGCGAGATAAGTGGCCCAGAGCCGGCCGCTTTCCATCCATCGCTCGGCTGGGGTCAGGCGATACCAGTCCGCCCACTCGGGGTCGCACAGGTCGTCGGGCGTGAGGAGCCGCAGGGCATCCGCACGCGGCGCAAGCGGTTTCGCTGAATCGGACGGAGGGGCCATGTGTCAAAATATACCGATCGCATATCAGACGCGGTCGTTCACGCCTGGAAGCGCCGCCTGCCGCCATTCCCGCGGCGCGCACTCCCTCATCCCCTCATCCACCGGGCATCGAAGGTGAGCCAGAAGAGCGTGCGGCGCTGGTCCCGCCTGGCCAGCGCGAGCGCCGCCGCAAAGGCCTTCGCGCTGTAGCTCTCATCCAGCCGCACCCCGCTCAGCCGCTCGAGCAGCGCGGCACCCGTGCGCGCCGCCGGGAGAGGGCGTCCGTACGCCCCGCCGTACACGTCGTGCACCACATGCACGCGGCCCCGTTGCACGCTGGGCAGCCGCTCCCCCGTGTGATGATGGATGAGCCGCAGTGCCGCGCGCGCGAGTCGCAGCACGCGCGCTCGGTTCACCACCACGCGCGGCGTCACGCGGGCCGCCACGATGGTCGTCTCCAGCCCGGCGATCGCGCAGCCGGCGGCAAGCCCCGCCGCCGTGCCGCCGCTCCCCAGCGGTACCACGATGCGCTCGGGCAGGGGCAGCACGCCCGCCGCTACCTGATCGGCCAGCTCGAGCGCGGCGTTCACGTGGCCCAGCATGCCGAGCGGCGATGTTCCGCCCACGGGAATCCAGTAGACGCGGCTCCGCGCGCCCATCAGGGCGGCGCGCACCAGCGCCACGATGGGGGAATGGACAGTCACGATGCGCTCGCACAGCTCGCTCGCGCGCGCAGCCACCAGCCGCGCCGTCGGATTCATCTCCTGTGCCCACCGTACGGCGCTGGTGCGCGCGCCGAGCCGCCGGGCCATGGCGGCGGTCACGAGCACGTGCGTGGATCCCTCCCCGCCCGCGGTGAGCACGCGGTCGCCCTGCTGCACCGCCCCCAGCAGGAACTCCAGCGCGCGCACCTTGTTCCCCCCGAACGACTCGGCGTTCAGGTCGTCGCGCTTGATCCAGAGCGCTCCGCCTACCTCGCCCTCCGGCAACTGCTCAATGGGAGATGGGAAGTGCCCGAGCGAAGCGCGCGGGATCTCTCCGAGCGCCGGAAAGCGGCGGATGAGCGGAAGGGGATGGAGGTGGACCGGCACCTCACCCGACCCGCCACTCACATGTCGGAGCTCCCGGTGTCCCGTTCTTCCTCGTCTTCCGTGCCAGCCACCTCCACCTCGTCGCCCACGATATCCGTCACATACAGCATCTTCACCGGCACCATGATGGCGGCCAGCATGGGAACGGCCACCATCAGCCCGAGGAAGCCGAACACCAGCACCATGAGGGCCTGCGCGACGATGGTGAGTACCGGGGGGAGATCCACCCCTTCCTTCATCAGCACCGGGATCAGGATGTGCCCCTCCAGCTCCTGGATGATGAGATACGCGATCGCCACCCAGAGCGCCTTCTCGGGGGAGTCGAGGAAGCCCATCGCGATGGCGGGCACCGCGCTGATGATCGGGCCGAAGAACGGGATGAACTCCAGCAACCCCGCGATGAAGCCAAGGACGATCGCCGCGCGCACGTTGAGCACCAGCAACGCGATGGTTGACACGGTCCCGATGACGAGCATCGCGATGAGCTGCGTGATGAACCACTGCCGGAGGGTGTAGGCGACGGCGCTCAACACCTCGCCCGCGCGCTCGCGCTGGTGATGCGGGAAGAGGTGCATCAGCCCGCGGTGGTACAGGTCCTTGTCGATCGAGATGTAGATGGAAATGAAGACGATGAGCAGCAGCCCGGCGATGACCGAGAGCGTGGAGGTGAGAAAGGGGAAGAGATAGCGCGTGGCGCCTGAGAGCTGCGCCGCCAGTCGCTCGCGCAGCGTCAGGCTCGCCGTCGGCGGTGTCGGGGTGCTCACCACGAGTGTGTCGGTCTGTCCGGTCCGTGCCCCGATCTGGCGCTGCCGCTCACGTGCCTGTGCCGCGCGAGCGCTGTCAGTCTGTGCCGCCTGCGCGCTGTCCGTGGGTGCCGAAGTGCCGCCGAGCACAAAGCCCAGCGCGCCGCCATTGTGCGCGTCGAGCCATTTCTCCACCGCGTCGATGGCATCGGGAAGACGGCGCTGCAGCTCCTGCCCCTGCCGCGCGAGCGTGGGCGCGCTGAGCGCCCCGAAGCCCGCAATGAGCGCGATGACCGCCACCACGACGGCGGGCGCGCCAACGCCTCGCGGAACGCCCCATCGCGCGAGCCGGTCCACCACGGCCGAGAGCGCCAGTCCAAAGAGCAGCGCCAGGAAGATGGTGAGAAAGAGCTCGTTGGCGAACCAGAGGAGCCTGATCACCACGTAGAGCGCGATGACCAGCGCGGCCGTGCGAAGGATGTCGCGGCTCTGCCAGCCGACGTTGCGCGACCGGCGCTCCGCGCGCGACGTTGCTCCGCCGGAACGGGAAGGAGGTGGCGTGGCGGACCCATCGGGCGCGCTCCGGCTCGCCGGCCCGTGCGCGCCGCCGGATGCAGGCGGCTGCTTGGATGCGGAGGCGACGATCGGCGGCTGCGCCTTTGGTGGGGTGCGCGGCGGACGTGCGGAATCGGTCATCGGCGCGGGTGGCTGGCGTGGAGCTGGTACGGCGCGTTGGGCCCTTCTGTCCCGAATCCTAAAGGTACGCTCTCGCCGCGTGATGCGCGCCTGCGTGGCGATTTCGCCCGACCTCGAAGGCGGAGACCGGATGCCACCCGGCGGGTCTCAGGAGAGCGCCCCTTCAATCCTACCGGTCCGTGTGAGAGCTTTGGCCATGGACCTCGAACGCCAGCGAGTGCACGCGTGACCGTCACCGCGAAGCCGCACACCCCACTGTACATCGACACGCCGGCAGCCGCTCAGCGGTTGTTCGCGTCGCTGGAGCACGTGCGTACGATCGCGGTGGACACCGAAGGTGCCAGCTTTCACCGATTCGTCGACCGGATCTACCTGCTGCAGCTCTCCACCGAGCAGGTCACGGCGGTGCTCGATCCGCTGGCCATCGGAGTGCCGGAACGACTCGGCCGGCTACTCGAAAGCCCCGATGTCGAAGTCATCTTCCACGATGCGGATTACGATCTTCGCCTGCTCCATCAGGACTACGGCTGGCACACCACGCACATCTTCGACACGCGCATTGCCGCCCAGCTGCTAGGCATCCGCGCGTTCGGCCTCGCCGCGCTTCTGGACCGCTACTTCGGGCTGAAGCTGGATAAGAAGTATCAGCGGGCCGACTGGTCCATGCGGCCGCTCACGCCGGGGATGCTGGAGTATGCGGCGCAGGACACCATGTATCTGCTGGAATTGCGCAACCGGATGCGCGACGATCTGGAGCAGATAGAACGGTGGGGATGGGCCGAGGAGGAGTTCGCGCGTCTGGAGGGCACGCGCTGGGAGCCAGCTACCGGCGCCGACGGCGAGAGCAACGATGGCTTTCTCCGGATAAAGGGTGCCCGCGATCTCTCGCGCCGGCAGCTGGCGCTGCTGCGCGAGCTGGTCCAGTGGCGCGACAGTGTGGCGCGCGAGCTGGACCGCGCCACGTTCCGTGTGGTGGGCAACGCGGCGCTGCTTGCGGCGGCCAGCCGGAGTCCTCGCTCCATGGAGGCGTTGCGCGCGATCAAGGGTATGCCGCGCGGCATCATGGAGCGCCGGGGGGATGAGATACTCGCCGCGATCGAACGCGGGTCTGCCGTACCGGACGCCGAGCTGCCGAGATTTCCGAAGGCGCAGCGGTGGGATCGCGACCCCGATTTCGACACCCGCGTGAGCCGGCTGCGCGCGGTGCGTGACGAGGCGGCGCAACGGCTGGATCTCGACCCCGGCGTTCTCTGCTCGCGCGACCGGCTGGAGGCCATCGGCCGCCGTAAGCCCGCCACACTCGCGGAGCTCGCGCAGGTGGATGGACTGAGGCGGTGGCAGATCGCGGAGCTTGGTGAGGAGATCCTGAACGCCGTGAAGAGCGATGGGAGCAAGGTGAGCGCGTCCTGAGCCCTCCGTACGCTCATCCCCGCGTCACCTCCCTACCCCCTGCTCCCCACACCCTCTCTCTCAGATTCCGAGATACGCCCTGATCCTCGGCTCGATGCGATCGGGGGTCCAGAAGGGCGTCCAGATCAGATTCAGCACCACATCCTCGACGCCGGGCAGCGCGCGCAGCTGCGCTTCGGCATCCGTCATGATCTCGGGGCCGGACGGACAGCCGGGCGAGGTGAGGCTCATGTCCACGCTTACCGTGCGTCCGTCGACGCGGATGGCGTAGACGAGGCCCAGATCCATGATGTTGAGGTTGAGCTCCGGGTCCTTCACCCTCCGGAGCGCGAACTTCACCTGATCTTCGGTAATGGCCGGTGCCGCGGTGGCCGGCGCGTTCTCGTCACTCATGTCTACTCCCGTCGAGTCTTCTGCAACTTCATCGCGGCGGAGAGTGCGGGCAAGGGCGCGGAGAGAGTGCGAGCTACGGCGCGCGCGCGGGCCATGGAGCCATCGATCATCCGTGACCCACATGTCCCTGATTCGTATCCAGGGCAATCGCATCCAGCTTTGCGATCACAACCAGGCAGTCACGTACGAAGCTATCTCGCGCGCTCTGTCGCGCTCGGAAGTTATTGAATCTGCTTCATGTAGCGATCTGGATCCGTTTGTTGAATTCGCACCCCTCCTTCTTGACAGCTGCTCCCGAACCCCGTGGCGTGGTGGTAGACGATGATCGGCGTGGGCTCGCGATGACGCGGGCTC
>DASUKA010000004.1:0-8117 GCA_036278935.1 Gemmatimonadaceae bacterium
TGCGCAGGGTACGCAGTGCAACGCGAACATCTCGAAGGACGGTGTCCATGGAGGCTCACGAGGGGATGGGGACCGGTGACAATGCCCTTACGGCGGCGTGCCAGAGGGCGTTTCAGGGGGTGGCGTTCACTCCGCGCGGAGGGCGCTAATCACGCTCGCTCGCACGGGCTGCGCCGCGCTACTCGCTCCGCAACGCGATGATCGGATCCACCTTCGTCGCGCGCCGCGCGGGCATCCAGCTCGCCACGAGCGCCACCGCGGCCAGCAGCACTACGACGCCGATGAAGGTGACTGGGTCCGTGGCGCTCACGCCGAACAGCAGGTGCGCGATGAGGCGCGCGGCGGCGAGCGCACCGGCGACTCCAATGGCCAGCCCGACGACCGTGAGCACCGCGCCCTGCCGCATCACGAGGGAGAGCACGTCCCTGGCCTGGGCGCCGAGCGCCATGCGGATGCCTACTTCGTGTGTGCGCTGCTCCACGGCGTAGGACACCACGCCGTACAACCCGATAGCGGCGAGCACGAGCGCGAGCAGCCCGAAGACGCCGAACATCGCTGCGCCTAACCGTCGCGGCTGGAGCTGCGGCCGCATGATGTCGCTGAACGTCTTGAGCTCGGGGTAGGGAAGATTGCTTCCCATCTCCTGCAGGGTGTGCCGCACCGACGGGATGACGGCGGACGGATTTCCGCGCGTCCGGATGAGGATCGAGTTCGGCTGGCGGCCGTACGAATCCTGGGCAAGGGGGACGAAGAACGCTTCGCGTGGCGACTCCTCGATGGTGGAGTACTTGGAGTCCGCCGCCACCCCGACCACGGTGTGGCACTCGGGTTTGTCCTTGGAGCCGAGGTCGAGGCACTTGCCGAGCGGACTCTCCCCCGGCCACTCCTTCTTCGCGAACGTCTCGTTCACGATCGCCACCAGCGCGCTGCCCTTCCGGTCGTTCGCGGTGAAGTCCCGCCCCTGTCGCATGGGCGTCCCGATGGTCGAGAAATATTCCGGACCCACATTGTACGTGAGCGCGGAGCTGTTCATATCCTGTCCGGCGTCGCCCTGTTCGCGCTTCGAGGGCGTCGGGCGGCCGGGAATGGTATAGCCCGAACTGTAGAGTCCGCCACTGAACGGCGTATTAGATGCCAGCGTTGCGGCGACCACGCCCGGCACCGCGCGCACGCGCTCGAGGGCGCGATTGAAGAAGGGCGTGGCGGCGCTGTCGGGAAAGCCCACGCTGCCGAGATCGAGATCGGCGCGCACGAGGTGGCCCGCATCGAACCCCAGGTTGACCGCCTGCACGTTGCGCAGGCTGTGCACGAAGAGGCCAGCGCCCATGAGCAGCACGGTGGCAAGCGCCACCTGCGCCACCAGCAGCGAGGAGCGCAGTGTGGAGCGGCGGTCCATCCCTTCGCGCGCGCCCTCCTTGATGGCCGCGGCCAGCTCCGTGCGAGAGGCCCCCAGCGCCGGCGCGAGCCCGAACAGGACGCCGCAGACGACGGCCGCCGCCACGGCGAAGACCAGCACACGTCCCTGCGCGAAGAAGTGCAGTGGCGGGAGCCCGACGGTAGGCACGAGCCGTGTGCCCCAGATGGCGAGCACCAGGCCGCCGATGGTGCCGAGCGTGGCGAGCACGAGACTCTCGGTGAGCAGCTGGCGCATGAGCCGCCACCGGCTGGCGCCTACGGAGAGACGGAGCGCGATCTCCTTGCGCCGCGCGGCCGCGCGCGCGAGGAGGAGGTTGGCCACATTGGCGCAGGCGATCGCGAGCACGAGCGCCGCGGCGAGCGCCAGCCACCGCGCGATCTTCGCCTGCTCCGACAGCGTGGGTCCGCGCGCGGTCAGGATGGGGCCGAGCGTGAGCGTGGGGTTCGGGTCGAGGCGCATACCGCTGCTCGTGTCCTGCTGCGAGGCCACGTGGCGGATGATGCCCTGGAGCTCCGCCTGCGCGCGCTCGCGCGACATGCCAGGCTTGAGGCGCCCGACCATCTGGATTTCGATCGCGTAGCGGTTGGTGAAGAAGAAGGTCCCGTTGCCCACGTTCCCGGACTGGGAGACGGGGATCCACACATCCACCCCCTCCAGGTCGATGCCATGGAAGCCGGCCTGCGCGACGCCCACGACGGGGAATGCGTGCCCATCGATGCGGATCGTCTTACCCACGGCCGACGGGTCGCCCCCGAAGTGGCGCTGCCAGTACGCATGGCTCACGATTACAGCGGGCGGCGAGCCAGGACCCTCGTCTTCTTCGGGGACGAAGAATCGACCAAGCGCGGGTCGTGCCTGGAGCACCGTGAAGTAATTGCCACTGACGAGCAGCCCGTCCGCGTGCTCCGTGCTCGTGCCCTGACCGATGGTGAGCGAGACGTTCATGAACGCCGCCACGCCGCTCAGCGACCGGGTGTTGTCGCGCAGGTCCAGGTACTCGGGGTACGAGGTGCGCGTGCTCCCTTCCGGCCCCGTCGTGATGTTCCCGGTGCGCCGGGCGATGTACGGCCGCACGATGGCGCCTGGGTCGCCCACGCCCAC
Organism: Gemmatimonadaceae bacterium; assembly: GCA_036278935.1. GTDB lineage: Bacteria > Gemmatimonadota > Gemmatimonadetes > Gemmatimonadales > Gemmatimonadaceae > DASSNR01. The sequence continues at coordinate 2,519 of DASUKA010000004.1, forward strand.
GGGCGGGCGGAAGAAGAGCGCGTCCACGATGCCGAAGATCGTGCTCGTGGCCCCGATGCCGAGCGCCAGGCAGAGCACCGCGATGAGCGTGAAGGAGGGGCTCCGGCGCATCATGCGCAAGGCGTAGCGCAGGTCGTGCAGCAGGCTGCTCATGGTCACGGCTCCAGTCGAGACGTTCTACTACAATGCGATACGCGCCCTGCTGTAACAAGGTGAGCGACCCCGGAAACGATTCCTCTGTTGGCGCCTACTCCGAGCGCAGCGCGATGATGGGATCGACTCTGGTGGCCCGTCGCGCGGGGAGATAGCTCGCGAGTGCGGCCACGGCGGCGAGGAGCAGGCAGACGCCGGCGAAGGTGACCGGGTCGGTGGCACTCACGCCGAAGAGGAAGTGGGTGATGAGGCGGGCAGCGGCAAACGCACCCACAACGCCAATGACGAGCCCAACAACGGTGAGCATCGCACCCTGGCCGATCACCAGCCTCAGCACATGCGTCTGCTGCGCGCCCAGCGCCATGCGGATTCCCATCTCGTGCGTGCGCTGCTCGACGGCATAGGACACGACACCGTAGAGCCCGATCGCGGCGAGCATGAGGGCGACGAGGCCAAAGACGCCGAACATCGCGGCAGCCATGAGCCGTCGCTGAAGCTCCGGGCGCAGCACATCGGTGAGCGGCTCGGCCTGGATGTAAGGAAGGTTCGGCGCGAGTGCCTGGAGCGAGCGCCGCAACGCGGGGATCACAGCTTCTGGATCGCCGGGGGTGCGGATAAGCAGCGAATGGTCCCACGCCAGCGCAAACGGTGCCTGGGCCATCGGGACGAAGAAGGCCGCACGCGGCTTCTCCTCGAGCTGCACATACTTGGCATCCGCGACAACACCCACCACGGTGTAGCATTTCGGCTTGGTCTTCGAGCCGAGGTCGACGCATTGGCCGATCGCGCTCTCGCGCGGCCAGTAATGACGCGCGAACTGCTCGCTGACAATGACGACCGGCTCGCTCGCCGCCCGGTCGCTCGGCCGGAAGTCGCGGCCTTGCAGAATGGAGGTGCCGAGTGTGGCGAAGTAGTCGGGTCCAACCATCAGCGTGGTGGGCGCGAAGTCGCCGCTGGGGCTCGAACTGTCGGCCGATCCCTGCCCCGAGTCCGGAGACGATGTTTCCTGATCCGGCACGCGGAAGACCCAACTGAAGGCACCGCCGGCGAGCGGCGTGATGGTGGTGACCGTAGCGCCCTGCACGCCCGGGAGCGCGCTGACCGCCTCGCGCGCACGCGCATAGAACGCGGCGCTGGCCGTGTCGTTGTAGCCGGCGAGCTTCAAGTCCACCGATACGTGCAGAAGATGCGTCAGGTCGAATCCCGGTTGGATCGCTTGCACGTTCCGCAAACTGTGCACAAAGAGCCCGGCGCCCGTGAGGAGCACGACCGCGAGCGCTACCTGCACGACCATGAGCGACGAGCGGAGTCGCGACCGTCGGTCCATCCCTTCACGCACCCCTTCCTTCATTGCCGCCGCGAGGTCGGTGCGCGTGGCCCAGAGTGCGGGCGCGAGTCCGAACAGCATGCCGCAACCCACCGCGGCAGCCACGGCAAAGACCAGCACGCGTCCATGCGTGAAGAAATGGAGTGGCGGAAGACCGAAGGTCGGCAGAAGATCGACCGCCCACCAGGCGAGGAGAAGTCCGCCGCCTGCGCCGAGGAGCGCCAGGAGCACACTCTCCGTGAGCAGTTGCCGAACGAGCCGCCACCTGCCCGCGCCCACCGAAAGCCGGATCGCTACCTCCTTGCGCCGCGCCGCAGCGCGCGCAAGCAACAGATTCGCCGCGTTCGCGCAGGCGATGGCCAGCACGAGTATCGCGGCGAGCGCGAGCCAGCGTGAAAGCTGGGCCTGTCGCGAGGGTGATGGGCCGCGTGCGGCCAGGATCGGACCAAGCGTGACCTCAGGTGTCGGGTCGAGCATCGGCGTCGACTCGGCAGCGTGGCGCATGATGGCACCGAGATCGGTCTCCGCCCGCTCCTGTGTAACCCCGGGCGCGAGGCGGCCGACCATGTGAATCCACATGGACATGCGCTCGGTGAGATGGTAGACGCTGTTCCCCAGGCGTTGGTGTTGCGCGAAGGGAATCCAGATCGCCGGCGATCCGGGATCGATGCCGTAGAAGCCCGGCGGTGCGACACCGACGATCGGGTAGGGATGCCCGTCCACCAGCAGCCTCTTGCCGAGCACCGCTGGATCGCCACCAAATTGTCGCTGCCAGAACCGGTAGCTGATGACGGCTGCCGGCGGCGAACCGGGCCCGTTGTCCTCTTCGGCTACGAAAAATCGGCCGAGTGCCGGCCGCACACGAAGCACCGTGAAGTAGTTGCCCGTCACCTCGATGCCGTCGGCGTGCTCGGCACTGGCGCCCTGCCCAACACTCAGCGTCAGGCCCGCGAAGGCAGCAAAGCCGCTCAGCGAGCGTGCGTTGTCGCGGATGTCGAGGTAATCGGGAAAGGACGCTGCGTCGTAGTCGCGCGCCTGCATTGATCCGCTGTCCCGCGTGATGTACGGGCGCACGATGCGACCGGGGTCGCCAATGCCGGGCGGCGGCCGGAAGAACAGGGCATCGACAATGCCAAAGATCGTGCTCGTCGCCCCGATCCCGAGCGCCAGGCAGAGCACCGCGATGAACGTGAACGACAGACTCCGGCGCATCGTCCGTGCAGCGTAGCGAATGTCTTGCACCAGGCTGCTCATGGTCGCGTCTCCGTTCCAGCGTTGATGCGGGGCTAGAATCCGGGTCCTGCAGGAGGATGATGCCTACCCTGACCGCTCAGCAGCGCCCCCTCACAAACTTTCGACGATCCAGCCGTCCTTCAGATTGATGATCCGGTTGCCGTACGAGGCGTTCTCCTCGGAGTGCGTCACCTGGATGATCGTGGTGCCCGCCTCGTTGAGCCGCCGGAAGAGCTCCATGATCTCGCGCGCCTGGCTGGAGTGCAGATTGCCCGTCGGCTCGTCGGCCAGGATGATGGCCGGATTGGCGATGACCGCCCGTGCCACTCCCACCAGCTGCTGCTGCCCGCCCGAGAGCTGTCGTGGGTAGAGATCCTTCTTCCCCACGATGCCGAACCGGTCGAGCGCGTCGGCCACCACCGCCTCGCGCTCGCTCTTCCGCACGTTCCGGTACGAGAGCGGAATATCGAGATTCTCGGCCACGGTGAGGTCGTCGAGCAGATGATACTGCTGGAAGACGAAGCCGATGTGCGCCTTGTTGAGCGCCACGCGGTCCCTGACCTTCATGAAGTGCACGGGGTGCCCAATGAAGTTGAACTCGCCCTCCCACGCGCTGTCGAGCATGCCGAGTACGCTCAGGAGGGTGGATTTTCCGGCCCCGGATGGTCCCATGATGGAGATGAACTCCCCGCGCGCGATCTCGAAGGTGATGCGGCGAAGCACGAAGAGCCGCGCCGCACCGGCGGGAAAGGACTTCTCCACGCCGCGCATGGAGAGTAGCTGGCTGCCGATGGCCGGCAGATCATCACGCGCCGATTGTGGGAGCGGCTGAACGGCGCTGAGCCGGATCTCGTCGGCGGAGGGTGGCTCGGTGCCGGGCTCGGTGACCGCCGCGTCGGCGGCCTTGGATCGATGGGACCAGAAGGGCATGCTCGTCAGACCTCACTGCAAGCTGGGGGTCGAGCGGCAGGGTGCGCCGTGCCGGAATATAGGTGATGGAACAGGTGATTGCGCCGGACGTGGCACGCTCACCGTATGAAAAGGGCGTGCCATCGCACGCGTTGACGCAAGCGATTGTATGGCAACCAGATGGAGAAGAAACGCGATCGTCGGCGGCTCCAGATGCTGTTCGGTTATGGAACGGTGCATCCCGAAAGCGGACACTACATCACCACCCCGATATCGCGGAGTCGTTCCGAGAGAGCGAGAGCCCCATGTTGTCATTCCGAAGGAGCGCAGCGACTGAGGAATCTCCTCGCGAAGCGCCGCACCCACTACTCAGCCCGCAGCGCGGTGGTGGGATCCACGCGCGTGGCTCGTCGCGCCGGGAGGTAGCTCGCGACGAGGGCGACCGCGACGAGCAGCGCGGCGACGAGCACGAAGGTCACGGGGTCGGTAGCGCTCACACCGTAGAGCACACTCGCGAGCACGCGCGTGAGCGCGTAGGCCGCGAGGATGCCGATCACCGTACCCACGCCGGCGACGACTGCACCTTGCCGGACGATGAGCGCCTGCAACGACGCGGGCGGTGCGCCCAGCGCCAGACGAATCCCCATCTCACGCGTGCGTTGTGTGACGAGGTATGAGGTGACACCGTAGATGCCGGCACAGGCCAGCACGAGCGCGACGAGCGCGAAGGTGCCGAGGAGCCAGAGATAGAGCCGGTGACTGGACAACGACCGCGCCACGACGTTGTCCATCGTCTGCACGTTGAAGATCGGCTCGCCGGGGTCCACCGACTGCACCGCCCCGCGAATGGCGGAGGTCACGCTCGCGGGCGGCACCTTGGTGCGGACGACGAAGGTCATGTCGCTCGGCATGTCGTCCTCCACCTGGCGGTACGCCGCGAAGAGCTCCGGCATCGGCGCGATGTTGAGCTGTGCACCGCGTACGTCGCCTACCACGCCGATGATGCTGAGCGCGAGCGTGTCGAGGCGGATGCGCTGGCCGATCGGGTCTTCGTTGGGAAAATACCGCTTCACCAGTGCCTGGTTCACGATCACGGCCGGTAGCGCACCCGGCACGTCCTGCTCGGTGAAGTCCCGCCCCCTGGTGACGGGAATCCGGAGCGCGGGAAAGTAGCCCGGGCTCGCGACGCGGATCTCGGCGAACGGCTCCTGGCCGCGCTGCGGCGTGGGGCGGCCCACGATCTCGAAGCTGCCGTTCGTCCAGTAATCCTGCAGCGGGAGGAGCGAGATGATCCCGGCCGCGCTAACACCGGGAATCGCGCGGATGCGCTGGAGCACGGGGCGGTAGAAGCCATCGCCCCGATGGCCCGCGAACCTGTCGCCGTGGAGCGCGACGTGGAGGGTGAGCACGTGGTCGGTCACGAGCCCCGACGGCGTGTTCTCGAGGGCGATGAGCGCCCGCATCATGAGGCCAGCACCCACGAGCAGCACGAGCGAGAGCGCGAGCTCGGCGGCCACGAGCGCGTGGCGAAAGCGCTGCTGCGAGCGGCCCGTGCTGCCGCCGCGCCCGCCCTCGGCCAGATTGTCGCGCGGGTCCACGCGAGCGCTCTGCAGCGCGGGGATCAGGCCAAACGCGATGCCCGTGACGAGCGCAATCGCGAGCAGGAAGGCAAAGACCCCGGCGTCGAATCCGATGGGATGCGCGCGCGGGATGCTGCTCGACGCGAGCGCCACGAGCGCGCGCACGCCCCAGTGTGCGAAGAGGAGGCCGAGCAGTCCGCCGGCCAACGCCAGCACCACGCTCTCGGTGAGAAACTGCCGCACAAGCCGGCCGCGTCCAGCGCCAAGCGCCGCGCGTATGGCGACCTCGCGCTGCCGTGCGGCGGCGCGTGCGAGGAGCAGGTTGGCGACATTGACGCAGGCGATGAGGAGCACGAGCGCCGAGGCGCCAAGGAGCACGAACAGCTCGCGGTGGAGC
>DASUKA010000005.1:0-138659 GCA_036278935.1 Gemmatimonadaceae bacterium
GAGCATGTGCTCCAGGTGAGCGGCACGAGCGAGCGCCCTGACGAGGACGCGCACCTCGGCACGCTTGTACATGCTGCGGCCTGCGCGGTGTCGTTCGACCTCGTGCCGAAGCAGCGCGTCGAGGGCTGATCGGCTTGGACGCGCTGAGCCCGAACGTGATGACATCGCCGGATGAGCGGGTGTTCCGGGCGCACATCGATGGTGGCGCATTCCAAAGCAGCGTTGACCGAAAGCGGTGGCGGCTCATCTCGATTACCTGGCCGGCCGCAGTCATTGCAGTCGCTTCTGCTCCACGCGATGGCGCGCCTGATGAATACGCATTCCGCTTTGCGCTGGATAACTACCCCACCATGGCCCCTAGCGCCCGTTGCTGGGACGCTGTGGCTGACCAGCCGCTCGCGTACGCGAAGCGGCCGTGGGGAACGGGTCGCGTCGCTCTCGCTTTCCGCACCGACTGGAAAGGTGACACATGTTTGTACCTGCCGTGCGATCGTGTGGCACTTCCTGGGCATGACGCGTGGCGCACGCAGCACCCGTGGATGATTTGGACATCATCGAGCGATATCACCCTATACCTCCGGGTGCTTCATGACCTGCTCCATTCGCGCGACTATACGGGCATTCGCGGCGCCTGATCACCGGCTCTCGTGCCCACGTGGGATATGGTACGCAGGGCTCTGCGAGCTGGCGCAGCGTGGGCGCGGGAAGCGGGAGAGCGGCGCATTCCTGCTTGGCGTTGAGCGCATGCATCGAGGCATGAGTCGGCGTGAAGTGCATCGCTTCGTCTACTACGATGACCTCGATCCGCGCTGCCTTGACACCGGTATCGTGATTTTCGACGGCGCGGGCTACGCACCGCTGTGGCACCTTTGCCGCGAGACGGGACTTCAAGTCGTGGCCGACGTGCACACGCATCCCGGCATTGCCCGTCAGAGTGGTACCGATCGGTCGCATCCGATGATTGCCGTCCGTGGCCACATCGCGGTCATCGTGCCCGACTTCGCCCGGCGCCAGCCCGCGCTGGAGGATCTCGGAATTTACGAATATCGCGGTGGGCACCAATGGACAAACCTTAGTGGTCCCGATGCAGGACGTGTCGTTTACACGCGATTCTGGAGTTAATGTACCATGGCTACGCTTTCACTAAACGATCGGCTGCATCGCGCAGTGAAACTCGCTCTCGACTCGGGCGAGGCCACGAGTGTGGACGAGGGGATGGCGCTCTTCCGCCGCTACCGGTTGGTCGTGCAGATCGGCCGGGATGTAGCGCGATCATCCTCGCTGCAGGCGGCACTCCTGACCGCGGTCAACACTGGGCGCCGCTGTTTCTTGGGTGGCGTCGAGGTGGTCGCCGCAGCGGAGGTGCTTGAGGCACCGCTCCGTATCGTATGGTCAGGATCGCGCACGATCGGCGACGCCATCGTCGATCTACAGGGCGTACCGGTCGTCATCGGTACTCCAGAGGTGCCACGGATCGTGATCGGGGATGTTGCCCCAGATAGTGCGCGCGGTGCGTTCGCGGTTCGTGCAACCCTGGACGGTTGGAGTGCCGGGGTCGTACCGCTCTCGAGCTCGGTGCGCCTTCCTGAGCGGCAGGAGTGCACGCCAGCAGGGGTTCTTGCCGGAGCGCTTGCCATCTCCGAAGCATTTCAGTATGTCCGCGGTGATACAGTGGAGGCGGGGGCGCGCGAGATTGGTCTATCGCTCTGGGACCCAGAGCCATCGGTCGACTGGCGCAGCGCGGGAGGCGGCCCACAACTTGAGCTCTTGCCGTCTCGGCTCTGGCTGATCGGACTCGGGCACCTGGGCCAGGCGTACCTCTGGACGCTCGGGCTCCTCCCTTACGCCGACCCGTCCGCCATCGAGCTCGTGCTGCAGGACTTCGACGCCCTCGTCGAGGCGAATGACTCTACTTCACCGCTCACGCATCGTGGAGTTCTCGGTCAGAAGAAGACACGTGCGATGGCCGCGTGGGCTGAACATCGGGGTTTTCGGACCGTGATCCAAGAGCGCCGGTTTGCGCATAGCTTCCGTGTATCCGATGCCGAACCGCAACTCGCGCTCTGCGGTGTCGATAACCCACTCGCGCGCGCGGATCTCGAAGACGTCGGCTTCGCACGCGTGATCGAGGCAGGGCTGGGGAAGGGAACACGGGAGTATCTCGCATTCCAGATACACACGTTCCCCTCATCAGGCCGGAGTGCGAAGGCGCGCTGGAGCGGGATGCATGAAGCAACGTTCCTGGAACGTACAATGCTCGCGCAACCCGCATACCGCTCGCTCGCAACGCAGGGGCTGGACGATTGTGGGATCACAACGCTCGCGGGCCGCTCAGTCGGGGCGTCATTTGTTGGGGCAGCCACCTCAGCGCTCGTAATCGCTGAGGCACTCCGCATTACGCTTGCCGAACGCACCTACACAGTGATCGATGCGACGCTTCGCGCCCCAGATCGCCGCCGCGCAATTGTCAACGAGGTCGCTGTTGATCCGTTCAATCCCGGCATCACGCGCGCAGAACTGCATTCAATGGCATAGAAGGCGCTGCGAGTTCGCTGGGTAGCCTCACGGTATGGCGGTGCCGCCTAGTACCTGATCGGCAACACCGCTTCGAGATCCATGAAGTAGAGGTACACTGCAGCCAGGGCATCGCACAGAGTTCGGCATGCTGCAAGCTCTATATCGAAGCACCGAATACCGCACCGGGCAGATCCCAAGATGATCGAAACCCGGACAGTACACAGCCTGTTCTGTCTCTGGTCAGTACGCTCTTTGGAGCGTATCTGTGCTGCTGCTCCCCCGACAACCCCTGTGGCACGCGGCGACACCAGAGCGGTCCCCACCGCCTAAACGATCCTCAGGGGGTATCCTCAGTTACGTCCTCAGGCACGAAAAACCGCCCGATCGCTGGACCGGGCGGTTTCGTCGTCTTGGCGCTGATTTTCCCTCTGAAAACCCTTGAATGGCCAGGGACGGAATCGAACCGCCGACACGCGGATTTTCAGTCCGCTGCTCTACCAACTGAGCTACCTGGCCCAAGCCCGTAATTCTAACCATCCTTCATACAACAGTTCAACCCAAGCACCATCCCTCACCTCACGCCCGCACCCCCGCGCACGACTTATGCCCTCCATTGTACGATCCACAGTACCACACACCGATGCCGCGCCCGTCACTCCCGCACCCGACAGCTTCAACAGACTCCACGCACCCCACGGAGCACGCTCCATGATCCCCCGGCATCTCGCCCTGATGGCCGCTACCACCCTCGCGTTCGCGGCGATCACCGCCTGCGCGCGCTCCCCCCGCTCCGTCCCAGGCACCGTGGCGGCCGGACCGCTCTGGAGGGCGACGCTCGCCACACCGTCCATCGATACCGTCACGGCCAGCCCCGCCTCGCGCGCCATCCTCGCCGCCCCCATCACCGGCTCCGCCTCCGTACTGCCGAACGAGGGCGGCGATACGTTCAGCGCGACCATCACTATCGCGGGCGCCCACCCCGGTGGCAGCTATCCCTGGTACGTGCACCTGGGCACCTGCGACACCCAGCGCGGCGTGGTGGGCGAAACCAGCATGTATCCCCCTGTTCAGGTCGGCTCGGATGGCACCGGCACCGCCACCGCTACCATCCCCTTCCCGGTTCCGAACCGCAGCGACTGGTCGGTGAGCGTCTTCTCCTCCGCGTCCGACATCCAGACGGCCATCGCCTGCGGAGATCTGACCAAGAAATAGCGCGAATCCCCACCCCAAGGTCGGAGCACCGCTTCCCCACGGCTCTACCGCGGCTGCCCCGCCGTGTTGCGCCCCATCTCCCACTCCACCCCGCGCGCGGTTCTCTTGACCCATCGGGCAATTCATATGATTATAGGACCGCCCCGCGCTGTCGCGCCATTTCCAGGACAGTGTGCCCACTCGCATGGAGATGTGTCATGTCCACGTTCGCTCGTCTCTCGACCGCCTCGTTTGTGGCGGTCGCTGCCGCTCTCGCGGCCTGTAGCCACTCCGACGCCAAGTACGCTGCCGCGTCCGACTCGGCCGCACCAGCCGTCGCGCCCAACGTGGTTACCGTTACCGCACGCGACTTCGCGTTCGACGCGCCCGACAGCATTCCCGCTGGTCTCACCACACTCCATCTGGTCAACAGTGGAAAGCAGCTGCACCATATGCAGCTCATCAAGCTGGACTCCGGCAAGACCGTGGCGGATTTCGCCAAGGCCATGAAGTCTATGAAGCCTGACAGTCCGCTCCCCAGCTGGGCGCACGAAGCCGGCGGCGTGAATGCGCCTCGCCCCGGTGGTGGTGAGGCAAGCGCGACACTCACGATGGATCCGGGAACGTACGCCATGATCTGCGTCATCCCCGGCCCGGATGGGGTACCGCATGTGATGAAGGGGATGGCGCGCGCGCTCACGGTCGTGCCGTCCTCCGCCCCGGCCGCAACGATGCCCGTCGCCGATGATACGGTCCAGCTGAGCGACTACGCCTTTTCGATGAGCTCCCCCATTACCGCCGGTACGCACACGATCCGCGTCGTCAACGACGGCCCTCAGCCGCACGAGCTCTTCATCGCGCGGCTCGCGCCGGGCAAGACGGCGGCCGATCTGGCCGTCTGGGTCCTCCACCAGCAGGGCCCCCCACCCGCCGACCCGATGGGCGGCGTGCCGGCCATGTCGGTCGGCGAGGATGAGTTCGTGACCATCAACTTCCAGCCCGGCACGTACGGCTTCTTCTGCTTCGTCCCCGATGCCAAGGACGGCAAGCCGCACGCCGCGCACGGAATGGTCAAGCAGTTCACGGTCAGCTGAGGGACGAGAGGAGAAAGGAGAAAGGAGAAGCAGCGGGACAGTGAGTCAGCTGGTCAGGAACGGCTCCGAGGGACGCGGTTCTCTCCCTGAGCTCTTCCCTTCTCCCACGACTCACAACCCACGACTCACAGCCGCCTTTCTCCTTTCTCCTCTCTCGCCCCTCAGCTGTTCCGCAGCCGCTTCGACATCTCCTCGAGAAGCACCCGCTCTTCCGGGGTGAGACTCTCGATGCCCTTCGCCGAGATTTTGTCGAGCACCCGGTTCAGCTCCTCGGTCTTCTTCTTTCCGAACCGGCGTGACAGGGGGAGCAGCGGGCTCTGCCGCTTGCCCTGCTTGTTGGCCACCGCCGCGTTGCTCCGGGCCACGATCTCATCGATCTCCGGACGCTCGCGCGCACGCGGCGGCGAATGCGGAATGGCCTGCGGCGGCGAGCCCTCGGGCTCGTCCGGCACCCGCGAGATCCGGTGCCGCAGCCGGTCGATCCCCGGCGCCGAGGAGGCCCGCAGGTAGAGCCACCCGAACACGAAGCCGCCCAGGTGCGCGAAGTAGGCGATCTCGGAGGATCCGGCCCCCGCGCTCCAGAGCCCCAGTGCGAGATTGAAACCCACCAGCAGCACGACGAGCCACTTCACCTTGATCGAGATGAACACGAAGGGGAAGAGCACCATCTCGTCGTCCGGCCAGCGCATGGCGTACGCGAGCATCACTCCGTAGATCGCCGCCGAGGCGCCCAGCAGGTAGCCGCTGCGGCTGAACAGGATGTCGAACAGCCACCCGCCCAGCCCGCACAACACGTAGTAGAAGCTGAAGCTCTTGGCGCCCCACTCCCGCTCTACCCGCGGCCCGAACAGCCAGAGCGTGTACATGTTCAGCGCCAGGTGCCAGAACCCGGCGTGCACGAACATGTAGGTGAAGATGGTCCACGGCCGGTCGGTGAGGTCGGGCAGCTTGAACGCGAGCGCGTTCGCGACATCGGACGGGCGCACGACGGTGAGTTGCAGGAAGTAGATCGCGACATTGATCGCGATCAACCACTGCACCGCCAGGGTGATTCGGGGGTGCTCCTGCTCGTCTGTGCCCAAGAACGACATGTGGCTCTGCTACCGTGGGGTGCCGGGTGTTATATCATCACCTGAAAAGAGGGTTCCGGAGAACCATACAACACAACAAGCTTCGTGCCGCCACCCGTTCCACGTGGCGCGCCACTCTGGCAGGGCGGCGCCAATCAGTCCAGCGCCAGTCGGACGATCCGCTCGCACAGCTCGGGAAAGCTGATTCCGGCCGCGACCGCGGCCTGCGGCACCAGACTCAGCCCCGTCATGCCGGGAAGGGTGTTGGCTTCCAGACAGTGAAAGATACCGTCCTCGGACATGCGGAAATCGATCCGCGCGTAGCCCTTCAGTTTGAGCGCACGGAACGCCGTGAGCGCCTGCCGCTGGATCTCGGCGGTTTCCTCGGGGCTGAGCCGCGCCGGAAACTCCTCACGCGCCATGCCATCCGTATACTTGCACTCGTAGTCGTAGATCTCGTGCTTCGGGAAGATCTCTCCCACCGGAAGCGCCTCGTCTCCCAGGATGGTGACCGTCAGCTCCCGCCCGGCAATGAAGCGCTCGATCATCACTTCGTTGTCATAGCGCGACGCTTCGGCCACCGCCGCGGCGAGTCCGGACCGCTCGCGGACCACGCTCAACCCCACCGTCGATCCTTCCCTGGACGGCTTGACCACCACGGGAAAGCCGAGCGAGCGCTCGACCTTCTCCTCGCTCACCGGCGCCATGAGCCAGTCCGGCGTCTGGATGCCGGCCGCGCGGAAGAGGCGCTTGGAGAGGTCCTTGTCCATCGCCAGCGCGCTCGCCAGGTGGCCGCTCCCCGTGTAGGGAATCCCCACCAGGTCGAGGAGCGCCTGCAGCGTCCCGTCCTCCCCATCGCCGCCGTGCAGCGCGAGGAAGATGACGTCGGCATCACCTCGGGTGGGCAGCGTACGCATGGTCCGCGTGAGGGCGCCGCCCGCCATGCGTCCCAACATCTCGAGCGTCGGGGGTTCCGTGTGCACCACGCTTCCAGCCAGCATCGCCTGCTCCTCGGCCGCCTGGAGGGCACCACGCGTAGTATCGACCGCCGTCACCGTATGTCCGGCATCGCGCAACGCCCGCGCGACCCGCACTCCCGACGCCAGCGAGACATCCCGCTCCGATGAGGTGCCCCCCATGAGGACGATGATCTTCATCGTTAAAGAATGACGGGGAAAGGACGAGAAGTCCAGACGGGAAAGTCGAGAGAGGAGAAAGGAGAAAGGCGGTGGTGAGTTTTGAGTTGTGAGCCAGAGGGCCGGGTGGAGGGAGTAGGGTGTGGGGTATAGGGAAACGGCCGCGGGACAGGATCACTTCACCCGTCTACCCGACACCCGACTCCCTTACACCCTGCCGTTCCTCACCCACTGACCGACTGCCTTTCGCAGCCCCGCCTCTCTCCTCTCTCGCCTTTACTACATTTCCCCACGATGATCCGATCCGTTGCGCTCGTTCTCACCGCCATGCTCGCACTCACCGCGTGCATCGACCGGCACATGGCCCAGCAGGCGCTCGAGGCCATTCAGGCGAACGGGAGGCACCCGGAGGTCCGGCCCGTCATCCTCAATAGCACGCCGCCGTTCCACTACCCGCCCACGCTCTTCTCCCGCAGGGTACAGGGGAATGTGACGTTGCGGCTCTACGTGGACAGCACCGGCGCCGTATGGCCTGAGTCCACCACGGTCACGCAATCCTCCGGCTACCCGGCGCTCGACTCCGCCGCGGTAGCCGGTTCGCGACGACTCAGATTCAGCCCCGCGAAGCAACGTGGTCACCCTGTCGCCGTGATGGTGCTCCTCCCCATCTTGTACCGACACCCCGGCTCCCGACCGCTCCCGGGCGATAGTCTGCTGCCCAGGAAACGATGACGGGTTCTGATGTTCTGAGTTCTGGGTCTTGAGTTCTGAGCGCCGGGGAGCTCGGAGCTGCTCACTCCTCATGACTCACAACCCATAACCCACAACTCATCACCCCCAACCCCTTCCCCTTTATGACCATCGAACGCAACCGGCATCCGTACGCGAACGTGCTCGAGACCATCGGGTGGACGCCGCTCATCCGGCTGAACAGGGTCACGCGCGGCCTCCGCACGCCGGTCTACGGGAAGGCGGATTTCTTCAATCCCGGCGGCTCCGTGAAGGACCGCATCGGGCTGCCGATCATCGAGCAGGCCGAGCGTGAAGGCCAGCTCAAGCCCGGCGGCACGATCGTCGAAGGCACGAGCGGGAACACCGGCGTGGGCCTCGCCATTGCCGCCGCCCTCAAGGGCTACCGGTGCATCTTCACCATGCCCGACAAGATGTCGCAGGAGAAGGTGCGGCTCCTCAAGGCATTCGGCGCCGAGGTCATCATCACGCCCACCGCCGTCGCGCCTGATCATCCCGACAACTACGTGATGATGGCCAAGCGCATCGCGCACGAGACGCCCAACGCCATCCTCGCCAACCAGTTCTACAATTCCGCCAACCCCGAGGCACACTACCGGACGACCGGCCCGGAGCTGTGGGAGCAGAGCGAGGGACGCATCACGCACTTCGTGGCCTCCGCCGGCACCGGCGGCACGATCAGCGGCGTGGCGCGCTACCTCAAGGAGAAGAACCCCGCCATCAAGGTGATCGCCGGCGATCCGGCGGGCTCCATCCTGGCCGAAGCCTGGCGCACCGGCGGCACTCCCCGCAACGATGGCGCGCCGTACAAGGTGGAGGGGATCGGTCAGGACAAGATCCCCGGCACGCTCGACCTGCGCGCGATCGACGACTACCGCACGGTGAGCGACAAGGACGCCTTCGCGATGGCGCGCCGCCTCACGCGCGAGGAAGGCCTCTTCGTGGGCGGCTCCGCCGGCCTCATCGCGCACGTCGCCATGCAGGTGGCGCAGGAGATCGACGACCCCGATGCCTTCGTCGTGACCTTCCTCTGCGACACGGGTGAGCGCTATCTCTCCAAGCTCTACAGCGATGAGTGGATGCGCGAGAACCAGCTCCTGGAGCCCGACCACGTGTCGCTCGCCTATATCCTGGACGCGAAGCCGCAGCCCGCACCATCCGTCGTGAGCACTGCCCCGGGCGCGAGCGTGCGCCAGGCACTCCGGCTCATGAATCTGCACGATGTTTCACAGCTCCCGGTCATGGAGGGTGCCGACTGCGTGGGCTCGGTGACCGAGGGCGGCCTCTCCGCCAGAGCGATCGAGAACACCAAGCTGCTCGATGCCACCGTAGGCGACGTCATGGATCCGCCCTTCCCGGTGATCGATGGCGCCCAGCCCGTGGAGAGCGCCGTGAAGGTGCTTTCCAAGTCGAACCCCGCCGTCCTCGTCCGCACGAACGGCTCGATCGCCGGAATCGTGACACGCTCGGATGTGCTGCAATATTTGATGGCGCGATGAGACAAGGGCAGAGAGGAGAAAAGAGAAAGGAGAGAGGAGACCAGCTCCTGAGAGACAGCGCCCTTCCTCGAGGTCGTTCCTCCTTTCCCCTTTCTCCTCTCTCCTCTCTGCTCTCCCTGGTCCTCCTCGCCGCTACCCTCTACGCCGGCTTCAGCTCCATCGGGCCGCTGCCGCCGCTCGGCCCGTTTCTCGACCCGGCGAACGGGGTCTGGGCAGTGGCGAGTGCCGCCGAGCTTCCCCCATCGGCCGCAGGACGCGTTGCGGGACTGCGCGGAACCGTGCGCGTGCTCTACGACCAGCGTGGGGTGCCGCACATCTTCGCCACCAGCGAGGACGACGTCTACCGCGCGCTCGGCTACGTGGTGGCGCGCGACCGCCTCTTTCAACTCGAGATGCAGGCGCGCGCGGGAGCGGGGACGCTCACCGAATTGCTCGGCGCCCGGGCGCTCGAACCGGATCGCGAGACGCGCGCGCTCGGGATGCCGAGGGCCGCGGAGCGCAAGCTCGCGGCCATGGATACCACGTCCGCCGGTTACCGCGCCATACGCGCGTACGCCGATGGCGTGAATGCGTGGATCGCGCAGAGTGGGAAGCGGCATCTCCCCATCGAGTACCGCCTGCTCGGCACACACCCCATGCACTGGAAGCCGATCGATAGCATTCATCTGCTCGACCGCATGGGATTCACGCTTTCATACGATCCTGAAGAGTTGGCGCATCTGCGCATCCAGGCGCTGGTGGGGCGCGCCGCCGCGGATGCGCTCCTGCCCATAGACAGTCCCATCCAACAACCCATCCAGCCGAACGGACACGCGGGTGCGCGCGACGAGTTCTCGCCGCTCGCGCCGCCCGGCGCACCCGACCCTGGCGCGCTTCGCGAAGCACGCGCGCTGGAGCGGTCTACCGCCGCGCTCGCAGCGAGTACGCGCCCCGCGAGCGGCGACGTGCTCGGCAGCAACAACTGGGCGGTGGCACCGCGCCGCACCAGGGATGGCTACGCGCTCCTGGCCGGCGACCCGCATCTCGAGCTCACGCTCCCCTCCATCTGGTATGAGGCGCAGGTCGTGGTGCCGGGTCGGCTGGATGTCTACGGCGTCACGATTCCCGGAGCGCCCGCCATCATCCTCGGCTTCAACCGCAACGTCGCCTGGAGCTTCACCAACACCGGCGCCGACGTGCTCGACTTCTACACGGAGACGGTGGACGACTCGCTGCACCCGAGCCGCTACCGGCTGGATGGCACGTGGCGCCCGGTCGATCGGCGCATCGAGCGCTACCGTTCTCCGAGTGGCGCGCTGATCGCGACGGACACCGTGTATTACACGCACCGCGGACCGATGCGGCGCGTTGGCGGACGGTGGCTCTCCATGCGCTGGACCGTGCTCGATCTCTCCTCGGAGATCGATGGCTTCATCCGCGCCGCGCACACGACCACCGCACAGGGCTGGCTCGCGGCGATGGACGGCTACGTGGCGCCTGCGCAGAACATGATCGTCGCCGATCGTGCCGGCACGATCGCCATCCGCTCCACCGGCCGCTTCCCGATCCGGCCCGGCAACGGGCGCGGCGACATCATCCGCCGCGGTGATACGAGTGGGAGCGACTGGGTGGGCAGCTGGCCGGTGGCGCGCTACCCGTTCGCGATGAATCCGGCGCAGGGCTTTCTGGCCTCCGACAACCAGCAGCCCATCGATCCCGCGGTCGACTCGTCGTATCTCGGCGCGGGCTGGCCGCCGCCATGGCGCGCCATCCGCATCAACACGCTGCTCGCCGCCGACTCCGCCGTCACGCCGGACGACATGCGGCGCTTCCAGACCGATCCCGGCAGTGCACGCGCCGACCGCTTCGTGCCTGCGCTGCTCGCGGCGGCACGGCACGCGCTGTCCGCATCCCCGCGCGCGAGCGCCTCGCGCGACAGCGTGCTCCGCCAGGCCGCGCACCTGCTCGCGCAGTGGGATCGCCGCTACACGCGGGACAATCAGCGCGCCATCCTGTTCGAGTTCGCGATGGACGAGATCGAGCATCGCACATGGGACGAGCTCATCCCGCCGCACGGGTCAGCGCCGGTCGCCCGACCCGGCGAGTCGGTGCTGGCGGAATTGCTGGCCTACCCGAACAGCGTCTGGTGGGACGATCACCGCACGAGCGGCGTGGAGCATCGGGATGACATCCTCGCCGCGAGTCTGGAGACCGCGCTGCGGCGCGCCGAGCGCGAGTACGGGGCGCCCGATTCCGGCGGCTGGCGATGGAGCGAGATCCAGCAAGCGAACATCTACCATCTGCTGCGCATTCCGGCGTTCTCGGCGCTCGCGCTGCCCGTGCAGGGCGGGCCATCCACGCTCAGCCCATCGTCGGGCGAGGGGCGGTTCGGGCCGAGCTGGCGCATGGTGGTCGAGATGGCACCCACGGTGCGGGCATGGACCATCTATCCCGGTGGACAGTCGGGAAATCCGGTAAGCTCGCGCTACCGCGACCGTATTTCCCAGTGGCTGGCTGGCGAGCTGGACTCCGCGCTGGTGCCGCACCGCCCGGCCGATCTCCCGCGCTCGGATGTGCGCTCCACGCTCACGCTGAGCCCCGCGCGATGATGGATCGCCGCGCCACGCCGCAACTATGATCGCGCGTCTGTTGCTGCGCGTGATCCTGCTCGCTGCGGCGTTCGCGCTCGCCACCGCGTGGTTCGGGTGGTGGGCGGTGCCACTCGTCGCCTTCGCGTGGGGCGTGATGGCGCTCGCCGTCACGCGTGCCGCGCTCATCGCCGCCGTGAGCGCCGCACTCGGCTGGCTCGCGCTGCTGTTCTGGACCACGATGCAGGGACCGGTGTCGGCGCTCGCGCATCTCCTGGCGTCCACGATGCACGTGCCGAGCGTGGCGCTCGTTCTTGTGACGCTGATCTTTCCCGCGGTGCTCGCGTGGAGTGCGGCGAGTCTGGCGGCGGCAGCTCGCGTGGTCGTTGGTGTTGCTACGCGCGCCATCGATTCGTGAGCTGTGCCACCGCGCGGTTGGGCGGCGGTGCTCGGTGGTTCTCCAGATCGGGCGGTTCTCGCGCGAACCGCCCGGTCTGCGTTCGCGCGTAGTTGACGATGGTGCAGCCTGCTTCCATACTGGACGCGCAACGCGGTTGAGTGAGATGCTGATTCTGCTTCCCCTGCATCGTCACGCCTCGCCTGGTTGGCTGAAGGCGCATGAATGTGCTTGTTTGCGCGCCGTGAACCGCCGTCCTCACGACGTGGAGTTCGTTCCTCAACCCCAATCCATCCAGCCATGCGCAAATACCTCACGGAATTCATCGGCACCTTCTTCCTGGTGCTCACCGTCATTCTGAGCGTGCATTACAGCGCCGCCATTGCGGGTCTGGCCATCGGGTCGATTCTGATGGTGATGGTGTACATGGGGGGCCCGATCTCGGGCGGGCATTACAACCCCGGCATCTCGTTGGGTGTGGCGTTGCGAGGGAAGCTGTCGTTCGGGGAGATGATCGCCTACTGGATCACACAGTGCGTGGGCGCGATCTGCGCGGGATTGATCGGCTGGCTGCTGGTGGGGCATCCCTCTGCCCCGGGCGTTGGGGCGTTCACCGGAATCGGCATCGTGCGGGCACTCGTGGCGGAGTTCGTCTTCTCGTTCGCGCTGGTGCTTACCGTGCTCACCACCGCGACATCGGCCCGGACGGCCGGCAACAGCTATTTCGGGCTCGCCATTGGATTCACGGTGGGCGCCGGCGTCTTTGCCGTGGGCGCGCTCACGGGCGCGGCGTTCAACAGCGCCGTCGGACTGGGCGTCTGCTTCTTCGGCCTGTCCGCCTGGGCGAACTTCTGGGTGTACATCGTGGCCAACCTTGTGGGCGGCATCGTGGCCGCCGGCGCGTTCAGGATCATGAGCCCCGAAGATCACACCGCACCGGTAGCGGGCGCACCCACCTGACCACCGCTCGCTGCATGACGGATCATGGGCGCGACGCCACGCGGCGCCGCGCCAGCGCCGGCGTGCCCTGAACGCTTCACCGACGGAGATAGATGCACACCTCGTTGGCAGCCCATCGCCTTGCGGCCATTGGTATGCTTGTGGCCGCGATATCCACCACCCTGGGCGCCTGCTCGGCCCAGCAACCAACGCGCGCCACGTTTGATTCGATTGGCGCTCAGGCGTTGGGCACCGGTCTGGCACCGGGCTTCTCCATGGCCATCGTGCACGACGGGGCGGTCGTCTACACGCGCGGCTTCGGCCTGGCCGACATGCAGCAACAGACCGCCGTCACTCCGCAGACGCGGTTCGCCATCGGTTCGGTGAGCAAGCAGCTCGCGGCGGTCTCGGTCCTCTGGCTCGCCGAGCACGGAAAGCTCTCGCTCGGCAATCGGCTTTCCAGGTATCTCCCCAGGATGCCGAGCGCGCGCCGCATCACCGTGCGCGAGCTGCTCAACCAGACGTCGGGGCTGCACAATTTTCCGCGCACCACCGAGCACGACTGGCCCACGCAGGGGACGATCGCGCCGAGTGCCCTCTTTGCCATCCTGCAGACCGACACACCGGACTTCGCGCCCGGCACCCGGTGGGAGTATAGCAACACGAACTATGCGACGCTCGCCTTCATCGTATCGAAGGTGAGCGGGATGCCGTACACCGGGTTTCTGCAGCGGCACATCTTCGAGCCGCTCCACATGAGCGCCAGCGGCGCGGGCTTCGCGGCGCAGAGTGGAACGGCCACGCCGTACAGCGGTGCCGCGCCGTTCACGAAACAGCACGCCGTGAGCCTGGATCTGTTCTACGGCGCGGGCGGCATCGTCTCCACGGCGCCCGACCTGGCGCGGTGGGATGTGGCGCTCATGCACCGCACGCTGCTCGATGCGCGCTCGATGCACGACCTCTGGACGGCTGGACAGCTCGCCAATGGCACGCGGGTGAACTATGCGATGGGCTTCGTGCCGGCCACGCTCGAGGGACATCGCGAGGTGTGGCACAACGGTCTCGCGCCTGGCGCAGGCGGCTATTGTTTCAACGCGATCTTCCCCGACGACGGCCTGGCGGTGATCGTCCTGAGTAACGGCGCCAACTTTACCGGGGTCCCCGAGCGGATGACGCGCCAGGTGCTCGAGGCATTCTTCCCCAGCGCCCGGGCGGCGCAACGGGCCTTCACGCCGGCGGCCGGCGAGGACACGGTCATCACAACGCGCGCCAGGGAGTGGTTGCACCGCTTGCAGACCGGCGACGTCGACCGCTCGCAGCTCACCCCGCAAGCGAATACCGCCTTCACCCCGGCGGTCCTCGCCCAGGCGAAGCAGCAGTTCTCGGCATTGGGTGCGCCCACCGCGTTCCAGTACGCGGGGAAAACGGTGAACGGGGCGTATTCGCAGTACCGCTACCGCGTCACCGTCGCCAGCGGCGCGCAGCAGTGGCTGTTCACGCTCGACGCGCACGGCAAGATCGCGGGGCTGCGGCTGGTGCCGTGGCCATCGAGCTGAGCAGCCGCTCGCGTACCACCCGTCGCTATCTTCCGGAAGAGGCGCCACCTGATGATGAACACGAGCAGCACCACTCAGCCGATTCGCACGCGCCCATCCGAGCGCCAGCCCGCCCGCACGCGGCTGCTCGAGCTATTGCGCGCCGGAAACGTGGTGGTGCTCTCCGGAGCAGGGCTGTCCACCGAGTCGGGCATTCCCGACTATCGCACGCCTGATGGCAAACGCCGAGTCGCACCCATGACCTACACACACTTCGTGGGCGCGGCAGCCAACCGGCAGCGCTACTGGGCGCGCAGCTTCGCGGGCTGGCGGCGCTTCGCCGCGGCCCGCCCCAACAGCGGCCACGTCGCCGTCACGGCGCTGCAGCATCGCGGACTCCTGCGTGCCATCATCACGCAGAACGTCGATGGCCTGCACCAGCGCTCCGGGGCGCGCGATGTGATCGAGCTGCACGGAACGCTCTCGCGCGTGGTGTGCCTGAGCTGCGGCGACGCGTGCACGCGCGCGGAGCTCGACCGCCGGCTGCGCCTGGCCAACCCCGGCTTTGCGGCCACCGCGACCGAGTTGCGCCCTGACGGTGACGTGGTGCTCGCGGAGAGCGCCGTCCGCTCGTTCCGCGTGGCCCGCTGCCGCATGTGCGGCTCCGATCTCCTCAAGCCGGATGTCGTCTTCTTCGGGGAAACGGTGCCGAAGCCCATTGTACAGCACTGCTTTGCGGAGGTGGAGCAGTCGTCCGGGCTGCTCGTGCTGGGATCATCGCTGCAGGTGATGTCCGGCTACCGCTTCGTGCTGCGCGCCGCGGCGCTCGGGCTCCCCGTGGCGATCGTGACCCATGGCGTGACGCGCGGGGACGCGGAGGCGACGATCCGCATCGACGCTCCGCTCGGCGAGATGCTCACCAGCGTCACGGCCGAGCTCTGACGCGAGTGGCGGGCGGATTTACCACGGAGACACAGAGGCCGCGGACTTCCCGCTTACGACCAGTCGATCACTTCCTTGATCGCATCCGGGTGGTGCTCGGTGAGTGGTTCAAGGAAGCGGCTCACGGGGTAGTGCTGCGTGATGAGCGCGGCCACCTGGCTCCCCCAGCGCTGCGTGGCGCTGGTCAGGTCATTCACGCCCATCTGGAAGTGCCCGCGCGCCGCGTTCACGCTCCCCACCATCGCCAGGTTCCGCAGCACGAGCTGACGCATGAGCGACGCGCCGTGCACCTCGATCGGCCGGTCGCCGCACGCGATGCCCGTGAGAACATAGACGCCGTTCAACGCCAGCGCGTCGAGCAGGTTGAATTCGAGCGACGCGATGCCGGTGGCTTCGAGGATGAGATCCATCCCGCCCACGCTGTCGTCGATCCGGTCGGCCGCCACCTGCCGCCCGTCCAGGTAGTGCCCACCAATCGCCTCCAGCCAGTGCGGGCGCGCACTCGCCGCATCCACCACGTCCAATCCATACACCTCGGCGCCACGCAGCCGCAGCGCCATCGCGCCGAGCAGCCCGATGGGCCCCAGGCCGGCCACCAGGCACCGCCGGCCGGAGAGCCATTCCGGCGTGACGGCCGCATCGGGGCGGCGCGCGGCGGCGTGCAGCGCTTCATCGATCGCCTTCTCCACCACAGAGAGCGGCTCCGCCAGCACGCCGACGTCGGCCAGCTCGGGCGGAATGCGCACGATGTAGTCCTCCGCGTCCACCACAAATTCCGCCTGATAGCCGTCGCGTCCCCAGATGCCGCGCTCGGAGTACTCGCCGGTCTGGCACATGTCGGAGCGGTTCACGCCGCAACTCAGGCAGTGGCCGCACCCGCGCCGCACGGTGAAGGCGGCAAAGTCGCCTGGCGCCACCCGCGTGACCGCTGAGCCGACCTCCACCACCTGCCCCATCATCTCGTGCCCGATCACGAGATCCTGCTGGCCGGCCGGCGCCCTGGACCGCCCGCCGCGCGCCTCTTCACGGTCGGTACCGCAGATCCCCACGCGCACCGTGCGCAGCTTCACATCGTGCGGCGTAGTGATGGTCGGCTCCGGCCGATCCACCAGCCGCACTGTCGTCGTTCCAGGGATCACCGCAATGGCTTTCATCTCTCTCCTCTGGGTCTTTCGTCACATGGGCTCGGCACGCGGCACGCGCGTGGGGCACGCCGCGCGGAACTTAGCGCGCGGTGATCGGGCGCGCACGCAGTGTGCCGTAGCCTTCCATGGATCTCAGCCTATTCCACGGAGAGAAGATCGTGAACGGCAAACTCATCGATGACGGCGCTCAGCGCACCTTCGCCATCATCTTCAGCACGGGGGACGAAGTCGCCTCCGGCCTGCTGGCGTTCGCGCGCGAGCACCAACTGGGCGGTAGTCACTTCACCGCCATCGGCGCCTTCAGCGACGTGACGCTCGGCTACTTCGAGTGGGAGCGCAAGGACTACCGGAAGATCCCCGTGCGCGAGCAGGTGGAAGTTCTCGCGCTCACCGGCGACATCGCGCTCGCGGATGGCGAGCCCAAGCTGCACGCGCACGTGGTGATCGGAAAGTCGGATGGCACGGCACATGGCGGTCACCTGATGGAGGCCCACGTACGTCCGACACTGGAGGTGATGCTGGTCGAGTCCCCCACGCGTCTCCGGCGGAAGTACGACCCCGCCACCGGGCTCGCGTTGATCGATCTCGGCGCCGGCGGGTGAGGAGGGGTAGGGCCGGCAACATGCGCGTGGTCCGCTACACGGGGCAGTGATCGCGCCGCCCTCACCCCCGCCGCTCCAGCTCCTCCGCCAACTCCATGAGCAACTGCAGCGCCTGCATCGGCGTAACCAGATTCGGGTCCACCTCCCGCAGCCGCTCCACCACCGGATCCGGCGCCCACGCAAAGAGCCCGAGCTGCCCGTCCACCTCCCGCCTCTCTTCCCTCTCGTCTCTCCTTTCGCCTTTCGCTTCTCGCCTCTCGCCGTTGGCCTTCCGCCTCCCCTCAAGTTGATGCAACAGCTCCCGCGCGCGCGCGATCACCGGCTCCGGCAATCCCGCCAGCCGCCCGACCTCGATACCGTACGACCGGTCCGCTCCGCCGGGCTCCAGCGTGTGCAGAAAGAGTACGCGCTCTCCCACCTCCCGCACCGCCACGTTATAGTTGCGAATCGCTTCTAATTCATCCGCGAGCTGCGTCAGCTCGTGATAGTGCGTCGCGAACACCGCCTTGCACCCCGTCACGGTATGCAGGTGCTCGCTCACCGCCCACGCGATCGACACCCCATCGTACGTGGAGGTGCCGCGCCCGATCTCGTCCAGCAGCACCAGGCTCCGCCGCGTGGCGGTGTGCAGGATGGCGCTCGTCTCCGACATCTCGACCATGAACGTCGACTGCCCGCGCACCAGGTTGTCGCTCGCTCCCACGCGCGTGAACACCCGGTCCACCACGCCCAGACGAGCGCGCACCGCCGGTACGAAGCCCCCCGTCTGCGCCATGAGCACGATGAGCCCGATCTGCCGCAGGATGGTCGACTTCCCCGCCATGTTCGGCCCGGTGAGGATGATCATCCGTGCGTCCTCGGTGAGGCGCACGTCGTTCGGGATGAACTGCTCGCGCGGCATCATCCGCTCCACCACCGGATGCCGCCCGCCCACGATCTCCAGCGCGAACTCGTCGGTCATCTCCGGGCGCACGTAGCCCTCGCGCTCGGCCACCTCCGCGAGCGTCGAGAGCACATCGAGCTGCGCCACCACGCCGGCCACGCGCTGCAGCCGCGCGATCGCTGCCCCCACGCGCGCGCGCAGCGCCTCGAACAGCGCCCTCTCGCGCGCTTCGATCCGCTCGGCGGCGGTGAGCACCTGGTCCTCGTACTCCTTCAGCTCCGGCGTCACATAGCGCTCCGCCCCGGTGAGCGTCTGCCGCCGCTGATAGTCGGGAGGAATGAGGTGACGGTTGGCGTTCGTGACCTCGATGTAGTAGCCGAACACCCGGTTGTAGCCGACCTTGAGCGACGTGATCCCCGTGCGGGCGCGCTCGGCGGCTTGGATGCGCGCGATCCCGTCCTTCCCGCCGTCGCGCAACGCGCGCAGCGCGTCCAGCTCCTCGTCCACGCCGTCGGCGATCGTCCGCTCATCGCCAATGGCGAGCGGCGGATGCTCCACCAGCGTGTGTGCGATGTCGCGCGCCAGATCGGCGCACGAGTCCCAGTGCACCAGGCAGTCGTCGATCGCCCCGCTGGATCTGTCGCCCGCGTGCTCCTCCACGTCGTCAGCCGCCGCACCATCAGCCGCCGCGCGCGCCGAGCGTGCCTCCACACCGCCCGCCACCCGGCGCGCCGCCTCCTCCACGGCGGGGAGCCGTGCGAGCGAGGCGCCCAGCGCACCCAATTCGCGCGGCGTGGCGCGACCGGCCGCGGCCTTGCTCGCGAGCCGCTCCACGTCACGCACGCCGTCGAGCGCGGAGCGGAGCGCGGGGCGGGCAAGCGCATCGCGCGCGAGCGCCTCCACCGCGTCCAGCCGCGCCTCTATAGCGGCGCGCGAGCTGAGCGGTGCGAGAATCCACTGGCGCAGCGCGCGCGCACCCATCGGCGTCATCGTTCGGTCCAGCACGTCGAGTAGCGTGCCCGATGTCTCGCCGCCGCGCAGCGACTCCACCAGCTCCAGGTTCCGGCGCGTCATCTCATCGAGCGGCATCACGTTGCCGGGGCGCTCCACGACCGGGCGCGCGAGATGTGGCACACCGCCGGGTTGCAGCTCGCGCAGATAGCGCACGAGCGCGCCGGCCGCGCTTACCGCTACGGTGTCCTCCGCGCCCACCCCGAACCCCTCGAGCGAGGCCACGCCGAACTGTCGCGAGAGCTCCTCGCTCGCCAGCGCGGCGTCGAACTCCCAGGCCTCACGCTCCGTGATGAGTGTGTTCTCCTCTCCACGCGCCGCGATCGCGTGGTGCGGCGGCGCGCCACGCGTCACCAGCATCTCGCCCGGCGCCAGTCGCGCCAGTACCGCTTCGAGATCGGCCGGCGTGGTACGGATGAGGCGGAACTCCCCGGTCGAGAGATCCGCCGCCGCCATCCCCACCGCGTCCCCCGCCTGATGGAGCGCGCAGAGAAAGTTGTTGCGCACACCATCCAGCAGATCATCCGCGAACACCGCGCCCGGTGTGATCGTCTCCACCACCTCGCGCCGCACGAGCCCCTTGGCGAGCTTGGGGTCCTCCACCTGCTCGCAGATCGTCACCCGGAAGCCCTGCGCGACGAGCCGGCGCAGGTACTCATTCACCGCCTTCACCGGGACGCCGGCCAGCGGCACCCGCGCGGCGCCGCCATTGTTCCGCGAGGTGAGGGTAAGCCCCAGCACGCGCGACGCCGTTTCGGCATCGTCGTAGAACATCTCGTAGAAGTCGCCCATCCGGAAGAAGAGGATCGCGTCCTGATGCCGCGCCTTGATCTCCCGGTACTGCTGCATGAGCGGAGTGGCGGAAACGGGGTGGGGGCTCATGGCAGCAAGTTACAGCGGTTTCCGGGGCAAGGGCGAGAGAGGAGACAGGAAAAGCGAGAGAGGAGAAAGGAGAGAGGAGAAAGAACCCGGCTCCTCGTGGAGAGCGCCAATCCCCACGTGCCGTTCCTCCTTTCTCCTCTCTCCTTTCTCCTCTCTGCCTTCCCCCCGGAACCCGCCCAACAAGGTGCGCGTTTCCTCTACGCCACTCATAAACCGTGCGTAGCGCCGCCGGCACCTCGATACGCCGAGGCTGGGGCGGCGCGCGTCCGTCACATCGCATCAATGAAGGGGGCTGCATGGCGACCACCACACTGCCGATGCGCCATCTCGGGACACAGGGACTCGAGACCTCGGCGCTCGGTCTTGGCTGTATGGGGATGTCCGAGTTCTACGGGCCATCCAACGAGCAGGAATCCGTCGCGACCATCCACCGCGCCATCGAGCTGGGCGTCACGATGTTCGACACGGCCGATGTGTACGGCCCGTTCACCAATGAAGAGCTCGTGGGACGCGCGCTGCGCGGCAGACGCGACGAGGTGGTGATCGCCACCAAGTTCGGGAATGTGCGTGATCCGAACGATCGGACGAAGCGCGCGATCAACGGCCGCCCCGAGTACGTACGCCAGGCATGCGATGCCTCGCTCCGCCGGCTGGGGGTGGATACCATCGACCTCTACTATCAGCATCGCGTCGACCCCAACACGCCCATCGAGGATACCGTGGGCGCCATGGCGGAGCTCGTACAGGCGGGAAAGGTTCGCTACCTCGGCCTCTCCGAAGCCGCGCCAGAGACCATTCGCCGAGCGCACGCCGTGCATCCCATCAGCGCCGTCCAGACGGAATACTCACTCTGGACCCGCGACCCCGAGGGCGGCGTACTGGCGACCTGTCGGGAGCTCGGCATCGGCTTCGTGGCGTACAGTCCGCTCGGCCGCGGCTTCCTCACCGGCCGGATCACGAGCGTGGATGATCTTGCGGCGGATGATTTCCGGCGCCACAATCCACGGTTCCAGGGCGAGAACTTTCAGAAGAATCTGGACCTGGTGCACCGGGTCGAGGCAGTGGCGCGCGAAAAGGGGTGCACGCCGGCGCAGCTCGCACTGGCCTGGGTACTCGCTCAGGGCACCGATATCGTGCCGATCCCCGGCACCAGGCACAGCTCGCGGCTGGAAGAGAACGTCGGAGCGGTGCGGCTTTCGCTGAGCGCTGCCGAGCTCCGCCGACTCGACACCGCGGCACCACGTGGCGTCGCCGCCGGCGACCGGTACGCTGAAGCCGGCATGCGTACGCTCAACCGATAGAGGAGGGTCTCCATGTCTCCCATGTCCGCCCTACCAACGAGAGCCGGCGATGTGCCAAGCGGCGGCCGAGTGAATTTCATCTCGGTGCTCATCGCGCTCGGCTTCATCGGGGCCGGCGCGCTGATCGGCGCGGCGTCGGGAAGCGGCGGCTGGCTTCTGGCCGGCCTCGTGCTTGGCGTGCTCGCCGGCATGTCGCCGCAGGTGGCCAAGCAATGGGAGCGCGCCGTGGTGCTGCGGCTGGGTCACTACCGGGGGCTCCGCGGCCCGGGGCTCTTCTGGATGGTTCCATTCGTGGACAGCATTCCGACATGGGTCGACCAGCGGACCATCACCACGCCGTTCGCCGCCGAGGAGACGCTGACATCCGACATGGTGCCGGTGAATGTGGATGCGGTGTTGTTCTGGATGGTGCACAAGCCGGAGGAAGCGGCGCTCGAGGTGCAGAGCTACCCGCAGGCGGTGAGCTGGGCAGCGCAGACGGCGTTGCGCGACATCATCGGCCGCACCTCGCTCGCCGATCTCCTGCGCGGCCGCGAGGAGATCGAGGGCGAGCTTCAGTCGCTCATCGACCAGCGCTGCATGCCCTGGGGCATCGCCGTGCAGTCCGTGGAGATGCGCGACGTGGTGATTCCCGGCAATCTGCAGGACGCGATGTCGCGGGAAGCGCAGGCCACGCGCGAGAAGCGCGCACGGATCATCCTGGGCGAGGCCGAAGTGGAGATCGCGGCGCTCTTTGACGAGGCGTCCAAGTCGTACCAGCACAACCCCACCGCGCTGCACCTCCGCGCGATGAACATCCTGTATGAGGGACTCAAGGAAAAGGGCGCGCTCATGCTCGTGCCCAGCACCGCCGTGGAATCCATGGGGCTGGGCGGACTGCTCGGCGCGGCCGCGCTGGAGCAGCAGGCGCTGGCCTCGCCGGCATCCAGCCGAGCGAGCGGCGCAGTGCGGCTGCCGGCGGGAGAGAACGGCGAGGACGATGCAAAGCGGTTGGCGACTGGGAAGGGTGGTGAAGCGTAGCCTGCGTGCCGGTCGGCTGGGCTGCCGGCATGTAGGCTACGCCTCGCTGAGTTCTACCGTCCTTCCGTTTTCGTCACAAGTCCGTCGATGTGCTGCACCTTCAGGCGCTTGATCATCGCCTCGGCGTCCGCACGCGTGTCGAATTTCCCCACCCGCACGCGAAAGAGATTCCCTCCTTCGACAATGCGCGTGTCAAAGCCCAGCTGCATGAGCCGCGCGCGCTCCTTCACCGCGGAGTCCTTGTGCCTGAACGCCGCCACCTGGATGGTATAGCGCCCTGTGGGTGTGGGCGCTGAGGTCGCGCCATTGCGGGCGGATGCCGTGCTCGCGCCGCTCCCCATGGCGGACTCCCCAGCCGGCACGCCCCCGCTGGCCGGTATCCCGTTCGCGTCCGTGGTCGAGTCGCCGCCCTCCGCCACGGAGCTCGTGTCCACGCCAAAACAGCGCTGGGCCAGATAGTTGATCTGATTGAGGAGCTCCACGTCGCCTGGGGCGACTTGCTGTTGCGCAACCTCGAGCCGTGCACACGCTGAGCGCGGGCGGTTGTCACGGAAGAGCATGCGCGCCATCCAGAAGCCTGCGCGCGCGCGGTCCGGACTGTTCGGATGCTCCAGGAGCAGCCGGTCCAGATGCTCGAGCGCCTGGTGCCGGTCGCCGCGCGCCATCTCGAGCTGCGAGAGCCGCATCAGGGCATCCGCGCTCTCCGGCGCGAGCGGGTATTCGACGACGATCGTCCGGAGGTCCCGCTCGGCGCCGGCGGCCGTCGACGCCAGTACGGCGCGCCAGTAGAGCGCGTGCACGTACTGTGGCGAGCCCATACGCGCCGAGTCGAGCTGCGCCTGCACGAGCGCGCGGCCGGAATCGCTCTGCCCGGCGGTGATCAACTGCTGCGCCGCGTGAAAGATGGAGTCGGGGTCGTGGGGCGCCGCGAGCGCACGACTGGCGCTGTCCATGGGCCCGCGTGGGATGAGCGCCATGCTGTCGCGCGGGAGCGTGGTGACTGTGATGCCGGCCGGCACGCCAATGGTGGCGACACGGCCTGCGCTGTCGACCTGTTGCGCAGCGGCCAGCGCGGGAAGCGTCAGGAGGAGAAGAGAGAGCGGGAGGCCGGGGAGGGGGAGGGGGAAGCGGATCATGGCGAGCCACATCTGAGGTGAGGATTCAGGCCACCAAGCTGCGCCGCGAGCGCGGCGCACGCGGCGCAGCGGGCGCTGCCGCGGGTGCACAGAGGGCGAGCAGGAGATTGGAGAGGAGCTGGTGGTCGGAAGAGACACGCGTCTCCTTGAGCGCGATGTCGGCGGCAAGCAGGTGGGTGAGCGCCAGGTCGAGCGAGTGCGCGTCCCATTGATCTACGGATTGCACCCACGCCTTCACGGCCTCACCCCAGGGCCGGCCCGTGACGGCGCCCCCGGCGCCCTTGAGAAAGGGATAATACTCAGACTCGAGGCGGTGGCCGCTCAGTCCACGCTCCTGATGCATGGCGCCGCCCCAAGCCAGCGCGAGCATCTGCGTGGTGAGTGCCATCACGATGGAAACTCCGGTCGTCTTGGGTTGCTCGAGGACATGGGTGAGGAGATCGAGAGCGCGCGCGGCGTCCCGGTGCGCAACGGCGTCGAGCAGATCGCCCAGCGTCTCGCCGCGCCGCACGCCGACCACCGCGGATACGGCTGCCTCGTCGATCTCGCTGCCGTTCGCGAAGCTCGCGAGCTTGTCCAACTCCGAGGCGAGCAGTGGAAGATCCGGCCCGATCGCGCGCTGCAGCAGGCTGGCCGCCGCCGGCGTGATGGAGGCATGCAACTCCGTGTCCACGTAATGGACGATCCATCGGGGCACACGATCCTCCGTGAGCGGCGCGAACTCGACCGCCAGCGCGTGCGAGGCAAGCGCGCGGTCGGGCTTGGCCTTGTCGCCGCCGGCGCTCACGAGCACCAGCACAATATCCGTATCTGCTGCCCCGTCACGAACGTGACGCGGTTCCTGATCGAGGTAGCGGTCCAGCATGGCGCGTGGCGCCTTCTTCAATGCCGCAACGTCGCGAATGACCACCACGCGACGGTCCGCCATCATCGGTGGTGTGCCCACGAGTGAGCCCAGCGTTTCCGCATCGAGCTCGGCGGCGCTGCGGATGTCCAGGTTGAAGTCGCGCGTTGCGGGATCCACCGCGCTCTCGATGAGCGCGCGCACCGCCTGCCCCTTCAGAAAGTCGTCTTCACCATAGAGGTAGTACACCCGCTCGAACGAGCGCGTCTGGATCGACTTCCAGAAAGCGCGATCAGGGGCGGGGGACATGAGGAATAGTGAAAGATCGGGGTAGGGAAAGCTAGGGTATAGGGAGTAGGGTAGCGGGTATAGGGGGAACGACATGCGCGTATGGCGCTCTCTCCTACCTACCCGCTACCCTACTCCCTATACCCTAGCTTAATCACTGTCCCCAGCCCGCGAGTTGGAACTCCGCGTTGGCGAAATGCATCTGCGCTTGCTCGGCGAACATGGCGGCGGGCCATACAGGCATGCCGGCGGATACGGATGCCACGAATCGCTGATTGACGAGCGGAGGCGGTGGAGGTGGCGGCTCGGGGACGGTCGCGACGACCGGCGCCAGTGCCAGCTCGCGCGCCGGCGTGGTCCAACTGAGCGCCGATGCGGCCAGGAAGCCCACGGCCACCACGCTCGCGGCCGCGGCAATAAAAGAGCCGAGCCCAGGGCCGCGATACATCGCGGCAGTGAGACCGGCTTGATTCATGGCGTGCAGCCTGGCGTTCAGGCGATCGCAGAAATCCGGAGATGGCTCGATGACCGGCAGATTCCGGAAGAGCATGAGCCCGCGGCGCATCGCGGTATCGTGCCGCGAGCATTTCGCGCACTCCGTGACGTGCGCCTGCATGGCAGCGAGTTCGGCATCGGTGAGCGTATTGTCGAGAAACGCGAGGTGATGATTTCGGAAATCACGACAATCCATACGAGGCTGACCGCTCCAAGCTCAGGTTCAGCCTACAGATACCCGGCAGCCCGAACGCGGTTCCAGAACGGTGAGAGAGGAGAAAGGTAGGGGAGTGAGTCAGTAGGTCAGTGGGTCAGGAACGGCACGGGGGTCGGGAGTGGGGGTCGGGTAGGCGGGCAGAAAATTCCGCTCGCCACGGCCGTTTCCCCACACCCGACACCCCACTCCCGATACCCTGTCGTCTGACCCAAACTCACACCACCTCTCCCGCCCCCCTACTTCAACCCTGGCTCGATGATCGAGGCGAAGGAATTGCGGGCGCGGTTGAGCCGGGACTTCACCGTGCCGAGGTTGCACCCGGTGATCTCGGCGATCTCCTCGTACGACTTGCCCTCCAGCTCCCGCAGGACAAACACCTGCCGGTGATGCTCCGGCAGCTGCGCTACCGAGTGCTCCACCATCTCGCGCAGATGACGCTTCCGGTAGAGATCATCCGGCCGGGAACTGGAGTCCTCGAACTGCAACGGCCGGTCGTCGTCCTGCCAGTTCTTCTTGATCGTCTGGAAGAAAACGAGCGGGTTGCGCGACCGATTGCGCAGCTCGTTCTTGGCCAGATTGGACGCGATGGTATAAATCCAGGTCGAGAACTTCTTCGACCGGTCGAACCGGTGCATGTGCCGGTACACGCGGATGAAGACCTCCTGCACCAGGTCTTCCGAGCGTTCACGATCGCCGATGGTCCGGTAGATGAAATTGAGGAGCCGTGTTTGATATCGCTCCACCAATTCCTGGAACGCGCGCTCCTCTCCATCAAGGAACACCGCGACCAACTCTGAGTCGTCCACGGCGTGCAGCCGCTCCCGAACGGCCGCTCCCGGCGACGGCACCACCCGCTTCAGCGCGACGTCAGCCATTGTTCATTCCCCCTGTACGAAGGGTACGACGCTCACCGACAAAACAAGTCTGCAATGGCCGCCCTCCTGTCAACACACGCTTCATGAGCGAAGCACGGCGCATGCCGCGTTCATCAGAATAGGAACGATACTTGTAAGTGTCTGTAAAACAGGGCTTTAGCTCGGCGAGCATCCACCACGAAATATACCGAAGCCAGACCGAAATGTCTACGTGAGGTGACGCTCGCCTGCGTACGGTTGGACACTGCGCTCGTCCGTTCCGTTGCCCGCTCTCTTCCGGCGCCCGCGAGCACGGCCTGCTGCGTCAGGGCCGGCGCTGCAATCCGTGTCCAACCAGACGACGACCAGCCGTATGAGCGCGATGGGCGGGGTGGAACGCCGCCGTCGTACGACCGGGCGGCACACCAGGGTACGATCTCGCCGTCAACCATACTACGCATCTGAGCGCCTATCCGTGTCGAACGTCACCATCTGTTGTGCGCAGCAGCTGGAAGGTCAGGTCCTGACTGATGCATGAGATCGGCGTCAGGTCTCGGGAATCCGGGTCAGGTCTTGGACCGTGAATTCACGCTCCAAGACCTGACCCCCGTAGCCTCGACCCACGACCCACAACCCACCCCTCACTCCGGCTTCTTCACAGCCGGCACCGTCTTTGTCCCCGTCCCCACCGCCCCAGTGCCGATGCTGGCGGAATCGTGAGGCGTCGTCGAATCCGCGGCCGCCGGTGTGGTCATGGCGTTGGTAGCCGCACTATCGCGCCAGTTTGCCATCTGTGAAGCGAAATCTTGTGCCACCATGGCCAGATCCACCGGCTCGGTTCCTGGATCCTCAGGGCGGCCGTCCACCCGCGCCAGGCTCACCGAGGCCTTCTCGTACGAGCTGTCCGCGGCCAGCGCCGCCCGATACGCGGCCGCCGATGCCGCGTAGTGCCCGGTCTGCTCGAGCGCGATCCCCAGATTGTTCTGGAACACCGCCGTCGTGCTGTCCAGCTGCGTCGCTCTGGCAAGCGGTCCCAGTGCATCCGCAAAGCGACCCTGCTGAATGAGGATGAGCCCCAGGTTGTTCATCGACCAGGCATCCGTGGAATCGAGCGCGATCGCCTTCCGGTAGGCATCGATCGCCCCATCCACATCGGCCATCTCGTACTGCGCGCGCCCCAGCAGTCGATACGCCTCGTTGGACTGCGGATCGAGCGCCAGCGCCGCCTCCACCCGGTCCATGGCATCGGTGGGCCGGTTCGTCTCCAGCAGCACACGGCTCAGATTGAGCATGCTCTTCACATGCTTGGGATCCATGCTGAGCGCCGCGACAAAGGCGCTCTCCGCCTGCACCGGCTGGCCGGCTTTCCACGCCGAAAGGCCGAGCATGTAAAAGCCCCAGGGGTTCTGCGGGTGCTGCTCCGTGTAGGTGGTGAACATCGCCGCCGCCTGCACGTAGTGCCTGGTGGAGTACGCCGATTCCGCGTCCGTGTACGACACCGGCTGAATCGCCCCGCTGTCCACGGCGGATGCAACCTGCGTGGTCTCCGGTGTCGCCACCGGCGCCGACTGGGCCGATGGCTGCTGCCCCGTCACGCCGGGCGGCTTCACGTTGGAATCACGGCATGCCGCCATCCCCACCACCGCTACCAGCACCGCTGCTGCCAGGGTGAGCGTGCCCGTGTGCTCGTATCCCGTGATCCGGCTGCCAAGTTCGCGACGCATACGTCTCCTCCTCACGATTGTGCGCCTTGCGGGCGCTGGTTGGGACTTCCGTGGTCGCCGCCTTCAAAGGCAAGCGGCCGGCCCAACCGGGAGCGAGACAGGTCAAGCGTCGTAATGCGTTATCATATCGCAGCTTGCACAACTCCGCGCATCGTGCTCAGCGAGCCGAAGGTCGGCGATTGTGTCCGCACGGACACGGGACGCATGAGGCTATTGTGGCCGAGTGGACACACCACGATGAGCTCGAGCGATCACACCACGCGCTGGCTCGGGGGGCTGGATGACGCGACTTGGCACGCCGCGGCGTGCGCCGGCGCTCAGGCGGCGCTGGGCAGGCGGCGGCGCGCCGTGGCTGAGCGCGTTGCGCGATGCCGCAGAGCGACGCGTACGCGGAGCATCGTGGCCGCGATCACGAGGACGGCGCAGGCCTCCACCGCGACCTTCTCACCATCGAGCGGATCGATGGCCTTCCCCTGGATCGTCGGATCGCTCCAGATCCCGTGGATGAAGAAGAGCACCGCCACCGCGTACGCCAGGTAATGCAGCACCTTCCAGGTGGAGCGCCGCAGCTTCGGCCGGTAGTACGAGGTCACCACCACAACCACCAGCAGGTAGAGCGACAGCGCGCCGAGTGTGTTGATGATCGGCTGTTTCGGCGAATGCAGGGGATAGACGACATCGAGCACACGGAACCCGGCCGTGGAGGAGAAGAGGAGCACCACCGGGTGCGCTCCGGCGACGGCGAGCGCGAGATAGCCGGTCCAATTATGGAGGCGGAAGTAATTGATGCGCCGATGCGGCCATCGCGTCCACGGATTGTAGCGAGCCGAGAGCAGCAGTCCGAGCAGGATGTTCGCCGCCAGCAGGAAGAGCGCGGCGAGACCGATGTCGGCCGACAGGTCGATGGCACTCAACGTCTGTTCTCTTGGAAGCGAGTCTGGAGCAGGGCGTCCGGACGTGACGCGGTGCAGGAGGTGGGTGCGACGGGGAGCGGCGCGGTGGTGCCGCGGCGCCCGAGCGCTACGGTTCTCAGCCGGGGCGGAGAATATTGTGCCGGCGCATGATCTTGAGCAAGCTGGAATGGTCGGCCAGCCCCAGCTCCTGCGCCGTCCGGGTGATGTGCCAGTCGTTCCGCTCCAGCGCCAGCACCACGATCTGACGCTCGGCTTCCGCCCTCAGCTCCAGGAAGGTGTGCGGTGCGGCGCCATCGCCCGCTGCCCCGCCGGTCGTGCCGGGCTCGCCCACACGCTCCCGGATTTCCGGCGGCACCTGCTCCGCCTCCATCACGTTGCCATCCGTCGCGATGATCATCCGCTCGATGATGTTCCGGAGCTCGCGCACATTGTTCCGTGCCCAGTCGTAGGCCATCAGCATCCGCAGCGCATCGGTGTGCAGCACCTTCCGCCGCATCCCGAACCGCGCGCACATCATGGCGATCAGATGCTCCGACAGCTCCGGAATATCCGAGAGCCGCTCGCGCAGCGGGGGCACGCGCAGTACATGCACGTTCAGGCGGAAGTAGAGATCCCTCCTGAAGCGCCCCGCCTCCACTTCCGCATCCAGGCTGCGATTGGTGGCCGCCACCACGCGCGCCGGAACGGTGATGGGCCGGTTCCCCCCCACTCGCGTGACCTGTCGCTCCTCGAGCACGCGCAGCAGCGTGGCCTGTGCCGGAAGGGGCAGCTCGCCGATCTCGTCCAGAAAGAGCGTGCCGCGTCCGGCCGTCTCGAACGCGCCCTTGTGCAGCGTCGCCGCCCCGGTGAACGCGCCGCGCTCGTGCCCGAACAGCTCGCTCTCCACCAGGTTCTCCGGCAGCGCGGCGCTGTTGACCGCCACGAAGGGCTCCCTGGCGCCGGCGCTCAGGCGGTGGACATCGCGCGCCACCACCTCCTTCCCCGCGCCGCTCTCTCCCATGATGAGTACGGGACTCGGAATGGGCGCCACGCGCGCGATGGCTTCCTTGAGCTGCTGCATGGCCGGGCTCGTGCCCAGGAGCGAGGTCTCGGCCTCCACATAGCGCTTGAGCGAGGAGAGCTCGCTCGTGAGACGGCGTCGCTCCAGCGCGTTTTCCACCTCCTGGATCACGCGCTCCATGGGCTCCGATTTGTCGATGAAGTTGTACGCGCCAAGGCGGACCGCCTGCACGCACCGGTCGTAGTTGCCCGTGCCCGTGTAGACGATCACCGGGACATCGAGCGCGCGCTCGCGCAACCGGCGCAGCACCTCGAAGCCGTCCACGCCGGGCATCTCCAGATCCAGCAGCACGCAGTCCACCGCCTCGCGCCCCAGCACCTCCAGCCCCTCGGCACCGCCCTCGGCCACCATCACCTCATACCCGCCCAGCCGCTTCAGGTCATAGCCATACTGCTCGGCCATGGCCGGCACATCGTCCACTACCAGTACGACCGTCACGGCTGCATCCCGCCCACTGTGCCGTACACACTCGGGCAGGCGCCGGAACCGCCGCCCAATGTCGCCGTCATGATCATCGAGCCTT
This sequence comes from Gemmatimonadaceae bacterium, assembly GCA_036278935.1. Taxonomy (GTDB): domain Bacteria; phylum Gemmatimonadota; class Gemmatimonadetes; order Gemmatimonadales; family Gemmatimonadaceae; genus DASSNR01. The sequence continues at coordinate 30,537 of DASUKA010000005.1, forward strand.
CTCCCTGGCCTTCGCGCCAACGGGCGCGGTGGGCAGCCCATGCAACGGCGCGGCGGCTCTGGCCGGTAGATCCACCATGAAGCGCGTGCCGGCGCGCGGCGCCGTGTCCACCTTCAGCGATCCGCTCAGGTCGAGCACGAGCCGGCGGACCACAGACAGCCCGAGCCCCGTGCCGTTGTCCTTGGTCGTGTAGAAATCATCGAAGGCGCGGCTCAACTGCTGCTCGCTCATCCCCCGTCCGGTGTCGGCCACCGTGATGCGCACCATCGGCCGGTGCGATGCATCCTGCGTCATCTCCGTGGACACGGTGACCGAGCCCGGCTGCAATTCAAGACTGTCTACGGCGTTGCCCACCAGATTCTCCAGGATGCGCCGCACGACCACCTCGTCACCCAGCACCGCGCTCACCCCTTCGGCCAGCCGCACGCGCAGCTCGGCCGACGGCGCGGCCTGCGCGTTCCGGATCACCTGCTGCACCACGGCGTTCACGTCGCACGGCTCGCGGTCCAGGCGAGGCGCCAGCCGGGCATAGTTCCGCGCCAGCGAGTCCAGATAGGCAATGCTGGATTCCAGCGTCCCCTGCCGCTCCTGAAAGATGGCGGGCAGCTCACTGGGCTGCTCGCGCGCCACCTGCGCGAGATGCCGGAACACGTTGCGAATGGGCGTGAGCCCGTTCTTGATATCGTGGTTCACCTGCCGCGCCACCTCTCCCACCGTCGCGCGCCGCTCCGCTTCGCGCAACTTGCTCGCACTGGCGCGCAAACGCCGAGTCATGGCGCCCAGGAGGCGCGATAGTGCGCCGATTTCATCGCTGCGATTGCTGGCGAAGTCGACATCCATCGCGTCCAGATCGATCCGCGCCGTCTTGCTGGCCAGCTCGGCGAGCGGGCGGCTCACACGCGCGGAAAGCCACATGCCTAACAGAAGCGCGATAACGAGCGTCAGCCCCACAGCGGTCAGGAACCAGAGGTCGACACTGCGGCGCAACGCCGTGAGAGGTCCCAACGGATAGCTCACGAGAAGCCGAGCGGATTCCACCGCGCTGGAAGGCTCACGCCCCGTGTCGATGTAGGGAATGGTGAGATCATCCACCATGAAATCGGCCGACGCGGCATGCGCGCCCGGCCCGGAGCTCGCGGCGACGCGCCACGACGAATCGCCCAGCAGCCGCGGATCCGACGACAGCGTATCGCGCGGCGCGAGGAGGGTCACGGCCAGCTCGTGCCCGCGGGCCAGCTGTGCGAGGAACCGCGACCCCACCCGGATACCGCCCGTCACGGTGAACCGCTCCCCCGCCAGGCGGAACGAGTCCGTGCGCGCGATGGCGAGGAAGGGCCCGGTTGGGGCGCGTGCCTTGACGATCGCCATCCCCCGCGGCGCGGTGGCGAGCACCGCTGGGAGCGTCGGCTCCAGCCGGTCATACTCATTACGGAAGTGGCCGGAGCTCACGATGCGGCCGGCGCTGTCCTGGATCTGCAGCATGGAGAGGCCCGCCAGCCGCATCGCGTGGCCGGCGTAGTCCAGCAGGTACGCGCGATCCGCGTTGGGGGTCCGGAGTGCCGCCAGCCGGAAGCGGTTGTCGTTGGTGAGCGCGGCCGCGAGGCTGGACAGCCGGCCGGCGATGGAGCTGTTCTCCTGGGCCAGCTCCTCCGTGATCACGGACACCAGCCCTGTCATTCGCTGCTCGTACTGCGCCGTGAGGCGGCGGTCCATCTCCCGGCGCACACCAATGGCGAGGACGGCCATCGGCACCAGCACGACCACGAGAAAGGCGAGCAGAATGCGACTGCGAAAGCTCACGGCTGTCCCCCGGGCGCGTGTGGCATGACGGCGAAGCGCGGTGTCCCATCCCAATCGACGGTGGTGCCGGCGATCCCTGTGATACCCCGCCGCACTACCAGCCGTGCGCGAGTGGCAATCAGCGGGACGAGCGTGCGCTCGAGCCCCTGGCGCGCCGCATCGCTCCATGCGGCCGCCGCGCTATCGACGCCCACGTGCTCGGCACCGCGCATCATCCATGGCAGCCGCGCGGCGAGCGCTCGCACATGCGCGCACGGCGCGAGCACGTGAGCCGGGAGATCGAACACATACGCCGCCTCGGTCCCGGCGTGGAGCACGGTGTCGAACGCGGCTGCGGGCAGCGCCGCGGCCACCAGGCGCGTGCCGTTTCCGCCCACGCCGGGGATGATGGCGGCCAGCCGCGCAGCGCTCGTGGCATCGCGGCCACCCATGGCGCCGAGCGCAACCAGACGGTCGGCCAGATCAGCCGCCACCTGATCGCCGCGCCGATAGACAATGCGTCGCGCGAGCACGCCCGGCTGCTCTGACGGCCGCGCGCCGGCGCGCGATTCCCCGGAGCTCGGGAGGGCGCCCTGCGCGCTGTCGGCGCTCGGGCACGTGTTCGGGTTCCGCCACCAGTACGGCGGCTCCGCGCCGCGGGCTTCCACGCGCACCGCGTCGCGGGCAAGCGCATCGCGGAACGCGCTGTCCGCCGCGGGTGCGCTGTCCCGCGTCTGCTCCAGCCGCGCGGGGGCGAGCAGCACATACGTGCGGCTCCATGGCAGCGGGATGGAGTGGAGCGATGGGCGGGTGGCGGCGTAGTCCAGCACGAGCGGATCGGCCGTCATGGCGATGTCCAGTCCGCGATCCAGAAGGTCGCGGACATCGGACACGGCGCCCACACGAAAGCGCAACACCGGCGCGTGGTTTCCGGGCGGCGCATGGAGCGTGATGACGCCATGCGCCGCGGCAGCGCCGAGCACCGGGCTGTTGCCATCCACCCGATACATGCCGGTTCCCTCCGGCCACCGCGTGGCGGAGCCGGATGCCGTGACCGCCAGACCGGGGCTCGCGAGAGCGAGCGGTACCCCCGCGCTCGCCTGGCGGAGGACGATGGTGAGCGTTCGGTCATTCACGAGGATGATGGAATCGGCTGCCAGCTCCGCCGCGAGCCGTGGCGGAGCGGGGCCGGCGTACCGGGTGCCGTCGGCGGTGATCGCCTGGCCCGCCACACCTGTCTGGCCGCTGTCGCCCCAGCTCGCGGCGACATCGCGTGTGGTGACCGGCGTACCATCCCAGAAGGTGGCGCCCGAGCGCAGCGTGAAGCTCCAGCGGCGAGCGCTCGTATCCACGCTCCAGGATGCGGCCAGGCCGGGATACGGCCGCCCCATGCAATCCACCCGGATGAGCGGCTCGTACAGTTGAGCGAAGATCATGCGCTCGCCCGCGGTCCGCGGCACAGGTGCGTGCGAGGGATCCACCGCGCCAGCGAGCGCGATGCTCACCGTATCGGTGAATTGCTGCTCGCCCGCTCCAGGCGCGCGCTCGGCTGCGGCGCGCGTGGACATCAGGCCGCCGCTGTCGGACGCAAGCACCCGGCATGCGACTGGCGGCCCACTCGGGGCCGGGGCCGGTGGCGCGACGACGGTAGCGGGGCGCCGCACGCAGGCGGCGGCAAGCACCACGAGGAGCCAGCTCGCGCATGTTCTCTCGATTCTCATGGAGATCTGCCGCATGAGAGGCCTCGTGATCGGGCATGGCGGTGGAGGTGAATGCCCGCTTCCGTAGGGATGGACGATCCAACACGAACAACATGACCGGCGGCTGATTTGCTACCGCCCGCCTCGGACCGCGACCCGGACGCACAGCACTCCCACGATCGCCACGGCCAGCATGAGCGGCAGCGCGACCCAGCACGTGCGGCAGCCGCGCAGCGCAAAGGAGAACTGCGCCACTCCCACCACCAGACCAAATCCAAGCGCAAACACGCCATAGGCCGCGGACAGGAGGCGGACCGGCCAGCTGAGCGACCGTGAAGGACGCCGCGGGATGCGCGTCACCCGGTGCTCACCGCGTCGCCTCGTCGAGCCGTGAGTTGAGCAGCTCCATGGCGGCCGCGGGGTCCTGCACCTCGATGACGAGCTCATGGTAGTGCTCGCCCGCCAGCTCGATCACGATGGTCTGCTCCGGGTGGTGGACATCCCAGAACATCCGCTCGCCCGCCTGATAGAACGTGCCGGCCGTGATGATTCCCGGAATCTCGGTGCCGGGCATGCGGAGGCCGTGCCACCAGCCGCGCGCGATCTCCGCATCCGCGCGCACGCCGCGAATATGAGCGAGCGGGATCTCGAGACGGCTCCTGAGCGCCCAGAGCTTGTCCGCCCCCTCGACTTCGAAGATGGCGGTGGCGCCGGTGACGGTGATGCTGACCATCAGCGCCCCAGCCTGAACCCGGCCACGTAGAGAATAGCCAGCGCGGTCTTGCAGTCCATGATCTCGTTACGCTGAATCATCTCGAGCGCGCGCGACAGCGGGAGCGTTACCACCTCGGCAAACTCGTCCGCCTCGAGATGCGCCTCGCCGCGCACGAGCCCCGTGGCCATGAAGAGATGGATCGTCTCGTCGGTGAAGCCCGGCGTCGTGTACATGGTGAAGAGCCGCTCCAGGTGCTCGGCCGTGCACCCGGTCTCCTCCTCGAGCTCGCGGTGCGCACAGTGCGTCGGATCCTCATCCGGCTCCAGCCGTCCGGCAGGTACCTCGTACAGAAAGCCATCGGCGGCGTAGCGGTACTGGCGGATGAGCAGCAGCTGCGGATCGTCCCCACTGGGGTCGGTCAGAAAGGGGACGATGGCGCTGGCCCCCGAATGCCGGATGATCTCCAGCTCCCCCGTCTGCCCGTTGGGGAAGCGCACTTCGTCCACATCCAGGTTGACGACGCGTCCGCTGTAGATGCGCCGGCTGCCGATCTTCCCCGGCTCCGTTGCCATACCGCTCCTGTTAATGAATTGAAGACGTCACCGTGTGCTGTCCGCTCCGCTTCCGGCTATGCCCCCTGCTGTTCGGCAAGGGGTTCGCCCTCGGCGTCATACACCGAGAGTGGTCCATAGCGGAGTTCTTCGAGCTGGGGAGCGACCACCTCCGGATCGCCCACGACCACCAGCTGCATCAGCCCGGGGTCGAGATACCGCTCCGCCGCCGCCTGAACGTCCGAGCGCGTGACAGCGCGCACCCGGTCGCGGTACGTGTCGAAGTAGTCGCCGCTCAGCCCGTAGACCACGAGCGCGGCCAGCGCCCGCGCAATCGCATCGGTGGTCTCGTAACGAATGGGAAAGACGCCGGCCAGATAGCTGGTGGCGAGCGAGAGCTCCTCCTCGCTCACCAGCTCGCCGCGCATGCGATCGATCTCGCGCAGCATCTCGCTCGCCGCCGCTCCGGTCACGTCGCTCTTGACCGCGGCATCCACCACGAACGGGCCGGCGCCGCGCCGCCAGTCGAACGCCGAATGCGCGCCGTACGTGTACCCGTGCACCTCGCGCAGGTTCAGGTTGATGCGCGAGGAGAACATCCCGCCGAGCAACCCGTTCATGACAAGCACCGGAAAGTAGTCAGGCGTGGTGCGGGGCAGCCCCACCTGCCCCAGGCGCAGCTCGGACTGCGGCGCGTCGGCCTTGCCCACCAGGTGCATGGCGCGCGCGAGCCGAGCCGCCCGGTCGATCACCGCCGGCGCCGGCGGCGCCTCTCCCTGCCACGCCTCGAAGGCGCGCTCCGCCAGCGCCCGTGCAGCGTCGGTGCCCACGTCGCCCACGACGATCAGCGTCATCCCCGCAGGCCGGTAGCGCGCTCGATAGAACGTCTCCACCTCGGAGCGGGTGAGCGATGCGACCGAGCTGGCGCCGCCGTCTTCCGGCATGGCATAGCGGGAGCTGGGCTCATAGAGGAATCGCGCGAACATCTCGTTGGCCAGCCCGCGCGGCTCGGTCCGGAGCTGCAGCAGCTCGGCCAGCCGCTCGGCGCGCAGCCGCTCCACTTCGCGCTCGGGGAATGTCGGCTCCAGCATCACCTCCGCGAACAGCTCGAAGGCCTCGTCCATCCGGTGGCTGAGCACGGTCATCGTGGTGATGGCCGAATCCCACTCCGCGCCGGCCGCAATGGCCGCGCCCAAGCGCTCGAAGCGCTCGGTGAGCTCCTCGCCGCTGGAATGCGCCGAGCCTTCCAGCAGCGCGCGCGCGGTGAGGTTGGCCACGCCGTCGCGTCCCGCCGGCTCGCTCGACGCACCGCACGGGCCAACCATGGTGACCGTCACCACGGGCAGCGCCCGGACCGGCGCAACGATCACTCCGAGTCCATTGCCGAGTGTGAACCGCTCGAACGCGGGAAAGTGGTATTCGCGGGGAGCCGTTGGCGTGGGGCGAGCGGGGAAAGAAGAATGGAGAGAGGCGGCGTTGCCGCTGTGTGCGTCACGCATGATGACCCTCGCCAGCCGGGATGGCGTCCGCCGTATCACCCGCCTTTCTCCTTTCTTCTTTCTCCTCTCGCGCGTCTTCCGCCGCCCGCGGCACATAGAGCAGACTCGCCCGGTTCTCCGGGCAGAGTCGCTCGCGGGCGATGGCGTTCACCTGCTCGGTCCTGACCGCGCGGTAGCGTGCCGGCTCCTCGTTGACCAGTGCGGGATCATTGAAATAGGTGGCGAACATCGAGAGCTTGTCCGCGCGCTCGCCCACCGATTGCAGCGCGGTCACGAAGTGCGTCTCGATGAGCGCGACCGCCCGCTCCACCTCCTCGTCCGTCACGCCGCGTTGTTGCACCGCGTCGATTTCCCGCGCGAGCTCGTGCTCCAACGCATCGGCGGACGTTTCGGGGCGGGCGATGACATCGGCAATCAGCAAGTCCGCGCTCTCCGACAGGTCGAAGGTGTACGCGCTGGCCTCCGCGGCAACCTGCCGCTCCCGCACGAGCACGCGTTGCAGGCGACTTCCCTTCCCCATCCCCAAGACCGCGCCCAGCACGCTGGCCGGGTAGTAGTCCGGGCTCCCGAACGTGGGAATGCGGAAGGCGAGCAATACGCGCGGCAGCGCGACATCGTCTGGCACCCTCTCGCTCAGCCAGCGGCCGAAGGTGGGCGGCAGCTCCGGAAACACAAGCGGCGGCCGGCCGAGTCCGCGTGGGAGCGGCTCGAAGTAGCGGCGCACGAGATCGCGGGCCTCGGCGGCGTCGAAGTCACCGGCGATCGAGAGCACCGCGTTGTCCGGCGTGTAATAGGTGGCGAAGAAGCCTTCGATGTCCTGAAGGCTCGCCTCGCTCAGGTCCTCCATGGAGCCGATGAGCGAGTGGTGGAATGGGTGCTCGGGCGGGAAAGCGAGCGCGGGCAGCTTCTCCCACCAGGTGCCGTACGGCTGATTGTCCACGCTCCAGCGTCGTTCATTTTTGACCACATCGCGCTGAAGGTCCAATTTCTGCTGCGTCATGGCGGGGAGCAGATACCCCATGCGGTCGGCCTCGAGCCAGAGGGCCAGCGCCAGCTGGTTGGAGGGAACGGTCTCGAAGTAATTCGTCCGGTCCAGCCAGGTCGAGCCGTTCAGCGTGCCGCCGGCACGTTGGATGAGCTCGAAGTGCTCGTTGGACGCCACGTGCTCCGAGCCCTGAAAGAGCATGTGCTCGAACAGGTGCGCGAAGCCGGTGCGCCCCGTGCGCTCGTTGGCCGATCCCACGTGGTACCAGAGATTCACCGCAACGATAGGCGCGGTGTGGTCCTCCGAGAGCGTGACACGGAGTCCGTTGGGCAACTGATAGGTCTCGATGGGAATACGCATGACAGGAATATTGTATGGGCGTGTTGGGGAGAGGAACCCTGTCGCGGCCCGCCGCGCCGGCCGCGGTATCGCCTTGACATGCCAGCAATTGCGTGCGCATACTCACGCCCTTGGTACTCGGGACGGGCTACGCTTTCGGTGCGACCGCGCGGGTGGCCACTCATCCGTGCTGCTCCGTCACAAAGCATTCCACGCAGTCGCGTGTCTGTAGCAAACCCACATCGGTACGGAGGTGGTTACCATGGCAGACTTCATGATCGGCGAGTCTCTGGTTGGCGACGGAAACGAGGTCGCACACATCGATCTCATCATCGGCTCCAAGTCCGGCCCCGCGGGGCAGGCGTTCGTGCATGCTCTGAGTTCCCAGCGTGAAGGCCACTCCACGCTCCTCGCGCTCGTCGCCCCGAACCTGCCGGCCAAGCCTGACGCGATTCTCTTCAACAAGGTGACCATCAAGGACGCCACCCAGGCCGTGCAGATGTTCGGTCCGGCGCAGGCAGCGGTGGGGCGCGCGGTGGTGGACTCGGTGAAGTCCGGCGTTATTCCGCGCGACAAGGTGGAGGACTACTGCGTGCTTGCCGGCGTCTTCATCCACTGGGATGCGAAGGATGACAAGAAGATCTACGACAACAACTACCGGGCGACCATGCAGGCGATCGAGCGCGCGGTCAAGGGAACGCCGAAGATCGACGAGGTGATGAACAGCGAGAAGACCGCCAAGCATCCCTTCGCCGGCGGCGCGGAGGGGTAAGGGCGAGAGAGGCGAAAGGCGAGAGGAGAAACGGCGCGCAGGGATCAGCGCTGGTTACGGGGAAGCCGTTCCTCTCACCTCTCTCCTTTCTCGCCTTTCGCCTCGAGCACTCATGAAAAAGCTCCTCGTCCAACTCGACAGCTCGCGCTCGCCGAGCACGTTCGATCAGGTGGTGGCGTACGACAGCGGCGTTGATGACATCCTGAGTTACGGTGGCATCGGCGAAGCGGATGTACGCGACCTCGTGCATGGCTGCATCTTCACGCGCAGCCCCAACCATCTGCAGAACACGGCGATCTTCATCGGCGGCACCGACATCGGAATCGGTGCCAAGCTCCTCTCGACCGCGCAGCAGGCGTTCTTCGGCCCGTTCCGCGTGTCGGTCATGCTCGACTCCAACGGATCCAACACGACTGCGGCCGCCGCCGTGGTGAAGCTCGTGCAGGCAGTGGGCGACATCCACGGCAAGCGCGTCGTGCTCACGGCGGGCACGGGACCGGTCGGGCGACGCGCCGCGGGGCTGCTGGCGAAGGCGGGGGCGGACGTCACCATCACCTCGCGTAACACGGAGGAGGGCACACGCGCCGCCCAGGGCATCCATGACCGATTTGGCGGCACGGTGACGTGCGTGCTCATGCGCGACGCCTCGGAGGCGAACACGGTGCTCGACGAGGCGAAGCCTGAGCTCCTGCTCAATACCGGGCCGGCCGGCGTGAATCTTGTCCCGCGCAGTGCGTGGGAAGGACGCAAGGGACTCCTCGTCGCCGCGGACCTGAATGCCGTCCCGCCGCTTGGCATTGAGGGGATCGAATCGAAGGACGATGGCGCGAAGCGCGGCAGCATCACAGTCTTCGGCGCCCTCGGCATTGGCGGCCTCAAGATGAAGGTGCACAAGGCCTGCCTCGCCCGTCTCTTCGAGCGAAACGACCTTGTGCTCGACGCCGATACGATCTTCGAGGTGGCGCGGGAGACGGTGAGACAGTAGGTCAGTGGGTCAGAAGCAGCCCGACGGGTTGTCATTCCGAGCGGGGCGAGGAATCTGCTAACCACGCGAAGCGACTCCTCGGTCGTCTCGCTCCTTCGGAATGACACGCATGGTGCTCTCGCTTCCTTGGAATGACACTCGGGTCGGCCGTTCCTGACTCACTGACCGGCTGACTCACTCCAAATGCCCCGCGTCATCGGTATCGATCCCGGCACGGTCAGCATCGATCTCTGTGGGCTCGATGATGGGCACGTCTTTCTCGACCGTACGCTGCCCACGGCAGAGGCGCTCGCGGATCCCGCGGCGTTCGTGGCGATGCTGGAGCGCATGGGATCGGTCGATCTCATGGCCGGGCCATCGGGGTACGGTCTCCCGCTCATCCCGGCCGCCGAGGCAACGGAGGAGATGTTCCGCCTGGCGTACCTCGCGGCACCGGGGGAGCAGGGGGGCATTGGCGGGTTGCGCGCGCTGGCGCGTGCGCTCGCGCACTCCTCCCTCCCGGTCGTGTTCACGCCGGGCGTCATCCATCTCCCCACTGTGCCGGCCTACCGCAAAGTGAACCGCGTGGACATGGGCACGGCGGACAAGGTGTGTGCGGCGGCGCTCGCGGTGCACCAGCAGCGTGAGCGCCGCGGGTGCGCCGCGCACGACGTTTCCTTCCTGCTCATGGAGCTCGGCGGAGCGTTCACCGCCGCGCTCGCGGTGGAGCGCGGACAGATCGTGGACGGGGTGGGTGGAAGCGCCGGCCCCGTGGGGATGCGCGGCGTGGGCGCGCTGGATGGCGAGGTGGCATTCCTGGCGGGCACCGTGCCCAAGTCCATGCTCTTTCGCGGTGGCGTGAACGCCATCCGCGCGGAGACGTCGGTTGCTCCGGAAGGCGGCGTCGCCGAAGGCAGCGCCCCGGAAGCCGGCGCACTGGAAGCCAGCGCCTCCGAGTCCTTCGCGGCGCCGCATGGCGGGCGCGATGAACTCGCCTGGAACGCCTACATGGAGGGCATCGAGAAGGCGGTGGCCATGCTCGCGGTCGCGGTGCCCCACCCGTACGAGATTCTGTTGTCCGGCCGTATGGCGCACGACGCTGATGTGTTTCAGGAGCTCACCCGCCGACTCGGCGCGCGCGCGCCGGTGCGGCGTCTGGATGGGTTCACCGCCACTGCCAAGGAAGGCGCGCAGGGAGCGGCACTCATTGCCGATGGGCTGGCCGGCGGTGGCGCGCAGTGGCTCGTGCAATCGCTGGAGCTCACCCGCGCTACCGGTACGTCGCTCGACTATCTCTACGTGATCACGCCGGAGACGGCGCGGCGGAGGATAGGACTGTGACGCGAGAGGCGGGAAAGGCGAGAAAGGAGAAAGGCGAGAGGAGAAAGGCGGTGGATCAGTGAGTCAGTCGGCCAGTGAGTCAGAAACGGCCGGGAATTGGGAGTCGGGTGTCGGGCGGGCGGGGAGAGAACTCCTCTCGTCACGGCCGTTCCCCGATACCCGACACCCTACTCGCGGCACCCTATCCTCTGACCTTTCCCTCCTCCTCGTCGGCATCTCGACCCGCGCGATCGCGGAGTCGGCGGCGCGCGCCGGCTATCACGTGAGCGCCGTTGATGCGTTCGCGGATCTCGATCACATGGCGCACCGGGAAGGCCGGGCATTCTCCGTGTCGCGCGACTGCGGCCTGGCGTACAGCGCTGATCAGGTTGCGCGCACGGCACGCTCCATCGACGCCCATGCGGTAGCCTACACATCGGACTTCGAGAACCATCCCGCCGCCGTGGCACGACTGGCCCGCGGGCTGCTGCTGGGCAACCCCCCAGAAGTGCTTCGCCGAGTGCGGAACCCGTTCGTCGTGGCGCGCACCCTCACCGCGCGCGGCTTTGCCGTTCCGCAACTGTGGAGCGGCGCGGAAGACGGCGAGCCTGGGGATCAGGTCTTGAATGGCGAATCCCGGATTCACCATTCAAGACCTGATCCCTCTCACCCCCCACGACTCACAACCCACTGCCTCGCCAAACCCCTCGCCTCCGGCGGAGGACACAGCATCGTGCCGTGGCGCGCGGGGCAGGCGCTCGCGGCGGGGATGGTGCTGCAGGAGCGGATCGCGGGCATCCCGGGCTCGATCGTCTTCGCGGCCGATGGCGAGCGCGCCGTGCCCTTTGCGCTCACGAGGCAGCTCATCGGGGATCGCGCCTTCGGAGCGCACGGGTTCAAGTATTGCGGGAATATTCTCGTGGCCGCGGGCGATCCATACGTCGACCGCGGTCGCGGGCTCCTTGAGCGCGCGATGGCGGTTGCGCGGGTGGTGGTGGAGGCGTTCGGCCTCGTGGGAGTGAATGGGATCGACTTCATCGCGCGCCAGGGTGTGCCCTATCCCATCGAAATCAACCCGCGCTACACGGCGGCCATGGAGCTGGCGGAGCGGGCATACGGTCTGTCGGTATTCGAGGCCCACGCCGCGGGGTGTGCCGCTGCTGTTCCCGCGTTCGACCTCGAGCGCGAGTGGCGGTCCGGCGGCGCCGTGGGCAAGGCGGTCATCTACGCGCGGCACACCATCGTGCTGGGTGATACGCGCCGCTGGTGTGATGACGACACCATGCGCGATGTGCCGCATCCCGGCGAGCGCATTGCGCGGGGCCGGCCGGTGTGCACGGTCTTCGCGCGAGGCCGTGACGGCAGCGCGTGCTATGCCGCGCTCGTCCGGCGCGCCGGGCAGGTATACGAGCAGCTGGACCGCTGGCGTCGGACTGAAACGAGGATGCGGAAGAGAGCAGAGCACGCGGCCGGTAACACAACGGGCACGCGGAGGCGTGTGGCGACGGGGCATGAGGACACGGAGTAGCGGAGGAGTCGAGTGAGCGATTGCGGTGAATAAGGACGCGCCTGCGCGCACGGTAGAACATGTCACCTGCCTGGGATGCGGGTGCGCCTGCGACGATATTGCGGTCACGGTGCGGAACACGCGGATCGTGGGCACGCGCAACGCCTGCCCGCTCGGCCGCGACTGGTTTGGCGACGGGCAGTTGCCGTCGCGTGTGATCGCGCACGGCAGCGACGCGAGCGTGGAGCAGGCCATCGGCAATGCAGCATCCACGCTGCTTGGTGCGCGGCGTGCACTCGTGTATCTGGCGGGCGATCTCTCGTGTGAGACGCAGGGAGTGGGCGTGGGCATCGCCGATCAACTGCATGCCTCGCTCGATACACTCACCACCGCCACCGCGCGCTCCGGCATCCTCGCGGCGCAGCGCCGAGGACGCGCCACGGCCACGCTCGGCGAGGTGCGCAACCGCGCGGATACGCTGCTCTTCTGGGGCGTGGACCCCGCGCGGCGCTATCCGCGCTACACGACGCGCTACGCACCTGATGTGGAGGGGCTCTTCGTGCCGGACGGACGCAGTGGCCGCCTGGTGATCGGCGTGGATGTAGGCGAGAGCGCGGCGCCGGCAGACGTGAACGAGCGCGTCCGGTTCAGCGACGGCGAGGAGGTAGCGGCGCTCACCCTCATGCGCGCGGCGGCGCTCGGCCGGCCCACCGAGGGGACGTCGCCTGACGATCTCGCCACGCGCGCGCTCGGTCTGGCGCGCCGCCTGATGGCCGCGCGCTACGCGGTGATCGTGCACGATGGCGAATCATCATCCACGTCGGCACATGCGTCTGTGCGCGCCGAAGCGCTCGTGACGCTCGCGCAGGCGCTCAACCGTGGTACGCGCTGCGCGCTCAGCACTCTTCGCGGCGGAAACAATCGCTCGGGCGCGGACGCTGTGCTCACCTGGCAGACCGGCTACCCGCTGGCCGTGGACTTCGCGCGCGGCGTTCCGCGCTACCGTCCCGCCGAGGGCGCCGGCGCGTTGCTGGAGAGCGGGGCGATCGACGTCGCGCTCGTGCTTGGCGCGGCCGCCACCATTCCGCCGGCGGTCGCGTCGATGCTGGCGCACGTCACCACCATCATTATCGGACCGCGCGCGAGCGAGAGCGGCTTCGCTCCGGATGTCGCCATCGACACGGGGGTGGCCGGCATCCACGAGGGCGGCATCGCCATGCGTATGGACGAAGTCCCGCTCCCGCTTCGCCCGTCGCTCGCCGGTGCGACCGATGCATTGAGGGTGGTCACGGCGCTGGCGCAGCGGCTTCACATCCGCGCATCGGAGCACGCCGCGTGACCACCGGCGATCGTCTTCGCATCACCGGTGGCACGGTCTACGATCCCGCGAACGGGATAGACGGCGATGAGCGCGACATCTGCATCGAGAACGGCCGCATCGTCGCCACGCTGCCGAGTGATGCGCCGCGGCTCGAGGCGCGCGGGATGGTGGTGATGCCCGGTGGCATCGACATGCACACCCACGTGGCCGCCACGAGCGTGAACCAGGCCCGGCGGCTGCTCCCTGAGGAGCACACCGCCGACGCCGTGCGCGCGCCGACGCTGGATGACGGCCAATCCAGCGCACACTCCGGGGCGCGCTCCGGCACTGGCGGCACCGTGCCCAGTACGTTCAGCACCGGCTACCGCTATGCCGGGTTGGGCTACACCACCGTGTTCGAGGCCGCGGTGGCGCCGCTCGGCGCGCGCGAGACACACGCCGAGCTTGACGACACGCCCATCGTGGACGCGGGATGCTACATCCTGATGGGAAACAACGACTACCTGTTCCGACAGATCGCGGCGGGAGAGACCGGGCGCGCGCGCGACTATGCCGCCTGGTTGCTGCGCGCCGCGCAGGGCTACGCCATCAAGATCGTGAACCCGGGAGGCGTGGCGCTATGGAAGCGTGGCGTGCGCGAAGTGGGCGGGCTGGATGCGCCCGTGGGCGATCCGCGCGTGACGCCGCGCGCGATACTCGAGACGCTCACGACCGTCGCCAACGAGCTTCGGCTCCCGCATCCCGTGCACATCCACTGCAACCAGCTCGGGCAACCGGGCAACGTGACCACCACGCTCGAGAGCATGCGCACCGTGGATGGCCAGCGGGCGCACTTCACGCACTTGCAGTTTCATAGCTACAGCGGCGAGCGCGGCGGAAAATGGAGCTCGGCCGCGCGCGAGGTCGTGGAGTACCTCAACGGGCATCCGGAGCTGAGCGGCGACGTGGGACAGGTGATGCTCGGGCCCGCGACCACGGTGACCGCGGATGCGGCCGTGGAATATCTGCTGTACGCGAGCACCGGACGAAAGTGGGTGAACGTGGACGTGGAGCTGGAGACCGGGTGCGGTGTGGTGCCCTACGAGTACCGGGACAAGGCGGCGGTGTCGGCCCTGCAATGGGTGATCGGGCTCGAGCTCTTTCTCCTGTCCGAGGATCCCTGGCGGATGGTGCTCTCCACCGATCATCCCAACGGCGGCTCCTTCCTGGCGTATCCCCGGCTCATCCAGCTCCTGATGGACCGCGGTGCGCGCGACGAACAGCTGAAGCGTGTGAACCAGAGCCTGCTCGCGGGGAGTGCGCTGGCAGATGGCCTGTCGCGCGAATACACGCTTGGCGAGATCGCGATCATCACGCGCGCGGGCCCCGCGCGCTTGCTTGGACTCACGACCAAGGGCCATCTGGGCCCGGGCGCTGACGCGGACGTGACCATCTACGCGCATGATGCTGATCTGGCCGCGATGTTCGCTACCCCGCGCTACGTGATCAAAGGTGGTGTGCTGGTGGTTGAGGAGGGGCAGCTTCGCCGCGCGCCCGCTGGGCAGCGGATTGCGGTGCAGCCAGAGTACGACCGCGCGGTGGAGCGCGACCTCCGGCGCTACTTCGACCGCTACAGCACCGTGTCATTCGACAACTACCCGGTGTCCGCGCCGCTGGACACGGGCGTTGGAGAGGCGTGACGTGGAGATCCGCGGCACGGTGATCGAGGACACCTTCGCCGAGGCGTTCACCATGCGTGCGGCGCGCGTGATCATCACCGCCGGCACGGCGGCGTGGGCGCGCACGGCGGCGTTGGAGATGACTGGTTTTGCCACCTCCGTGATCGGATGCAAGTGCGAGGCGGGGATCGAGCGGGCGCTCGAGCCGGAGGAAACGCTCGACGGACGCCCCGGTGTGAGCGTGCTCCTGTTCACGATGGACGCCGAAGCACTCGGGAAGCGTCTCATCGAGCGCGTGGGGCAGACCGTGCTCACTTGCGTGACCACGGCGTGCTTCGACGGGCTGCGCGATGCGACGGAGCGTGTAGGCGTAGGGAAGGCACTGCGGGTGTTTGGCGATGGCTTTCAGATGTCGAAGGTGATTGCCGGAGAGCGCTACTGGCGCATTCCGGTGATGGATGGGGAGTTCGTGGTGCAGGAGATGTTCGGGGTGCAGAAGGGGGTGGGGGGCGGGAATTTCCTGATTCTTGCGGAGAGCGGAAGTGCGGCGCTCGGGGCGGCGGAGCGCGCGGTATCCGCTATGGCCGGCGTCGCTGGCGTGATTCTTCCATTTCCCGGCGGCATCGTCCGGAGCGGGAGCAAGGTAGGCTCGCGACGGTATGCGGGGATGATTGCGACGACCAACGATGCATTCAGCCCGACGATACGTGCCGTGACGGAGAGTGCATTGCCGGACGGTGTGAACGGAGTGCTGGAGATCGTGATCGATGGCCTGGATGCGGAGTCGATCGCGCGCGCGATGCGGGTGGGGATCGGAGCGGCGTGTGGTGCGGGCGTACGGGCGATCACAGCGGGGAATTACGGGGGGAAGTTGGGGCCGCATCACTTTTATTTGCGGCGGATCATGGAGGGGGCGGAGTGAGGTGGGAAAGACGATCGGCTTGCAAGATTATGAGTGTCTAATGTTTGGTGGTTAGTTGCCTTCCTTGGGCTTGGGACGTCCGTTATGGACAGTGAGTTGAGGCGCAGACGCTGACGGCGGACAAGACGATACACACGCTGGGCGCTCCGCAGAGCCGTCCGGGCTGCTGGGGTGGACACTTGCGATTCGAACCATGTGGCGCAATATTGTCGGAATTGAGCCATTACATTGATGCGCTCCGGCTTGACTCCACTCACTTACAGTACCGCTGTAAGTGGTCGGGTTTCGCAGCGTCGGGCGCATTCGTTTTCCCGGTATGTAATGGCCGCGTCGAGGCGAGGAGTAGCGCTATGTCGCAGTACCCCTCGATGTTGCCAACGAGATCTCCGTTCGCGCCGCATTCCTCTTCACGGCGCCTATTCCATCGAACTACCAGTTACCTTCGCGCGATTTCAGTGTCGGCCGTCCCCGCCATGTCTGCACACTGGGATCGCTCGATTGCCGTGCATTCTGCCCCTCAGCCGCCATCCAGAGAAACGTGTATGAAACTTGTCTGTCGGTACGCACGATCAACCGATGTGGATGTCGCTGCATGCATGCAGGTTACTGAGTGCTGGCCTGCTGTGGGCTGCACTGATCGTCCCGCTCCCTCACATTTTACTGATAGACCAGCCGTGCTCGCTCGTGGCGTCGCAGGACGTGTGGCATGAAGCCTCGTGACACGGCTGCTCGGAGCCGATCGCGCTCACGCACCGCTCATTCGAGCACGTATCGCCCGGTGCATCCGGCCGAGGTGAGCTCAGCTTCGGGAACGAGCGCCAAACCCGTTCCGCGCCCACTCGTATTGCAGCGGTGCGCGCCCAAACTGGTGCGCAGACACCGGAATCGCAGTATCGCCCGTTGCGGGGTGCTGCTGGCCGCGGACATCGCCACGCTGTTGCTGGCGCGGCTGGTCCTGTTGTCCATTCGCGATGCGCACATCCTGGGTGGCACATTGGCGTCGGTTGTCCAGACGCTCCTCCCGCACGGCAGCTTCCATGTTCTGCAGCTGGTCATCGCCGTGCTCCTTGGACTGGCCGTGTTCCAGACCTACCGGCCGGCGGATTATCGCCGCGACGCTAGTGCGATTGTCTCCGGATCGGCGGCAGGGTTGGCGCTTGTGTGCTGGGGATGGCTGTGGAGCGCCTTCTCCTGGTATCACCTGATCGGCTGCGTCATCGTCGCCATCGGCGTGGGGAGCACGTTGGTGGTGGAGCGGTTCGTCGTCGACGGCGTCGTGCGTCGGGTCCGGCAGCGGCGCGGGCACCTGCCGAGAGCCGTTGTGATCGGCGCAGCGCCGGCAGCGCGGCGTCTCCTCCGGCATCCCATGCTGAGTGACCCGGGAGAATTCACGCTGGTGGGGTACCTCGACACACGCGCGCCGGTGCAGACCGATGCGCTCGGCCGTGTGGCGGAACTGGTGCGGATCATCGAGCAGTACAATGTGGACACGATCGTCCTGAGTAGCGACTGCGATGCCAGCTTCTGCCGGGACATTCTCGATGTGGCGGATGCTGCGGGATGCCACGTCCTGGTGGCATCGCACTGGACAGAGATCGGCCACCTTCGCCCACAGCTCATCTGGCGCCGGGGTACGCCGCTCATGCAGCTCACGAGCCCCGGGGTGAAAGGGCACCAGTTCATCATTAAGCGCGCAGTCGACCTGTTGCTCTCCGGCCTCGGGCTGATCGTTCTGTCGCCAGCGTTACTGCTCATTGCCCTGGCCGTCCGGCTGTCATCACCTGGACCTGCGCTGTTCGCGCAGACCCGCGTGGGGCGTGGGGGGCGGGTGTTCCGTATTTACAAATTCCGCAGTATGGTCCAGGACGCCGAACAACAGCGTTCTCAACTGGCGCCCCAGAGCCTGTACGGTGATGAGCGGCTGTTCAAGGTCAAAGACGACCCGCGCGTTACGGCCGTCGGTCGCTTGCTGCGCCGGACCAGCCTGGACGAGCTCCCGCAATTATGGAACGTTCTGCGTGGCGAGATGTCGCTGGTCGGGCCGCGTCCGCCGCTGCCGTCAGAGGTCTCCCTGTACGAAGAGCATCACTACTCGCGCTTCGAGATGAAGCCGGGGATCACGGGTCCGTGGCAGGTGCAGGGACGCAACACGATCACCGACTTCGAGCAGGTGATGCGGATCGAAAGCCAATGGATGCGCCAATGGAGCATCTGGAAGGACTTCGTGATTCTGGCGGCGACAGTGCCGGTGGTGCTCAGGATGGAAGGGGCGCACTGAGCGGTCGCTGAATGCTCGGTTACGGGGCAGCGTCGCAGGCTTGCTGCTTCCCGGACCGGGCACGGAACTGTTCCATTGCCATACTGACATAATCGGCAAGTTCCGTCCGGAAACGATCCGCAGAGAAGCGCATGGCGTTGCGCCGGCAGTTGCATGGCGAAATCGGCGTGCTGAGTTGCTCGAAGCGAGTGACGGCATGGCGGATGGCATCGGCGCTCTGTTCCGCGAAGCGGACGCCCGTTGGTGCGGCCTGATCGAGGCCCGCGATGGTTTCGCGGGCTCCCCCCTTGTCATACGCAATGACCGGCGTGCCGCACGCCTGGGCTTCGAGCGGCGCGATACCAAAGTCCTCCTCGGCAGCGAATACGAAGGCGCGTGCCCGCTGCATGTGGTCGCGGAGCACCGGGAATGGTTGATGGCCGAGGATGGTTGTATTCAGTCCCGCTAGCGCGCGGATCTTCCGGGCTTCCGGGCCATCGCCGATCACGACCAGCTTGCGATCCGGCATGGCGGCGAATGCGGCGACGATCAGATCGATGCGCTTGTAGGGGACGAGGCGCGATGCCGTCAGGTAGAAGTCCTCCTTCTGCTCTCGCAGGGTAAACTCGTCGACATCGACGGGCGGGTAGATGACCGTGCTCTCGCGGCGGTAGACCTTCCAGATGCGGCGGGCGATGTAGTGCGAGATGGCGATGAAGCCATCCACGCCATTGGCGGTACGAACGTCCCAGGTGCGAATTCGGTGGAGGATGTAGCGGGCGAGCGCGCCGCGGATGCCACGGGTGAGATGCGCTTCTTGCAGATATTGATGCTGCAGGTCCCAGGCGTAGCGGATCGGCGAATAGCACATGCAGAGATGCAGTTGATCGGGCCCAGTGATGACCCCCTTGGCCACGGCGTACGAGCTCGAGAGCACCAGGTCATAGGCCGAGAGATCGAACTGCTCCACGGCGAGCGGCATCAGCGGGAGATAGCTGCGGTAGTGCTTGCGGGCTCCGGGCAGGCGTTGCAGGAACGAGGTCCGTGCCCGGCGTCCACCAAGGAGCGTGCGCAGGTCCTCCGGCATGAAGTCGATCAGGCTGTAGAGATCGGCATCGGGGAAGAGTGTCAGCATCTGCTGGAGCACGCGTTCGGCGCCGGCGGAGGTGACCAGCCAGTCGTGAACGATGGCGACTCTAGTCAATATTCGCCTCCGGCGAGAAGAACGATTGCGGGCCTGCGGCGATGGACGAGTGTATGGTCGCTGACGTATCTACGATGAGCTCCTCAACCATCTCGAAGATCTGCCGGGCGGTCCGCTTCCAACTGAACATTGCGGCGCGGGCCGCCCCACGGCGCCGTAATTCGGCGCCTCGCTCTGGTGCATTGATCACTTCGAGGATGGCCCGCCGGATGTCCTCTGGTTGATGTGGATCACAGTAGACTGCGGCATCGCCGCAGACCTCGCGGATTGAGGCCGCCGAGGACGCAACAACCGGGCACCCAAGGCTCATCGCCTCCAGCGGCGGGTGGCCGAATCCTTCATAGAGCGAAGGAAACACCAAGCAGCTTGCCGCCTCGTAGAGCGCCCGCAATTCGCCATCCGTCACATAGCCAACGGCCGTGAACGCATCCGGGCCCATCGTCATTCCTCCAAAGATGCGAGGATTGACACCACCGGCCACTACAATGCGGTACCCTCGGTCGCTGAGAGGGCCGACTGCCTCCATCAAACGGGCAAGATTCTTGTGCGGGCTCTGACTGCCCACGGCCAGCACGAAGGGCTGCCCGATGAGCGAGAATCGATCGAGAATCGAGCGATCTGCTTCGATCAGGTGGAGATGTTCGCTGCCGGGTGGCACGACTCTGAGTTTGGTCCGCGCTACGCCCGCACGCTGGACCAGTTCGCTGGCGGAGAACTCCGAAACAGTCAGGACCAGCCGGGCCCTCCGTGCCAGTCGTGGCAACAGGAACCGATACCACCGACCAAACCGAGGAGAGAACGCCTCAGGTACTGCGAACACAGCGGCATCGTGGATCGTCACGACCTGCCGTGGATGCCGGATCGGACCGGAGTTCGCAAATCCCAGTAGGATTCCAGCTGCAGCGTGCCTCGGGAGCTCGAGTTGTTCCCAGAGATGCCCCGTGAGCCGGCCGACCGTGCGCCGCTGGATGTTCGTAAGTGGAAAATCCATGCTCGCTCCCCGGGGAGTGAGCAGCATCCACGGCTGATCAGCCGATGTCGGGATCCGCGAGAGAAGCCGATCCAATTCCCGCACAACTTCGCGCGCGTGGCGCTGCACACCCGTCGTGCCCTGGGTGAGGAAGCGCCCATTCAAGAAAACTCGCGCGGGTTCTCTCATCTACTCGATCCAGCCAAGGCTTATGGATCGTGGGTGCTTGGGATCGGACCGACAGAAGCATACCGTCCAGTATCCAAGAGCTGTGCGCTGCCGCGCGCAACGGCTGCCATGATTTGCAGAGCAAGGAGCGTCAACACGACTACGTACACTTCAAAGAAACCGGCGGTGATCAGGAAGCTCTTCACGAGTCCCAGAGTGGCGAAAGCCGCGATGATCTCAAGCGTAGCCGTGTGCACGTCGGGCAACCGGGCAGCCCGCTGTGTGACGGCGTGGAGACGTCTGGCAATGTATCCGAAGAGCAATCCCCCAACCACGACCCCCGGGATACCGAAGTTGAAATACAGCTCACCGAAGCTCCCTGGACGTAACCCGGGGTGCACCTTGCTGTTCAAGCCAGTCCAGGTGGTGCTCACTACCCCCCAGCCCCAGTCCTGTCTGAACGGGATCATGGCAGACGGCGCGAACGCGAGCAGGCCAGCGAGCTCGGTCTTGCCCCATAGATAGGTGCCGTTCCAGTATGCATGCACCCAGGCGAAATCACGTAGGTCCGAGAAAGTGTTCCCGTAGAACAGGTGCACTCCAATCCCGGCGATGGACAGGAGAGGGTTGTACTGTCCCCTCCGTACGTCGCCCATATAGATGGCGGCTACGAGCAGTACGGCAGCCATGACGATCACCCGCACGGCCATGCTCCCCGACAGGCCGGTGGACAGGGAGCGGCGACACAACACGGCGACCGCGAAGAGGAGGATGCCGCCCAGCACGGCAGCCCGAGTCCCAGTGAGCACTGCAAGTGAGATCTCGACAGCAGCCATCAGCAGGATGAACCGCCGTCGGCGCTGCCAGCCGACAGCGAGGGTCAACGCAATCAGGAGAGGCAGGATGGTGTGCACGATGTTGTAGAGCGGGCGTAGCGCCGGCAGCATCATCGCCCCCGCTCGCGCGCCTCCGGCACCGAGCATCCCGAGGAGGAACATCGCGGCAAACGCGGCAATCGTGACGGCGAGCGAGATGTAGAGGAACACCTTCTGTGCCCAGATCCGGACACCAGCGCTCACGAACGCCGCCGGCGCGAACGTATCGCGGACGCGAATGGGGATGAGAAAGCCCACGACGAAGCTCACCATTCCGACGAGCGAAATGAGAAAGGCGGCGTCCACGTGCACCGGATAGCGTGAAAAGCCGCGGGTGCCCGTCGCTAGAATGTTGATGGGAGAGAACGTAAACGGGTACTGCACCAGCAGCGGTGCGAGGAAGCTCAAGCCAACCACGAACGACGGGATTGTCACGAGCCGCCCGAGCAGGAGCTCGCGGCCCAGCCAGGCAAGCGCGGCGGCGAGCGACACCGCCCAGAGGGCGGTAACCCAGGGCGATCCAAAACCGATCAACTCATTCATACGCCGCGCGCGGGACAGCAGGCGGCAACATCACGACACGCCGGAAGTCGGGACGATTGTCGAGCCGGTCAACGATCTATCGCTCCGGCTTCCCGGTCTGAGCCGTCGACTATCCCGTCATAGGAGCCGATACCCGTGCGGCCAGTCGCCGGACCTCGACGGTCCAGGCGATACGCCAGCCGGCGAAAATCCAGCAGGTACACGACCGCCCCGGCTGTCAGCACGCCGAGGAAGAGGCCCACCAACAGGAACAGCAGCCGACGGGGCGAACTGCGCATGACGGGTGGTACGGCCGCATCGACGACGGTGATAGATGGAGTATCACGGACTTCGGCGATCTTCGCATCCTCGTATGCCTTCGTCAGGGTGAGAAAGGCCTCCTGCTTCGTCTGCACCTGCTGGTCCAAGCGGTTGGCCTCGACAGTCAACAGCGGTGACTGCTGATACTGCCGGTTCGCCTCGAGAAACTGTACTTGTTGTTGCTCGGCGGCGCGCAATTCCTTCTCCGCTTCCTTCAGGCGCCCTTCGACAAATATCCGCTCTTGCCGGGATTGCGTCTGGCGCTGTGTGGTATTGAACCGATCGAGCAGCTGCAGCATCCGATTGGCCACGGCGGCGGCGAGCTCCGGATCGTCCAACTCCACACTGAGCGTCACGATCCCGGTCGTTTCGTCAACATTCGACTGGGCCTGCTTGCGCAGCAGACGCACGCCGCGGCTCAACCGCTCTCGCTCGGTGGCTCCCTCGATGTTCAGGATGTTCAGCAACGAATCTCGAGTGCCCGCTTCGTGTGGGTCCGCGAATGCAGTGGTAAGCGTGGAGTCGAGCAGCTCGCGGCTCGCGAGAACGCTCGCGAGAAAATCAGGCGAGAGATTTCCCCCGGACGTATTCAAGACCCCGAATTGTCCAGCCAGCCCGGCGAGCCCCCCGAGTGCTCCGGAGAGTGCCGATGCATCGCTGTTCTCCTCGGTGAAGGTCGTGACCGCCGTATACCTCGATGTCACAAGGAAGGACACGGCCACTGCAGCTACACCGAAGATGAGCGGTACGAGAAAGACCATTCGCCAGCGCCGCATGAACGGCGACAGGAGTTCGAGTATGGTGAGCTCTTCCGAAGCGGCTGGGGAGGACGCCGAAGGTACCGATAACCGTGACATTACAACACAGAGGGTTGCCGCAACGCTAGCGGCGTGGGGTGTGGCACGGGCTCAGGTTACGCACGCGGAGACGGTTTCGAGAGCGTGCCGAACTGCGCTGTACCTTGTCGGAATATCGGCTGGGCAGCATGTGGTCCCGCGCAACCGTAACGGAGCAAGATGCCACGGTCGCTACGGGAAGGTCAAGCGCTGGTTGAACTTGGCTCCGTCCTCCTCCAGGGGCCACAGGCTCCATGCGTGACCGCGCCTTCAACCGCAGGATCCCAGGTCGAGCGCTGCGAGCAGCCTGGACACCTGATGTTGCCAATCGGCGGCGGCGGCGAAGCGAACAGATTCTCTCCGATGCTCGGCCCCATTCGTCGCCGCGGCCGAAACGGCGGAGACAAACTCCTGCTCTGATGCGCACAACACCGCTGGACTTCGCAGCTCCTGCAGCTCTCCCCATGAGGTCGCCACGACCGGCAGCCCACATGCCATGTATTCGTACAGCTTGAGTGGATTCACGCTGTGCACCAGCTCGGAGTGACCATGCACATCGAATGGGATGAGCCCCACATCGGCGTTGTGCAGATAGCGCGGCAGCTTTGCGAAGGGACGGCGGCCGAGTAGATGAATGTTCGGAGCGGCGGCTAACCGACGACGCGCGAGATGGTCAGGTCCGATGAGTACGAAGGAGACATCTGGCAGTCGCTGAGCTGCGTGTGCCACCAGCGCAAAGTCGAACCACTCCTCCATCGCACCAACATACACCGCGATCGGACGCGGGAGGCCTGCATATTCCGGAGGGGATATGCGTGATCCCTCGGCAAAATGATGGAAGTCGACGCCATTCGAGAGGTGGAGCAGCGCGCGTGGTCCCAAGGTTTCAGCATAGGAGCGCAGGCGGTACGCCGTGTACGCAACGAGGTCCACACGCGCCGCGACTTCACGCTCCAACTGACGCATGGCCGGCGTGAACTTCGCGAAGCCAGTTTGGTTGTCGGCAATGCGCAGGATTGAGCGCCGGGCGTCAATCGCATCGAGCCAAAACGCTTGGTTTACGCTGTCGATATACAGCAGATCCACGCGGCCGAACCCCTGCCGGCGCACGACGCCTACCACATCCGGCATAGTCCAACGAGACCACCGGCGATGCACCCACTCGCCCCGCAGAACCGGCCGATTATGGGGAGACACGAGCGCCCCGGGCACATACGCCCATAGCTGTCCATCGAGCGTCTTCATTCCGCCACGCCGGTAGATGTTGAGGCGCTCGCTGAGTCCCCGCCCCCCTCTCTGCACGAAGTGCATCGGCGAGATCGGATCGGAGACGTACGCGACATCCCATCCCGCAGCCACGAATCCACGAGCGAGATGATGGCTCCCGACTTGGAAGGTCGATGTCCAGTAGTTGGGGCAGGCCATCAGAACCTTCAACCGCGACACAGCGCGACTCATATCGCGGGCTGAATGGCAGCGAGCTCGTCGTACAGCCGAGCGAGCTCGCGCCCCTGGCGCACCGCCGAGAAACCCGCCTCGATGTGTGTACGCGCGCGCTTGACCAGCGGCGTCCAACTCTCCGGCTCATCGGTCAGCTTGCGGAGGGACGCCACCAGACCCGCGACGTCCCGTTCGGCCGCCAGATAGCCGGTCTCGCCATCACGTATGATCTGCGGGATGTCGCAGTGCGTTGTGCTCACCACCGGCATTCCTGTTGCGGCCATTTCGATGATCGTCACCGGCGCCCCTCCCTCGGTGTCACCGTCCGCAGCAACGATGCTCGGCGAGAGAAAGACGTGATGGCGGTACGCCTCTTCCAGCAGTGTCGCGTGAGGCTGGTAGCCTAACCGACGTACGCGGTCCTTGAGCCCCGACCGGGTGATGGCCTCGAGAATGCGCTGTTTCTCCGCTTGATCGCGTGGCGCATCGGTCGCATCACCGATCAGCGTTACCTCCACTGGTACCTCGCACTGGAATTGGCCCAGGGCATCGAGGGCATACGGGAGCCCTTTTTTCTCACGGAACGAGCCGGCGAGAAGTACGCGGAGCGGCTCGCCCGGCATCCAGCGCCTCGGGCGGAAGGCAAGTTCCTCCAGGGCGATTCCGAGCCGGTGGACGCGCACCTTCTCGTCTGGGCAGCCGAGCCTCATGATGCACTCCCGCATGTGTGGCCCCTCACATAGCACGACGTCCGCCAACTGGAACAGCTCTGCGTAGCGCGAACGCCAGCGCGGATTGGTGCTCGGCAACTGGTTCACGTCGTAGCCATAGAAGGTCACAACATGCCGGGCACCTGCACGCTGGGCAAGGCGCGCATTGCGCCACCCGACGGGACCGTAGTGCGAATGGAGAACCGCTGGCCGGAGCCGCCGGAGCTCGTGGGCGACGAACCCCAGCTGCCTGCGCAGGCCGAGCTTGCGCAGCCCCTTGTCCATGACAACACGCCACATCGGCTCAGCGGCTAAGGCGTGCAGGTGAGCAATCGGGAATTGCTCCAAGTGGGCGACTGTCTCGCAGATGACGTGCACATCTACAGATGGCGGGAGATGGCGTAGTTGGTCGTGGAGCCAGACCTCGGTCTGTGCTAGCCAGGTCGGCACCGCCTCGACTGCGACGAGCATCTCCGTTTCTTGCACATCTTCATGCGTCATCAGGTCAGGCACGCAAGACCAGATGGAGTGTTTCCCTCAATTCATCCCTGCGCGATATCCACGTGAGAATAATGTAGATCGCGACGCCAAGCGCGATCTGCATGCCGAGCAGAATAGGTCGGGGCACCTGGACAAAGTGCGACAGGAGATAGACGGGCACCGCCATGAATATCGCTGTGCTGAGAGCCGGTACCACCGTCCCGAGGAACTGCCCCCAACACCGCCCGATCATCGGGCGGATGAGGAAGTAGTAGCCCAGCCCGAACAGGACGATCTGAAGCCCGAGTAGCCCGATCGCGACCCCTAGCGTACGGCCGAGCTCCGTGCTGAAATAGACTGTCGGCACCATCACGAGCAGGATGGCGACCGACCACTTGAACCCGAGGTCGGCCCGACCGCGGGCGAGTAGGAGAGAGCCCACCGGATTCGCGCTTGACCGCAGCAACGCTACCAGCGCGAGTACCTGCACCAACGGGACCACCGGTTGCCACCCGTCGCCGTAAAGTACTCGCACCACGGCCGGCGCTGTCGCCGCGAGACCAATGAGCAGCGGGACGTTGACGAGGGCCAACATGCGACTCAGAGTGAGGAAGCCCCGGCGGAGCCGCTCGATATCGTCCTGCACGCGCGCGAATACAGGAAACGCTACGCGGGTCAGAATCGGATTGATCTTGGTAATCGGCTGGATCACCAGACTCCAAGCCAGATTGTAGTACCCGAGCGGCTGCGCACCGAGCAACGCACCCACCAGGAGCTGATCGAGCCGCGCAGCCAGGTAATTTGCCGTGCGTTCACCGATCTGGTACGCGCCGAAGCTGAGATACCCGTTACAGTCCTTCCAGCGGAAATGCAGGCGGTGCGGCCAGCGCCGGTGACCGGCGCCTGCAAGCAGGAGAGCACGAGAAGCGCTCGTCGCGAGCTGTCCCCAGACGAGCGCGTAGACGCCGCTCCCGCGGATTGCCGCGACGACCGCCACGACGGTGCCCACGACGGTAGACCCTGCCTCGATGAAGGCCAGCCGATCGAAGGCAAGGTTTTTCTCGAACAGCACGAGGTACTGCTGACCGAAGGGTGTGACCAGGAAGATCGCCGATGCCCATGGCATGAGTGGCGCCAGGCGAGGCTCGTGGTACAGCGCCACAACCGCGGGTGTCGCCAGCAGGAGCAGTGCGCTCACGATCACACCTCCGCCGACGTTCAGCCAATACAGGGAGGCGAGTTGGTCGTCCGTTGTGTCCTGGTGATAGATGATCGCGCTGCTCACGCCCATGTCGGCGTACGCTTGCGCGAAGCCGAGTACGATCATGAGCATCGCCATCAGCCCGAAGTCCGTTGGCGCGAGGTATCGCGCGAGAACGGCAACCTGTAGGAATTGCAGCCCCGTTCGCACGATACTCGAGACCGTAGTCCATTTAGCGCCGGTGATGGCGGTGCGTTTCAGCGACATGCGCGAACCAGCCTGTCGGCTCGACGCGTACCGCATGGGGTGAGCACACGCGCACCCGCCAGGCCCGCAACGGACGTGGAGCCGCGGCGGCGCTGCACGAGGAAGCCCTGATGACGCACGGGGATCATGATGAAGAGAATCGCGCCCTGATCCGGGTGGCCGGCTGGCCGGCGATCAGCGAGTTCTCCTCGGCTGAATGGGATACGACGCTGTGGATCATCACGAAGGAATCGCGCGCGATGCGGACGCCCGGCAGAATCACCGCGCCCAGCGCCACACCGACGTTCTCCTCGAGCACGACGGCTCCCTCGATGAGAAATTGGCGCTTCGGGTCGCCGGGCGATCCGAAGCGAATCCGCCTGTCGGCGGGATGCTCGTCCGAGCGGTAATGATGGGAAAACGAGTAGATACGAACGCCGGCCGAGAGGGTGCACTCATTCCCGATGCTCACACCGCCGATGCCCGAGATCAAGCAGTAGGCACCCACATGAACATCGGCTCCGATGCGAATGGTGCCGCGTGGGGCCGTCGTGCCCGCCGTGCTCAGGAGCCGACGAGCACGCCCGCTGCGATCTTCGCCCGCGAGCAGGATCACGCCTTTGTCGATCCAACATCCGTCTCCGATCATGATCAGCTTGGGAGACTGGAAGTGTACGTCAGGCTCGATCCGCACTTTGCGGCCCAGCCCGCCGAGCCGCCGGCGCCAGTAGCGCTCGCGGAGCGCATAGCCAACCGGACCAGGAAGATAGGTGACGATCATCTCCACAAGGGCCGCTGGCAGGAGGACAATGCCGCGAAGCCACTTCATTCAGGCGAGGCTCCGGAAGGCAGCAGCGTCGGGAAATTCACGCACCGTTGCACCGCTTCCATGGCACGCGGACAGTCGGGAAGGGAGAACGGCGCTGGATGGATCGGCGACACGAACCAGACACCGAGGTCGATACCGAGTTCTCGTCGTGCCCAGCCACCGTCCCGCTTCCGCTCCGCTTCGACCAGTACGGGATAGCGCAAAAAGACCGGGAGCGATCCCTCGCGCACGAACGGCGGTGCATAGCCCATAGCACGACACCACGCATCCCACCGGACGGCCGTGCGTCGCCGCTCCACGCTCAACTGGTCGAGCTTGGCGAGCTGGTTGAGGCCGAGCTCGGCGAGCGGCGCCGGCAGACGCTGCCCATAGTCGGTCGGACGCTCACCTCGTATCTCCCCGCTCGTGGTCGACACCGCCTCGTGGCGCCCATCGCGGAACTGGGCCCAGCGCCTGGCGAGCCCGCGTCGTGGATGCCACGCGCGGTCGTGGACGATGCGTACAGTCCGCAGGCACCGCTCCACCTCCGCTGGTGCCGGCCGGGGTGCGCGCTCGGCGTATGCGGCGAGCCCGCGGGCCAGCTCTTCATCATCTGTGACCGCGAGGCCGCCCCTGATCGTGTTCAGGACTTTGGAGCGCTCGGTCGAATAGAAGGCAAGATCCCCACGTCTGCCCACCTTCACGCCTTGATCCTCCGCTCCCGTCGCGTGCGCGCAGTCCTCGATGACTCGGAGTCCCCGACGACGAGCGAGCTCGATGAGCGCATCGTAGTCGCGGCAGACCAGACCGAAGAGATGATGGAGAAGCAGCACCCCGGTCCGGGACGTGATCCGGCGAGCCACGTCGGTCACGTCGGGACCGTAGGTCTCGAGCTCGATGTCGCAGAAGACGGGCACCGCACCAGCGAACCGGATGGCGTTCGGCACGACGACACAGGTATAGCCAGGAACGATCACCTCTGTGCCGGCCGGGAGCTCGAGCGCTGCAAGGCAGGCGCTGAACGCGACTCGGCCACCCAGGAACGCAAATGCGTGACGTGACCCATTCCACTCGGCGAACGCCCGTTCGAACGCGGTCACCGGAGCCTCGTCTGCCCACTGTGCGCGATTCTTCAGGCAGCGCTCGGCGATCGCCAGGTCATCATGGCCGAGCGTCATGCCACCAAGCGGCGCAATCACACGCGAGCGCCGGTGGACACGGTGGGGTTCACTCCCTGGCTGTGCCAGCGTCACGTCCGGAGACTTTCTCGCACCGCCTCAATCACATCCTCGACATCGCCATCCGTCAACTTCGCCGAGAGCGGCAGGCTCACCGTCTGCCGCCCGATGCGCATCGCGTTGGGCCACTCCTCGGGTCGCCAGCCAAGCCGCTCGCGGTAGTGTGGATGCTCCGGCACGCTCATGTAATGCACGCCAACACCGATCCGCTGCTTCGTCATCGCGTCGAGGAACGCATCGCGCGTGATCCCGGCCGTATCCTCATCAACGAGAATCGTGTATAGGTGATACGCATGACGAGTGTCGGGCACGGGGGGCGTCGGCGTGCGGATCGGAAGCCCGGCGAAAGCCTCGTCGTATCGCCGCCAGACTGCCTGACGCCGGCACCAGTACTCCTCCACCCGCTTGAGCTGCTCGATCCCGATGGCCGCCTGGAGGTCCATCATGTTGTACTTGAACCCCGCTTCCATGACCTGATAGTGCCGATAGCCGTCGCCGCCGAAGCGCTTCCACGCATCGCGGCTCATTCCGTGCAAGCCGAGCATCTTGATCCGCGCCGCCTGCTCCGCCAGGCGGGTGAGGACCATGCCGCCCTCGCCAGTCACCACATTCTTCGTGCTGTAGAAGCTGAAGCAGCCGAAGTCACCGAAGGTGCCGGCCGGCTGGCCATGATATTCCGTCTCGATGGCGTGGGCGCAGTCCTCGATCAGCGTGAGGCCATGACGGTCGACCAGCGGCAGCAACGCATCCATGTCGCACGGCCGCCCAGCGAAGTGTACCGGCAGGAGCGCGCGGGTGCGGGGAGTGATTCGAGCCGCTACCGCATCGGGGTCGATGTTCATCGTGGCGGCGTCCACATCGGCCAGCACCGGAGTGGCGCCGGTGTGGAGAATCGCGTTCACCGTCGCGGCGAAGGTGAGCGGCGTGGTAATGACTTCATCGCCGGGCCCCAGTCCGGCGGCGAGAAGGCTCAGGTGCAGCGCCGCCGTACAGGAAAAAAGCGCGGCCGCTCGCTCCGGCGCCGCGCCGCGGTAGGCCGCGAAGTCCCGCTCGAACTGCGCCACCAACGGCCCGGTGCCAAGCCAGCCGGACTGGAGCACGCGGACTACTGCATCGATCTCCGGCTGCTCGATCCGGGGTGACCCGAAAATCAAAAATGTATCTCTCATTGGCTGATGTATCGCCTCTCGCGCTCGGTGAGATGGTGCAGGTACGCCCCGTATTCGGTTCGCTCCAGCCCGCAGGCGAGTCGCTCGAGTTGGGCGCTGTCGATGAGGCCGCGCCGGTACGCAATCTCCTCCGGGCAGGCGATCTTCAGCCCCTGCCGCCGCTCGATGGTCGCCACGAAGTTCGACGCTTCGAGCAGTGAATCGTGCGTGCCGGTGTCGAGCCACGCTACACCGCGCCCGAGCAGCTCGACGTCAAGTCGCTCTTCGGCCAGATAGGCTTGGTTGACCGACGTGATCTCCAGCTCACCGCGTGCCGACGGCCGAATTTGCCGGGCGATATCACACACCCGGGTGTCGTAGAAGTACAGACCGGTAACCGCATAGGATGAGCGCGGGCGCGGTGGCTTCTCCTCGATACTCAGCACACGCCCCGTATCATCGAACTCGACCACGCCGTAGCGCTCAGGATCCTTGACATAGTACGCGAACAGGCATGCACCCGTCTCCGACCGTTGCGCCGCCGTGACCAGCAGGTGACCGAGCCCCTCGCCATAGAAGATGTTATCGCCGAGGATGAGGGCAGCTGATGCACCGTCAAGAAACGATTCGCCGATCAGGAATGCCTCGGCAAGGCCGCGGGGCTCCGGCTGCACAGCGTACTGTAACGAGATGCCCCATTGGCCGCCGTCACCGAGCAGTTGCCGGAAGAGCGTTTGCTCCTCCGGCCGCGTGATGATCAGGATTTCGGTGATCCCCACGAGCATCAGCGTGCTCAGGGGATAGTAGACCATCGGTTTATCGTACACCGGCATGAGCTGCTTACTGATGGAACGCGTGACCGGGTGGAGCCGCGTGCTGAGACCGCCGGCGAGGATGATGCCACGCCGGGTCACGTGAGCACTCCGAGACGTTCAAGCCGATACGTCCCATCCCGAACACGGCTACACCAATCGGGGTTATCGAGATACCACCGCACTGTACGCCGGAGCCCGGATTCGAAGCTCTCCTGCGGTCGCCAGCCAAGCTCCCGGTCGATCTTCGCGGCATCGATGGCATAGCGACGATCATGGCCGGGGCGATCGCCGACGAAGGTGATCAGTTCGGCATATGGTCGGCCGCCACGCCGGGGGCGTAGCTGATCGAGCAGGTCACAGATGGTTCGCACGACTTCGATGTTCGTCTTCTCGGTATGGCCGCCGATGTTGTACGTCTCACCAACCCGACCCTTCTCCAATACGAGGCGTAGCGCCCGGCAATGATCTTCCACATAGAGCCAGTCGCGCACGTTCAGGCCATCGCCGTAGACCGGTAGCGGGCGCTCCTCGAGAGCTGTGAGAATCATCAACGGGATCAACTTCTCGGGGAACTGGAAGGGACCGTAATTGTTCGAGCAGTTCGTCACGAGTGTCGGCACGCCGTACGTGTGATGCCAGGCACGCACCAAGTGATCGGACGCCGCTTTCGTTGCGGAATATGGTGAACTGGGCCGGTATGGTGTATCCTCGGCAAAAGCGCCAGCCGATCCGAGCGAACCGAAGACCTCATCCGTCGAAACGTGGTGAAAGCGGAAGGCAACTCGTGCCGCATCG
Organism: Gemmatimonadaceae bacterium; assembly: GCA_036278935.1. GTDB lineage: Bacteria > Gemmatimonadota > Gemmatimonadetes > Gemmatimonadales > Gemmatimonadaceae > DASSNR01. Next base: position 62,603 of record DASUKA010000005.1, read on the forward strand.
GGCAAGCCCGACCAATACTCGCGTGTCGCTTCCAGCAACGTATAGGTTCCAAGGACGTTCGTCCGAAGGAAATCAGCCGGCCCATCGATGGAGCGATCTACATGCGATTCGGCGGCGAGATGAATCACCGCCTCTGGACGATGGAGCTGCAGGATTCGCCGTATCGCCGTTGGGTCGGCGATGTCCGCCCGTTCGAAACGGTACCGAGGAGAATCGTCTACATCAGCCAGCGATTCCCGATTCCCTGCGTACGTCAATTTGTCGACGTTGACGACGGTGCAATGGGTTTCAGAAATGAGCTGGCGAACCAGGGTATTGCCGATGAAACCGGCGCCTCCAGTGACCAGAATCGTCTTCCCGAGTTGCTCCCGCTCACCGTGCGGCTGCATTCGCACTCCTTAACGCCCGAACCGATTGCGCGTTGTGAGCTCTGGCGGCGAACCAAACCCCACAGCACACGAGGCGCCGGCGCATCCTCATGGCATCGCGTCCTTCAAAACGACGATGGTAACCATCTACAGCAACTCCGCGCAAGGACGTATCGACCTCTTCGAGCGAGGCAGCGCTCACCCCTGTGAAAATAGCTGACGCGGCGGGGTGACTACAGAACGGCGCCGATGTGAAGGCGACCGGCGCCATGTGGCGCTGCCCGGCAAGCACGATAGCACAACGTACGCATCTCCACGGGAACGAGCGCAGCGCCGCTTCGCCGAGTTCCGGATGCGCACCCCCCGGTGCGATAGTATCTTGTACAGGGTGGACCCATTGCTCCATCTCCTGCCGAGGTCTTCCGCACACGCTCGCATGATCGGCTGCGTGCCGTGGCTCTCCAGTCCCCCACCACGATCCGGGCACGTGTAGCCGAGTCGCTACCACGCCCCCTGCCTCCTCCCGCTTCGCGATACGCGCTGTGCAACGAACTCTTTGCGCCCCCCTGGTGGGGCTCCTCCTTGCTATTGGCGCCAGCGCCTCCGCCCACGCCCAGAGTCCGGCGCAATTTCCCCCCACCCCCGCCTTCGCCTCCCCCTTTCTCCCCGCCAACCACTGGGCCGTCCAGGCCGTGCGCCGCCTGAACGCCCTGGGCCTCACCGACCGCCGCTTCGGCTGGCTCGAAGGCTCCCTCTCCCGCCGTGAGGTCGGCGCGGCCCTCCAGAGCGCGGTCCGCACCGCGCAGCGTACCCGGCCCGAGTTCGCCGCGCTCACCCTGGGGTACTGGCAGCGCTTCCTCGACGAATTCCCCGTGACCGCCGACGCACTGGTCCGCCGCACCATTCCCACCACACAGGCGGAAGGATGGTTCACGCTCGGATACGCCCGGGAAACCGGGCACCTCCTTCCCGTTCGCTCTCGTGACAATTCGCGCGACAATGTCGATCCGCCCACCCCACTCGGCACGCGCTCGGATGCCGGGCTCGACCTGGGGCTCGGCATTCCGCTCGGCCGGTACGCGGTCGCGAACTTCGCCCCGCAGCGGACGGAGGGCCGGTGGGGCCTCGGCGATAGCTATCTGATGGGTTCCTGGAAGAAGGTGGGCGTCTGGCTCGGCCAGCGCTCCTTTGCCTACGGCCCGGGGAACGGCGGCGGGATCGTGTTCGACGGGACCACACCCTTTCTGGGCGGCGGGGTGAGTCTCATGGAGCCGATCCGCCTGCCCTGGATCTTCCGCTACATCGGGCCCATCAACTTCGAGACCTTCCTGAGCCGCATCGACAGCAGCGCATCGGTCAAGCATCCGTGGGTGGTCGCGTCGCACGGCTCCTTTTCTCCCTTCCCGCGGCTGCTCCTTGGCTTCACGCAAGCGTTCATGTTCAGCGGCAGCGGGCTCCCGCCTTTCAACTGGCCCAACTTCAAGGAGATGTTCCACTCGCACGGCGCAACGGTCACCGGAGGGCGCGAGTTCGAGAATGGGATCGCCTCGGGTGAAGTGCGCTTCCGGGCGCCCACGCCGGTGGTGCCTACGACCTTCTATCTGGAGTGGGGCGCCGAGGACAATCACAAGGCCTGGGTACTCTTTCCGGCCACGGTGGCCGGCGTGCAGGTGCCCGCGGTGCCGGGGGTGCCCGCGCTCTCGCTGGGGTTCGAGCACGCCTTCTTCCACCGCCCGTGCACCGACTGCAACTACTACGCAACCTGGTACCGCCACTACGTGTTCAAGGATGGCTGGACGGTGAATCGCACGCTGATCGGGCACCCGCTGGGCGGCGAGGGGGAGGCGTGGCGGCTCTATGGAAGCTGGGATGATCCGGCACGCCGGTGGCGGTTGAACGCTGCGACGTTCCTGCGCGACCGCGGCCAGTTCAATCTGTTCTCACCAACACACCAGGGGCGAAGCACGGGCGGGGAGTTGAACGCGACGTACCGCGCTGCCGCCGACCTGGATGTGGTGCTCGACGGGGCGCTCGAGGTCGGGCACGCGGACTGGACGGAATCGAGCGTGTTCGGGGGGTTCCGGTGGTTGTTCTGAGGCCGACTGTCTACATCGTGGCAGGCCCGATCGGTGCGGGTAAGTCATCCGCGTCTACTGGCCGATGGAGACGCGGCGGATTTATTTTTTCTCTGGCTACCTGATGCCGATTCTGCTGTCGCCCGTGTTCGATATCGAGTGGAACGCCAGCATAGCCATCACGTTCCGGGAGAGGGCGTCCGCCGACGCTTCATCCGAGGATCGGTAAACTTCGAGGCGCTGCATCCCAGCCTGTCGCACTGGCGAGTGGTCGACCGTCGAGACGTGCGCAGCAGGTGGACTATCGAGCTACCGGAGGAGTCCCCCCAACCCCCGCGCGAGCGTCAGGATCTGGTCCGTCGTCAAGCCGGCGGTTGCCGTTCATCGCTTCCTACTTGTGCAGGATCGCGATGATCGCCACCAAGCTGCCGGCCAACTGCGCGAACACGCCCAGGTTCGCCAACAGGGTAGACTTCTCGCCCGGCGTCTTGGCTGGCACGTTGACCACGCTGCCCGGCTTGGGCTTCGGTACCCAATCAGGCCAGAGCCTACGCCGCCGCACGCTCTGCACCTTGCCGCTAGGCTGCCGCACGTACGCGCGTGCCATGTTCGCGTTCTCCGCCGGACCGCCGGCCGCGCGCACGTAGCCGTCCAAGTCCTGCCCCGGCACGTACGCGACCGCCACCGGAGAATTCACCGCGCCGGTGACGGTCACCACACCCGTGAAGGCCGGAATGTAGATGGAGTCGCCATCCTGGAGAATGAGATCGTCGCGGAACTGCGGGTCGCGCATGATGGCGGGCAGGTCCACACCAATGCGTCCCAGCCCCTTGTTGTGCCGGTAGAAGACCACGCCTTCGGGATACGCCGAGCCGGTGAAGCCGCCCGCACGCTTGATCACGTCGGCCAGCCGCGCGCCCTTGCGCAGGAGTGCATACCGCCCGGGGAATTTGACCTCCCCCGTGACCGCCACCGTACGCTGCAGCTCCCAGTTGGGTTGATGGAGGATGAGCACGTTGTCGTAGGGCTTGAGCGGCACCTCGGGCGCCGGACCAGCGGGCGCGGGAAGCCCCGGCGGGCCCAGAAACTTCCCGCTCGCCCCGCGCTCGAACAGATAGCTCGAGTCGAGCGGCACCTTGATCGTCGTCGCGGTCACGCCGCCGGCCCTGTTCTCCGGCAGCCTGGCGATCTCGGCGTCGTTCAGGTAGGCGCCCTCATCCAGCCCCCCCGCCAGGAGGACGAGGTCGCGCAACGTCATCCCATCGCGGTACGGCACGCGCCCACTCTTCTGCACGGCGCCCGTGATGGTGACGTAGCGGCGCGGGCGGAACTCCGCCACGGAGAAGACGTGGATCTGGTCGTCCTCGTGGAGCTCGGGGTCGTTGAGCACGGCGCCGGTGCTGTCGCGCAGCGTGGCGCGCAGCTGCACGCGCGAGGAATCGGGGAGGAGCCTGGTAATGAGTACTTCACCCGCATACACGTCGGGCCGCACCCCGCCCGCGCTCTTGAGCGCATCGGAGAGGTGCATGCCCGACGTGAACCCCTCCGACCCCGGTGACCAGACATCGCCCGTGACGTTGATCCGGTTGCGCACACGCTCGGCGATGGGGAACACCCGCACCACATCGCCCGCCGCCAGAGCGACCGGCGGGTCGTCCGCGCCGCCGAGCTGCTCGGAGCTGATGTCCATGACGATGCGGTCGTGCCCCGCGGCCACTCGCTTGGCGGGCGGCACGATCCGCTCGATCTGCACGCGGCGGTGCGAGGCGGCGGGGGTGTAGCCGCCGGCATCCTGGATGAGGGCCTGGAGCGATTCGCCGGGCGCGAGCTCGTAGGTGGCGGGGCGGATGATCTCCCCCACCACGCGCACGCGCGGCCCGTGCACCGGCACGAACACCACGTCGCCCGACTGCAGCCGCACGTCGTGCGACGCGTCGCCGTGCAGCAGATAGCCGTACACGTCCAGGCTGTCCACCACACGGCCGCCGCGTCGGATGAGCACGCGCCGCAGGCTCCCGTTCTCCGTGGGACCGCCCGCTGCGTACAGCGCGGTGAGCGCCGTGCCCGCGCTCGATATCTGGTAGCTGCCGGGTTGCGTGACGTCCCCCACCACGAACACCTGGTTGGTGCGGAGACGGGCGACGCTCACCGCGAAATGGGTGGTGGCTCTCGCGCCGCGCTTCACCCCGGAATACACTTTGCCGAGCCGCGTGTAGAGCAGGTTGTTCAACTGCCCCAGCGTGAGGTTCGCCACGTAGAGCTGCCCCACCTGCGGGATGACGATGAATCCCTCACGCGTGATGTCGAGCGTGTAGGCCGCTTCCACGTCTCCGGTGAGGATGAGCACCAGCTCGTCGCCCGGCCCGAGCTGGTAGCTCGAGTCCACGGGTCCGGCCAGGTTGGGCTCGAACTGCGAGGTGTTCCGCTTGAACATGTCGAGCCCGAAGATCGCGAAGCCGCTGTCCTGCTGGATGCGTGTGCTGTCCTGGGCCCGGCAGATCGCGCGGATCGTGAGCTGCTGCAGGGTGGGCGGTGGCAGGCGGTGCGTGATCGTGGAATCGAGGAGCAGCGAGTCCGCCAATGCACTGTCCGCCGCCGAGCGCAACGAGTCCAGCATGAGCGAGTCCGCGATCGCGACCGAGTCGCAGAGCGCCTGCTGCCGGAGCGACACCATCTGCTCCTGCTGCTGGTATGCCTGCATCGGGAACTCGGGCTGCTGCTGAAACTGCATGAGCGAATCCACCCCCGTCGAATCCACGATGCCCAGCGCGCGCACGGCGGCGAAGACGGTGGCCGTGGGCTGTGCGCCGCCCTGCGCGCCGATGGTGCCCGGGAGGTAGCTATCCAGCAGGCCTTCCGGGTATCCTTCAGCTCGCAGCCGGGCACGAATCTGGTCGGCGGTCAGTCCGCTGCCCTGCAGTCGCTGCCGCAACTGGTCGGCGAGGCTGGGATTGTTCTGCAGCAGTTGCTGCGCCTGGGCCGGCGTGGGGATCTGCTGCGCTGCGAGCAGCGCGGGCGCGGCCGTGAGCGACAGCGTAACAGCCACGACCAGCGAGCACTGGGGAAACCGAAGCATCGGACGAGACGCTGGATGGAGGATCGGAGCCGGGGCAGGAACTGCGCAGCGCGGTACGACCGCGCACCAGCCATCACTACCTAGGGGTGAAACGCGAAATGTTCACCCACGGAGCAAGCGAACGCAAGCAGTAAGAGAGACGAGGGAGAAGGGAACAGGGAGAAGGGAGAAACGGCGAGGGAGTCGGGTGTCGGGTTGGCGCGCTTGGTGCTCCGCTCGCCAAGGCCGTTCCCCAACACCCGACACCCCATTCCCTACACCCCCGCCTTCTGACTCACAACCCATAACTCACAACCCATGCCCCTCCCACTCACCCTCACCCTCCGCCACTCGCTCGAACATCGGATCGAGATGGATGGCGTTACACCGGATCGGTGCGCGGGTCTGGGCGAGCGCGAGATCGCCGAGCTGCCGGTGTGGGAGGGGCGGCGCACGGTGCCGCTCGGTGAATTCTTCACGGTGCACGGTGGGCACGCGTCATCCATGCGCGTGCACGGAGGTGAGGCGCTCGATCGCGTGGACAACATGGGTGCGGGCATGACGGCGGGAGAACTCGTGATCGAAGGGAACGCCGGGCGGTACGCAGGGGCGCGCATGAGCGGAGGGTCGCTCACCGTTCGTGGCAACGCGGGGGATGGCGCGGGTCTCGAGATGGCGGGCGGGCGGCTGGAGATCACCGGCCGCGCGGGTGATCGGCTCGGCGCCGCATCGCTCGGCGCTTCGCGCGGCATGCTCGGCGGTGAGATCGTGGTGCGGGGGTCGGCGGGCGCCGAGGCGGGTGCGTCGGCGCGGCGCGGGCTCATTGTCATCGGGGGCGACGCCGGCGAGCGCGCGGCGAATCGGATGATCGCGGGAAGCGTGATCGTGCTCGGCAACGCCGGCGCTGATGCGGGGCTGTGGAGCAAACGCGGAAGCGTGGTCGTGATGGGCAGCGTGGAGATCTCCGAGACGTACCGGTACGACTGCACGTACCAACCGCTCTACCTCCGCCTGCTCTTCACCTCGCTCGACACACGGTACGGCATCGCTGGCAGCAGTGCCTACGCGGCTGCGCGGTACCGCCGGTACAGCGGGGACATGGCGGAGTTGGGGAAGGGAGAAATCCTGCACCGGGCGGAGGCCTGATGGCGTTCGCGCTCAACGAGCGGGCATGGGCCATTGCCGACCGCATGGCGGCGGATGCGGAGCTGCTGCGCGTGGCGGTTCACACACTGAACAACGGCGCGCGGGTGGTCGATGCCGGCATCGCCGCCGAGGGCGGGCTGGGCGCGGGACTCGGGCTCGCGAAGCTGTGTATGGGCGGCCTGGGCGCCGTGGGCTTTCAGCCGCTCCGGATCGGCGAGCGGTCCTACGCCGGCGTGCAGGTATGGACCGACCATCCCGCGGTCTGCTGCATGGCGTCGCAGTACGCGGGGTGGGCCATCACCGCCGGGGACTACTTTGCCATGGGGTCGGGCCCGCTGCGCGCCATCGCACGGGTGGAAACGGAGCTGTACCAGCGACTCGGCTACGCGGAGGAGGGGACGCGCGGCGTTCTGGTGCTCGAGACGCGCACGCTGCCCACGGATGAGGTGGCGGCCTATGTGGCCGGTAAGGCCGGCGTCGAGTCGTCGGGCATCACCTTCGTCGCCGCGCCCACGGCCTCGCTCGCCGGCGGGGTACAGGTGGTGGCGCGTGTGGTCGAGACGGCGCTGCACAAGATGGAGACGCTGGGCTTTGACGTGACGCGGGTGGTGAGCGGCATGGGGACAGCGCCGCTGCCGCCGGTGGCGAAGAACGACCTGCGCGCCATTGGCCGCACCAACGATTGCGTGCTCTATGGCGGCGAGGCGCGCCTTCACATCCGCGCCAGCGACGACGAACTGGCGGATCTCGCGGCGAAGCTTCCGGCATCGGCCTCCAGCGACTACGGCACACCCTTCCACGACATCTTCCAGCGCTACGGCGGCGACTTTTACAAGATCGACCCCATGCTCTTCAGTCCCGCCGAAGTCTGGCTCACCAGCGCGACGACCGGCCGCACCTTTCACGGCGGGCGACTGAACGCCGAGGTGCTGGAGACGTCGCTGCTGGGCGAGTGAGGTGCTCGGATGCGCGTCGCGATTCTGAGTGCGCGCACCGGGTGGCATACCGACGAGCTCCAGCGCGCACTTGCCGCGCGCGGGCACACGGGGATCGTGCTGCCGTACGAGGGGCTCACGGCGCGGCTGGGGCCGAGGCCGGAGGGTGCTCCGGCGCTGGCGAGCGATGGCGAAGCGCTGGATGATGTGGACGCCGTGCTGGCGCGCATCATCCCGAACGGCTCGTTGGAGCAGATCATCCTCCGCGTGGACGTACTGCACTGGGTGGAGGAGCGCGGGGTCATCGTGATGAACTCCCCGCGTGCGATCGAGCGAACGGTGGACAAGTTCTATACCTCCGCGCTCCTGGAGCACGCGGGGCTGCGCACGCCGCAGACGGTGGTGTGCGAGCGGCCGGAGCAGGCAATGGACGCCTTTCGCGCCATGGGCGACGTGATCGTCAAGCCGCTGTTCGGCTCCATGGGGCTCGGCATGGTGCGCGTGAGCGACGAGGAGATGGCGTGGCGCGTCTTCCGCGCGCTCGACGCGGTGCGCGCCGTCTACTATGTGCAGCGCGCCGTGGAGCACGATGGGTGCGACGTGCGCATCTTCCTGGTGGGCGGCCGGGTGATCGGCGCCATCGAGCGGCACGCGGCGCAGGGCGCCTACGCGGACGCCCGGCTGCGGACAGCCGCCGGACAATGGCCCGCTGGCCGCCGCTGGCGCACGAACATCTCCCGCGGTGGCCAAGCCCGCGCCATCTCGCCAAGCGCCGAATGGTGCGACCTGGCGTGTCGCGCGGCGCGGGTGGTGGGCGCGGACTACGCCGGCGTCGACCTGCTCCCGGCCCGGGACGGACCGCCCTACGTACTGGAGGTCAATGGCATTCCCGGCTGGAGCGGCCTTCAGGACGCCACGGGTGTGGACGTGGCGGGAGCGATTGTGCGGGAACTGGAAGCGAAAGGCGAGAGTGGAGAAAGGAGAAAGGAGAGAGGGACAAGGCTCCCGAACGATGGCCCTCTCCCTCAAGGCCGCTTTTCTTCTCTCCTTTCTCCTATCTCCTCTCTCGCCGCTGCTGCTCAGCTCGCCTGCTTGCTCGAGGTGAGCGCGCCGAAGCCGGGGAACGTGCGGCCGGGGATGCACTTTCACGACACGCGCTACGAGGATTTTCTGGCCAGCGCGGTGGCCATCGGCGGGCCGATGGGGCGCGCGGGAATGCAGCCGCTGGGTGTGACGATCCGTCAGGCGGTGGAGGCTACGGCGCAGTGGACGCGCGCGAACACCAACCTCGGCATCGTGCTCCTGCTCGCCCCGCTCGCCCGGGCGGCGCTCGTTGGTGAGGGCGAACGGGTGCGGGCAGGTGGAGATGCGCTACTGCGGACGCGCGTGGCGCGGGTACTGCACGAGACGACCGTGGAGGATGCACGCGAGGCGTACCGTGCCATTCGCCTGGCGGCGCCGGGAGGACTCGGGAGCGTACCAGCGCAGGACGTGGCCGAAGAGCCGTCCGTGACGCTGCGCGAGGCGATGGCCATGGCGTCCGAACGCGACAGCATCGCCCGCGAGTACGCGACCGGGTTCGCCACGACGTTCGAGGTGGGCGTGCCGGCGCTGGAGCGGGCGCGCGCCGCGGGCGGGGGAAAGGGTCTCGACTGGAGCGACGCCATCGTCGAGACGTATCTTACGTTGCTTGCGACGGTGCCGGATACGCTCATCGCGCGGAAGTGCGGAATCGGGGTGGCGGAGGCGGTGTCGGGGCAGGCGCGTGCGGTGCTCGATGCGGGAGGTGTGCGCACCGAGGCGGGACGACAGGCAGCGCGGCAGCTGGATGCATCGCTGCGCGATGCACGCAATACGCGGAACCCGGGCACGACGGCGGATCTCACGACGGCGGCGATCTTCGTGGCGCTGGTGCGGTCGCGGGGCGGGGACGACAAGCCCCACGCCTGATTGCCCTGAGCCAGGAGCGTGCACCGCCGCTCGTTCTCGACTCCTGGCTCGAGACTGACGACTCACACTGGTGTTGCTCATGCTCGGACACAATGGCTTCAGAGTGTCGGTCACCAAGGACTATCTTGTCTTCTCATCGGCGCACTTCATCACCTTCGCCGGTCATCGGTGTGAGTCGTTGCACGGGCACAATTATCGGGCCGGCATCGTGTTGGAGGGGGCGCTCGACCGGGAAGGCTGGTACGTGCTCGACTTCTCCGTGGTGAAGCGGATGATGCGCCGGCTCTGCGACGCGATCGATCACAAGGTGCTGCTCCCGCTCGAGAACCCGAAGCTGCAGGTCGTGGAACAGGGCGACTTCGTGCATGTGGCCTACGAGCAGGCGCCGCGCTACGTTTTTCCGCGATCGGATTGCGCGCTGCTCCCCATCCCGAACACCACGGTCGAGATGCTGGCACGCTATATGGCCAGACAGGCGCTCGCCGAGATCAGCGCCGCGCAGAACACGCACCTCACAGCGATCGAGCTCGAGGTAGAGGAAAACTTCGGGCAGTCGGCCGTGTACCGGGAAGAATTTCCATCGTGAGCGGCGCGTCACCAGAACCCTGTCCTCCATGTCCACTACACCCACCATCGACGTTCACAACCACTTCTATCCCCCCGCATACCTCGACGCCCTCGGCGCCGAGGGGAGCGCGGTGACGGTCACCACGGACGACCATGGGAATCCGCGCCTGCATTATCCGGGTGACTACAACGTGGCGGTGCGCGGCCACCGGGACATCGAGTACCGGCAGCAAGTGCTGGAAGCGGAGGGGGTGGATACGCAGCTGCTCACCCTCACCACGCCGGGTACGCACGTGGAGCAGCCGGAGCGCGCGGCGGCGTTGGCGCGCCTGGTGAACGATGCCTATGCCGCCATCGTGCGGGAGCGTGCGCCGCGGTTTACCGCACTGGCCACACTGCCGCTGAACGATCCCGCCGCCGCAACCGCCGAGCTGCGCCGCGCCATGGAGGAGCTGGGGCTGCCGGGCGCCATGCTATTCAGCAACGTGAACGGCGTGCCGCTGGCCGATGCCCGATTCCATCCGCTGTACGAGGAGGCGGACCGGCTGGGCGCCGTGCTCTCCATCCATCCGACTTCGCCAGTGGGCGTGGAAGCGATGACCGATTACTGGCTCATGCCGCTGGTGGGGTTCCTGTTCGATACGACGCTCGCGGCGGCGAGGTTGGTCTTCAGCGGCACGGTCGAGCGCTATCCGCACATTCGCTGGGTACTGAGCCACCTGGGCGGGGCCATTCCCTACATGGCCGAGCGCCTCGACCGGGGATATCAGGCGTTCGCGGAGTGCCGGACGCATCTCAAGCGTCCGCCGAGCGAGTTGCTGCGGCACTTCTACTTCGACACGGTGAACTTCGACCCGCGGGCGCTGCGGCTTGCGGTCGACTTTGCCGGCGCGGACCATGTGCTCGCGGGGAGCGATTATCCGCACCAGATCGGGAGTCTGCGGTCGATGCTGGACAGCATCGGCCAGGCCGGGCTCGCGGAGCATGAGCGCGCGGCCATCCTTGGCGGTAACGCAGCGCGGCTGCTGCAGCTGGCGTGAGTCAGCCGCGATGGGCGACGGCGTCGATGTCCGCTCTGGCCAGCCGGCCGTCGTGGAGCGCCGTCGCTACGAGCGCCGCGACGCATCCCGCATCCGCAAGCTGTTCCAGGTCGGCGCGATGGCGTATGCCGCCTCCCGCCACCAGCTCCAGGTCGGGAGCGGCGGCGCGGAGCTGTTCAATGAGCGCGAGATCGGCGCCGCTCGATGCGCCCACGCGCGCGAGATCGAGCACGATCACGGTGCCGGCACCCGCGCGCGCGGCGTGTTGAACGAGGGCGTGCGCCGTGCCGCCATGCGGCGCGCCGGCGCGAAGGAGCGGGGCGCCATGTCGCAGGTCCAGGCTGAAGACCACGCGCTCGCGGCCGAGCTCCCGCGCGATGGACTCGAGCACACTGAAAGCGGGAAGGGTCTCCAGCCCGATGACCACGCGCGTCGCACCGGACATCACCGCCAGCTGCGCGTCCTCCGTGCCGGCGATGCCCGTGTCCATCCACAGCGCTGCGCCGCACTCCGCCACGGTGCGCAGCAGCGCGCGCTGCGGCGTGTTGCCTGTGATAGCGTCCAGATCGGCCACGTAGAGCTCGCGCGCGCCGAGGGCGTGCACGTATGCGCTGGCAAGCGCGGCGGCATCACCCGGCGCGTCCGGCGCCAGACGCGAGTGCACGGGGGCGTAGTGGTCACGCGCGCCGCCCCGCGCATGTACTGCGCGTCCCGCCTTGAGGTCGAGCACCGGGATCACGCGCATCGGCGTCCCTCCAGTCGGTGCGTCCGATGAGCGAGGCGGGCGTGGTGGGGTGGGATGTGGGGGGAGTGAACGTCAAGGCCGCCCGCGTGCGGGCGGGGCACGTCCAGGCCGCCTGCACCCACCCGTACGAGATCCAGCGCGACCCTGGCGCGCTCGCCGCCGTCCTGCGCACGGTCGCCGGCGAAATCGACGCCGCGCCTGCCGGTCTCCACGCCGTGACCATGACGGCCGAGCTGTCGCAGCACTTCCGCACCAAGCGCGAGGGAGTGCATGCGGTGCTCGATGCGATGGCCGCCGCCTTTCCTGACGCGGTCCTCCAGGTGCATACGGTCGCCGGAGACTTCAGATCCAGCGATGCCGCGCGCGTGCGGCCGCTGGATGTCGCGGCGTCCAACTGGGCGGCGACGGCCCGCGTGGTGGCATGGCACTGGGCAGACGCCCTGCTGATTGACATCGGCACCACCACGACGGACATCATTCCGATCGTGCACGGCAGGGTCGCGGCCGAGGGGCGCACGGATCCCGAGCGGCTGCGCACGGGCGAGCTCATCTATCTGGGCGCAGTCCGTACGCCGGTCGAGGCGATCGTGCACGAGGTGCCGCTCGCCGGAGCATGGACGGGCGTCTCGGCGGAAGGATTCGCGCTCGCTGGGGATGTGCATTTCTGGCGCGGCGATCTCTCGAGCGCGGACTACACGGCACCGACGCCGGATGGACGGCCCGCGTGCCGGGAGTTCGTGCGGGAGCGCCTCGCGCGGATCGTATGCGCCGACCGCGAGATGCTGGACGATGCGGCGCTCACCGCGATCGCCGATGACGTGGCCGCACGCGAGGTGGCGCGCATCGCCGACGAGGTGAGGCGCGTGCGGCGCCGGCATCCCGATGTCGCGCTGGCGGTGGTGGCAGGAGTGGGCGAGTTCCTGGCGGCGCGCGCCGCAGCGCGCGCCGGCTTGGTGGTCGCGTCGCTGGCCGGGGTGCTCGGCGCGGGTGCGGCGCGCGCCGCACCCGCGGCGGCCGTGGCACTCCTGCTCGAGCGCTCCCTCTCCCCGCGCGATACGTATGGCGCCTGAGGATGACAACGCGCTCGCAACCCGCCATGCGCGATCGGGGGTCGCACCACCGACCTCCGCGCGTGCCGGATCCCTTCCAGAGAGATGACCATGACGCGAAGCATGCCGACCGTGGATGCGGTGATCAAGATGGGCGGGGCGCTGTTGCGCCAACCAGGGACGCTGGAGCGTGTGGTGCGCGCCGTCGAGGACGCCGCCAGCCGGTACCACCTGGTGGTCGTTCCCGGCGGCGGTCCATTCGCCGACGCGGTGCGCACCATCGATCATGACGCGGGCCTGCCGGATGACGCGGCGCACTGGATGGCGATACTCGGCATGGAGCAGTGCGCACATCTGCTCACCACGTGCATGGAGGGCGCGCAGCTGGTGGAGCGGCCCGAGGAGATTCGGGGCGCGATCGAGGCGGGGCATCTCCCGGTGCTCGCGCCGTATCAGTGGCTGCGGAGCGCCGACCCGCTGCCGCACGTGTGGGAGGTGACGAGCGACAGCATCGCGGCCTGGGTGGCGGGGGAGCTGCGTGCACGCATGCTCGTGCTCATCAAGCCGGCGGCGGCGCTGCTGGCGGATCTCGTGGATCCGTACTTCCCGCGTGCGTTGCCGCCGCGGGTGCGCGCCGTGCCGATCGCGGCCGCGGCGGTGGATGAGTTGCCGGCTGTGCTCGCGCGAAATCAGGAACCGCGCTGACGCGCGAGCACAGCCGGCTTGGAAGAGGCCGGTCATCCGGCCTCTTCCAAGGATGTGGCTGTTACGGCTTGTCCCACCAAACGCGATCGTTCAGCGATGCGCCGCCCTGGGCGGTGATGGCCGCCTGGAGATTCGCGTTGTTGAACGACTGCTCGGAGAGCGGATAGGTGAGCCGGCGCGCCACGATATGCGGGTCCGTGATGACGGCCGGACCGGGTTGCAGGTTCGGCACACCCGTCCGCCGGTATTCCGCATACGCTTCCGTTCCCTCACCGAAGAGCGCGATCCACTTCTGCAAGGCGATCTGCGTGAGCCCCGTGGCGGGATTGTAGGCCACCCTGGGCGTGGCGAGGTAGGCGTTGATCACCGCGTCTGGAATCCCGTTGTATTCCATGGACGCCTGGATCCCCGCGTTGTAGAGCGCCGCGGGGTCGCCGCCGGTCCATCCGCGCGCCGCCATCTCCGCCTCGTCGAACAGCACCTCCGCATACGTCATGAGGATCGACGGCGTGGTACGGCTGCGGTAGGCGATGCCGACCCGGGAGGTGTTGCTGAGCCCGATGGCGATCGCGTCATCGTCCTGCAACCCGTTCGGGGTGCCGACGTACACGGTGTCCCCGGGCAGCTTGGACACCACGGGATCCGCGTAGACCGGCAGCCTGGGATCGAACGTCGTGTCGTTGGTCGCGGGGTCGATCGAGATGTAGAGGCCCTTGAGCGTGTCGACCAGCGTCTTGCTCATGTGCTGGTCATCGCGCGTCACGAAGGTGTTATAGATGGGGCTGTCGTTGGTGCCATCGCCCGGCCACCGGAGCAGCGCGTTGTCATCGTTCGAGGTGAACACGCCGGCAGCCAGGGCGGCCGTGGCCTGGGCCTGCGCCGTGGCCGGATCGACCTTCGTGAGGCGCAAGGCGAAGCGCAGCCGCAGCGAGTTGGCGAACCGCTGCCACTTGCCCATGTCTCCGTTGTAGATCAGGTCGGCACTGCCGTAGTTCTGGCCGCCGCCGCCCTTGGCCAGCATGTCGTTGGCGGACTTCAGGTCGGCGAAGAGGCCGGTGTAGATGTCCTTCTGGCTGTCGTACTTGGGCGCGAAGGCGCCTGTGCCCTGGTTCGCCGCGGAGTACGGAATGTCGCCCCAGATGTCGGTCATGATGCCATACGTAAAGGACTTCATGACCAGGGCCGGCGCGACGAGCTCCGGATCGGTCGCGGGGTCGGCCTGCGCGAGGATCGTGGCGAAGTCTTCCAGCTCGCTCGAGTAGAAGCCGGACCACCAGCCATCCACGGTGGTCGGACGCATGGAGTAGCGGTCCTCATCCGTGAAGCGGTCCATGCCAATCTGCTGCGCCCAGAGCGAGGTGAACGTCAGGTCGAACCCTCCGCCGCGCACCCGGCTCACAACACTGGTCACGCCATCGGGAAAGAGGTACTGCGGCGAGACGTGCGTGGGGGCGTTGGGGTTCTGGTTGAGCCCGGTGAACCCATCATCGCAGGCACCCGCCAGGAGAGCGAGCACGAGCACGGGGGCAACGCGGGCCATCAGTGGAAGTCTCATGCGAGTCCCGTTGTGAAGGAGTGAGGGCAGGTCACGGCGTGACATTGACCATGAAGCCGAAGCTCCGTGCCGAGGGGAACTGGCCGAACTCGAGTCCCTGCGCGTTGCTGTTGTCGAACGCGGTCTCGGGGTCGATGTTGGGCACCGAGGTATGCAGCCACAGGTTGCGCCCGACGAGCGCCAGGTAGAGCGACGAGACACCGAGGTGCCGGGTGAGTGATTCGGGGAAGGTGTAGCCGACCTTCACTTCACGCAGCTTCACGAAGCTGGCGTCGTACACAAATGGCTCGTGAATCTGGAAGAGCGAATTGAAGTACGCCTGTGCGGTGACTTTGGTGGTGTTCGGCGTACCGTCGGCGTTCACGCCGGGTACGATCATGCCGCCACCATTCGCGATGGTCTCGGCCTTCTCCCGGCCTTTCAGCGACGTCGCCAGTACGCCGGACATGTTGCCGAACATGTTGGTCGCGCTGAACAGCTGCCCGCCCTGCTTGGTGTCGAAGAGGAAGCTGAAGTCGACATCCTTGTACCGGAAATGATTCTGTATGCCACCCGTCCAGTCCGGCGTGAAGTGCCCGAGCACGCGCTTCTGCGGATCGCCTTGGGGGAGGCCGTCGTTCAGAATCAACTGGCCCTTGCTGTCCCGCAGGTACGGAGTGCCGTAGAGCGCTCCGTACGGCTCGCCCTGCCGGGCTTCCACGGTGAGGCTCCAGTAGCTTCCCAGCACCACGGTCTGGATGCCGGGGTAGAGACTCGTGACGTCGCTCCGGTTCCTGGCGAAGTTGACGGTCATGTCCCAACTGAAGTTGTTGATCCGCAGGGGCGTGGCATTGACCTGCAGCTCCACTCCCTTGTTGCTGATCGCCCCGGCATTCAGGACGGCGCTCGTGTAGCCGCTCGCGCCCGACACCTGCACAGGGATGATCTGGTTGCTGGTGAGCTTGTTGTAATAGGTGCCATCCAGCGCGAGCCGGTCATTCAGGAACCGGAGCTCGGTACCGACTTCCCACGACCGGGTCTGCTCGGGCTTGAGGTCGGCGTTGGGAATGGAATTGGGAACGCTGAAGCGGGGCACGCTGCCGAACGGGGTGCCTGGCGAATAGGTGACCGCAAGCTGATAGGGATCCGCGTCGCTACCCACCCGCGTCCAGCTGGCGCGGAGCTTCCCGTACGAGAGGAGTTTCCCGAGCTTCGTGGAGGGAAACGCATCCGTGAACACGAAGCTCCCCGAGACGGACGGGTAGAAGTACGAGTCGTTGCCGGAAGGCAGAGTGGAGGACCAGTCGTTGCGCCCGGTCAGGTTCAGGAACAGGTAGTTGTTCCACGCGAACTGCGCCTGCCCGTACAGGCTGTTGGTCTGCCGGTTGGATACGTTCTGCCCCACCTGCGGTGTGACGGCGGAGTTGTCGATGTTGAACGTGCCGGGAATGACCAGATGCCGGGTGCCCTGGCTGTTCAAGCTGAAGTTGTTGACACGGCGGTTGCCGCCGAAGTTCACCGTGAGCCCCAGCTTGTCGCCGAAGGTGTGATCGGCGGTGAGCAGGAAGTCGCTGTTCGTCTCGCGATTGAACCGCTCGGATTCGAAGAACGCGCCGCCGGCGTAGTTGACGCCGATGAAGCCATCGGCATACTGCTCCTTCCGCCACCCCCGGTACCAATCGGTGCCCGAGCGTATCGAGCCGGAGAGCCAGTTGGTGAACTGGTACTTGGCCGACGCGGTGCCGATGATGCGGTCACGGCTGTCCCAGTTCGGGTTCTCGTACAGCACCCAGAAGGGATTGTCGACCGTGGTATGGCTGGCGCTGCGCTCGGTGCCGTCGGGATTGATGTAGTCGCTCAGCTTCTCGTTGCTCGTCTGGCGACCGCTCCAGGTGACCAACTGCATCACGTTCTGGTTGTCGTAGCCGGTGCCGGGGCGGTCGTGGCCCTGAGTACGGATGTACTTGAGGGAGGCCGTGGCGCTGAGCTTCGAAGTGAGGTTGGCCTGGCCGGTGAGCGCGGTGTTCAGGCGCTGGATGGTGTTCGTGGGGAGCATCCCCTTCTCATCCATGTTCGTGACGTCCAGGCGGACGTTGGCCGTGGTATTGGCGGCGCTCACGGCCACGTTGGTGGTGGAGGTGCGCCCGGTCTGGAAGAAGTCCCGAACGCGGTTCGGGTGGGGCAACCACGGCTCGGGCTGGCCGTTGCTCCACCATTGCACGATCTTGCGCCCATCCAGTGGGGGGCCCCAGCTGCGGTTGACGTTGTCGCTGATGCCGCCGCCGCGGCCGTCCTTGTACTCATACTGGCCGCCGGAGCCCTGTCCGTACTGGTTCTGGTAATCGGGGAGCCGGAGGGGCGTTTGGAAGGTGAGGTTCTGGCTGGCGGTAATGCCAAGCCCCTGCGTCCCCGCGCCGGTCTTGGTGGTGATCACGATGGCGCCGTTGGCGGCGCGCGAGCCGTAGAGGGCCGCGGCGTTGGCGCCTTTCAGGACGCTGATCGACGCGATGTTGTTCGGGTTGATGTCCTGCGCGGTATTGCCATAGTCGATCCCGCCGTAGCCCCCGTTGTTCGGCGCCGAGTTGTCGATCGGGATGCCATCCACCACGAAGAGCGGCTGGTTGTTGCCCGTGATGGAGTTCGCGCCCCGGATAACGATCCGGGCTGATCCGCCGGTGGGCCCGACGTTGGTGATGTTGACGCCCGCCACTTTCCCGTCCAGCGCATTCACGATGTTGGGCGTCCGCGCCTGGGCAAGCTCCTCGGCGTTCACGCTCTGCTGCGCGACGCCCAGGGAGCGCTTCTGCCGCTGGATACCGAGCGCGGTCACCACGACGCCCTCGAGCTGGACCGGGTTGACAGTGAGCAGGAAGTTGTGCGTGATCGGCGCGGCCGAGAGCGTGATGGTGACCGAGCTCGGCTTGTAACCGATCAGGCGGGCGGTGAGTGTGGCGGACTGGCCGGTGGCGCTGGCCGCCGGGACGGTAAAGGAGTAGCCGCCATTCTGCGTGGTGAGGGTACCCAGGTGCGTGCCTTCGAGCGTCACGCTGGCATTGGCCAGCGGTGTTCCCACTTCGCTGGTGACGCGTCCGCTGATGGTGGTGCCCTGCTGCGCCGCCGCGCCGGCGGGGAGCAGTGCCGCCGTACAGAGCGCCGCGATGGCTGATCGAACTCGACGTCTCATACGTTGTCCTCTCTTCGATGCGTCAGGGTTTGAACCGGCGATGCGCGGGCAGGTGCAGGGCCCGGGCGATCGCGCCTCGATAGATGGTCGGTGTGACGGGTGAGGGGTGCAATTCACCTCCGATGTGGTGGAAAAGGAGGGGTGGACGCCGAGAGGCCACGGTGTCGTGCTCCGTGGCCTCTGACGCCGCGATACTGCAACAAGCAGTCTGTGCAAGCACGTGATGTTGGATACAATATATAGCATCCCGCACGGCAGGATGCGACACGGCCCGCGGCACCATGTCGCCCAGTGCCGCGGGCCGGCCCAGCCCGGTATGGCGGATAGCGGTGCGGCCAGAGCGCCGATCACGCCGGCGTGCTAGCGCGCGGCACGTCGAGCGCCGCCGCGCCCATTCCCGCCCGCGGCACGCGCCGGGCGTCGCGCTGACCGGCGCCGTCGCACCGGGGGCACCACCACCGCCAGCGAGGTGTGGCCCTGCGCATCCACGCTCCGTACCGCCGCCCACAGATCGTCGAGCTGCTCATCCAGCGTATACGACGTCACCTTGCCCACCGGAATCACCCGCTGCCAGGTCGGCGAGGTCGTGGGGCGAACGAGCACCTCGTAGCCGGTGGCATCGGAGACGGGCTTCCACGAGAGCTGCCATTGCTGCCCGAGCGGCCGCTGGCGGCGGGCCCGCACGCTGTCCGGCGCCGCGGGCGCCAGCCCCAGCGAGCCCATCACCGCCGCGTTCAATCGCGCGATCTTGGCCGAGTAGGTGAAGTCCACATCCGCGAACACATCCCGGGGGCTGTGCTGCCGGTCGAGCGCCTCCATCCGTTCCGTCGTTCGGATGCCGGGCTCGCCCAGCGCCACGAAGGGCTCGTCATCCGTCCCACGCCCGATCCGGTCGACGCGGAGCACATCGAGAATGTGAAAGTTCGGGTTGTACAGGCTGCCCAGCGCCACCGCGTAGCGGGAGAGCTCGCGGCTGGGAGTGTTGTCGGGGTCGGCGCTGTAGATGCGCATGGTAGTGGAGTCGGTGCGCCCGTTGCTCGCGGTCACGTTACCGTCCAGATCGTCGGACATGTCGCCCACCACCGTGTACCCCTCATCGTGCAGCCGCTGCGCCAGATGCGTGGAGCCCAGGAGCCCCTGTTCCTCGCCGGCCACGGCCGCGAAGAGCAGCGTCGCCTTCAGCCCCTTCGGGTAGTGTTTGGAGAACACGCGGGCCAGCTCGACCACGTCCGAGGTGCCCGAGGCATCATCGTCGGCACCGGGCGCGTCGGAGGTATCGTCGGTCTGATCCACCGCGCACAGACACGAGTCGTAGTGCCCGGTGATCACCACCACGCGCTTCGCATCGCGTCCCGGGAGCCAGGCCAGCACGTTGACCACGTTCACGGTGGGTTGCTTCGGGAAGCGGCGCACCTGGACCATGGCGGGATCGTACTCCACGTGCAGGCATCCGCCGCATGCCTTGCTGTAGCCGGAGAACTTGGCGAAGAGATAGTGGCGCGCCGCCCCGATGCCGCGCGTGGCGCTCATGGTGTCACTCAGGGTCTGGCGCGTGCCGAAGGAGACCAGCACCGAGTCGGTGGCGCGGATCTCAGCGGGCGAGATATCGGCGATGAGCGCGCTGAGCCCCTGGTCGGTGGAGAGCCCCATGGACGCCCCGGCGGTGCTGTCCGGGGCGTCCTGCGACGCGCTGGTGCCGCAGTTCGCGGTCGCCAGCAGCGTGGTCGCGACGCCTGCAAGGGTGAGGAAGGTCCGAACTCGACGTGCCATCTCCGACCTCCTTGAGAGGAGTGAGTGCAGTACGATACCGGGCGCGGTAGCGCCGGGGTGCGGCTGGCGCCGGCGCGCCACGCGCCATGGTGAGCGGGCGATACGCTGGATAATATATCCGGTTATGCACACTCATCGCTGGATGCTCGCCGGCAGCATCGCCGTGCTCCCGCTTCTCGCGGCCACCACCTCCATCGCCGGCCCCAATCGCTACACCCGCAACGATCGCGTCGATCGGCACATGCTTCCCGCCGTCTCCACCGGACCGCTCCATCCCAACTGGAGCCCCGACGGCCAGTGGATCGCGTTCTCGATGCGCGGCGATATCTGGAAGATCCCGGCGAACGGTGGGACCGCCGTCGCCCTCACCGCCGGCCCCCGCTATCACTTCGAGCCCGCGTGGAGTCCCGATGGCACCAAGCTCGCCCTCTCCATGGATGTGAGCGGCAACCTCGACATCGGGGTCGTGAGCGCCCAGGGTGGAACGGTCACCCGCATCACCACGGACTCCGCCGTGGATGTCGAGCCGGCATGGAGCCACGACGGCCGGAGCCTCTACTTCGTCAGCAATCGCGGCGGACGCGGGTTCCGCATCTACCGGCATGACCTTACCACCGGCGCCAATGAGCAGGTCGTGAACGGCATCGAGCCCGCCGTCTCCCCCGATGGCACGCAGCTCGCCTACGTGGCGCGCGTGCGCGGACGGCTCGGCTCGGGCGGTCTCTGGGTCAAGCCGCTCCCGGACGGTGAGCCGCGGCTGGTGCAGTACGAAGAGACGGAGTATCGCATGAAGCCGGCGTGGACGCCCGATGGCAACGCACTGCTCTACGTGTCGGAAGCGACGGACTTGAACCATGTGATGCTGGTGCCCGCAGCCGGCGGAAACCCGGAACAGCTCACGGTCAGCGCGAGCGATGAATATTCCCCGTCGCCCAGCCCGGATGGCCGGCGCTTCGCGTTCGTCTCCAATCGCGCGGGAGCAACCACGCTCTACACGGTCGCCATGGGCGGCGGTCCGTTCCCTTCGTGGCACGCGGTGCCCATGCGGGCCCGCACATCACGCACGCCGACCGGCCGCGTGCAGATACGCGTCCTGGGACCTGACGGCAAGGTGACGCCGGCGCGGATCTATCTCATGGCGAGTGACGGCCGGTCCTACGCGCCGGACGGCGGATTCCATCGCGTGATCTCCGCCACCGAGACGCACTACTTCGAGACCACGGGCAGCTTCGAGGCCGAGGTCCCCGCCGGGCGCACCTCCATTGAGGCGATGAAGGGGTTCGAGTACCGGCCGAAGTCCATCACGCTCTCCGTGCCGGCCGGCGGACGGCGGAGCGCGACCATCCAGCTCCAGCGTTTGGTCGATCTCCCGGCACAAGGCTGGTACTCGGGCGATACGCACATCCACGATCTGCACCAGGGACGGTTCGGGCTCACGCACCAGACCTTCTTCGACGAGCTCCGCGCCGAGGATCTTCACGTCACCAACGCGCTCATCCATATGGATGGCACGCGGCTCATGGGACGGTGGGGCGATCTCACCGGAAAGCCGAGCCCGCTCTCGACGCCGCAGTACATCCTGCAGTACGGCGAAGAGTTCCGTGGATCGCTCGGCCACATCTCGATCCTCGGCATCAAGCGATTCATCCTGCCGTTCACCAGCGGTGTGCGCAACACGGCGTACGCGCAGCCCGAGCTCGACTCGAGATACATCGACGAGGCACACGCGCAGGGCGGGATCGCGGGCTTCCCGCATCCGTATATCACTCTCGTCACCACACCGGCGCAGGCCGCCAGCACGCTCATCCCGGTGGATGCCGCGCTTGGCAAGGGCGACTACTACGACATCGGATCCATCTGGTCCAACGAGATGGGCTCCACGTCGATGTACTATCGGCTGTTGAATTGCGGATTCCATCTCCCCGCGACAGCCGGCACCGATAACTTCTCCGACGTCTGGCGTGACCCGCCGCCCGGGTCGGACCGGACCTACGTGCATGTGCACGGTCCGCTCACGCTCGCGAACTGGTTCGCCGGCATCAAGGCGGAGCACACCTTCGGTACCACCGGGCCGCTGCTCTTCCTGAACGTGGCCGGTCACGAGCCCGGCGACCAGATCGCGCTGGGCGCGGGCGCATCGCCTACGCTGCACGTCCACGCGGACGCGAAGTCCATCGCGCCCATGGCGCGGCTGGACATCATTGTCAACGGCGCGGTTGCCGGGAGCGTCACCGCCTCCGACTCGGGGCACATCGTGTTCGACAAGAGCGTTGCCATCCCGCGGGGCGGGTGGATCGCGGCCCGCGTGGTGGGCCCCTCATCGCGCTACGTGGGTGACAGTTATGCCTTCGCGCAGACCAGCCCCGTGTACGTCGTCCGCAACGGACATACCTACACCTCGGCGGACGACGCCCGCTTTCTGGCACAGGCGGCGGAGGCGGTGTGGACGCGGGTGCAGCGCGCGCCCTGGCGCACGCCGGCTGAGCGCGACCGTTTCCATGCGGAGATCGAGCAGGCGCGGGCGGTCTATGAGCGCATTGCCGCGCAGGCGGGCCAGTAGCGTTCTCGGACAGGTCAACGGGGGTCAGGTCTCGAACCGCAAGACCTGACCCCCGTTGACCGATCGGATGCCTGAACGAGCGCGCGCACCCGCTGTTCCGAGACACGGCCGTCGCGTCCGCCGTCGCATGCGGCCCCCCGCACGCCGATGATGTCCGCGGCGAGGATATGGAGAGCGGGGATGTCGCACGCAGCGAGCTTGCCCGCGAGTGCCGCGGTGAGCGACGCCTTGTGCGCGGCCCGAACCCAGTGGGCGATGGTCGCCGGTGTCATGAGCGCGAACAGGGCGTCGCCATCCTTGCATGCCGTATCGAGCAACGCACCGCGCGCACCGGAGCCGGCCGCGGCGGGGATGATTGCGCCGGGCGGCGCGCTCGCCACACGGGCCGCATCCGCATACGCCACGGCCACCACGCTGGTGCCCGTGCCCGCCGCGCGCGCGCCGCGCACGGCGGCAGCCAGCAACTGCGTGATGAGGCCGATATCGACGATGCCGCGGAATCCCACCTTCACGTAGGCGAGCCCGAGCGCAGCGGCCTCGCGTGCCGCCCGTTCGACGGTCGCGACATCGGTTGCATCGCCCAGCGCGGCGCTGATGGGGCGCGCGTTTCCTACCGCCGCGCGGATGTCGCGCAGCACACCGGGTGATACGGCCCCCAGCGCGCCGTGCGCGGGTTCCTTGGCATCGATGATCTGCGCGCCGCCGGCGAGCGCCGCACGCGCTTCATCGACATTCCGCACGCTCACCAGCAGTCGCACGCGCTGCTCCCTGTTGTCGCCGTCGACCGGAGTGGTAATTTCCCAACGAGAGGGAAGGGGGGCAGTACGTGGGCGGCGGATCGCTGGCGTGAACCCACGCGGGTATGTCCCATGCTCACTGCTCCGCACCCGACTCGCAGCCCGGCATTCAGCGTTGATGTTCTTCCCAGTCTACGGCGAGGCACGTGGTGCGCCAAGAAGAAGGTGAATTCGCGGAAGACCCGGCCGTTCAGGATACGAGACTGCTGGGCCGGGTCGTGCTCGTCACGGGTGCATCGAGCGGCATTGGTCGTGCGATCGCCGTGGCCGTCGCCCGGGCCGGTGCGGATGTGGCCATCACGTATCACACCAACGAGGACGGCGCGCGCACGGCGGCGGACGCGATTGGCGCGCTTGGCCGGCGCGCGGACATCCTGCACCTCGACCTGTCCCACGCCGGTTCCCTCGATGCGATGGCGGAGAACGTCCTGACCTCCTTCGGTCGGGTGGACGTCTGGATCAACAACGCGGGAGCCGACATCCTGACCGGGCCCGCGGCCGAGCGTTCGACCATCGAGAAGCTCGACATGCTGCTTGCCGTTGATCTTCGCGGGACGATGCTCGCCTCCTGGAAGGCGGCCGACATCATGCAGGCGCAACCGGAGGGGGGCGTCATCCTGAACATGAGTTGGGATCATGTGACTGTCGGGCTGGAGGGGAAGAATCCACAGATGTTCTCCGCGGTCAAGGGAGGGGTCATGAGCTTCAGCAAGTCGCTCGCCCGCTCCGTGGCCCCAAAGGTGCGCGTGAATATTCTGGCCCCGGGGTGGATCGAGACCGCGTTCGGGGCCGACGTGGACCGGCGCTACCACAGCGAGGTGGAGCAGGCCACCCCTCTCGGCCGTTGGGGCACCCCGGAGGATGTCGCGCGCGTGGCCGTGTTCCTGGCCTCGCCCGATGCAGCATTCATGACGGGGCAGGTGGTGATGATCAACGGGGGAGTGGTGATGTGAAGCAGTGAGTCAGCAGCCGCTGCGCGCCTCCGGAATGACACTCGGCTCCGCCGTTCCCGACCTACTGATCTACTGACCCACTGATCGACCTTTTCTTGCCACGGAGACCGATACCATGCCAGCAACCAAGGCGCCAACGTACGACGATGCACAGATCGCGGCGAAGCTCGCCAACCTTCCCGGATGGTACTACGAGGACGGCTGGATCCGACGGCAATACAAGACGGATGGCTGGCCGACCACACTCATGCTCGTGAACGCGATCGGCTATCTGGCCGAACAGGCGAACCATCATCCGGATCTCACGGTGAGCTGGGCGAAGGTGTGGGTGAAGCTCCAGAACCACGCGGCCGGCGGCATTACCGACAAGGACTTCGAGCTCGCCCGCCGTATCGAGGAGACCGTGCTCTGGCGACCGGCCGCGGATGCCGCGCTGGAGGGGAATCCGAAGAAGTTCGTACGCGGCGGCGACGCGCAGTAACTCAGCAGCCGAGAGCGATATGGGAATGGCGAGCCCGCCAACGCCTGCGCGCGTCCTCTTCGTCACAGGCAAGCTGGCCGCGCCAGCGCTGCAGCGCACCCTGACCGATATGGCGCCGCCGTTTGCCTACGATGTGGCCGTGCTCCACATCACCGTGGCGGCGCTCATGACGACGACCTGGATCGCGCGCTTTCTCGACGTGCCGGCGGGCACCGATCTGGTGCTCATCCCCGGACTCTGTGAGGGCGACACGGCCGTGATCGCGGACCGGGCGGGTGTGCGGGTGGAGAAGGGCCCCAAGGATCTGCGCGAGATTCCCGAGTATTTCGGCCGCCAGGCGACGGCGCGCGCGTATGGCGCGTGGGATATCGAGATCATCGCGGAGATCAATAACGCGCCGCGGCTCACGCGCGAGGAGATCAGCCGCGAAGCGGAACGCTATCGCGCGTCGGGTGCCGACATCATCGACATCGGATGCACGCCGGGATTGGCGTTCCCGCATCTGGGCGCCGTGGTGCGTGAGTTGGTGGATGCGGGGCTGCGGGTGAGCATCGACACCTTCGAGCCCGGGGAGATCCGCACGGCGGTGGCCGCCGGCGCCGAGCTGGTGCTGAGCGTGAATGCCAGCAACCTGGAGGCGGCGCGCGATCTGGCGGCCACAGGGGCACGCGTGGTGGTCATACCCGATTTCGATGCGGGGATCGAGACGCTCGAGGCCAGCCTCGCCGCGCTCGAGACGTGGGGCGTGCGCTACCTCATCGACCCGGTCATCGAGCCGATCGGCTTCGGCTTCACCGCATCGATCGAGCGATATGCGGAGGTGCGCCGGCGCTACCCGGACGCCGAGCTGATGATGGGCATTGGGAACATCACCGAGCTCACGGAGGCGGATACCACAGGTGTGAACGCGGTGCTCATCGCGATCTGCCAGGAGCTCGGCGTCCGCACCGTGCTCACCACGGAAGTGATCGCCTGGGCCAGCGGCGCGGTGCGCGAGGTGGATGTGGCCCGGCGCCTCATGCATTACGCCGTCACCAACCGGGTGGTCCCCAAGCACGTGGATGGCCGCCTCGTCACCACGCGCGATGCGAAGGTCCTGGAGTACAGCGAGGCCGAGTTGCGGGCGCTGTACGCCGCCATCACGGATCCCAACTTTCGCATCTTCACCGATCGACACGCGATCACGGTCTTGAACCGCGATCTGTTCGTGCGCGGCACGGATATCCAGCATCTCTTCTCGCAGCTCGGTGTCACCGAGGCCACGCACGCCTTCTACCTTGGCAAGGAGCTCATGAAGGCGAAGCTCGCGATCACGCTCGGCAAGACGTACCGGCAGGAGGGCGCGCTCGAATGGGGATATCTGACGCCGCCCGACGAGCCGCGCTCGGAGCACGTGAAGCTGACGCAGCGGTCGAAGCGGGCTGCTGCGCGCACCGGTACGGACGAGGTCGTCACCGATGGCGAGCGGTACGTCGCACCCGACGACACGCCGGAGACGTGAGCGGCATGGCACGGCGCACGCGGCGCCAGCGTCCGGTATTCCTTCAGCTCGTGGAGTGGGGAGATGCCGCTGATCATTGAATCGATCATCACCACGATGGACGAGGACGGCGCCATCAACTTCGCGCCCATGGGCGTGGAGTGGGGGGACGAGGAGATTGTCGTCAAGCCCTTTCTGGAGACGACCACCTTTCGCAACCTGCACGCGACGGGGGTGGGCGTGGTCAATCTCACCGATGACGTTCTCCTCTTCGCGCGCGCGGCGATATCGAGCCCGCAGTATCCCGCCATCCCCGCCGCCGTGGTCCGCGGGGTGGTGCTGGAAGCAGCCTGCTCGTGGCGGGAGCTGGAGGTACGCGCGATTGACGACACTCCGCCGCGCTCCCGCATTGTGACGGCGGTCGTCCACCGCGGGGTGCGGCGCGAGTTTCTGGGCTTCAATCGTGCGCGCAGCGCGGTGCTCGAGGCCGCGATCCTCGCCACCCGCACACATATCCTTCCGCCCGGGCAGATTCGCGATGAGCTGGAACGCTTGCGCGTGCTCGTGGACAAGACCGGCGGCCCGCGCGAGCATGAGGCGTTTGCGCTCCTGATCAAGTACGTCCACACCGCTCCCGCCGCGCGATGACCGCACCGCCCGATCCCCCCGGTCCCCGGTCCGTGTGGGTGGAAGCTCCGGCGCGACTGCACTTCGGCATGCTCGACCTGCGCGGCGCCTTGGGCCGCCGGTTTGGCGGCATGGGTGCAGCCATTCCCACCCCGTCGCTCGTGCTCGAGGCATCACGCGCGCCGGGGTTCAGCGCCCGTGGTCCCGAGGGCGAGCGTGCGCTGGCATTCGCACACCGATACGCGGCAGCATACGCGCTGCATGGCGGCGCGCGGCTCGTGGTGCATCGCGCCATTCCGGTGCATGCCGGCCTTGGCTCCGGTACGCAGCTCGCACTTGCCGTGGCGCGCGCGCTGGCGGAGCTCTACGGGCTCCCGCCTGATGCGCGCGCGCTGGCCCGAGGGGTGGATCGCGCACACCGCTCCGGCGTGGGCACCTGGATCTTCGCACACGGCGGCTTTGTGGTGGAGGGCGGGCGTCGCACCGACGACGAGATGGTGGCGCCGCTGCTCGCGCGATACCCGATGCCGGCGGACTGGCGTGTGGTGGTTGCCGTTCCGCCGGGTACGCCAGGGATGAGCGGGGAGGCGGAGGCCGCGGCGTTCGCTCGCTTGCCACCGCCGCCGGAGCGCGAGGTGGAGCACGTGGCGCATCTGGTGCTCATGGCGTTGCTGCCCGCCGTGGTCGAGGGCGACCTCGAGACGTTCGGCCTGGCATTGACCGACGTGCAGTGTGTGACGGGTCGGTGGTTTGCCCCCGCGCAGGGGGGAGCATTCGCCTCGGGGGCAAGCGCGGAGTTGGTACACGCCATGCGCGATTGGGGAGCCGCGGGCGTTGGACAGAGCTCATGGGGGCCCGCGGTGTACGGGATTGTCGCGGGTGACCGCTCCGCCGCGGATCTGGCCGCGCGCGTGCGCACATGGCTCGGCGGCGTGGGTGCCGTTCATGCGGGGCCCTTCGCGAACGAGGGCGCGCGGGTGACCTGCCGGCACGCGGAGGCCGCGGCTCGATAGCGACGGGCGGATCGCGCCAGCGGACAGCGTGTTTCAGGGTGCGCCGATTATCGGGCGCATACGCATGCGGCGCATGCCACCTGCATCGTCACGGCCGCCCGCCGGCCGGGCCGCCCGTCGCGCTGTACATCACGCGTTCGGCGGAATCCGCGCGGGCCTCGCAATTGGCCTCGGATTCGCTGTAGAGAATGCAGAACACGCCATCCGTCTTCCATTGCCGGCGCCACATCTCCATCACGATCATGTCGCTGCCGGAGAAGAGCACGTACGGCTGGCCGTTGACCGTGGCGATGTGCGTGTGCACCGTGCCAAGCCAGGTAGGCGGGCCGCATGTTTGCAGCGACTCCCGGGCACTGATGGTCATGGAGTCCGCATGCGCGGCGACCAGCCGGCGTACGCGCGTGATGTATGTCACGCCGTGCACCACCGTGCCGCCAATGCACGCCACCCGCTCCTGCTTGGCGGCCATGCTCGCCGCCCAGAGATCGCGCAACGCGCGCTGTGCGCGCGCACTGAAGTGAAACGGGCCGCGGTTGAGCGTGAGCACCGTATTGTGCGGACTCGCGTTCTGCGCCGGCACGGATAGAACGGGTATCACGAGACACGCGAGAAGAATGAGCAGCGAACGCCAACGAAACAGTCGACCCTGATGTATTATGGACACTATGCGCTCCAGGTACGGCGTGCCTCATCAAGGCAACTCCCGTACCGACTTCGCCACCCGATGCCGACTGCAGCCGGTGTATCCTTTCAAGGCTTCGCCATGCCGCCCCGTACCAGCGTGAGCGATTCCATGCGCTTCCCGCAGCGATGGATCGTTCTGCTCCGCGTCGTCGTCGGACTCTGGTTTCTCCAGAGTCTGCTGACCAAGTTCACCATCGCGCTCGCCTGGGGATTCCTCCCCGTGCCAGCCGCCAATGCGCGGTGGATGCGCGTGATGCCCAAGCTCCTTGCCAAATACGCCGCCGACAATCCGATCCACGGGTACCAGCATTTTCTCCAGCACACCGTCATCCCCAACAGTCATCTCTTCGCCAGTTTCACCGCGGTGGGCGAGGTCGGGGTGGGGCTCTGCCTCACGCTGGGGTTGCTGACCGTTCCCGCGTCATTCGTCGGCGCGATACAGGTTGTCTTCTATGGCATGGCGGTGCAGCACATGAGCCCGGGACAACGCGGCTTTCACGTGATGCTCTTCGCGATGATGACCACGTTTTTCTTCACCGGCGCCGGCCGGTACTGGGGTATCGACGGCTGGTTGCGCTCTCGATATCCCGATTCGGTCTTCGCGCGCTGGCCACTGTCGTGAAAGCGGGCGGGTCTCCCGGAATCCGGAGACCCGCCCGCCTGGTCGTGCGCGGCCGGAGCAGGCCGCGATGAGGAATGACGGACCGATTCAGAAGAAGAGCATTAGCCCGGTGGACAGCTGGTTGGAGTGCACCTTGTCGTTGGAGAAATTCGCGCTCCAGATATAGTCGTACTCGCCCACCCACTTGAGCTGCGGCGTTACCTGGTTGGTGAGCATGCCGGTGAACGCGGCATTCTTTTTCACCAGTGCATTGTTCTTGACGAGCTTGTCGTTGTCCGTCTGCTGCAGGTCGCTTTCCCCGTAGCTCGCACCTACCATCCACTTGCTGTTCGTGATGGCGTAGCTGCCTTGCAGGATGAACCCGTAGCTGTTGCGCGTATCGTTCACCGGATCCGCGGGGAGGTTGAAGTAGAGCGTGGTGCCCACGCCGGATGCGAAGTAGGCGGAGCCGACCAGCGAGAGACCGGCGATGCCCACCTTGGCGCCGCCGCCAATGCCGCTCGACGTGAGGCTGGGGTTGGTCCCGGAGCCGAAGTCGTTGGGAGTCAGGTCGGTCTGCTGGAGCATCCCGTTCGCCCAGAGCATGATGCTGTTCCGGGTGCCGCTCGCGTTCTGCATGCCGAAATGTCCCGTCCACGTGGCTTCCGCTTCCACGCGCGGGAGGCGAGTGCCGCTGAACGTGGCCGCATCGGCCGGCACCTTGTCCGGATCGAACAGACCGACCGAGAGTTGCCCCGGCTTGTTCGCCGGCGTGCTGTAGGTGAGCTGCGCGTTGAAGTTGGGATAGATGTAGCCGTACCCGATGCGCCCGAGCGTCGTGCCGCCGGCGCCGACGACGCCGCCGCTCGGACCCGTGCCGAACAGCGTCATGTCGGTGAGGATATTCTGCCGTCCGAACAGGCTGAGATCCCGACCGGCCTTGATCTGGCCCCAGCCGCCGCCCACGGTCAGGAAGACCTGACGCAGGTCGATCTGCGCGCCGGCCTGCGTACCATTGCCGAAGTTGTCGTGGATGCTGGCGTTCTGGATCTGCGGATACACGCCGAAATGCACGCCCAGGTCGAGCCCGTTCACCTTTCCGGTTGCTTCCAGCATGAACTCCGAGGGCAGGAGGCCCGTCCGGATGCGACTGGCCTCATCGGTCGATGTGAGGCCGCCGTTGATCGTTGGCGCGGGTCCTCCGCCGTTCACTCCCCCAAGACTCAGGACATAGAACGCATTCACGTTCCCCGAGAAGGTGAACGTCCAGTCATTCCCCATCTGCGTCGTCAGCTGTGCCTCGGCAGCCGCTGGCAGGCAGAGCGCCAGGCCAAGACACCACACCATGAGTCGCTTCATTGTTCCGTCCCCCCTACATGCGTCATCCACTGCGGAGCGGCCCATCGCATCCGGAAGTGTTGGGCACTCGCTAGTGGCCAACCGCGATGCCGAGCCCGGCGAAGATCACCCGTCCTGGAGCGGGCTCGTAGTATTTCCCCAGGGCGGCGTTCACACTGATCGAGCCGATATACTGTTCGCCGAAGAGATTCCGGACGCCCACTTCGGGCGAGAGCATAGTGTCCCCGAACATCGCCGTTCCGCCGAAACGGAGATTCACCGTCTGATAGCCGGCGACACTCACGTCGTTGGCATCGTCCGCGTACACGCGCCCACGCGCCTGCGCCTCGACGGTCGCGAACACGTCGCTGTGCCGCCACGTGACGCTGGCCTGCGTCTGCTGCACCGGGATGCCGGGAATCCGGTTTCCCGCATAGTCCGCGCTGTCCGTGGCGAATCGCGTGAAGTGGAAATGCGAGTAGCTGTACGTGAGTCCGGCACGGAACTCGTCGAAGAACAGATTCACGCCGAGCTCCGCGCCGCGGCGATCCGTGCGCCCCGCGTTGCGGTAGAACACCCGGTCATTTCCGCCGGGCACCTGATACGGGATCAGCTCATCGCGCACCCCGGTCGTGAACAGCGCCAGGTCGTACTGCACGCGGCCGAGCGTGATGCCTTTCAGCCCCACTTCGTACGTGGTCGAGCGCTGGGGCTGCAGAGTGGGATTGATGCCGCCACTCCCATCAGGGCGGTTCGCCAGCTCCGTGGCGGTGGGCGTTTCGAACGCCGATGCCACGTTGGCGTAGAGCGAGGTGAGCGGCGTCACGCGCGCAACCACGCCGGCCATGGGGCTGATGGCGTGCAGGGTCCGGTCGCCGGAGTCGTCGGGATTGGTGGGCGTGATGAGATGGTCCGTGACATCGAAGTGCACGTAATCGGCGCGCACGCCCGCACTCAGGAAATAGCCGGGTGCCAGGGCAAGCTCATCGCGCACGTACACTCCGCCGCCGGAAATCTGCTCGCGCTGATCGAGCGTGGTGGCGCCGCGCGAGTGGCCCGCGACCGGACACGCTGCTGTGGGCGCCGTACCGGGAGGGAGCGCGTTGCAGTTCTCGAAGTTCTGCCGGTTGTCGTTCTGTTGCTGCATGTCGATGCCGGCGCTCACGCGATGGGTCATGCCGAAGAGGTGGAGCGGCATCGTCCCGCGCAGGCTGGCGCCGTAGCTGGTTCGGCCCAGGTTGATGATCCCGAAGGTGAGCGGATTGTCGAGGGATCGTCCTCCGCCGAAGATCATCGCCGTGAACTGGCGCTCGCCCGCCGTATGCGTGGCGGTGAGTCCGATCACGCCCTGCCGCGCCGTCTTGCCGGCCTCCTTTGCTACGTAGGCCGGCGCGGCCATCGTGCGATCGCTCTTCAGCTCGGCGGCTGTGAGTGCGCCGGGGTTCTGGGAGAGCGGCTTGTCATATCCCATGAGGTCCAGCGCGAGCAGCGTGTGTCCAAACGACGTCGTGATGCGGCCGAATCCGCTCGTCGCGCGCTCTTCGGAGTGGGCGCGAAAGCCATCGGTCACGTCGTGGCTGATGTCACCCTGATAGGTGAGCGCCGCGGTCCTGCCGCTGAAGGCGCCCAGCCATCGGCTCACGCCTCCGCTGTCGGCCCACGTCTGAACGCGCAGGGAGAGCGGCACGGGCGGCGGCGCGCTGGACTGCAGGTCGATCACCCCGCCCGATGCATTGCCGTAGAGCGCCGCGGCGCTGCCGCGGATGACTTCGACTCGGCCGACGGATGCGAGATCCAGGTAGTCCACCGGGGTCTGGCCATCCGGAAGCGTGAGCGGAATGCCATCCCGGATCATGCGCACGCCGCGCACGCCAAACGCCGAGCGGGCGCCAAAACCTCGAATCGAGATGCGGGGATCCTGCGTCGGGTTGTGCCGGTTGGCGACGGTGACCCCCGGCACCTCGAAGAGCGTCTCATCCAGCGAGAGATGGCGCTGGCCCGGACGCGCGCTGTCGGGGTGGACCGCGCTGATCGCGAAGGGGAGATCGAGTGGCGAGCGTGCCGCATCGCGAGTGACGGTCACGACGACCGGGGGAAGCGTGGTTGGTGGTATCGTCGCCGTGTCGCGCTGTTGCGCACACAGCGTGGCCGCGGCGACGATCAGCGCGGCCGGCACCGCTGGAAGCGCCCACATGCCAGGTGCACCCCGGGAACTCGCGGTTCCGGCGCCGTGCAATCGCAGGCGTGTTATGTCCAGTCGGAATCGTGCCGCCAACCCCACCACCCATGGAACAGACCATGTTATGGAGCGACGCCAGTATGTACGTCGTTCCGGCGAGAGCGCCAAGGACTGCGCCCCGCTCGCTCGCAAGCCTGCTGCCTGCACATTGCGCGCCGAACAGCGCCCAGCGGCGAGAGAATCCGGGCGCATCCGCGGTGCTCCGGGCGGCCGCCGCGGCCCCGCGCCTCCTGGAATCGGGGACTGCGACACCCGGGACGGCCCCCCGGGGTACCGCGTATCACCGGCGGCTATTTCCGCTCGAGAATGAAGGCCGCCGGGACTTTGACCGACTCGCCCAGCACATAGCGCCACCGGAGGCCGGGATTGGCCGCAATGGGGCTGGTGCGCGTGGGGGAGCCGTGCGGAATGAGCCCGAGCCGGCGGGCGACGATGGTCAAGCGCAACATGTGAAAGGGATCGCTCACGAGGATGACTGAGCGGTTGTGCTCCGCCTCGAGGTAGCGCGCCACCGCATGCATGGATTCGCTGGTCGTGCGGCCGTGGCGTTCCAGGGCGATCGCGCTGTCGGGCACGCCGAGCTGCCGCACATATCGGCGCGAAACCGCGGCTTCGCTGGTTGTATCGCCATCACCGCGACCGCCGGTGACGATGAGCAGGGGCGCGAGGCCGCGCTTGAAGAGCGCCACCCCATGATCGAGCCGGGCCTTGAGGACCGGTGAGGGATGCCCCGCGTATTGCGCCGCGCCCAGCACGACGATGGCGGCCGACGGCTGGGCCTCGTCGCGGCTGCCGACAACGAGAATACCAGCCAGCGTTGCCAGCCAGATTGCCACGATCAATGCCGCGCCGGTGCCGATGAGCCGGAGCGCGAAGTGCCGCCGACGTGTCATGCAGCGGAAAGGGGGTGGGAAGATGAAGCGAGCAACGAGCGAGGGCTGCGCCGCGCGCCGGTTGTACGCCGCGGGCGCGCAGCCCTACTCGGCCAGGCTCAGGAGTGACAACCAGAAGACATCGAATGCCGCGCGGGCATTCCGTTCCTGCTCGAGCCCCTTCGAGATGGCGAGGCCATCGATGAACGCCACGACGACGTCGGCCAGCAACGCCGCAGGCAGCCGCGGCCGGAGCCCGAGGAGGGAGAAGAGATGTTCAACGGAGGCGGAGGCGACCTCGCGGCGGGCGGTGGCTGAGGCCCGGACGGCGTTGCGGACACGCGGGTTGCGCCATTCCGCCAGCTCGATCAACACGCGAACGTACCCCCGCTCGAGCTCGCTGGCAAGCCATCCCCACAGGTCGTCGATCGCGCGACGCGGCGTCGATTCGGCAAGTGCCGCACGCTCACGCATGACCAGGTGACGTGCCATCCACTCCACCGCTCGAGCCAGCAGCGTGTCCTTGTCATGGAAGTGATAATGAATGAGCCCCTTGCTCACGCCAGCCTCCTCCGCCACATCGTGCATCGTGAGCGCCACGGCGCCGGCATCGACAATGCACCGTACCGTCGCGCGCAAGATCCGGTCAGCCGCATCAGGACGCGAGCGGCGCTCGACGATTGGCGGCGGTGACGATGCATCCGTCACCAGCTCGCCCGAGTGAAAGGGTATGGGAGAGGACATGAGACGTCCTGTCAGTGGCTAGGGTTCATGTACGGCGATACGGGAGAACACCACGGTCATCCGTTGTGCATCCTGTGTCAGGAGCGCCAGCTCCCAGCCGCTGCGGCTGCGTTCATTCAGCAGGTCCGTGAGGGCGACCTCATCGTCCTGCAGGCGGCGGGAGAGTTTGAGCAGTACCGCTTGATATTCTTTCATGGAAGCGAAGATAACAGCACCAGCGGCGGCATGCGCCGATGGCGCGCACCAGGACCGGCTGTCCCGGTGCCGCCACGATACATTGGAGCCCGTTAATCCAGACTTCAAGATGCGTGACAGTGGAGGGCAGCGCCACGCCCGTGGACTGATTCCAGGCGCGCTACCGCGCACGGGGCGATGTTCGCGCCGTGCGCGTATGCTGCTCCTCTGCTGGTCGCGTGTGGTCGTCCGGCGCTCGTGATCAGCCAAACCACTCGCGGGGACAATCCCGTTGCTGCCGCGCCGCGTCCACGATCCACTGCTGGGTCTGTCGATTCGTGATCTCACCCTCCACCAACTCGAACCACTCCCGCGCTTTCGCGTTCTCCCCCACGCGCCGCCACAATTCCCCGACCAGGTAGGTCAATACCGCGCGTTCGTCGCGATCTACCCCGTCGTAGCTCGCGAGCGCGCGTTCGAATGACCATGCCGCATGCCGGCGAAAGTAGCGCTCAGCTTCGATGTCCCCTTCATCCACACAGCACCACGCCGCGCGCAACTGCAGGTCGGCGACTCGGCGTGGCTCACATCCCTGCCAGATGGCCACCTTGGCCGCGAACTCGTACTTCTCCGAGCCCGGCAGCAGCCCCGACGAGAGGCGCGGCGCCAGCTCATCCCAGACGTGCTCCTTGAGGATCGGGCTCACGTCGGCTTCCTCGCTGAAGTCCCGCTCGCTCCCCGCATAGCCGCACCGGGAACAGAGGTGAATGAAGTAGGGCAGCGGCTGAGCACCCGCTGCCCGTTCGTGGAAGTCCGTTCGCTTTCCCCCAAACGAATTGGTCGAAAGCACCGCTTGCGAGTTGAAGCGATTGGTGCATATCGGGCACGTCAATTCAATGTGCTTGAGCGTTGTCATGCTGGTCTCCTGCAACCTCCTCAAGCGGAGATGGAGGAAAGATGCGTGCCATACGTCCGGCGGCCCTTGTTGCACCTCTCATGCGCCACTATCTTGCCCCGTCCCCGCGACCTCGCTTGCACGCCCACCCCAGGCGCTTGCCGCTGATGCTGATCAACCTGCTGTCGGATTTTTTCGCGGTCCTCGAGAACGCGGATCCTCTGGGGGCCTACCGCCGCTACTTCGAGACGCATCACCGGGTGCTCGATGCCTACTGGCGCAACTACGTCGTGGACCCCGAGAGCTCGCATTTCCCCGATGTGGTACGCGGCACCGTGCTCGCCAGCCGTGCGGATCTGCGTGCCATGCTCCAGCGCACCGATGTCCCCGCGCTTGCCAGCAGCGTCGAGCGCCGGTGCGGCGAGCTGCTCGCCATCGATGTCCCCTTCGACATCGTGCTCATGGTGGGAGTGGGCGCCGCGAACGCCGGCGAGCTGGTGGTCGATGGGCGGGGCGTTGCGTTCGTGTGTCTCGAACACTTTACCGGGGTCGCGAATCCCGAGACGCGCGGGTTGGGGCTGGACCCGGCGCTGGTCCCGCTCTGGCTGTCACACGAGATCGCGCACGTCGTCCGATATACCGCGCCGCACAGCCGGAGCGACCTGCGTGCGGCGATCGATGAGTCGGATGGCTGCTATTCCTACTGGGACACAGGACGTCGCGTGCCGCTCCGCGAGCTGGTCGTGAACGAAGGGTTGGCAGTGCAGACGGCACGAGCGGTCAGCCCCGGCCATGCGGAGTGGGTCTACTTCGGGTACACCCGCCGTCACTATGCCCGCATCCGCGAGATGGAGGCGGTGCTCACTCGCGCGGTCGCCGAGGACATTGACCGCGTCGGCCTCGGGCTGCGGCTCCGCTATCTCTCCGATGGAATGAGCGATGAAGCGCGGACGGTCGCGCACTGCGTACTGCCGGAGCGCACCGGATATTATCTGGGCAACCGGATGGTGGAGCGCGTGGTGGCCGAGCGTGGGTTGCCGTGGGCCATCCGGGCCAGTGCCGAGGAGATCGCGGTGGCCGACAGCGCGACGACCGCCATCACCGCGTAGCGCGTCCTGCGCGCCAAGCCGGCTATTTCCCGACGCAGAACGTACTGAACACCCGGTCGAGCACGTCATCGAGCTCGACCGTTCCGATGAGCTCCTCCAGCACGACGGCCGCGGTGCGGAGGTGGACCGCCGCGATGCTCACCGGCACCGAACCGTCATCACGCACCTGCTGAAACAGCGCGACTTCGTCGCGAGCGTGCTGAACCGCGCGGCGGTGACGTTCCCGCGTGAGCAGCGGGGCGGAGGGCTCGTATCTGCCATGACGGGTATCGAGCATCTCCTCGATCCTGGCCGTCAGCCGGCCCAGTCCGTCTCCCGTTATGGCGCTGACGGCGACCACACCAGCAGGGAGGGACGAATCAGCTGGCCGCTGGCCGCCGACGGACCAGGGTGATGGCGTTGGCAGATCGTCCTTGGTGCGCACGCCAATGACCGGCGCCGACGAGAGCGAGCGAATCTTCTCGACCGTTGCCGAGAGGGATGGTCTCGTGTCTCCGCAGGCCAGCACGAGGTCGGCCTGTCCAAGGTAGCGTTCGCTCACCTCGATGCCCAGCCGCTCCACCACGCCGCTGGTCTCCCGCAACCCGGCGGTATCGACCAGCCGCACCGGCCACCGGCCGACTTCGATCACCGCTTCCAGCGCGTCGCGCGTGGTGCCCGGAATGGCGGAGACGATCGCGCGCGTGGTCCCCAGCAACGCGTTGAACAGCGAGGACTTGCCGGCGTTCGGCGCGCCGGCAATAACGGTCACCGCTCCTTCCCGGATCGCCTCTCCAGTGGCCGCCGTCGCCAGCAACGCATCGAGCGCGCGCAGGAGATCGCTGGTGGCGGTCGCGACACGTTCCGCCGGAACGGGGCCGGTGTCCTCTTCGGGGAAGTCGATATCATACGCGACCAGTGCTTCCATGGTGATGATCGCCTCCCGCAGTGCGGCGATGCGCCGGGACAGCGCGCCATCCAACTGTGCCATGGCAGCGCCGTGCATCGCCCGCGAGCGCGCATCGACCAGATCGCCGATCGCTTCGGCCTGCAGCAGATCCATCTTGCCGTTGATCACGGCACGCCGTGTGAACTCTCCGGCTAACGCCTCCCGCGCTCCAGCGGTGAGGATGGCGGACAGGGCCAGCGGTGGGACGGTGTAGCCGCCGTGGATGGAGAGCTCCACGAGATCCTCACCGGTATACGAGCGAGGCGCCGCATACACTGTCACCACGGGCCGGTCGATCACAGCGCCGGTTTCCGGGTGGCACAGCGTGGCGAGATAGGCGAGCCGCGGCGTCGTGCGCCAGGGTGTGAGGAGGCGTTCAGCAACGCGGAAGGCATCAGGCCCGCTCAGCCGGATCACGGCGATGGCACTGCGACCCGGCACGGTCGCCAGCGCGGCGATCGTCTCGTCTGCACCGGGAAGCTGTGCCGCGGAATTCATGTCCTCACACCATCGCCCGCGCTCCCGCGGGCTGTTCGAACGCCTCACCCGGTGCCAGGATCCTCACATCCGCGCGCCGGTCGTAGCCATCCAGACGTGCGCGCAGGCGATCGATGGCGTCGAAGGGCCCGGCGGTCAGATGGCGGAATGTTCCCCAGTGATATGGCACGAGAACCCGCGCATCGAGCCGCTCGAACAACGCCAGCGCGTCCTCCGGCGTGAGATGGTTGCGCCGGAAGCCCGGTTTCCACCAGGGCGCATGGCCAATCGGCAAGAGCGCGACGTCCAGGCGCCGACCGCGTGAGCGCAGGCGCTCCTCCACCAGCGTGTGCGTGTACGGAGTGAGGGCGGTATCGCCGGCGAAGAAGCAGGAGTGCTCGCCCGAATCGAGGAGGTACATGTTCGCCGCACCGCGCCACCAGTCCACCACATAGCGGGCGCCGGCATGGCGCGCGGCGGCCACGCGGAGCTCCACGGATCCGATCATCACACAGTCGCCGGGGACCATGCCCCGCACGTCGCGCTTCTGCCGCCGACCGAGCCAACGGGCGATGCTCGGCGGCGCATGAATGGGTACTGCTCGGGGCAGTGCGTCGAGCGTCGCGAACGACAAGTGATCCGCGTGCCCATGCGTGAGGAGGACGGCATCCAGCGCCGGGAGCTCCGACAGCGCGATGCCGGGTGCGCTCACCCGCGGAAGAATGCCACCCAGTCGAGGCTCGAAGTTGGGGTCCGTCAGCACCCGCACGCCGCCGATCTCGAGCAGTAGCGTCGCATGCCCGATGTACGTGACCCGCAGGGGAATGGCGCCCGTCGCGCTCACCCCGCTCCGAAACGGTACCGGCCGAGTGAGGTCATCGTCGGGCCAGTGACGCTCCTTCGGCTTTCTTGGACGGCGGTCCAGCCTTGGCCCGCTCCTTCGCGATCAGCCATTGCTGCGGCAGCGATGCCATGTTCTGCACGGCATAGTACAGGTTGAGCCCCGCGGGCAGCTTCAGGAAGAACACCGTCATCAGCAACGGGAAGAAGTATCCCATCATCTTCGTCTGCGCGTTCGGTGGCGCCGTGCGCAGTCCGATCCAGGAGTTGACCAGCATCGAGGCGCCCATGAGGATCGGCAGAACGTAGGTCGGGTCCTTCTGTGCAATGTCCGCCATCCAGAGGAACGACACACCGCGGAAGGCGATCGTATTCTCGAAGACGTAATACAGCGCGTAGAGGATCGGCGCCGGAATCAACATGGGGAGACACCCGCTCAGCGGACTGAGCGGGCTCATGTCGTGCTCCTTGTAGAGCCGCATCATCTCCTCGTGCTGCTTCTCCGGGTTGTTCTTGTACTTCTTCTGGAGCGCCTGGAGCTCCGGCTGCAGCCGTTGCATGCGCAGGCTGGAGCGCATGGCCGTCTGATTGAGCGGCCAGAGCAGCAGCCGCAGCCCGACGCCGAAAATCACGACCACCCAACCGTACGTGAAGGGCAGGTGATGGTGCATCCACAGAAGGACGCGCATCACGATGACCGTGAACGGCTGAAGGATGGGGCTGAAAATCCCGCCGTACGAGTTCAGATGTGTGAAGTCATGCCCCAATGCGACCAGGCGCTCCCATTCCTGCGGACCGACGTAGAGCTGGAACGCAATGCGCCCGTTCGCGGGGAGCGGGCGGACAACGACCGCGCTCTGCGAGGACGCGGTCCGTGGTGTGCCGAGCGGGCTGAGGATCGCGCCCGCGAAAGGTTGCTGTTCGGAGATCAAGGCAACCATGAAGTACTTGCTCTTGCTCGCAATCCAGGTGAGCGGGGCATTTTCCACCTGCGCTGTGCCGGAATCCAGCTTCGCCAGCTTCCGGAACGACAAGCTCTTCACGTTGTCCTCTGCCGGCTTCATCACGAAGGCCAGTTGCCGTTGGTCGTCCGCCGAGTCCGCTTCATTGGAGCGAAGCCCTTGCGGAAGGGTCATGAGGAGGGCATCCCCCGAACCGGCGGAGTCCTGAATCTCGCCGCGTACCTGGACCGCGTACCGCTCCGGGCTGAAGGTATAGGTGAGCGCGATAGGCTTCCCCTGCACCGTGGCTCGAAAGGTGAGCGTCTTCGCGCCGGCAGCGGTTGTCGCCGCGCTGTCCACCGTGAAGGCGACGTGGTCCAGCGGAATGGTATCGCGCCCCATCTTCAGGTCATAGGCGACCAGGGGAACACCCGATCGCGCCAGTTGTACGTGGCCATCCCCGGTGGAGAGCGCTCGGTAGTTCTGCAACGTCGCCGCGATCGGAACAGCGCCGATCGTGCTGAAATCGTACTGCACCAGCGGAGTGGCAACCGCCACGGTATCCCCGGACAGCGGTGCTGCTGGCACGGTGTCGGAGGGCACCGGTGCGGCCGTTGCGGGCTTGGCTGGCGTGGGGGCTGCACTTCGTGCCGTTCGGGTGGCGACGGTGCTCGAACCCGTTGCCGCTGGCGGTGGTGCAACCGCTGTGCTTCCGGCCGCGACTTTCTGCACGGCAGGTTGGCGTTTCGCTGGCGGAAAGAGCAACGACGGCACGATGAAGATCAGCGCCGCGAGTACAAGAAAGAGGAGAAGCCGTTTATCCATTGTGTACCATCACATCACGGAACCGGATCGTAACCGCCGGGCCGAAACGGGTGACATCGAGCAAGGCGCCGG
Source organism: Gemmatimonadaceae bacterium (assembly GCA_036278935.1). Lineage (GTDB taxonomy): Bacteria > Gemmatimonadota > Gemmatimonadetes > Gemmatimonadales > Gemmatimonadaceae > DASSNR01. The sequence goes on from DASUKA010000005.1 coordinate 103,376, forward strand.
ATGGCGAGCCAGCTCCCTTTGAGCGCACCATATCGCTCCAGCGCTTCGAGCGCGTATGCAGAGCAGCTCGGGTAGTAGCGACACGACGCTGGCAGCATGGGAGAGATCGACAGCTGATATCCACGCACGAGCGCCATCAGGATCCAGCGCATCAACTGGTCCGACAGAGTGTCTGAAGCCGCCGGCTGGCGGTCTGGAGTTCGTGTGCCAGGACATCCTGGGTCGTATGATAGGCCTCGCGGCGAGCCCGAATGACAATATCCACGGGAGGAAGTACCCGGAGGAGATGCACGCGGATGATGGCGCGCAGTTGCCGCTTCAGCCGGTTTCGCATGACGCTGTTCTCTCTGTACTTCGGCACGATAATCCCCACTCGCGGATGACGAAAAAAGGAAGCTACAACCCGGAGCTCGAGGTGTTCAGTCCGGATCCGCTTCCCTTCACGTGCCACCCTACCGAAATCCGCGCGCCGTACCAGCCGCTGGTTACGCGGAAAGCGAAGGCGATCAGGCGCCAGCGTACTTGGACGGCAGTTGAACCGTCAGCCGCTGTCGCCCCTTCTTGCGACGTCGGCTCAGCACCGCACGCCCCCAGCGGTCGGCCATCCGAGCACGAAAGCCGTGCGTGCGTATGCGGCGTTTGTTGCTCGGATGGTATGTGGGCTTCCCCATGACTACTCCAGAACAAGGTATAGATATGCTGATACAATACAGAACGTTAAAGCTAGCGGCGCCAGCTTACAGGGTCAACTTGACTTTTCCACATGGCACTCCTACCTTCGCGTCCCCGTCGCCCCACCATCCCGTATGCCTCTCACTGCCACCGAGACCTGGGCTCGCCTTCTGGACCGTGCCCGCCAGGACCTGCCAGAACAGGTCTTCCGAACCTGGCTCGAACCCACTGAAGCACTCTCTCTCGATCAGGGAACGTTGACGGTCGGTACCCCGGATCGCTTCGCCGCCGAGTGGAATGATTCCAAGCACGGCGAGCTCCTCGCCAGCTATGCGCCGGTGGCTCTCGGGCATCCTCTGAAGGTCCTGTTCCGCGTCGATGAGGAGCGTACCACTCGGCCGCAGATGGATTTCTTCATTGCCCCTCTGCCCGAGCCCACCGTCCATACAGCTGACAAAGTGGGTGCCGTCACCGGTCAGCTCAATCCGCGATATACCTTCGACAACTTCGTCATCGGGAAATCAAACGAGCTCGCCGCCGCCGCGGCGCAGGCAGTAGCTGCCGCACCTGGCTCGGTCTATAACCCGCTTTTCATTTACGGCGCGACCGGACTTGGCAAGACACACCTCATGCAAGCGGTGGCGCATGAGATCCTGCAGCGCATACCAGCCACTCGCCTGGCGTTCGTTGGTACTGAGCAATTCACTAACGAGATGGTAGCCTCCATCCAGAGCCGCAAGAATCAGGAGTTCAGACGCCGCTACCGCGAAATTGACCTGCTGCTGGTAGACGACGTACACTTTCTGAAAGGCAAGGAAGCCACGCAGCAGGAGTTCTTTCACACTTTCAACGCGCTGTATGAGGCAGGCCGGCAGATTATTCTTACGAGCGATCGTCCACCTGCCGAGATTGCTGGTCTCGAAGCGCGCCTGGTCAGTCGCTTCCAGTGGGGAATGGTTGCGGACATCGAGCTGCCCGACCTCGAGCACCGGATCGCTATTCTGCAGAACAAGGCGACACTTGATCACCTCGAGCTGACCATACCCAATGATGTGCTCCGCTTTGTCGCGCAGTATGTGCGCTCAAGCGTGCGAGAATTGGAGGGCTCTCTGATCAGACTCCTGGCGTTCGCATCCCTGAAGCATCAGGATATCACCATCCAGCTCGCCCGCGAAGCACTGCGAGACAAGGTCAAGGATAGCGGCCTCGAGTCTCCAGACGAGGACCGCTTACTCACACCAGATCTTGTCCAGGAGACCGTAGCACAGGAATGGGGAGTCTCCATCGACGCACTGCGCTCCAAGAGTCGCACCAAACAGATCGCGACAGCGCGGCAGGTCGCTATGTATTTGATCCGCGAGCTTCTCCTCACCCAGCTTGTTGAGATCGGGATCCTATTCGGCGGTCGCGACCATTCGACAGTCATTCACAGCCTCGACAAGGTTGCGAACCTCCGACAACATGATCCTGCCTTCGACAAACGCATCAGTAATCTCCAAGCCAAGCTCGGTATTCTCCACAAAACCTGACAATTTTTTCGTCGCTCCCCAGCTCTCAGTAGCTCTTTACCACGCCGATGTGGACAGTCCCAGCACTCTCCCCACGCCTTCACCTGCCCATCCACATTGCTAACTGTCTGTCGATTCGTAACTTATCTGGACTATCAACTTCTCCACACCTTCTAGTACTACTACTATCAATTCCCCTCCCATAGGAATAGTAGAGCCAATGTTCCCACTGACACCGAAGGAGCCCTGATGCGATTCACCATCTCGCGTGAGAAGCTACAGGAGGGGTTGAACGCTGTGGCAGGAAGCGTCCCTGCCAAGACCACCTTGCCCGTGCTTGCGAATATCTTGGTGGAAACGAGCGATCGGGGAATACAGTTGTCCGGAACGGACCTCGATATTGCTGTTTCAACCCAGGTCAGCGCGGAGGTGGAAAGCGCAGGTGCAGTGACCTTACCAGCTCGCAAGCTGAGTGAAATCGTGCGTGAGCTGCCTGCGGCACCGGTGCAACTCAGTACCTCTGGGGAGCAACGGGTGGTACTGGAGTGTGGGCGTTCGCGCTTTCGCCTGCTTGGTCTACCGCGGGACGAATTCCCGAGTGTGCCAGGAGTGGATTTCGGGAGTAGCTGGCGGATCCATTCTGGTGACCTTCAGAAGCTCATCGGGCATACGGCGTTCGCGGCTTCAACGGAGGAAAGCCGCCCGATTCTCAACGGTGTGCTCTGGGAGCTCACGGATTCTGAAATGCGCATGGTGGCGACGAATGGGCATCGTCTGGCCAAGATGCAAATTCCACTGGCAAGTGTCGCAGCTGCAGGTAGCTCGTTCATCGTTCCGCCGAAAGCGCTTGAACAGATCAGGCGGCTCTTTCCCGCCGAGGAGGAGCTGGAGATCGCGCGTGGTGAGAACCATCTGGGATTTCGCTCTCCCCTCACGGTGGTGTACACACGGTTGATTGAGGGACCGTATCCCAATTATGACCAGGTTATTCCAAAGGAGAATGATCGGATAGCGATCGCTGACCGCAACGCATTGCTGCAAACGCTCAAGCGTATGTCTGTCGTCGCATCGGATCAGACGCATCGCATCCGGATGTCCTTCAATGCCGGGATGCTGAAATTCAGTGTGCAGACACCGGATCTGGGCGAGGCGCAGGATGAGCTTCCGATCAGCTTCGAGGGAGATCCTCTGGATATTGGCTTCAACGCGGCGTATCTACTGGAGATTCTGCGGTATATCCCCACGGACGAGGTGCGTCTTACTTTCAAGGCGCCAGAACGAGCCGCAACGGTGGAGCCTGTGGACTGGAAGGATACAGGCAGCTACATGTGCCTCATCATGCCGTTGCGTTTGGTAGACTGAGCAGGAGACGGCTACTGCACCAGGATGATCTGCTGCTCAGCGGACTGATGGAATGGGAGGGTACCGCTAGCCGTGGTCACGGTGATGTCCGCTTCACCGGCACTCATGGCGCCTGCCATCGCTCCAGACTGGGGCTCGAAGTAGAACGTTGCGATCGATGTGCCGGAACCCGTGAGCGTGAGGGCACCCTCCGCTGACGTTTCGGTGGTTGTGCGTCCGGTCATATGCATTCTGCTCGTCCGCCGAATCTCGATCACCGGCTCCCCACCGAACGTCGTTTGCCCCACGACGTGGTAGTCCTGAATTGCACGGGTGGTAATTGGTACGTTCCCTCGGCAGCTCGTCATGGCGGTGGTATCCTGCCACTGTTTCCCATCAGGTAACGCAGCCGGAAGGGGCACGATGATAGCCTGCCACGTTTGCTCGAGCATATCGGCCGGGCTACCACATGTGGGCGGCGGAGGCTCTTGCGGACTTACGGGGTGCCCTCTCGGAGTAAGCGTCGCGGCGAATCGCACCATGGACGAGGACACCGAAGTGCTGTCCTGTTCTGGAAGGGGAATTTCCTCGCCACGTACAACAGTGAAGGAATCCACCATTCCGGTAAGCTGGAGTGAGTCGGCACCAGCTGTTGATAGCGTGAGCGTGACGACCGCTGTAGTAGCAATGGGTACCAGCGCTGATGCACTGTCCGAGAGAAGCCGAACATTGCCGTTGGTGCTGAGCACGTAGCGATGGGTACCTGAGCGGTACTGAAATGCGTGTTCCTCCGGAGAACGTGGCGCCGGAGGAGTAACGGGCCTCGGCGGAGACGGAATCGGCGCCGCGCCGCGCGTCGCCTGGCAGGCGACCGCAGCAAGGGCCAGGGCGAATGCGAGTAGGGACGTGCGCGGTACGGTATCTGGTCGCATGAGCGGGCCTCCAACAGAGCATCGCAGAGCGGTCGAACGTCCCCCACAACCCCAGCGCGGGGGGAGAACAGCGGTACAACAGGCGAGAAATGCGCAACCCCACGATCCGTCAACGGACCGCGGGGTTGCGCTGTAGAGCCGGATGGTACCGCCAGCCTGTAAGCCGGGTTCTGTCAGACGGCGAACCGTCTGGACGGTCATTTCTCTCGGAGCACAATCGCTTGTACCCTCTAGCAGCCTACCCGCGGCTCGCCTCGATGTCCGTAGAGCATGAGGCCTTGATGAGACGGGCCATCTCTCGCCGCTTATTTGGCCTTGCTCCAGCCGGGGTTTACCGTGCCGTCCCTGTTACCAGAGACGCGGTGAGCTCTTACCTCGCCATTTCACCCTTACCGGCGTGTTGTGTCGCCGGCGGTATCATTTCTGTGGCACTGTCCGTCGAATCCCTTGCGGGAACGCCCAGGTGTTACCTGGCGGCCTGCCCTGTGGAGCCCGGACTTTCCTCGATGCGCGCAAAGCTCCTCGCACCGCGACCGTCCGGCTGACGATACCACCTTGTAATCTAGCATCTCGAGGAACTTGACGATAGCACGGCACGAACTTGTCCCCAGCAGGTGCTCCGGGTCCGGCCATCCCGGCGCCGCGTGATGACGATCGCGTGAAAGTGTGACATCGAAGGGCCTCACTGTTGATGACGAGACCGTGACAGGGCAGCGCATTCTACCGCGCGTCCACCCATTCCTGCGATATGGACATGGACTCGTTTCCCAGACAGGAGCATGATAATGGCCTCGAGCGTCACGGCGGACAGTACCCTCACTCCTATCGCCACCATGCTCCTTCCACCGGAACGACTACGCGTAGACGCCGCTGGGGAGGGGCTCTATCGGACCGTCCATCGCGATTCGATCGACGACGTCATGCGCGATCTCCGTGAGCATCGTGTCCGTGCAGTGGTCGTATCCGTCGCGCGCTGCGGTGGGGAGAACGCACCGCATATCGCTCGTCTGGTCCGGGAGTTTCCTCGCATCCCCGCGGTCGCACTGCTCACACAAACCGAGCCGGCTACGCCGCATGCCGTGCTCTCTCTCGGGCAATCGGGAGTGCGGACGTTGGTAGATGTCCGCCGGCCAACCGGGTGGCGAGAACTTCGGGAAGTGCTCATTGCCGACCGCGCTCAGGATATCGAACGGCTGGCTCTCGGTACGCTCGCCCTCGATCTGGTTGGCGCGTCGGACGAGTGCTGGCGCTTCTTCGAGGCGCTCTTTCGGTCATCCTCGCACATCCCCACGGTGCGAGCACTCGCGGCGCAGCTGACAGTGCTTCCGAATACGTTGATGAGCCGGTTCTTCCGTGCTCACCTTCCAGCACCCAAGCGCTACCTCGCCATGGCTCGCCTCACTCTTGCTGCGCGGATCTTCGAGAACCCTGGACTATCGGTCGCGAATGTGGCGAACCACCTGGACTACTCTTCTCCGCAAAGCTTCGGGCGTCATGTCCGGACGTTCACGGGATTCACCGCCGTTGCCTTCCGGCAGCATTATGATGGAGAAGGAATGCTCCATCGATTTCGCGACGAGCTCGTGCTGCCATATCTTCCGGTACTCCGGTGCTTCAACCCGCTCTCCGTTCCGCCTCGATGGAGGCGCCGGTCGAGGGCGGTTCATGCGCCGGCAAGCAGCCGACGGTCATTGTCGGCGGCCGGACATTGATATAGAGTGGGAGGGATCCAATCGTTTCCGGATTCAGTCGTTGAGCGCCTGCGGACGTGATCGCGTGCAGTTCTAGCGCCGGGTTATGAGAGTCGGTACCTCTCGTCGACAACATGCATGGACGGGACCCGGAACCACCTGGCTTCCGGAATCCTGGAGGAGTTCGCGTCGCATGGCTTCCTCTCGTCTGCGGCTGTCCTTGGTAGCGCTGGGGGTAATGCTGCTCTTTGCCCTCGCCGGCCTCTATGCCATCGACCAGCTCCTGTCGCAAACAGGCCAGGCGGAAACGGAGGTCGAAGCAGCCGAATCGGCAGCAGTGGTGCAGGAGTTCCTGTCCGTGCATGCGGAAGCCCTGCAATCTATTCGTGGTCTGTATCTGGATACGACGCGCGCCGTCAGTGCGGAGCAGTTCCACACGCTTGCCAGTATGATGAACCAGTATGCGAGTTCCCTCCATCGCATCTGGGTCGCCGACTCCTCCGGCGTCATCCAATACCAGTATGTCCAGGACAGCACGCTGCGTCCCCTCATGGCCGGACTGGACATCGATACGTCAGGGCATCTCGGCGTTCGGCTCGCCGCGCGTCGTGCTCGGACGACCCATCGCATTCAAATGTCCATACCAGGCCGGCTGCTGTCCGGTCATGAGGGCTTTGTCATCATCGAACCGATGTACGTGGGCCAGCGGCTAGTTGGTTTTGCCGGCGAGACAATTACCTCGTCGTCGCTCCTGGACAATGTGCAGCAACGCCTGCCGCGTGCTCGCGGCAGAGTGGCGCTCATTGCCGATGGCGGAGACACAGTCACCTCCAGCTTGGGCAGTGCACCGGCGAGCTCGTCGTACTACACCGCGATGACCGACCTCACTGCTCCAGGAATGCATGGATGGCGTCTCGTGGTCATGCGGCCGGCGCGGGATGAGCGCGTTCGCGTGCTTCTCTGGGGTGTGGGACTGGCCATCATCGGGACTCTCTTCGTGGTCCTGCTTCAGGAGCGCTGGCAGAGCGTGCGGTTGGCCGAGCGATCCACGGAACTGGAGCGATTGTCCTCGGAGCTGCTGCAGGCAAATCGCGCGAAGAGCGAATTTCTGGCCAACGTCTCACACGAGCTACGCACACCACTGAACGCCATTGTCGGCTTCATTGACCTGCTGCGCGACGGGATGTACGGGGAGCTCACGGCGCGCCAGATCGGACCGGCGGAGCGCATTGCCTCATCGGCGAATCATCTGCGCCAACTGGTGGACCAGGTGCTCGACATCGCCAAGATGGCGGCTGGCCGAGTCGAGATCCACCTGGAAACGGTCGATCTCCACGTCTTCGTTGTGGAAGCGGCAAGCGAAGTGGAAGCACTCATCAGCGAACGCGGTCTGAACCTCTCGATCGCGGTGAGCCCGTCATTGCCGCGTATCCGGACGGATCCGCTGCATCTTCGTCAGATCGTCATGAATCTGCTGGCGAATGCCATCAAATTCACTCACTCGGGGGGCATTGCGATTCGTGCGCATCTGGCGAACAGCCGAGATGAACCCGTTCAGCTCGCGGAACCAACCGCGCTCGCACGTCCCGATGCTGCGCGTGCAGATCGACTCTGGATCGCTCTCCAAATTGCGGACAGCGGCATCGGCATCATTCCGGATGACCGGGAACGCATCTTCGAGGAATTCGAGCAAGTGCACGCTGGACCACGGGGTGATTCGGCACAGCGGGGCACGGGGCTCGGACTGGCGATCTCGCGCCGCCTTGCCCGGCTGCTTGGTGGCGATCTGACGGTCGACAGTGAACTGGGCAAGGGATCCACATTCACGGTATGGCTCGCTGTGGATCCGGCGGCATTCCCCGCTGAGGAGTTGCGCGGCCCGGGGAGCGCGCAACATACCGGCGACGGGCGCGTGGAGGACGACGCCAGCTCTCCTGCGGAAAGGAACGGTTCTTCGACAGGATCAACCACACACTCGAGGTCCTGACGATGAACGAAGAGGCTCCCGCCGGCTCTGGCGCGGGAGCCGGAATTCCCTTCAGTCGAATCGCGAACGAGTAGCTGCGGGAAATCAACCGAGGGCAGACTCTGCCGCCCAGCTATACGAACGCGTGACTTCCGCGACGATAAGGTCATACCACTCGTACCAGGTGGCGCGCCCCTTCTCGCGGATTGCTGTATGCGCCGCCTCTTCCTTCCATGCGCGGGCGGCGGCGTCATTCTCCCAATAGCTCACGGTGATTCCCATGCCGTCCTCGCCGCGCGTGCTGTGCACACCGACGTATCCCGGAAATCGCGCCGCGGCGGCGCTCATTTCAGCCGCGGCCGCTGCATACCCATCCGCGTCGTGCCTCGACCGTTGCGAAACGAAAATGACCGCGACTACGCCCTTCTTCACCGGCTGTCCCTCTCTCATTGCTTGGGCCTATGACTGGATGAATCGCTCACCGGCCCCCAAGTCCGTTTCGATGCGCCGATCGATGGCGTGCGACCGAGCGACCACGTCGGGGTCCTGGTCGATTGTGATGTCGGCAAGGACGAGTAGCGACGCAGACGCGCGATCACGCCATCCGGTGTTACGCGCGCGCGGGCGTACGCTGTCGCTTTGCTGACGCACCGAATCCGATCATGGCCAGAAGCCGCGCCAGAATTCCCCGCTCCTTGGCCGGCGGCTCGAGCAGTGCGGTCCGCAGCTCGCTGGCAAACGCCACCACGTCCGGGTACCGGTCAGCCGGATTCCGGGCCAGCCCTCGCATGATGACCGCCTCGACCGCTGGATTGACATGCACGCCCTTCTTCGCGCTGCTCAGTGGAATGGGCGGCTGCGAGAGCAGCTGCGTGAACATCTCCCGCTGACTCTTGGCGAGATATGGGAGGGCGCCGCTGAGAAGATAGTACGCGATCGTCGCAAGGCTGTACTGATCAGCGGCCGGCGTCACGAGCTGGCCGGACAGCGCTTCGGGGGCGACGTACATCAGCGTCCCCACGAAGAATCCCGCTCGCGTGAGTCGCTCTTCCGGGGACAGATCGGCCTGGGCGGCAATGCCGAAATCCAGCAACTTGGTCTGGCCCGTTGCTGGGTCGTACATCAGATTGTCCGGCTTGAGATCGCGGTGGACGATCCCCGCCTGATGCGCGGCATGCACCGCTTCGGCAATCTGGGAAACGATCTGCGCCACCTCTGCCGGCGGCAGCGGCGCGTTGCGCCGCGCATAGTGCTCGAGCAGAGCGCCCGGCGCCCATTCGATGGCGAGAAAGTGCAGACCTGGACGAGCCTCCCCGATCTCGATGGTCCGCACCACATTGGGATGCAGGACACGCGTGCCATAGGAGGCTTCGCGGAGAAAACGAGCCACCGCGGTGCGGTCGCTACGCAATTTCTCCCGCAACACCTTGACGGCAACGGCACCGTGCTCGGGGTGCTCCGCACGGTACACCACTGCCGTTCCTCCCTCGCCGACCATATCGTGCAGCGTATACCCGGCAAGCGTCGTTCCGGAAAGATTCTCGCGGCTCACCGGAGCGAAGCTAATGGCGCACGACGCAGCCGGCAAGCAAGATGAAATTCCCGTTCCTCCCGCCAACTTCAGTGGCGGCACCCTGTGTATACAACAGTGAGACGCGCCGTGAGTCAGCTACCCACGTGAGCACGATGGAAAGCAGACCACCGGGAGTACCGCGCGGTAGACAGCCACCGGTGACCGCGCCGCGGGACGCGCTCTCCTTTCGGCGCGAGCTCACCCGCAAAGCGCTGCACATCGCCACCGTCATCGTCCCGATCGCATACGCGGCGGGCGTCACGCGCCGCGTGTTGCTCATCGTGCTGGCATGCGCCTGCGCGCTGGCGTTCGCCATCGACATTCTGCGTATCCGCCATGCGTCCACGCGCGCCGTCTTCCATCGCCTGGTGGGGCAGTTGCTCCGTGCGCACGAAGAGCGACGCTGGGCCGGAGCCACCTGGCTGCTCCTCGCGCAGCTTGGCGCCGTGGCGGTGGCGCCCCGCCCCGCCGCTATCGCGGCCATGTGGGCCGTTTCGGCGGCCGACGCGGCCGCCGCGCTCGCCGGCAAGGGACTTGGCCGGCGTCGTGTGGCGCGTTCGGGCAAGACGATCGTCGGCAGCGTTGCCTGCTTCGTGGTCGCCCTTGCGGGGGCCGTCTTGCTGGCAGAGCTCGCGCCCGCAGCGGGAGTGGTGGCGGCCGCGGCGGCCACCCTGGGGGAAAGGCCGCAGGGCGGGCTGGACGACAATGTGCGGATTGTCGCGGCTGTGGTGCTGGCGCTCCTGCTGTGGCGCGTAATCTTCCCTTGACAAAAACGCAATCTGTTCCTATATAGGCGCTCGCAAGCCGCCGGAGGCTTGCCCGGCACAATGTAGTGCAGGATCCGTTTCACCCCGCAGGAGGCAGCTCGAATGGCCAGAGGGAAAGTGAAGTGGTTCAATGACGCCAAAGGGTACGGCTTCATTGAACAGGAGAGTGGCGAGGACGTCTTCGTCCATTTCTCGGCGATCGCGATGGAGGGCTTCAAGACACTTGCTGAGGGGCAGGAGGTAGAGTTCGAAATCCTCACTGGAGAAAAAGGGCTGCACGCCGCCAACGTTCAGCGCGTCTGAACGTCTCCACCCACACCCCAGGCCGTTCGATAGTGCCGTCGCCTGCTTGAGTTGCGCGGGCGCTGATGCGTCACGCACCTCATGGTGTTGCCCACCACATGCCCCGCCAACCATCGGCGGGGCATGCCGCGTTCATGGACTGGCCTCGAGCAATCCGTCCCGCGAGCTTTCGTGATATGCAGCCTCCGGCCCCACCTCGCCTCTTCCTCGTCGACGGCTACGCGCTCATCTACCGCGCGTTCTTCGCCCTCATTTCACGGCCGCTCACCACGAGCCGCGGCGAGAATACCTCGGCGGCCTGGGGCATCGTCAACTTCCTGCAGCGTCTGCTCGATCAGCATCATCCGGACTACGTCGGGTGGGTGCACGACTGCGGACTGTCGTTCCGCCACGAGCGCTATCCCGAGTACAAGGCCACACGCGAGAAGCTGTCGGAGGAGCTGCAGTCGGACTTCGACCGCGGCATGGAGCGCATCGCCGAGCTGCTGGCGGCCTACCGGATCCCGGTGCTCTCGCTCGAAGGGTACGAGGCGGACGATGTCATTGGCACTCTCGCGCGGCAGGGTGCCGAGGCGGACGTCAACGTGGTCATCGTCTCGGGCGACAAGGACTTTCAGCAGCTCGTGCAGCCCCGCGTCTGGCTCCTCAATCCCGGACGCGGTGGACCGGCAAGCGTCGATGAGCAATGGGTCGGGATGGACAACGCCAGCGACCGGCTCGGCGTGCCTCCGGAGTATGTCACCGATTATCTGGCACTCGTTGGCGATTCCTCCGACAACGTGCCTGGGGTACGGGGCATCGGGGACAAGACAGCTACGGAGCTGGTGCAGACGTACGGCGATCTGGAATCGATCCTGGCCCATGCGCCGGACATCAGGAAGAAGCGTCCGCGTGAAGCGTTGCTGGAACACGGCGCGGTGGCCCGTCTGTCGAAGGAATTAGTCACCATTCGCGACGATCTCCCCGTCCGCCTGGACCTCGATGCACTGGCGCTCGAGGAACCGGACCACGTCCGCCTCAAGGAGCTGTTCGTCGAGCTCGAGTTCCACACGCTCGCGAAAGAGCACATGGTCGAGGCTCCGACCGAAACCGCGGCGCCGGCGCTGCGCTACCGCACCGTGGATACCGTGGATGCCATGCGCACGGTGGTCGCCAAGGCGCGGCAGGCTCCCTACATCGCGGTCGACACCGAGACGGTGATCGAAGCCGGGAGCCCGCAACTGATCGATCCGCTCCGATCCACGCTCGTCGCCGTCTCCATGGCGCTCGCGCCTGGCGAGGCGTACTACTTCCCACTCCGCCATCAGCGGCATCACCCCGCGCAGGGCGAGCTGCTGGTGGACGCGTCGGGTGACCGCGCTGCGACCGATGCTCCGGAAGAGCGCGGCCTCATCCGTGGCGGCGATGCCGTGGCCGCGGCGCCGCCCGCGGCGACCAAACGCGCGCGGAAACGCGCGGCCGCCACTCGTACCGCGGAGCCGGCGAGCATCGCCGCCCGGCAACTGGCGTCGGGTGCTGCGCCGGTGCGGAATCTCCCGCCCATCGATGCCCCGGACATGGCGCCGCTGCGCGAGTTGCTGGAGGACCCGACCGTGCGCAAGACGGCGCAGAATGCCAAGTACGATCTGCTCGCCCTGCGGCGTGCCGGCATCGAGTTGCGCGGGCTCGATTTCGACACGATGATCGCGAGCTACCTTCTCGATCCGGGACGTCGCTCACATGGGCTCGACGTGCTGGCGCTCGAGTTCCTGGACCACAAGATGACGTCGTATGTCGAGCTGTGCGGGAAGGGGAAGAACGCCATTCCGTTCGACGAATGCCCCATCGATGCCGCGCGCGATTACTCCTGCGAAGACGCGGACATGACACTGCAGCTTCGCGCGCTGTTCGAGCCCCAGCTCGAGTCGTACCAGCTCGGGTCGCTCTTCCAGGATGTCGAGATGCCACTCATCGACGTGCTGGCCGACATGGAATGGGCGGGCATCACCATCGACGTCCCCTGGTTCGCCTCCCTCAAGGAGCGCTTTCGGAAGGAGCGGGAGCGCGTGGAGCAGGAGATCTATCGGGAGGCCGGGCTGGAGTTCAACATCAACTCCAACCCGCAGCTCCGGCATGTCCTCTTCGAGAAGCTGCAGTTGCCCGTCATCAAGCGCACGGCCACGGGGGCGTCGACTGACGCGAGCGTGCTCCAGGAATTGGCGGAGCAGGGGCACACGCTGCCCGAACTGCTCATGGAGTACCGGGAGCTCGCGAAGCTCGAGAGCACGTATCTGGATGCCCTGCCGGCCCTCGTGCATCCGGAGACGCATCGCCTTCACACCTCGTTCAACCAGACCGTCGCTACCACCGGGCGGCTCTCCTCGAGCGATCCGAATCTCCAGAACATCCCGATCCGCCGAGAGCTTGGCCGCGACATTCGGCGTGGCTTCATCCCCCGCGCGGGATGGCAACTCCTGGCGGCTGACTACTCGCAGATCGAGTTGCGCCTGCTGGCACACCTGTCCGGTGATCCGGCCTTCGTGAACGCCTTCCGGGCCGGCGGGGACATCCACCGCCAGACCGCAGCACTCATCTTCGCCGTGCCAGTGGAGGAGGTGACCTCGGAAATGCGGAGCCGCGCGAAGACGATCAACTTCGCGACCATCTACGGACAGGGACCGCACGCGCTCTCCCGCCAGCTCCGCATCGAGTACGCGGAAGCTCGGCGCTTCATCGATGAGTACTTCGAGCGCTTTCAGGGCATCCGGACATACCTGGACTCCATGGTCGAGTTCGCCCGCGAAAACGGGTACGTCCAGACCATCTTCGGCCGGCGCCGCTACATCCCCGAGATGCGCGATCGCAACTTCAACGTGCGCGCCTTCGGCGAGCGCACCGCCACCAACTCCCCCATCCAGGGGTCGGCCGCCGATCTCATCAAGATCGCCATGATCCGCATTTACGAAGCGCTCCGGTCAGAGACGCGCCAGACGCGCATGCTGCTCCAGGTGCACGACGAACTGGTGTTTGAGGTCCCACCGGAGGAGTTGGACACGGTGGCAGGCCTGGTCAAGCGGGAGATGGAGCAGGCCGCCCAGCTCACCGTTCCGCTGGTTGTGGCCCTCGGAACGGGCGAGAACTGGCTGAACACCAAGCATTAACAGTGGTTGAGAAAATATTGCACTCTGCAATGAACATCGCATTTGAGGCGGTCATAATGACCGGCAATGCGAAGGTGTTCATCTCAACATGCGGCGCATCAATAACTTGCGAATCAACACCCTGCCGGGCACTGGCCTTGCTTCACACGCCGTCGTTCTCACTCTGCCAACGGCCCTCCTATGCGCCACTCTCGGAATGCTGGCTTCACACTGATCGAGCTGCTCATCGTTGTCGTCATCCTGGGTATCCTTTCCTCGATGGCCATTCCCGCGTTCAGGAGCACGAAAGGGAAGGCCTACATGGCGTCGATGAAGAGCGATCTTCGCAACCTCGAGTCCGCTGAGGAAGCGTACGCCTTCGTGCATAACGCGTATACCAATGTCCCGGGTGATCTAGAGTTCAACACCTCCCAGGGTGTGACGCTCACCATTACCACGGCTACGGCGAGTGGGTGGTCGGCGAAAGTCACGAACCCGCTCTCCTCCCCGCAGACGTGCGCCGTCTTCGTGGGGGATGCACCGGCGCTGGCGCCGGCGACCAACACGTCCGAGATCAGCTGTCAGTAGGAATGGCCGGCGAGGATCAGGACCGGCAGCAGGAGACGTCCTCGAAGCCGTATCGCGAGTTTCCGACACGCCGCGCCGGGATGATCCACGCCATGGACGGCGGGCTCTGGCTCCATCGCCATGTCTGGAAGGGTCGCCGGATGGCGCACCTCGTGTCGACCGACCGCGCGCGGCTCCTCGAGTACGGTCGGCGCGTGGGGCTGAGCGAGCACCGCCTGCAGTTCAAGCCCCTCAAGGATCCCCGCACGGGCCTCAGGCGCGATGCATGGCATTGGGATCTCGTGGGAGAGTTTCTCCCGCCGCGCTGACCAGCCGCACGATCACTACTTCCGGTGCACAGTTGATCCGGAGTGGAATGACCGTCCCGATCCCGGCGCTCACGTATAATGGCGCCCGATCGTTCGGAATCCAGCCGCATGCCGCGCGCGGCGTGCAGACGCGGGAGAGCCGCATCGGCGCACCGAATCGGGGGATCACGACCTGCCCGCCATGCGTATGTCCGGCAAGCACGAGATCCACCCGCTCGTCCGGCGCCAGATGCAGCACCCCATCGGGGTTGTGCGAGAGCACGATGCGTGGAGCATCGGGAGGCGCGCACGCACAGCCAGCCGCTGGGTCGATCACCCCTTCCTTGGCGTCATCCAGCCCGGCGCACACGAGCAGCGCGCCGCCCCGTCGAATGCACGTATGGTCGTTCACCAGCACGGTGGCGCCGGCATCCGCGAGCCACGCGGTCACCCGTGCGGCATCGTAGAAGTGATCGTGGTTCCCCAGCACCGCCACCACACCATCGCAGGCGCGGAGTGAGCGCAGCGCGGGCGTCAGTGCCGCCATCGCTCGTGGATACATCCAGCGGCCAAGTCCGCGCCAACTCTTCACGGAGATGCCGTAATCGCCAAGGAGCGCCACGAGATCCGGCTGCGCGCCCTGAACCATCGCAAGGGCGCGGCGCATCTGCCAACGTCCAGTCCATGGCGCACACCCGTGGTGGATGTCGCTGAGCATGGCGATCGTGTATCCGTCGAGCTCCGGCGGGAGCTGCGCGATGGGCGCCGTTACCGATGTCATCCGCAGGCGGCGTGGGGCGACAACGGTTGCGTAGAGCAGGACCCCGCATGCGACGAGCAGAACGGCGAGGACCAGGAGCGGCATCCCCACCGTCAGCGCACGCCGAGCTCAGAGCCCGGTTGGAACATCAATAAATTGCCACGACAGACCGTACCGGTTCGCAACGTACGTCGCGAGCGCCTGCACGCCGAGTGTCTCGGTGGCATAATGACCGGCATAGATGACGGTGATCCCGAGCTCGTCCGCATCGATCGCTGTCCAGTGCGGTCCCTCGCCCACGATGAGCGTATCGATGCCACGTGCCGCCGCCTCCTGAAGTGTCTCGGCGGACGCACCCGCCCCCGTGCAGATTGCCCACAGTTTCGTCACCCGCTCGGCGTCGAAGCCGGAGTGACGCACCGCCCCTCCGTATCTCGCGGCAAATCGGGTCGCTCGCTCGAGCAACTCCGCAGTCGGGATCTGTGTGGTGCCCGCCACGCCGATGTCCACCGTCTTGTAGCGGGCGAACCCGGTGTCCGGTGACAGACCGAGCTCGCGCGCCAGGAGGACGTTGTTCCCCAACTCCGGATGGGCATCGAGCGGGAGATGCGCGGAGTAGAGGGCAATATCGTGGTCGAGCAGAAGACGAATCCGCCGCAGATGAGCGCCTCGCAGCGGCATCAGCCCACCCCAGAACAGCCCGTGGTGGACGAGCAGAAGGTTCGCCCCCGCCTGGATGGCGGCGCGGATCGTTCTGGTGCGCGCATCCACGGCCGCGGCCACCTTCGCGATTGCCGCGCGGTTCTCGACCTGCATGCCGTTGAGTGCATTGCCGTAGTCGGGAACCGCATCGGTATGCAGGATCGCGTCGAGGTCGGAGGCAATCTCGTGGATGGTGGCCATGGAGAGAGAGGGTGCTGGTCAGGAAAAGGGAGCGCTCGAAAAGGGCTCGCACCATGCTCGCCGGCGTGGGGAGCTTCGAGGAAAGCTGACGACAGAATGTGTACGGCTGTGAATTCGTGTGGGCAACTGCTGTGGAAATGTGCAATGACGTCACATGCGACACGGGTGCGCAGTGTGTGTGGAAAAGCAGAGCGGCGGTCCTGTATAGTTCAGGGCCGCCGCCGAATCGTACCTATCGCGCCACTACATCACCAGTATCACGCCATTTCCACCGTTTGCGGCTCTGGTGCATAGTCGTGGGTCGTGGCAGTCTGGGCCGCATCGGTTATTCGGACATGGCCGTTGATCATCCCGCCCTCCACCACGGCAATGGCCCGCGTGCTGATATCGCCGGTGATCATGGAGGTTTCCTGCACTTCGAGTCGTTCCGAGGCGACGATGATGCCGTGGACCTTTCCCCCGATGATGGCCTCCCGGGTGGTGATGTCCCCCTGCACCTCGCCCTGGCGCCCCACGAGCACCTGGCGCGCCGCTCGGATGGCGCCTTCAACCCGCCCTTCGATCTTGATGACGCCGTCCGTGTCGATGTCGCCGGTGATCGTCATGCCGGCGGCGATGATCGAGAGGGCTCCCTCTCCGGATGTGGTCGAGACTCTCATTTCACCGGTCCCATTGCTGTCTTTACTGAAGATCGCCATGCGAGTGTCCTTTCTTCATGAGCTGGGTAGGGTCCACCTCGGCCCCATTATGCGTGAGCTCGAAGTGGAGGTAGGCCGGCTCTGAGTCGGCTGGTCCTCCAGAGAGCCCGATGACGGTACGTGCATGGACGCTGTCGCCTTGAGCGACGCGGAGACTGTCGAGGTTGCCGTATTCGGTCTCGTACCCCGCGGGGTGCGCAATCCGGACCAGGGCACCGTCCTGCGCATCGTTCCGTATCTCGACGACTATCCCTGTCCCGGCGGCACGGACCGGCGTGCCCTGCGGGATCGCGACGTCGATCCCAGGGGCGCCACCCGTGCCTGCCGACGCAGCGAGGACCGTCCCCGCGCTCGGCAGCGGCCAGCCGAGGGCGTCACTCTCGAGCGTGATGGCAGGCTCCTGCTTGTCCGTCTGCACGGGTGGTGGCGGTACGGGAACGCCCAACATCTGCTGCACCTGGTGGAAGCGACCATCCAGCTCCTTGAGCGCGGTCTGGAGCGTATCGATCTGGCTGACGTCGCGTTGCAGGACGGCGATCTGGCGGGTGAGGGCCGGCACGCGCGCCGCCTGCACGGCGAGGAAGAACCACGTTGCGCCGCACACCAGGATTGTCGTGGCGGCCACGTACAGCCCCAGTTTGAGGAACCGGACCTGTCGCTGGCTCAGGATGATCGTGCGATTGGCGAGGCCGCTCTCCCGCTGGACCTGGATGACCATCGATCCAGCATGCGGGGTATAGATGTTTCCGTAGCCGCGCGCCGGACCGTTCTTCTGCTCCGTGCTCATACCGGATCCCGGCGCGCGCCCAGCACGAGATCCAGGACGCGATCCAGGTCGTCGAGCGAGTAGAAAGAGATGCGGATCTGGCCGCGGTTCTGCGCATCGGCCACCAGCTTGATATCGGTCTGCAGACGATGGCGTAGCTGCTCCTCGATCTGGCGGATTTCCGGTGTCTGGCCCTGTTGTCCCCGGCCGCGCTGCGCCTGGGGGGGCGTCTGCGCGGTGGAGCGTTCGGCGCGCGCCCGTTGCTCCACGTCACGCACGCTGAGTCCTTCAGCCACGACCATTCGCGCCAGATCGCCGATCCGTGCTTCGTCGCCAAGGGCCAGTAGGGCACGGGCATGGCCACTCGTGAGCTGACCTGCTTGGACCATGCGGCGGACAGAAGACGGTAACGCTAAGAGCCGCAACGTGTTAGCTATTGTCGATCGGTCCTTCCCAATTAGCTCGGCGACCTGCTGCTGGGTGAGGGAGAACTCCGAGAGGAGCCGCTGATAGCCTTCGGCTTCGTCAATCGGATTTAGATCCGCGCGCTGGAGGTTCTCAACGAGCGCGAGCGTGAGCATGGTGCGGTCGTCAAGCGTCCGGACGACGGCGGGAATTTCTGTCCAGCCGATCCGGCTCGCGGCTCTAAGACGTCGTTCGCCGGCCACCAGCTCATAGCCATCGCCGGCGGCCGCCGGGCGCACCGAAATGGGCTGTAGCAAGCCGCTTGTTCGAAGACTGGCCTCCAGCTCCGCCAGCTCCTCGGCGCGGAACTCCTTGCGCGGTTGGTAGGGGTTGGGTCGGATGTCGGAAATCCGGACGTGCTGGAGCCCGCTCGTCTCGCCCGCAGGGGTGACGGTAGGGGTGGGGGACGGCGGCCGTGTAGCGAGGAGCGCTTCCAGGCCACGCCCGAGTCGGCGGGGTTTATCGGGAGGCATTACGAGTGGCGGGGCCGGCGGTTGGAGGTGATGCGACTCCCCTAGTCTGGCGCGTCGACAGGCGGCTGCGGGACAGGTAGGGGTGTCGGATGGACGAATGCGTGCTCCGTGGAGTCACTGGGGCCCTGATCGCGCTTGAGGAGCTCAGCGGCGACGCTCATGTATGCGCGCGCGCCAACGGAATTGACGTCATAGAGCAGGATCGGCTTGCCGAAGCTCGGCGCTTCGGCGAGCCGGATATTGCGGGGGATGACGGAGTCGAAGACTGTGGCGCCAAAGTATTCGCGCGCATCGGCGGCAACCTGGCGCGAGAGGTTGAGGCGTGAGTCGTACATGGTGAGCAGCACGCCATCGACCCGGAGATCCGGGTTCGTGCCGCGACGGAGGAGCTCGAGAGTGCCGAGCAGCTGGGAGAGCCCCTCGAGTGCGTAGTACTCGCATTGAACGGGGATCAGCATCCCGCTTGCTGCCGCCAGCATATTGATGGTAAGAACGCCGAGTGATGGCGGGCAGTCGATGAGGATGTAATCGTAGTCCGGAAGAACGGGCACGATGGCGGTGCGGACGGCGAGATCTCGGTCGGGTCGGTCGACGAGCTCGACCTCAGCGCCGGCGAGATCCGGTGTGGCGGGCGCGACATCGAGGTGAGCGAAGTGAACGCCGCGGTGGATGACCTCGGAGAGCGGAGACTCGCCGACGAGCGCGTCGTACACCGTACCGTGGAGGCTGTCGTCAGTGATGCCCACGCCGCTGGTGGCGTTGTGCTGCGGGTCGCCATCGAAGAGCAGCGTGCGCTGTTCCGCGGCGGCGAGGCTGGCGGCGAGATTGACGGCGGTCGTGGTCTTCCCTACCCCGCCTTTCTGATTGGCGATCGCGATGACCCGTGCCACGTGGCTTGGTATGTGGTGGGGGAACGTCGGGGGTGAGGAGTGGAATATAGAGGCGACGGGGAGGCGAGGCTAGCGAGATGTTTCACGTGGCACATTGTCTGGAGGAGGGAGGAGATGCGCGGCGCGATCAGCCTGCCTATGGCACGGCTCGATGTTTCACGTGGCACAAAGGGCGGTGAAGGACGCGATCCCAGCCGTCTTCCCTCGTCCCGGAGTCGGGCCTCATGTTTCACGTGGCACGATTGGCGACGAAGGCCGCGACCCTCCACCGCCATGATCACCGGTCCGCGCTCATGGCTGCCGTGGCACAACGGCCCGAGCATGGGCACCTCGTGCCGCTCACCCCAATGCGCTCACGAGCGGGTTCGTTGATGCCGCTCGCCCGCGGCCGCTACGGATTCGCTCCGCCCACGAAGTGCCACCGCGCCGTCACGGTCACATGCATCGTCTCCTCCCCCGGACTGATAGGCGTGGGTGCCCGGGCGGCTTCGGCCATTCCGCTCATCTGCATACGCATCACCGGGCGTGGCACCGCCATGCCTCCGGTGTTCACGTCGATCAAGCCGCCGAGTCTCCCCCCGGCCGCGCGGGCCAGCGCCTCGGCGTCACCACGCGCCCGGGAGAGCGCCGCTGCCAGCGCGGTGCGGCGGGCATCGTCGGTGTTTGACGCAGTCAACTCGAGAGAGTTGATGCCGTTGGCGCCGCTCGCGAGCGCCGCGTCGATCAAGGGGCCGATCCTGTCCAGATGCTGCACATGCACCTGTACCGTATTCACCACGTTGTAGCCGACAATCCGGGGTGTACTATCGCCCTCGTTCGGGTGGTAGCGCTGCTCCGGGTAGACGCTGAAGTTCACCGTCCTGATCTGATTGGCCGCGACGCCCAGCGCGCGCAGCGTATCGATGACCGCACGCTGCTTGCGCGCATTCTCGGCGCTCGCCTCTGCAGCGGTCGACGCGCGCGTCTGGACGCCAATCATGATGGTAGCCCGGTCCGGGGTGACACTCGCCTCCCCCTCGGCGGTCGTGGCCACCTGCGGCACAGGCCCGCGTGACACCCCGGTGGCCTGCGGCGTGGATTGCTGCGCGGCCAGCGGGGGGCACAGCATGATTGCCAGGATGAGAAGCACGGCTCGGGACATGAGATCTCCAGGTTCGTGATGAGACGATGACGGATCCGACGCTCGACAGTGTGCCGAGCACGCCCGAGCGTTGGTCCCCACCTACGTTCCCCTTGGACCCCGCGACGGCGTCAAGGTGCCGTCAGCGATTTCGTATCATAACGCGACTATATCTTTCGTATCGATAAGATACTATTGTTCCGGTCATCAAACGCTCAAGATGAAGCGGTGTAGCTGACGTGCGGGCGGTGGAAGAAGCGACGTAGAGGTTCCGCGTGTCGTCGCAGCACCCGCAGGGCGGAATGGGTCTCTCTCTCCGCGACATCCGAACGGGAAGTTTCCATTCACGTACTTGTCGGGATTCAGTTCCCGACACAGGGCCGCAGATAGGAACAACTGGATCTCGCCGCGATGAGCGCCCCTACCCCCCAGCCTAGAGCGATGCCACAGGCGCGCGGACAGAGCCCTGTGAACGCCACCGATCTCGCACACCTCGGCAAACGCGCGATCGGCTTGCCGGAGGGTTGTGATGCTTCTCGATTGAAGATGGTGATATGGAGCACGGAGTATCTAATTATCCTCCCTCTATTCGCAGAGCGCACCGATCTGAGTTCCCTGTGGCCAGGAGCACGGCATGTCTTCGTCAATGTCAGCCTGTCGAGCAGCTTACGTGTCGCTTGCTGTAGTCATTGTGGTGACGGCCTGCCGGTCTGATTCGCTTGCCCCGCATCGCCAAATTCGGCCTATGAGGGACGGCGTAAGTCGGGCTGAGTCGCTCGCCGTTACGGTGCGGGCAGGACAGTTGCAGTCGGCACTCTTGGACAATGAGATCTGCACCATTAAGCACGACAATCCGGGAGAGATACTCGGCTGCACAATGCTCCTGCCCCAGGTAACTCCGTCCGATCCGTGGCTCGAGCACAGCGGAGGGATTTACGAGCCAGAACAGACGGCACCCATCAGCATCAAGCTCGATGGACCTGTATACGGAGTTTCGCTCCAGAGTACAGGGGCACTCAAATGCAGCGGGTCGAGCATCGGCCGAGTCGTGGGGTATCGGAACGGTGTCCAAGTCGAGGACGCGGCCAACGTGCTTACCGACCCAAGCGATTGCGGCGGCGATGACGTGACCTTTGGAGTAACGGGGGGCTCGATTCAAGCACGGTCGTTGACAGCTTGATCATAGAGGGCGTCGACCCGTGGACCTTTACCGTCAACGGCGCGCCGGGCGGTCGCGCCCTTCTCAACTACACAATCAGATTCGATCCCGCGTGGCCCTGTGGTGGTTCTTCTGCAGATGCACGGGGCAGCATTCGAGCGATGTACGACAACACAGCACTGTTCAGTGGCCAACCGTACAAGCCCGCATGTAGCGATTTCGTGAGTAACGTATCAACCAGCCATTTTAGCTGGAGTGAACTTTCGGTGAATCTAGTCCACTCTTATGGGTCTCTGATTGGCGTCTTCTCCTCGGGGCTGCTTGGTCCTGGCGGGATCGATGCCGTCCGCGATGCCTATGGCGAGCCATTGACACTTAACAGTACGTACCGGGATCCACAGCACAATCACGATGTCGGCTCGACGGCGCTCAACAGCCAGCATATGCATGGCACGGCAGCGGACATCCACACGCCCCCGGCGACGTGGCAGGCAGTGCACGATTCGGCGACTCACGTCCCAGGCGCAACCGTGCTGAATGGCACACAGGATCCCTCATGCGCCAGCAAGTGTCTGCATGTTGACTGGCGATAGGCGAGCAACCGAATGCGCATGATAGGAATGACCGTTCTCGTCCTGGCGGCGGTGTCGTTGCCCTCGCCGGCCGGAGCGCAGGCGATCAAGGTTCCGTCCACACGCCTCCAGTCCCCCGACGATACAACTCGCATGGCGGCGTTCTATGAGATGGTAAGCACAGCCGACGAGCACCGCCGGCATCCACAGGCTCCGCCGACCTCGTTTCTCGCCGCCCGTGCGACCAAGCAGCCCGATCTGGCGATCGCCCTCATCGATCTTCTCGAGCATGAAGACGCTGTGGTTGCAGCGGCAGCGCCGGGCTCGTTGAGCGGCGGATACCTCGGCGGCTACTACACCGACCTGCTGGTGACAGTCGCACGAATGCACGACCCGCGGTCGCTCAACGCGCTCCTGCCGGGGCTTGGGATCAGCGGCGTTATACGGACGACGGTCTCGGGTTTCGGCGAAGCTGCTGTCGCGCCGGTTGTGCACACAGTTCGCAGTACGGATCGCGATGTCCGCCTGGGCGCGGTACTGACGATGCGACAGTTGCTCGCCGACCGCGCGATTAGGCCGCTGAGTGACGGTGCGGTTCGCGCGCTCCGCGATGCCCTGCTTGGCATCGTCGCTGGCCGCGAAGACGCCTCCATACGCGTGTCGGCCGTTGAGGCGCTAATGCCACTCTCGGACGAGGGGATCCGGGCCCAAATGGAGCATATCGTGGCGACTGATACCACTACAGGATACGCCCCGCCCGGCCAGCCGACGCCCCATCCAGTGAGAGCGGCAGCCAAGAAATGGCTCGCGAGGCATCCCTGACGGAGCATTCCCGCCGGAGAGCTCTGGCTCTGCACGGCGCACTCGTTCGCGTACCAGGCCTCCCCCTGCACGAACGCATCACCGAGCGGAGGGCGACACCGGCTCGGCCACCCGGCGCCGGCGCTCGAGCTCGATCACCAGGTTCTGCAAATCGCTGGGGCTCACGCCTGGGATGCGCGACGCCTGAGCAAGCGTACGCGGCCGGAGCGCCGTGAGCTTCTGCCGAGCTTCGTGCGAGAGCGACTGCATCGTGGCGTACGGCACATCGGGCGCGAGCGGGACCTCGCCCATGCGCTTCATCTTCTCCGCCTGTTGCCGTTCCCGCTCGAAGTAGCCGGCGTACTTGATCTCGAGCTCGGCCGTCACCACCGCATCGGGCACGAGATCGTCTCCCACGCCCGCCGCCGCGAAGAGATCCGCAAGTGCCACATGCTGCCGCTTGGTCACCTCCCGCACGCGCATTGCGTGCGGCAACGGTGTGCTATCCGCCGCCACGAGCACCGCGTCCACCTGCTCCGGTCGTACACTGGTACTCGCCGCGAGCGCATGGGCGCGCTCCGTGTCGCCGAGGCGACGCTCGATGCACGCGCGCTCCTCCTGCGTGTACAGCCCGAGGGTAAGGCCGATCGGCGCGAGCCGTGACAGTGCGTTGTCCTGCCGCACCGTGAGGCGAAACTCGGAGCGCGACGTGAACAGCCGGTACGGCTCATCCACGCCGCGCGTCACCAGATCATCGACCAGTACCCCGATGTACGAGCTTTCGCGTCCGAGAATGAGCGGCGGCCGTCCCTGCACCGCGAGCGCGGCATTCAGCCCGGCCACCACCCCCTGCCCCGCGGCCTCTTCGTATCCGGTGGTGCCGTTGATCTGTCCGGCGAAGTAGAGACCGCCAAGTGCTCTCACCTGGAGCGTGGCATCGAGCTGCGTCGGGGGGCAGTAATCGTATTCGATCGCGTAACCCGCGCGCGTCATCCGCGCCTGCTCCAGCCCGGGGACGGCATGCAGCATATCGAGCTGTACGTCGGCGGGGAGCGACGTCGACAGCCCGTTCACGTAGAGCTCGTGCGTCCCATGCCCCTCCGGCTCCAGGAAGAGCTGATGCCTCTCCACGTTCGGGAACTTGACGATCTTGTCCTCGATGGATGGGCAGTAGCGAGGCCCGCGCGACGCGATTGAGCCGCCGTACATCGCGGAGCGCGCAATGTTCTCCTGCACGATCCGCTGCACCTCCGGTCCGGCGAAGGTGATCCAGCAGGGAAGTTGTGAGGTGTGGGTAGTGAGTTGTGGGTTGTGAGTGGTGAACCGGTCCTCCGGGGAAAGACTCTTCCTCCCCCGAGCCGTCGCTGACCCACTGACCCACTGACCCACTGACTCACTCCCTCGCCTCTCGTCTCTCGTCTCCTCGAAATGCGACCATCGATACCCGAACTGCTCCAGCTCGCTGTCCTGGCGCTCGAGTGCTGTGTAGTCAACCGAGCGGCCGTCGATACGGGGGGGCGTGCCGGTCTTGAAGCGGGATACCGTGAGCCCGAGCCGCTCGATCTGCTCGGCCAGGTGGGTTGCCGGCGCATCGCCGGCGCGGCCGCCGGAGAGCTGCGTCTCCGTACCGATGTGCAGGCGGCCGCGCAGAAAAGTTCCGGTGGTGATCACGATCGCCCTGGCGCCGAAGCGACGACCCTCGAGCGACTCGACCCCAACCACGCGACGTGCGTCGGCATCGATGAGTAGGCGGGCGACCGTGCCCTGAATGGGTTCGAGTCGCGCATGTTCCTCGATGAGCAGACGCACGGCCTGACGATAGCGCGCGCGGTCACACTGGGCACGCGGCGCCCACACCGCCGGCCCCTTGCTGCGGTTGAGCATGCGGAACTGCACCGTCGCCAGATCTGTGGCCCGCCCCATGATGCCACCCAGCGCGTCCACCTCGCGGGCAACGGTCCCCTTGGCGATGCCCCCGATGGCCGGGTTACACGACATCTGCCCGATGGTCTCGAGCGAGCTCGTGATGAGCCCGACCCGCGCCCCCAGCCGCGCGGCCGCGACAGCCGCTTCGGTGCCGGCATGGCCGGCGCCGACGACAATCACGTCGAAGTCGCGCTCGGTGCGGAGGGGGGAGATGGGGGGCATGGCGAAAGGTAACGGAGGGCGAGGGATAGGAGTTATGGGTTGTGGAACGGCTCCCGGGGAGAGCGCCGTTGCGTGCGAGCCGTTCCTGACCCGTTGACCGACTGACTCACTATCTCGCCCCCCTCTCGACAATCGCCGGGCCGGAGAGCAGACTCCTGCGCATGCCACTCGACATCCCATCGGGCGCATCGACGATCCTCGTGCGGAAGGCGGCGTTCGAGCGCGGGGGCTTCGAGCGGGCTGCCTTCGATACCGCCCTCAATCTCACCCCCGAGGAATTCCGGGTCGAGGGCGAACTGATCGCCATCGGGCCGCTCTACGAGGAGGATGCGCCGCAACGCATCGTGGAGGCGCTGGAAAGCGCCGGGCTGGCGTACTTCGAGGACTTCTTCGAGCTACCCGGGAGCTGGCCTCCCTGGTGCACCGTGTTCGCCATGAGCTCGCGGCGGGAGACGCCGCGCTCATGACTGCTTGGTGAGCGCCTTCGTCTCAGCCGGCGGGGACAGCGCGCCGAGCCGCAACATCCCTTCCCAGCCACAGTTGTAGCACCAGCTCGTTCGCATGCGCGGCATGAGGATGTTCCACAGCTTGGACTGCACACGCACAGTGGGCGCGTCGCAATTGGGACACCGGTCGCCTTCGGGGATGAGGTAGTAGAAGATGACCGTCGCGGCGATGATGCGCAGCACGAAGAAAGCCACGAAAATGACGGCGAAGAGCACGGCATCCATCATAAGCGCTCACCTCCATGGTCGCCGGTGCCACCCGATCCACCATACGGCATGAAGAGCTACGGCGCAAGAACAGCGCCCGCGCGATAGCGACACGTCACGTGGGAAGCTTGAGCTGGCGTTCGATGGTGCTCCAGAGCTCCACGTACGCCACACCATCCTCCACGCGCTCGATCACGATCTCCGCGTCGCTGGCGACTGCCGCACCGTCCAGGCTGCGCGCTGCGACGACGTGCTGCGCGCCGTCGTGCTCGTAGGTGATCTCCCCGGCTCCGTCCGGTGGGATGGCCTGCGTCACACGCCCGAAATGTCCCTGAAGCAGATAGCGCGCGTCACTTACCTCGCGCGCCGCACTGGGGACGGCCCAGCCGGCAATGAGTGCCACCATCCCGCCTGCAGCCGCGAGACCGATCACGATCGCGATGCCGAAAATTGCCGCGAGCGACAGGCTGGTGTAACGGAAGAAGAGATAGCCAGCGACACCGAAGGCCGTGGCGAAACTTCCGATGGTGGGCAGGTTGAAGTAGGAGGTCCAGCGCCGGTGCCGCTCATAGCGATCGATGCCGGCGATCATGCTGATGACGCCGCACACGAGGCCGACGAGGAACATGAAGAGAAAGACGAATCGCATGCGTGGGTGTCTCGAGGTATTCCTAGTCTATCCAATCTCCATGCCAGGCGCGACTGCTCCGACGGAATTCGGCATGCCTCACTCGCTCATCGCGGCGTGATGGGCATGTCGAATCGGAGTGGGTGCGGCACATCGTAGGTGAAGTGCCACCATTCCTCATCGTAGGGCACGAAGCCCTGCGCCACCATGGCGGCGCGCAGCCGCTGGCGATTCAGCGCGGCCACCCCGGTGGCGTTCACCGTGTGCGCGGCCGGGGAGAAGGTGTCGAATGGGGTGCCCATATCGAGCTGCTGGCCGGTGGCGCGATCCACCAGCGTCAGGTCGACCGTCACGCCGAGGTTATGGCGGCTGTGGCTGGCGATGTATCCGTCGCGCAGCAGATCGGGACGGCCGACGCGCTGTGTCCACGCCACCATGGCCTCGGAGGCGCGCACCGGGCGGTAGGCGTCGAAGATCTTGAGCGCGAGTCCCTGCACGAGGAGCTGGCGTTCCACGCGCACGAGCGCTTCAGCCGGCGCGCGGCGCAGATACGCCCGGTTGGCACCGTACCCTGCGATCGGTGCGCCCGTGAAGTTGTGCGCGGTGGCGTAGCGCAGATCGACGACGATGGTTGTGTCGAGCGAATGCACGTCCACCAGCAGCGACCTGGCCACGGCGTTGGATGCGATGGGGAGCGCCCCCGTGTTCACGGGGGGCGCCGTGCTCGTGTCCCGCTGCGCCGCGGCGGGCGCGGACAGACCGGCGAGCGGTACGCACCCCACGCCCAGGGCAAGGCGGAGAACCACGGCGAGTAGACGGCGATGTCGCATCGACCGGGAAGCTATCATGCGCGACGCCCGGTCTCAACGCACCGGGCCAGAAAATCGCAGGCGCGCCACTCCGCGTAGTAGAGCGGCTTCCACGGCAGGCGGCCACTGATGAATCCCACGTGCCCGCCCCGTTCCACGAATTCCGGGTGGAGGCACGGGTTCATGGCGGCAATGCCGGCCACGTCATGGAGTACGCTGGCCGGCAGGAAGGGATCATCGGCCGCGCTCAGGAGCAGGGTGGGCAGCCGAATGGACGCCAGGAAGCCAATGGCGCTCGAGCGTGTGTAGTAATCGTCCGCGTCTCGAAAACCGTGCAACGGGGCGGTCACCGCATCATCGAAGTCGCGCAGCGTGCGAGCGGCATCGATGGCGTGCGCCGAGAGGCAGTCCGGAAAGCGCGTGCGCTTCTCATGGGCCTTGCGCTTGAGGCTGCGGAGAAAGTGCGCCTGGTAGATGCGGGAGAAGCCACGAGAGATGTGTTGTGCGCCGCGCGCGAGGTCGTAGGGCACGGAGATGGCCGCCGCCCCGCGCAACTGCGCTGGGAGGTCGTCCGCGCGCTCGCCCAGCCATTTGAGCAACACGTTGCCGCCGAGGGAGACACCGGTGATCACGAGCGCACACTCCGGTTCGGCCATGACCAGGCGCCGCACCACGAAATCGAGGTCCGTGGTCTCGCCCGAATGGTACGAGCGAAGTGCCCGGTTCGGCTCGGCGCCGCAGGAGCGGAAGACGAGCACATCGGCAGCCCAGCCGCGCGAGCGCGCCTGGGCGATGAGCCCACGGGCATAGTGCGAGCGAGGGCTGCCTTCCAGACCATGGAGGATGAGAAGGCGCGCGTGAGCCTGGGCGGTGTCCAGGCGATAGAGGTCGAGAAAGTCGCTGTCGGCGGTGTCCCAGCGCTCGCGGCGAAGCGGGATGCGCGGAAAGGGACGACAGAACTTGCCCCAGAGGGTGCGGAGGTGCGGGCTCGGAATCCACCAGGCGGGGTGATAGCTGCGGGTGTGCATTTCCTACAAAGTACGATGCACCACACGTCCCTGATCGCCAGTGGCGTGGAGCGCTCTCTGGCGCGCCGAGCGTGGCACCGCATCTTTCGCACATGGATGTGCAGATCTTCGGCGTCAAGAAGAGCGCCGACACCCGGAAGGCGCTCCGCTTCTTCGCGGAGCGACGCATTGCCACGCACTTCGTGGACCTTACTGTGCGCGCCGCCTCGCTGGGCGAGCTCCGGCGCTTCGCGCAGAAGTTCGGCGTGCACGCCCTCCTCGACACGACATCGAAGCGCTATCAGGCGCTTGGTCTCCAGCACGCGCGCCACTCGGACGACCGGTGGCTGGCGATGCTGGCTGAGGAACCACTCCTGCTGGTGATGCCGCTCGTGCGCCAGCAGCATCGGCTCACCGTCGGACTGGCCGTGGACGAATGGACGCGCTGGGCAGCGGGGGAATAGCGGCGAGCGGTCACTATCTTCCGCTGCATGACGCAGCTCTCTCTTTCCTCGGTGGCCGTCGAGTTCGGCGCCAGCACCCTGTTCCAGAACGTGACCTTCACCGTGGCCAAAGGCGAGCGGTGGGGGATCATCGGGCGCAACGGCGCCGGCAAGACGACGCTGTTCAACCTGATCGCGGGCGAGATGGCGCCGACGCGCGGCACGATCGCCCGCGCACCGGGCCTCCGCGTCGCCCTGCTGGAGCAGCATCGCGACTTTGGCGACGCGCAGACCGTGTGGGACGCCGTGGCGGCGTCGTTCGCCGAGCTGATAGCGTTGGAGGTGTCGCTTGCGGAACAGGCCGCCCAACTGGCCGAACATGGTGAGCGCACCACGCCGGAGATGCTGGACCGGTACGGGCACGACCTGGAGCGCTTCTCCCGCGAGGGCGGCTACGAGATGGCGTCGCGCGTGGACGCGGTGCTGCATGGCCTTGGCTTTGACCCGGAACGCTCGCGCAACCAGCCGGTGACGCAGCTGAGCGGCGGAGAGCGGGGACGCCTGGGGCTGGCGCGCGAGCTGGTGACGCCGGCCGACGTGCTGCTGCTCGACGAGCCGACCAACCACCTGGATCTCGAAACGTCCGCGTGGCTGGAGAGCTACCTTCGCGGCACTGACGAGACAGTGCTCCTTATCAGTCACGATCGTGCCTTCCTGGAGCGCGTGGTGGACCACGTGCTCCACGTGGAGGACGGAACCGCCACGCCGTATACCGGGAGCTATGCCGCCTTCGTCACCCAGCGCGCGGAACGGCGCCTGTCGCAGCAGCGCGCCTTTGATCAGCAGCAGCGCACCGTGCGCAAGGAGGAGGAGTTCATCCGGCGCAACCTCGCGGGGCAGAACAGCGCACAGGCCAAGGGACGCCGAAAGCGGCTGGAGCGGGTACCGAGGTTGAGCGCTCCCCCGGGCGAGGAAGACGCCATGGCGCTCACGCTGGAAACCGGGGCGCGTGGCGGCGACCGGGTGGCAACGCTGGAGCACGTGCGGCTGGCGCTGCCGAGCACGCCCCGGGATGGCGCGCGTGTGCTGGTGGAGGACTTCACGGCGACCATCAACCGGGGGGATGTGGTCGGCTTCGTGGGGCCGAACGGCGCAGGGAAATCCACCCTCCTGCAGACGCTCCTGGGCGAGCGGCCGCCCGACGGGGGCGACGCTCGGCTCGGCGCGTCGATCGTGCCGGCCTGGTACCGGCAGGACTTGACACAAGTGCCGCTGGACCGCTCGCTCTATGAAGTGATCAACGATCTGCGCCCCACCTGGGGGCGCGGCCCCATTCAGTCGCATCTCGCCCGCTTTGGCTTCACGGGTGACGCGGTGCAGCGCAGCAGCTCCACGCTGTCGGGGGGCGAGCGCGCCCGCCTCGCACTGGCCATGATCATGCTCTCGCACGCCAACTTCCTCCTGCTCGATGAGCCCACCAACCACCTGGACATCGAGTCGATCGAGGCATTGCAGGACGCGGTCGAGGGATACACCGGTACCGTGCTGCTGGTGAGCCACGACCGTGCGCTGCTGCGGGCGCTCGCCACTCGGGTCTGGAGCCTGGATGACCGGCGCATCACGGACTTTCACGGTGACTTCGAGGAGTGGGAAGCCGCGCGCGCGGAACGCGCTCGGGCGCCGGCAAAACCGAGCGCTGACTCCAAGGCGCTGAAGACAAATGCAGGTATTAAGCGCCACTTAGCAGACAGAAAGGCATCACATGGGAGACAGAACACGCATCGTTCGTCGAAGAGAACGCTCGACGAGGTGGAAGGGGCGATCGCGGAGCTCGAGCGCCGAGTGGCCGAACTCACCGGGCGGCTGGGCGACCCGTCGCTGTATGCGAACGGCGAGGGCGCGCGCGAGGCCGCTCGGCTCGACGCCGAGCTGCAGGAGGCGCAACGCGAGCTGGGCGACGCGATGGACCGATGGGCGGAGCTCATGGCGCAGATCGACGCGGACTGAGGGCGGCTGGCCGCTCGCGGCGCGTTGGTGGCTCCACGCCAGGCTGTCGGGCGAATGAGCGCCCCACCCTCCGCGCGCCATGCGCGAACCCGGCGAATCTTGTCACATTGTTATTGACACAAGTCGCACGCCTCGTATGTTCAGCGCAGGCGGTACAAGATGTGATACACGCCGCGTCCCCCGCCTGCGCTGAGAGGGTTCCACGAGGATGTTCGGACACAGATCGCCCGGCTCGTCCAAGCCGAGCGCCTACAACTTCACCGACCATGTCCGCAAGATTCTGATGGCCGCCCGCGAGGAGGCGGCGCGGCTCGGTCATGAGTACGTGGGCACCGAGCACCTGCTGCTCGCCCTCGTCCGAGAACGCGCGGGAGTCGGCGAGGCGGTGCTGGAGAATCTGTGCGGCGATCCGGACGAGCTCCGCCACAACGTGGAGGCAAGGATCAAGAGGGGGAATGCCGCTTTCACGGGGCATCCGAATCTGCCATATACCTCGCGAGCCAAGAAGGTGCTGGAACTGGCGATGACCCAGGCGCGCGAACTCAACCACTCCTACGTGGGCACGGAGCACCTGTTGCTTGGGCTCGTGCGCGAGGAGAAAGGGATTGCCGCGCAGGTCCTGCGCGATGCGGGCGTCACCCCGGCGAACGCACGCGCGGAGACCGTGCGATTGCTCGGCGAAGAGCGGGAGCCGCGATCGAGATTCACCATCGCGATCGATGACAGCTTCTCCCGCTCCATCTACGAACAGATCATCGACCAGATCCGTGAGGCCGTGGCCACCAGGCGTCTCAAGCCGGAAGAGCGCCTTCCCACCGTGCGGCAGCTGGCGGACCAGCTCGACATCGCGCCCGGAACCGTGGCCCGGGCATATAGGGAGCTCGAGCGGTTGGGGATCGTGGTCACAGAGGGAGCGCGAGGGACCCGGGTGGCGGCACGCACGGACGCGGGACTGCCGGAGGCGGAGCGGCCGGAGGCGCTGGCGGGGCTGATGCGTCCGGTGGTGGTAGCCGCCTTTCATCTTGGCGCGAGCGCCGCCGAGCTTCGTGCGGCACTCGAACAAGCGATGCGCGGCATCTTCTCGCGCGAGCGCGGGGACGAAAGCGAGCATCGTGACCCGGGCGAGCATCATGCCGGCCCGGAGGCACCGCCGCCGGCGTGATGAGCAGGTGTGAGACTCTTCCCTTACGCGTGATTCCGCGAAGCGTGTGTCGATGAGGCGATGCTCAGCCGCGGCGCGCCGCTTCGATCGCAGCGATGTCGATCCTCGTCATCTCCATCATCGCATCGAACGCCCGCTTGGCAGCAGCCGGGTCGGGATCGGTGATCGCTTGCGTGAGAGCGACCGGCGTGATCTGCCAGGACAAGCCCCATCTGTCCTTGCACCAGCCACACGCGCTCTCCTCGCCCCCGTTGCCGACAATCGCGCTCCAGTAGCGATCCGTTTCGGCCTGGTCAGCGGTTGCGACCTGAAACGAGAACGCTTCGTTGTGCGTGAACGCCGGTCCCCCGTTGAGCCCGAGGCAGGGAATGCCCATCACGGTAAACTCGACGGTCAGCACGTCCCCTTCTTTCCCCGACGGGAAGTCGCCCGGCGCGCGATACACCGCGCCGACGGAGGAATCGGGAAAGGTCTGGGCATAGAACCGCGCCGCGTCCTCGGCGCCGCCATTGTACCAGAGGCAAATCGTGTTCTTGGCTGGTTTAGTCATTTCGTTCTCCATCGAGATCGTCCTCCGCGGCCGATGTCAACAACGGGTCGCCGGCGCGACGTGCTTGTTGGTGTAACTGACCGTCTGGCGGCTTACACGGGCATCTTCAAAGAGAAAGCGCTGCGCAGTACGACGCAGCCAACGGCGCCACGACAGGGGAGCCCGTCCGTTCCAATGGCGTTAGCCAGCTTGCGCGTAGATGCAGACGCTAGACCGGTTGCCCGAAGTACAGCACGTAGCCATCAGCATCCATGACTTCGAACCCGCGCAGATTATCCGAGTTGATGCCGAGGGGTTCCCGGAATGAAACGCCTCGCGACGTGAACTCCTCGGCCAGCGCGTCGGGATCAGAGGTATAGATGTACGCATCCCACCTGGCCCACGGATGCCGGCTGGGATTCGGCGTCGGCTGCACCTCTGGCGTAATGGCTTTGAGCATGAGGCAAACACCGTCCCGCTTCACCATCGCCCAGTACGGGTCATTGTCGGGGCCGAGAAACATTACCTCGAAGCCAAGGCGCTCCGTGTAGAATGCGAGCGATGACATGATATCGCGAACAATGAAGAACGGGGCGACATAACCGAGTCGGGGCTGAGCCTTCGTTGGAGCAGTCATTGGAGGTCTCCTCAAAGTCTCGATGCGGCTTCGACGCTGGTGCGCACCGGAGCCGTGTTGCTGGCTGGCGCCGGGAGGTTCCCATCGAGGAGCACCCGCACGCTGTCGCGCCCTTACGCGGCCGGCGAGATCAGGGCGCGCTTGGCGAGTTCCAGGACCGCGACGGCATGCTCATGCGCGACGTCCGGGAAGTCGTCGAGGAACTGATCGAGCGGATGCCCCGCTTCGAGGTACTCGATGAGCGTCTGGACGGGTACCCGGGTCCCCGCAAAGACGGGCGTGCCGCCGAGGCGCTCGGGACTGCTCGTAATGAGGGGCGTCGAAGGGGTCGGCATGGCGGCTCCGCAAAGCGAGGACCTTCAATATACAGCGCCCGTGGAGGGGCGGGCTAACGCCCGAGCTAACTTGCGGGCGAATCAAATAAGACGCGAGCGAAGCGAGCTTCCGCAGATCGCTCGTCAAGTTCAGCGATCGTCAGGAAGCCGGAAAGTAGGGCTTCGCCGGCGCGCTCGTGAACGCGACCACGTCGGCCGGATCAGCGCTCTATACGTTGTGTCAGGTGGACGGTCACCGTGTCGCCGGCCTCTTTGCCGATCGCGCGGCGAATAGCGGCCTTGATCGGCAGCTTGTGCCTGCCGTCGCCGAGGGCCATGAAAGCGCTCCGGAACGGATGCCCGTTCACCGTGCCCTCTACCTTGACCAACCCCCGTGTTCCGAAAAACTGCACTGACTTGGGCCAGATGACATAGGTCCACCCGTTCGTCTCACCACTTTTTTGTAGCTTGGCCCTGAATCGCTTGTCCAACGTGCTCATGGCGTCAGCTCGATAGTCGGCTGTGGTAGGAGGCGCGACCGTTCAGCGCCAGGTCGGAATGCTGGTCGTCACGAGCAGAAGCTCCACGAGCCAATCGCCAGCGTGAATGACGGCGAGTTGCCACGGCACTTTCTCGTAAAGGACCGAACCACTCAATGAGGATAGCGGGGAAGCCGATCCAGAGAAGCAGCGCAGGTGCTATCGCATGCGCCCAGCCGGTCCTTCCCAGGTGAATCACCAGATACGCACTTACCAATGCGAGGACGAGATTGCGGAGAATCTCGGCGACCATCTGCGCGGCGCCTGGTCTCGTTGCTTCGCCGGCAGCGGCCGGGCTGAATCTCGTCCGCAATGGCGCAAGCGCGGTGTCGTAGATGGCGCTCGCGAGAAACGCGATCCCCGCCGACACCGCCGAAACCGTGCCAGCCCAATAGTTCATTGCGCCTCCGATTCACGCCGTCCCTGGATTCGTGCGCTGTATGGCTACCCAAGGCCCGAGTTCAGCTGCAAGCGAGTCAATAAGAGCGCGCGGCGGAGCCACGCGCAACCACTCGATCGCCTGTCATCTGCAACGTTCGTCAGGGAGCACGCGCGAGATGCAGACTGACGTGGACTGCGCGGGCCGCATGGCATTGCCACTCGCGATGACCAGGCGCTCCACGCCCTCGGGCGGCAAACCCGTCGCAACGAGCCACCTCTGGCCGAGAGCCCACGTGAACCGGTCATCGCGCGCCGCCTCGGCCGCAACACGGTCCACGACCGCAGTGCCACGAAGGCTCTGCGGAGATCGGAGGACGCCTCGTGCTGCGCGGCCACCCCTTGCGTGCCGCGAATGGGGGCGCTAATATACTGAACCATGTGGTTCAGTGTATGACAGCCCGACTGGATACTTCATTCGCCGCGCTCTCGGACGCCACGCGGCGGGGCGTGCTGGAGCAGCTCGGACGAGCCGACGCGTCGATCACGGCCCTCGCCGAGACGTTCCACATGACGCTCACGGGCATGAGGAAGCACGTCGGCGTGCTGGAGCGGG
>DASUKA010000006.1:0-3631 GCA_036278935.1 Gemmatimonadaceae bacterium
GTACGCGGGGTACGCGGGGTACGCGGGGCGCGGATCCGCTACGCCGCGCACATCTGCATGCCGAACGCCGCGAACACCGGCCCCACCGCCTGGGGAGTTCGCTCGTGGTCGTACGGCCCCTCCCACGCCGCGGCCAGCGCGCGGAAGAACTCCTCGAATTCGGGCAGGCCGACCGTGAGCATCCGCGACGGCGCATCGCCCGCGCCGGCCCAACGGTGCTTCACGCCGGGCTGCACCGTGATGGTTTCGCCCCGCGTGGCCGTCCAGGTGATGAGCCGCCCCTCCCGCTCCACGGTCCACTCGACCTCGCCCTCGAGCACGTGGAACGTCTCGAGCCAGCGGTCCGTGTGCAGCGCGTTCGCGCCGCCGCGCGGTTGGATGATGGCTTCCAGGACGCAGAACCTGCCGCCCGTTTCCTCACTGGACACGAGCACGTTGATCTGGTTGTTCCCCAGGAACCGGATGACCCGGTCGTTCGCCGTCGCAGGCATCAGCGTCTCCTTCCGTTTCGGGTTGCGTGATCACCGCCGCGCAGCTGCGCGAGGAGCGTCTCGATGGCCCACACCACAGCCGCTTGCGCGCTCGATGCATCCAGGCCCGACTCGTCCTGGATGGTGATCCACGCGTTCGAGCTGCACAGCAGGCCGAGCACCGCGGCGGCCCGCTCCACTTCGCGGCGCGAGAGACCTGGTACCTCGTGGCGGACCGCCTTCCGAACCGCCTTCACCCGCTCAGCGCGAGCAGTGCTGCGTGCCGCGCGTCCGGTCTGCGTGCGCAGCAGGGCGCGGGCGAGTCGCGGGCGCTGCTGCATCCGCGACGCAGCCGTGCGGAAGCTCCCGGCGATCCCCTCCTCGCCGATGGCGATGGGCAACTGCAGCGCCTCGGCGCGGATCCACTCGCCCGCGGCGGCGAGGAGGTCGGCTCGGCTCGGGAAGTAGCGATACAGCGTTCGCCGCGAGACGCCCGCCTCGCGTGCGAGCGCATCCATCGGGATGTCGTCCGCGTCGCCGGCCTCGAGGTGGCGGACGAGCGCATCGAAGATCGCCTGGCGGGCGAGCTCGGCCTGGCGGGTGCGCAGGGATACCGTGGGCATGGCACAACAGTAGCGACCTGGCACATCTGTGTCAACCTATGCCGAAGGGCGGGGAATGCCCCTGACGGATCGAGCCCGCCGTGCGGTGAGCGCAGATTGCCGCTCACACAACGACGGACGGGCGCCATGCAGTCATCGATAGCATTCGCCGCACCTCTCACTCTCGCCTTCACCGCGCACGAGACCAGTGCGTCGCCCACGCTCGCCGCGAGCGACTGTCGCATGCCGGGCGGTGCTCGTCCCCGGCGCGGTGCACGTGGAAGAGCATCTGAACGTCGCGGCGCACGTCGATGGGAGCGAATCGAACCTCGTGGCGGATTGGTCGTGCGGCTCACGGACCAGGGTTCCAATCCGGCGTGGCGATAGAGCGAAGGGGATCGGCTGGTGAACTTGTGAGTTGGGACACGCAGAGACACACAGGGTCGGCGCGTGGCCGGAACGACGCGCTCTGGACTACCGGTCGCTCTCCGGCCGAAAATCCGGCCAGCCATACACGCGGGCGACCGCACGGATGACCTCCATGCAGAGCGCATATCCGTTGTCGGAGTTGGTCATCACGGCCACGCCATCACCCGTGATGGGATGGAGTACGAAGAACGCGCGATATCCCTCGTTCGCCCCGCCGTGGCTGAATCGGAGGCTGTCGCCGGCTCCCTCGACGGCGACGCCGAGCCCGTAGCCTCCCATGACCTCGGTCAGCATCTCGCGCGCGGTCGCCTGCTTCAGGATGGCCCCCGCTTCGCCCAGGTAGGCGGCGCGGATTCCGAGCGCGAAGCGGGCGAGATCGGAAGGCGTGGTCCACAAGCCGGCCGCGGCTTGCTCCGGATAGGTGTGCCACCGCCCCTCCACCGCGTCACCATCGGATCTGTACGCGACGGCTGCGGAATCCGAGAGCCGTTCCGGAAGGGGTTGGACATACGTGCTCTGCGTCATCCCGAGTGGGTCGAGCACCAGCCGCTTCATCAGGGTCGCGAACGGCTCGCCCGTCACATCCTGCATGAGTACCTGGGCGACAATGTAGCCACCCCCGGAATATCGCCATCGGGTGCCGGGGACCATGTTGACACGCACGGGGGCCGTGTTCCCCTTGCCGTCCAGGACATCGATGGCGCTCGGCACCGCATCGCCCGCGGCGTAGCCGGGGAAGCCGTGAACCGTGAGACCCGCCGTATGGGAAAGAATCTCGCGGAGCGTGACGGGCTGCTTGGCGGTGAACTGGTTCTCGGGGACGCGCCACGACCGGAGCCGATCGTTGACGTTGCCATCGAGATCGAGCCGTCCCTCCTCCACGAGTCGGAGCGCGGCAGTGGCGGCGACGGGCTTGCTGATGGACGCGGCCTGGAAGCGCGTCGAGGTGGTGACGGAGTCACTGCTTCCTACCCGCTTCACCCCATAGCCGCTGGCCCACTCTACCTTACCATCGTTGATCACGGCGATGCTCATGCCCGGCACACTGTAGTGCTCCATCCGATCCCGGATCGAGTACGACGGCACGGTCTCTCCAGCGACTACGGTGGCCGGCAGGAGACTCTCCTCCACCGCCCGCTGCCGCTCGGCGACGGAGCCGGTCGACTGTACGCCAGCGCAGGAGGCGAGGGTGAGCATCGCGAGGGTGGCAGTGGCGAACATCACGGCCGAGGGAACGACTCGATCTGCTTTCACGTTCCGATCTCCGGGGTAGTGGTTCCGGAGAGATGATGCCTACGCGCACGCATGCGCAACACCCTGGCACTCGCGCCGCCCATTGGCCGGTACCGGGCGCTGAGGACAGTCATCATGAATCGTATCTGCCGTCCATGCGGCGCAGTCGCCGCACTCGCGCTAATTGGCGCCGCCACGACAGGCTGCGGAGAGAGCTCCGCGCCGAGACAGAGCTCCGCGCCGGGAGACAGCGCCGCGCCGAGCGCCCCCAGCGCGCCGGAGCCTCATGACTGGACGCAGTTCGGATGGGACGTGGCCCACTCCAGTGCGCCCACGTTTCCAACCGGAATCGATGCCGGCAACGTCGCGTCGCTCAAGCGTCAGCAGGTGACGCTCGACGGCACGGTGGATGCCTCGCCCATCTACCTGCACGACGTGCAGGTGAAGGGTGCCGCGCACGATGCCTTCTTCGTCACCACGACCTACGGGAAGACGATCGCCATCGATGCGAACGACGGATCGCTCCTCTGGGAATACACGCCGCCGGGCTACGCCTCGTGGGCCGGCTCCGCTCGGATCACCAACTCCACACCGGCGGCGGACGCGGACCGAGCGTTTCTCTACGCTGCGTCGCCGGATGGACACATCCAGAAGCTCGCCGTGGCGGACGGCCATGTCGTCTGGAGCACCGCCATCACGAAGCTCGCGGAGCGCGAGAAGATCGCGTCGCCGCTCAGCTACTTTCACGGGCGTGTCATCGCGGTCACCGGCGGCTACATCGGCGACGCGCCGCCGTACCAGGGGCACGTGGCCATTCTGGATGCCGCGAGCGGCCGCCTCACGCACGTGTGGAATTCGCTCTGCAGCGACCAGCACGCGCTCCTCGATCCCTCGAGC
>DASUKA010000007.1:0-13102 GCA_036278935.1 Gemmatimonadaceae bacterium
CCCGAGGGGGGCGGCATGGTCCGCATCCGGAAGCTGGGCTATGCCATGCAGACACTCACGGTGGCCATCTCGCCGGCCGACACCGCGCCCGTCACGGTGGCCCTCACCCCGGCCGTGCAACTGCCCAGGGTCACCACCTACGGCAAGGCGCCCCCCATCTCCCCCAGCCTCCGGGGCTTCGAGGAGCGGCGGGCGCACAGCGCCACCGGCTACTTCATTCCGGACAGCGTGCTGCGCCAGGAGGAGGCGCGCACGCTCGGTGACGTGCTCCTCTCGCATGTCCCCGGGATCGTCGTCATCCAGCGAGGGCGGAAACTTCTGCTCGAGCCCTCGTCGCGCTGCACCGATGGCGGCGCACCCGATATCTATGTGGATGGCGTCCGCCTGGTGCATGTGGGAGCGAAGCACCCCGTCGACGACACCCAGAAGTTGCGCGCCTTCGCCAACCCCGGGGCGCGGACGGACGGGAGCACGCCGGCCACCACGCCCATGGACCTCTCCCAATTCAACGTCACGGACCTGGCCGGCGTGGAGTATTACCCGGACAAGGAGATGGTTCCGCTCGAGCTCCGGGTGCCCACCAAAGCCTGCGGCGCCCTCTTTCTCTGGACGCGGGAGAAATGACGGCAACCGCCAGCGCCGCTCCGCGATTCCGCGCACCCCGCGCCTGGCGCTCACTCGTATCGAGACGAGTGATGAGCCATGGCATAGGGAGCGGTCTCACCGTGATTGGCCTGCTCGCCCTGCTCGCAGCCCCGAGCGCCGCGCAAGGCGCTCCCGCACGGGCCGGTCGCCATGCGCCGATCGCGCGATATCGCAAGCGGGTGCTCGGCGTCTTTGATGCGGCAACTGGGCTGCCCGTTCCCAACGCGGATGTGATCGATGTGCTCACCGGCACCGCGGCCAGAACGAGCCGTACCGGGACGGTGGTGCTCCGCCTGCGGCCCACCGGCGGGGCGGTCATCCGCATCCGGAAGCTGGGTTATGCGCTGCGGACGATGGTCGTCGCCAGCTCGCCCGCCGATACGGCGCCGGTGACCGTGGTGCTCCAGCCCGCCGTGCAGTTGCCCGAGGTGAGGACCTACGGGCAGTCGGATTACATCTCGCCCAACCTGCGCGACTTCGAGGAACGCAAGCGCATGGGGTTCGGCTACTATCTGGACGAAGCGCAACTACGGAAGGAGGAAGACCGGCCCCTGGGCAACGTGCTGCTGTCGCACTTCCCTGGCGTGCAGATTGTTGATGCGGGTCCACACATGTATCTGGGGCCGTCAGACCGCTGCAGTGGCGCGGTGCCCGACGTTTATCTGGATGGCGTACGGGTTCTTTCCTTGCCACGACCGACAAGCGCACTCCGTGCGCAACTGGCGAGTGGCAAAGGCCCGCCGACCAGAGGGCCCATCGACCTCTCGCAGTTCGGGGTGTGGAACCTGGCCGGCGTGGAGTACTACCCCGATGACGCGATCGCGCCAATGGAGTATGCCGGCACCTCGAAAGGCTGCGGCGTGCTACTCCTCTGGACGAGAGAGAAGTAGACGATGACCGGGACGTGCCGGCCTCGCCCGCTCCACGAGCGGTGACCTCGCCGCCAGCTGCCGCACCAGCTACTTCCGCTCCGCCGCGCAGGCTCGCGTCCCGCACGGCGTGGGCTCGCCCACTCCACCTGGCGGCATTCCTTCGCCGAGTGAGCGCCCGGAAGCATCCCGACGGGCTGCACCTGTGCCTGGGTGATGACCTGCTCTGCTTCGAGAATGACCTCTTTCGCCGAGCGCGATCGGCGGCTCGGCGACGCGGAGCCACGTTCTCTTCGGAGCCCACGCCGCTGGTGCTGAACTACCGGACACTGCCGCTCTTCACGCTCCCCGATATTCTCGAACAGCGCACGATCCCTTTCACCGATACCGTCTCCCCGCTGTGCGACGTGGTGAAACGCCGGCCCGATTTCACCTGCCCGGCCAACGTACTGCGTACCAGCCTGCGACGGAACTTCGTGCTGCATGAGTCGGCACACGTGCTGGCGGCGGACGTCTTCACCGCCGTGCGGCCGCATGCGTCTGCCTCGCGCCGCGCGTTCGTGGTCGACAGCATACTGGCCGAAGCTTTCGCGAACGCGGTGGAGACGATGGCGTTCGGTTACGCGCGCAGTCGTGATCACCTGCTGGCCCTCTCCTTCAATTCGTACATGGACTTCGACGCGGAGGTCACAGCCGCCATGCGGACGATCCGCCGCCGCTATGGCCCGGAAGTCCTGCTGCGGCTGGCGTTCGTTGCCTTTGCCTGTGTGAACTGCGGTCAGCGCACCCTCGATGCCGCCGTGCTGCAGCTCGCGGCGGATACCGCATTCGATCGGACGCCATCCCGAGCAGTCCCGGCCGCTCCCCTTCATCGTGGGCGTGCAGTTCTGAGGTGGCGCCAGTTATCTTCCCCGCATGGACTCGCGCACCGTCGCCCACGTGCTCGAACAGATCGCCGATCTCCTGGAGTTGCACGGGGAGAACCGGTTCAAGACGAACGCCTACCGGAACGCCGCGCGCGCCGTGCTCCAGCTGGACAGCGACGACGTGGGCGCGCTCTACCGCTCGGGCGCGCTCGCCGAGCTGAAGGGACTCGGCCCCGCCACCCTGAGCGTGATTGGGGAGCTGGCTGAGACTGGCGAGTCACGCTACTACGAGCAGCTCCGACGCGATACACCGGACGGGCTGCTCGAGATGCTGCGCATTCCCGGACTCGGCACGTCGAAGATCCACCAGGTCCACGAAGGCCTCGGCGTGACGACGGTGGATGAGCTCGAGGAAGCCGCACGCGACGGCCGCCTCGCCGCGCTCCCGCGCTTCGGCGCCAAGACCGCCGAGAAGATTCTGCGCGGTATCGCGTACCAGCGCGAGAACAGCGCCTTCGTGCTCTATCCGCAGGCGCTGGATGAAGCCAGACGACTGCTCGCGTCCATCTCGCAGCACCCTGATGTGGAGCGCG
Organism: Gemmatimonadaceae bacterium; assembly: GCA_036278935.1. GTDB lineage: Bacteria > Gemmatimonadota > Gemmatimonadetes > Gemmatimonadales > Gemmatimonadaceae > DASSNR01. Next base: position 2,974 of record DASUKA010000007.1, read on the forward strand.
CCGTGGTGGCGGGCTCGGTGCGGCGTCGGCGCGAGGTGGTCCGCGACATCGACATCGTGGCCGCATGTCGCACCGACCCGGCCGCGGTGGCCGCATCGTTCGCGAAGGCGCCGGGCGTGCGGGAAGCAGTCGGTACCGGCAAGCGCTCCATCTCGCTCCGCTACGTGGACGGCACGCAGCTCGACCTGCACTGCGTGTCGCCCGCGCAGTTCGGCATGGCGCTCTGGCGCGCCACGGGGAGCACCGAGCACGAGCGCGAGATCCGCGCGCGCGCGGAGATGCTTGGCATCGCACTCGGTGAGGATGACGTTCGCGAAGGTGGCACCGATCTCTCCATACCGGACGAGGCAGCGCTGTACGATGCGCTCGGCCTCGCGTACATCGAGCCCGAGCTGCGGGAGGGACTGGGCGAGGTGGCGGCCGCCGCGGAGCACACGCTTCCGCGGCTGGTGAGCATGCACGACATCCGCGGCGTGCTGCACTGTCACTCGCAGTACTCGGATGGCAAGGCGACGATCGCCGAGATGGCGGCCGCGGCCGAGGCGCACGGCTGGTCGTATCTCGGCATCTCGGACCACTCGCAATTCGCTGCCTACGCGGGTGGGCTGTCACGCGAGCGGGTGCTGGCGCAGCACGAGGAGATCGACCGCGTGAACCACGAGATGGAGAACATCCGCCTGCTCAAGGGCGTCGAGGCGGACATTCTTCCGGATGGGCGCATCGACTACGAGCCGGAGCTGCTGGACCGCTTCGACTACGTGATCGCCTCGGTGCACTCGCAATTCGGCATGGAACCGCGGCAGATGACGGAGCGCGTACTGCGCGCGCTCGACGATCCGCACGTGACCGTACTTGGCCATCCCACCGGCCGACTGCTCCTCGCGCGCGAGCCGTACGCCATCGACATGGACGCGGTGCTGGAGAAGGCCGCCAGCGTGGGCGTTGCCGTGGAGTTGAACGCGGACCCGCGCCGGCTGGATCTGGACTGGCGGCGCTGCCGGCAGGCGACATCGCTCGGCATCACGATCGAGATCGGACCGGATGCGCACTCCCCACGCGGGCTGGACAACATGGAGTTCGGCGTGGGGATCGCGCGCAAGGGGTGGCTCGAAGCGGGCGACGTGCTGAACACGCAGGACGCTGACGAGATCATCGAGCGCGCGGCGCGCCGGCGCGGCGGACACACGACCCGCAAGAGAGGGCGGAGACAGGGCAAGTGAAAGCGACATCGCGCAAGCGTCCCACCCGGCGGCTCAAGAGCGCGACACCCGAGCGGGCCGCGGAGCTGTACGCGCGGCTGCGTGCGGCGTATCCGGACACGAAGTGCGCACTTCATCATGAGTCGCCGTATCAGCTGCTCGTCGCCACCATCCTGAGCGCGCAGTGCACCGATGTGCGGGTGAACATGGTGACGCCCGCGCTCTTCGAGCGCTATCCTGACGCGCACGCGCTGGCGGATGCGGAACCCGCCGAGCTCGAGGAGCTGATTCGCAGCACCGGCTTCTTCCACAACAAGGCGAAGAATCTGCTGGGGATGGCCGCGGCCGTCGTCGAGCGGCACGACGGCAAGATTCCTGACAGCATGGACGCGCTCACGGCGCTCCCGGGCGTGGGGCGCAAGACGGCCAACGTGATACTCGGAACCGCCTTCGGGCGCAACGATGGCGTGGTCGTCGACACGCACGTCGCGCGGCTCAGCAAGCGGCTGGGGCTCACCGCGCAGACGGATCCGGTGAAGATCGAAGCCGACCTCATGAAGCTCTTTCCGCGCGACACGTGGACACTGCTTTCGCATCTGCTCATCGACCACGGCCGCGCGGTGTGCGAGGCGCGCGCGCCCAGGTGCGGCGTGTGCGTGCTGGCGGATCTCTGCCCGTCGCGGCAGGACTGACGGGCGCTACCGCGGCCGGGCCACGGCCACCGGCGTCCCGCGCTCGTCCGCCTGCAGCTCGTTTCCCAGCGCGCCGTACACGTCGGAGCCCCAGCAATACGCCACGCCGCCGGTATCGATGCCGCACGCGTGCCGCCGCCCCGCTGAGATGATGGTGAAGTGATGGCTGCCGGCCACCGCGCGCGGTAGCGACACCGGCGCGCCGGCGGAGCCGATTCCCAGCTGACCGTAGTCGTTTCGCCCCCAGCAGACCGCCGCGCGTGCGGTGGTGAGCGCGCAGGTGTACCCGTCGCCCGCCGTGATGGCGGTGAAGCGAAGCGTACTGCTTACCTTCGCCGGCGTCGTCACCGTGTCGGCGGCGGTGCCGATCCCCAGCTCGCCCTTGGCATTGTCGCCCCAACAGTACGCCGCCCCATCCACCGACACGGCGCAGCTGTGCGTGGAGCCGGCGGAGATGGCGCTGAATCGGAAGCCGCCGGCCACCGCCACCGGCTGATCACTGTCCGTGGTGTCGGCGCCGTGGCCAAGCTCGCCCGCCGAGTTCTCCCCCCAGCACCACGCCGCGCCGCCGGAGGCGAGCGCGCACGTATGCTCCGAGCCGGCGCTGATGGCCACCGCGTGAAATTGCTGCGTGCCACGCATCACGGGAATCGGCGTGGTGCTGTGGATGCGACGCGCATCGCCCAACTGTCCGCTCGCGTCATTCCCCCAGCAGTACGCCACCCCATCCCCGCCCAGCGCACACACGTGGCTGCCGCCCGCGCTGACGGTGGTGAAGCGCATCGAGGTGAAGACCGTGGCCGGCCCGGGGCCCGGTGCGCCGGTGGACCCGTTGCCGAGCTGGCCGAGCGCGTTGTCGCCCCAACAGTACGCCTGCCCCGCAGGCGTGAGCGCGCAGGCCACGCTCGCCCCCGCGGTCACACGGCCCAGCTTCAACTCCGGTGCGAAGCGCTGCGGAACCAGCGTGCAGGGCGAGAGCGCGCCAGCTTGGGTGCTGTCGCCAAAGCAGCTGGAGTCCGGCGTGGTGCCGAGCTGGCCGGCGGAGCCCAGCCCCCAACAGTAGCCGCGCCCCAGGGGGATGGAGCCGCAGGTGAAGTCCCGGCCTGCGTCCAGCTCCACCAACACGCGCGGCAGCACCGTAATGGAATCGCCGGCCGCGGAGCCGTTGCCCTGAACGCTGATCAGCGCGGAGCCCTTGGAGAGGAGCCGCAGGGTGCCGATGGAGTCCACGCGCGCCACGGCGGAATCGGAGGAGGCCCAGACGAATCGCACGCCGCGTACCGTGTCACCGTTCGCCGCGAACGCCGTGGCGACGAGCTGTGACGTATCCCCCGCAACGCCCGTGATGGACACCGGAGCGAGCTCGATGGCGGAAGTTGCCCGCTGCACGACGACCACGGCGCTGGCCTGCTTGCCCGCGCTCGCCGTGATCGTGGCGCTGCCGATACCCACTGGATGCACCACGCCGGTGCTGTCCACCAGCGCGACGGCCGGATTTGACGTGGACCAGGAGAAGTGGACGCCCGTGATCGGGCCGCCGGTCCATCCCTCGGCGGTCGCCGTGTAGCGGGCGACGTTGCCGCTCGTGATCGTGTCCGCCACGAAGATCGTGTCGAGCGCCGGGCTCACGTCCATGTCGCGGATGCGGATTCCGCCGTCCGTGCCGTTGATGTCCGCGGCCGAGCATGCCGCCAGGAGCGCTGCGAGGATGAGGGTGGCGGACTGGGCGCAACGTGGCATGGACACTCCGGGTTGGGGACCCGGTACAATGGCGCGAGGGTCTGACAGTGTAGCGTCCGCTCGCCCCAGGTGGTGCCCTCCGCCCCTCCGGATGTAGCTTTGTGATAGCAGCCCCCACCCAGCGCACTCGCGCGCACCACCGTTCCGTCACTACTCCGCACCACCATGCCACCCGCCCGCCGTCACTGGCTGTTCAAGTCCGAACCCGATTCCTTTTCCTGGGATGACCTGTTGAAGTCGCCGCGCAGGACCACCTGCTGGGATGGCGTGCGAAACTACCAGGCGCGCAACCTGCTGCGCGACGACATCAAGAAGGGCGATCTCGTCTTCTTCTACCACTCGTCGGTGGATCCGACCGCCATCGTCGGTGTCGCCGAGGTGGTGCACGAAGGCTACCCCGACCCGACGGCGTTCGACCGCAAGGCGCACCACTTCGACCCGAAGAGCGATCCGACGAAACCCACCTGGTACATGGTGGACATCAAGGCAAAGCAGGCGTTCCGGCATCCGGTCACCCTGGCCGAGCTACGCGCGCTGCCGGGCCTGGAGCGCATGATGCTGCTGCAGCGGGGGAGCCGGCTCTCGGTCCAGCCCGTATCGCTGGACGAATGGCACATCATCTGTCAGCTCGGGATGAGCGGGGCGAAGGCGGGCGAGTGATACCACGGCCGGTGTTTCAGTTGCATCAGACATGCGTAGCGGGCCTGCGCCGGTGCACATCGCCGCCGGTCTGCATCGTTCCGCCCGCGCTCGGTGCGGGGCTGTGCTCCACTCGGGATCGTGATACTTTTGCATGGGAGCACCACCTTTCGAATTCGACGAGGGGGATCGCGTGACCAAGCAGGCAACGATCGACACCAACCGCGGGACGATCACCGCGGAGCTGTATGATGCGGAGGCGCCCGGGACGGTGGCGAACTTCGAGAAGCTCGCGAACGAGGGGTTCTACGACGGGGTCAAGTTCCACCGCGTGATCCCGGAGTTCGTGGTGCAGGGGGGCGATCCGCTGTCGCGCGACCTGCCCGAGGGCGACCGGCGCATCGGGAGTGGCGGCCCGGGCTACACGATCAAGTGTGAGACGAAGGGCAACCCGCACACGCATGAGCTCGGGTCGCTCTCCATGGCGCATGCGGGCAAGGACACCGGTGGCAGCCAGTTCTTCATCGTGCTGAGCGAGCCGAACACCCGGCATCTCAACGGAGTGCACACGGTGTTCGGCAAGGTGACCGGCGGGCTGGATGTGGTAAAGCAGATCAAGGCGAATGATGTGATGAACTCGGTGCGCGTCGCGTAGACGCGCGCATGAACGATTTTCAGCAAGGAGATGTGAGCAATGGCGGCACCAAAACCTGGAGACCTGCCGGCGGGGTATGTCGGCCTGATCGTGGTCGCGATCTTTCTGCTCGTGGTGCTCACCGGCATCGTGCACCTGACGAACGCGCACTACGCTGGCGAGGCGCCGGCCAAGGCGGCGGCAACAAAGTGAATGGCGGTTATGGGTTATGAGTTATGGGTTATGAGTTATGAGTCGCGGGCGGGCGAGCTTGGCGCTCACCACTCAACACCCAGAACTCATAACTCCCAGCTGCTCTTGACTTCGGGCTCGATCCGCCTAGATTACTGACCTGCGGGTCATTAACGCGCCGCTGCGGTCTTGCGGCGCGTTTTCCGTGACCAGAAAGTGACTGACGCGTCAGTTATTTAGAGAGCCCGGCCGTGTCCTATTCCGATACCACATCAGAACCGCGCTGGCGACGGCGCCCCGAAGAGCGGCCCCGCCAGCTCATCGAGGCTGCCCTCGAGGTGTTCGGCGAGCACGGGCTCGCCGGCGCCCGCCTGGAGGACATTGCCAAACGCGCCGGCGTCTCCAAGGGCACCATCTACCTCTACTTCCCCAACAAGGAAGCGCTCTTTCGCGAGATGGTGCGCCAGAAGGTCATCGAGGAGATCGAAGCCGCCGAGCAACGCCTCGCCACAGGCACGCCCACCGAGCAGCTCCAGCGCTTCATGCACGGGTACTGGACCTTTCTCCGCTCCCCGGCGTTCGGCACGATCTACCGCCTCGTCCACGGCGAGCTGCACCACTTTCCCGACCTCGCGCAGTTCTACTCGCGTGAGGTCATCCAGCGCGGCATCAAGCTCGTCGCTGAGATCGTGCGGCGGGGCGCCGCCACGGGCGAATTCCGCACCGTGGATCCCACGGTCGCCGCGCGCATGCTCGGCTCCATCATGGTGTCGCACGCGGTCTGGTGCAGCCGCCGGACGTTCTTCACCCATGTGGCGGACGAAACAGATGAGCAGTGCATCGACGCGATCATCGATTTCTACCTCCACGCGTTGCGCGCGGACCCCAGCGTCTTCGATGCGGGAACATCCCGGACATGATCTTCACTTACCACGCATGATTTCGATCTTTCGTTCTCTTCGCTCCAGCTGCCTCCTGCTGTCGTTCCTCGTCCCTATGGCGCTGCCGGGTCGTGCGGCGGCGCAGGATTCCCTCCCCCGCACGCTCTCGCTCGGCGGTGCCGCACGCCTGGCCGCGCAGCAGAGCGCGACCGCGCTCACGGCGCGCTATCGGGCCGAGCAGGTCCGCTCGCACATCACGCAACAGCGGGCCGCGCTTCTGCCGACCATCTCGGCCTCGGCCATCCGGCAGGGGAACACCTTCAATACGATCACGTTCGGCATCCCCTTTCCGGGGTTCAGCCCCACCGGCAGCATCATCGGTCCGGTGAACACGCTGGATATGCACGGGCAGATCTCGCAGACGCTCTTCAACGCGGCCGCGTTCGAGCGGGTGCGCAGCGCCAACACGAGCGCCACGGCGAGCAGTGCCAGCGCGGCCAGCGCGGCTCAGCAGGCGGCCGGCCTCGCGGCGAACGCCTATCTCCAGGCGCAGCGCGCCGCCGCGGAGCTCGATGCGCGACTCGCCGACTCCGTGCTCGCCGACTCACTGGTGCTCATCGCCCGCAAGCAGACGCAGGCGGGCGTTGGCGTGGCGCTCGACGTGACGCGCGCGGAGGCGCAGCTGGCGTCCGTCCGCGCACAGCTCATCGGCGCACGCAACGCGCGCGATATCGCCATGCTGGGCCTCCTCCGCTCGCTGGGCCTCCCACTGGACGCCGAGATCACGCTGACCGATTCGCTGGCCACGCTGCCCTTGTCGGACACGCTGCCGAGCGAGCAAGACGCGATCACGGCCGCGCTGCAGCGCCGGCCCGACCTGCGCGCCACGGAGGAGCAACTGCACGCCACCCAGCAGACGGAGAGCGCGATTCGCGCCGAGTGGATTCCGTCAGTCTCGGTGTTCGGGAATGACGGCGTGCTCGGCGGCAACACGAGTCATCTGCTCAACACCTACAACTGGGGCATCGAGCTCTCCATTCCGCTCTTCCAGGGTTTTGGTCGCACGGGTCGGCTGCAGGAGCAGCAGGCAATGGAGCGGCAGATCGAGACTCAGCGCCAGGATCTCCACGAGCAGGTGGCCACCGAGGTGCGCGGCGCGCTGATGAATATGGCGTCGGCACACGAGCAGGTGGAAGCGAGCCGGGAGCGGCTTCGACTCGCGCAACAGGAGGTCGCGCAGGCGAGCGACCGCTTTCGCGCTGGGGTAGCGGGGAACGCGGATGTCATTACCGCCTCGCTGGATCTGAACAGCTCGCGCAACCAGCTGATCGACGCACTCACGGCATATCAGACGGCGCGCGTGTCGCTGGCGCAGGCGGAAGGCGCCGTCACCGCGCTCCCATGAATCGAGCGGGCACAACCGTCGCAACGGGACAGAGACGGTCATTGGATCGTAGCACTTTCGACTTTGAGGGATGAACGATGGCAACGGTGTTGGACCAGGACACGGAACATGGGGTGCAGGACGAGCAGGGAGGGGCGCCGAAGTCCAAGCGGACCAGGCGCTCCCGGAAGTTTCTTCTGCCCATCGTACTGATCGTGGCGATCATCGCGATCATCTGGGGCGTGAAGGAATGGAACTACTCGCGGGCGCACGAGAGTACCGACGATGCGCAGGTCGACGGCCATGTCATTCCCGTCATTGCAAAGGTGGGGGGCTACGTGCAGGCCGTGCACGTGGTCGAGAACCAGCATGTGGCGGAAGGACGGTTGCTGGTGCAGCTCGACAGCGCGGAGCTGCACGTGAAGCTGGAACAGGCGCAGGCCGATCTGGCCGCCGCGCGTGCGGCGGTGGGCGGCGGCGGACTCACCGGCCAGGCGCAATCCCAGGTGCAGTCGGCCGCCAGCCAGCGCGCCGCGCTCCAGGCGGAGGTGGATGCGGCGCGTGCGCGGCAGACGGCCGCACAAGCCGATCTGGCGCGTCTGGAGCCACTCGCGCAGCAGCGCATCGTCTCGCAACAGCAGCTTGACGCGGCGCGCGCGGCGGCCACGTCGGCCACCGCGCAGCTCCAGGCCGCGCAACGGCAGGCCGCCGCCGCCGGGGCATCGGTCACTACCGCGCGAGCGGGGGTGCGGATGGCGCAGGCCAAGCTCGAGGCGGCGCAGGCCGCGGTGGACAACGCCACGCTCCAGCTCTCCTATACCGCGATCCGCGCGCCGGCCACGGGGAACGTGTCCAAGAAGAACGTGGACGTGGGACAGCTCGTGCAGCCCGGCCAGCCGCTCATGGCTGTCGTGGCCGACACCGGCGTGTGGGTGACAGCGAACTTCAAGGAAACCCAGATGGGCGACATCCATGTGGGCGAAGCGACCGAGCTCAGCGTGGACGCGTACGATGGCGCGACCGCCGAAGGCGTGGTGGAAAGCATCAGCCCCGCCACGGGCGCCCGGTTCGCGCTGCTGCCGCCGGACAATGCCACGGGCAACTTCACGAAGGTCGTGCAGCGCATTCCCGTCCGCATCCGCGTGACCAAGGGACTGGGCGATCAGCGTCCGCTCCGCCCGGGGATGTCGGTGACGGTGCACGTGGCGACGAAGTAAGCAGCTAGGGTGTAGGGAATGGGGTGTCGGGTGTAGGGAAACAGCCAGGGGAGCGGAGCTCTCTGCCCGCCTACCCGACACCCGACTCCCGACACCCACTCGCTTCCGCTTACAAACTCTCCGTCTCCCCATGAGTGCTACCATAGAACGCGAATGGGTACGCGCGGTCGCTACAGACGCCGACCCGTATGCGCACAAATATCTGATCGCCGCGGCGGTGACGCTGGCGTCGATGCTCGAGCTGGTGGATACGTCCATCGTCAACGTCGCCATCCCGCACATGATGGGGAATCTCGGCGCGACGCTGGACGAGATCGCATGGGTCTCGACCGGGTACATAATTGCAAACGTCATTGTCATCCCGATGGCCGGATGGCTCTCGGCGTATTTCGGACGACGACGCTACTTCACCGGCTCGATCCTGCTGTTCGTTGCCGCCTCCTTTTTCTGCGGGGCGGCGCCCACGCTGCCGGCGCTCGTGCTGGGACGCGTGATCCAGGGGATGGGCGGCGGCGCGCTGCTCGCCACGTCGCAAGCCATCCTGTACGAATCCTTCCCGCCCGAAGAAGCCGGCACCGCCATGGCCATCTTCGGCATGGGCGTGATGGTCGGACCGACCATCGGCCCGACGCTGGGCGGGTGGATCGTGGACAATTACAGCTGGCGCTGGATCTTCTACATCAACGTGCCGCTCGGCATCGTCGCGGCGCTGATGACGCTGGCATACGTGAAGAACGCAGCGCACCAGGCGCGCGCGCATCGCATCGATGTGCTTGGCATCGTGCTGCTCGCGATGAGCGTCGGATCGCTGCAGTGGATGCTGGAGCGCGGCGGACGCTACGATTGGTTCGACTCGCGCTTCGTGACCGCGCTTGCCGTGACGGCGGTCGTGTCGGGCGTATTGCTCGTCTGGCACGAGCTCAGGGCGGACGAGCCGGTGATCGACTTCCGGGTGCTCAAGAGCCGACAGCTCACCGCCGGCGTGAGCTTCGGCGCGGCGCTCGGGCTGGCGCTCTACGGATCCATCTTCGTCCTGCCGGTCTTCCTGCAGTCGCTGCACGGCTTTTCCGCCTGGCAAACCGGGCTGGTGATTCTTCCCGGCGCCATCGCCGCCGCGGTAGCCATGGCGGGCGTGGGCAAGATGGCGCGCAAGCTGGACGCGCGGTACACGGTGGTGGCCGGTACGCTGCTCTTTCTCCTGTCGATGGTGCAGCTCTCGCGGCTCACCCTCTCGAGTGGCGCGGGCGAGCTGTTCTGGCCGCTCATCTGGCGCGGGTTCGGGCTGGGACTCATCTTCGTGCCGCTCACGAACGCGATGATGGCGGACCTGCCGGTGAAGGACCTGGCGCAGGGAACGGGGATGTTCAACCTGTTCCGCCAGCTGGGCGGCTCGCTGGGCATCGCGATCATGGCCACGCTGCTCACGCGCTTCACGCACGTGAAGGAAGCGCTCCTGGCCGCGCACATCACCGCGTACGACCCGGCGTCGCGCGCTCGGGTGGCCGCCATCATTCATGGACTCACGGCACAGGGGATCAACGCGGTCGCCGC
>DASUKA010000008.1:0-41767 GCA_036278935.1 Gemmatimonadaceae bacterium
GGCCACGCTGCTCACGCGCTTCACGCACGTGAAGGAAGCGCTCCTGGCCGCGCACATCACCGCGTACGACCCGGCGTCGCGCGCTCGGGTGGCCGCCATCATTCATGGACTCACGGCACAGGGGATCAACGCGGTCGCCGCGCCGCACGAAGCGCTCGCGGTGCTCCAGCACCAGTTGGCGGCGCAGGCCAGCGTGCTCGCCTTCGCGAAGATCTACCTCCTGAGCGGTATCATCCTCGTCGCCGGCCTGCCGCTCCTGTTACTCTTCAAGACAGGCCGGGCGCGGGGCAGCGCCGGGCCGATGCACTGATCCGGAAGGAGACAGGAGAGAGGAGAGAGGGGGCGGCGAGAGGCCACCAGCTCCCGTGGGACAGCCCTCGCCTCCGTGGGTCGTTCCACTCACAACCCGCAACTCATAACCCATACCCCGCCCCCGCCTTTCTCTTTTCTCCTCTCTCCTCTCTCATCCTTCCGTAACCCATGCCAGACTCCTCCTCCCTTCCCTCTCGCGAGTCCGCGCTCGCCCTCATGCACGAGTACACGGCGAGCGAATCGTTGCGCAAGCATATGCTGGCGGTTGAAGCCGCTATGCGGGCCTACGCCGAGCGGTATGGCGAGGACACGGAGCGGTGGGGGATCGCCGGGCTCATGCATGACTTCGACTACGAGCGGTTCCCCAACGCCGACCACTCGCCCACAGAAGAGCATCCGTCGGAGGGCGTGAGGCTGCTGCGCTCGCGCGGGTATCCGGAGGACGTGCTGCAAGCCATCCTCGCTCACGCGGCCTATACGGGGGTGCCCCGCGAGACGGCTATGGCGCGGGCGCTCTTTGCGGTGGACGAGTTGACGGGGCTGATCACGGCCACTGCGCTCGTGCGGCCATCCCGGAGCGTGCACGACGTGGAAGCGAAATCGGTGCGGAAGAAGATGAAGGACAAGGCGTTCGCGCGCGGCGTGAGTCGCGAGGATGTTGCGCTTGGCGCCGAGGAGCTCGGCGTGCCGCTGGATGAGCACATCCAGTTCGTCATCGAGGCGATGCGCGGGTCCGCGGACGCCCTCGGGCTGAGCGGGAACTCCAGCGGGGGCTGAGCCTCCGCTCAACGTTTGCCATTGCCGGCGCGTTATGGAAACGACAGCCTCATGGAGCCATGGCCGCTATTTCTGCTTCACTTCTCGTCGCCCCGTCCATGCTCGACGCTCCGGCCGAGAGTAGCCCGCGCGAGCAGGAGCGCGCGCTGGTGCTCGCGGCACAGCGTGGGCAGAGCGAAGCGTTCGCGGCCCTCGTGCGGTTGCACGGGCGCCGGGCGTACGCGGTGGCGCGGGCCATCGCGGCGACGCATGAGGATGCCGAGGATGCGGTTCAGGAGGGGTTTCTGCACGCGTACCGCGCGCTCGGGCGTTTTCGTCCGGAGCAGGCGTTCGGCGCCTGGCTATACCGGATCGTAGCGAACGCGGCGCTGGATATCGGGCGCCGGCGCAAGGTGCGCTCAACGGAGGCGCTCGCGGATTCGGTGGCGTTGCCGTTTCGCGATCCGGCCGAGTCGGACGAGTTGCGGCGGCGGTTGAAGGAGAGTCTTGCGATGTTGCCGGAACGACAGCGGGCCGTGCTCGTCCTGCATGATGTAGAGGGATTCACGCATGGCGAGATCGGACAGATGTTGGGGATGCCGGAGGGGACGGCGCGGTCCGATCTGCACCACGCACGTGCGGCGCTGCGCCGCACGCTGAGCGATCTATGGAGTGAACGATGAACCCAGAATCACGGATCGGCCCCGACGGCCGCGATGACGAGGTGACGCGCGCACTGCGGACGGTGTACGCGGCACCCGACAATCCGGCGTACTGGGAGGCACTCGAGGCGCGGATTCTCTCGCGTATCCGGAGTGAGGCCGACGGATGGTGGCAGTCGTTCAGCGGGTGGGGGCGCATGGGACTGCTGGCGGCCGCCGTCCTGCTGATGGTCGCGGGGCTGGCCCTCACGCATGCACGAGAGTCGCTCATGCAGACGCGTGAACAGGAGGCTCGGCTGGCGTACCAGATGGTGATGCAGGTGCCGCAGACGCTGCCGCAGCAGTTGGTGGCGGCCACGGACGGTGCGCCGGCGCGTGAGGCCACGTTGCATTACGTCGTCTTCTCACCCTGATCTGGAGTCGCGATGCAGCGCTCGAAAAATCTCGCGCTGATGTTCCTGCTGGGTGCGCTCCTTGTGGGCGGCGCGCTCGGTTTCAGCGCTGACCGCCTGTTCAGCCGGGATCCGGTGTGCGCGGTGTCCACCAACCATGAGAGCTGGCGGGACCAGTTCGCCAAGGAGTTGGGGCTCACGTCCGAGCAGCGCGTTGCGGTGGACCGCATCCTGGACAAGCGGCACCAGGATTTCGCGGCCATTCAGGGGACCATTCGCCCGCGCATCGACTCGCTGCAGGCGACCGTGCACCCACAGATGGACTCGGTGCGCGATCACGCCAGGGCGGATATCAGCAAGTTGCTCGACCCCTCGCAGCAGGCAGTATTCCAGCGGCTCATTCGTGAGTCCCACAGCAATCAGCGACACAGGGAGAACAGGAAGCGATGATGAAGGTGATGGTCATGGCGTTGGCACTGCCGGTAGCGCTCGCGGCGCAGACGCCCATGGATACGACCGCGCACTCCATCTCGCTCGACGAGGCGGTGGCGCTGGCCCAGCGCAACGCGCCGGCCACGGTGCAGGCGCGCGGGCAGATGCGCACCGCGAACGCCGCGGTCAAGGGCGCGTATGCCGCGTTCATTCCGAGCATCAATGTCAGTGCCAGCCGGTCATACCAGTCCAGCTCGCGGACCACGAGCCGCGTGGAGAACGGCCAGGTGGTGGAGAGCCAGAGCCCATGGAACTCGGGAATGGGACTGGGCGCGAGCCTGACCCTGTTCGACGGCGGGCGACGGATCTTCGACGTCAAGACAGCCAAGGCGAACGTGGGAGCGGCAGCGGCCAACGAGGTCTCGCAGCGCTTCACGGTCGCGCTGAACGTCAAGCAGGCGTTCTTCAACGCACAGGCCGCGCGTGAATCGGAGGCGGCCGCCGAGGCGCAGCTCAAGGAGGCCCAGGAACAGCTCACCGTTTCGGTGGCGAAGGTGAAAGCGCGGGCCGCCACGAAATCCGACTCGCTGCGCTCCGTCATCGCCGTGGGGAACGCGCAGCTGGCGGTGCTCAATGCGCAGAACGATCTGCGGACGGCCGACGCGACGCTCACGCGGCTGGTGGCCACGCCATATACGGTCACGCCTACCGATAGCGACACGCTGGAGCTGAGCACATTCTCGCTGGACAGTGCGCAGCTTGCTGGGCTGGCCGAGCAGGGACCGGCGGTGGAGCAGGCCCAGGCGCAGTTGAGCGCGGCGCATGCCAGCAGCCGCGCGGCACGCACACCATACCTCCCGTCGCTCAGCGTGAGCTATCAGCGCAACGGGAACGGCCCGGACATGCAGTATGGTCTGGGCGCGCCATTCCGCTACAACACCGGGTGGAGCTTCAGCCTCTCGTACCCGCTGTTCAATCAGTTGCAGCGGGAGGAGTCGGTGGTACGCGCCGATGTGACGGAGCAGAACGCCAAGGCTTCGGTGCGCGATGCACGGCTGGCGGCGAATGCCCAGCTCACACAGTACCTGGGTGCGCTGCGGACGGCGCAGGAGCAGATCACCATCCAGACCACCTCGGTGACGGCGGCAGAAGAGGACCTGCGGGTTCAGGAAGCACGCTACCGGCTGGGGGATTCCGTGCTGCTCGATGTGTTGACGTCGCAAACGGCGCTCAACCAGGCGCGCGCCGCGCTCATCCAAGCACGCTTGAACTACCGCGTGGCCAAGGCGCAGATCGAAGCGCTCATCGGACACGACCTGTAACCGCGAGTCCGGGCCGGACAGTCACAGGATGACCACCGCGGACCCGATCACCACGTGCACCAACGCACCGCTTGGGAGGCGGGCGTTTCCAGGAGATTGCCAGTGAGAAGATCATTTGCCGGGCTCACCGTCGTCGTGCTGCTCGCCGCCTGTGGGAAGAAGGCCGACCCCACGGCCTACGCCATCCAGACGGCCCCGGTGCAGCGACAGAGCATCGTGGTGGATGTGGAGGCGACCGGCGTGATTCAGCCGATCAACGCCGTGGAGATCCGCTCCAAGGCGTCCGGCGAGATCATCAAGATGCCAGTCGAGACGGGATCGCAGGTGAAGACGGGCGACCTGCTGGCCCAGATCGATCCGCGCGATGTGAAGAGCCGCTACGACCAGGCCGTGGCGGCGCTGCACGCCGCGCAGGTGAACCTGCAGATCGCCACGGCCCAGAAAGCACGGCAGGATACGCTCTTCCAGCAGGGCGTTATCACTGCCCCCGAGCACGAGACCGCGGAGCAGGGCTACGCCCAAGCACAGTCACAGGTCGTCAAGGCCGAAGGGGACCTGCAGATCGCGCAGGTCGATCTCGAAGGGGCGACGGTCACGGCGCCGATGTCCGGTACGATCATCGAGCGGGACGTGGCCCAGGGCGCGGTCATCACGTCGTCCACCTCGTCGTTCGGCGGCGGGACGATCCTGATGAAGATGGCCAACCTCGGGAAGGTGCTGGACAGCACGCTCGTGAACGAGGTGGACATCGGACACGTGCGTCCGGGACAGACGGCCACGGTGACGGTTGATGCCTATCCGAACCGCACCTTCACCGGCGTCGTGCAGAAGATCGCGCCACAGGCCGTCGTGGACCAGAGCGTCACGATGTTCCCCGTGCTCATCGCGTTGGACAACGGGGACGGCGCCCTCATGCCGGGGATGAACAGCGACGTGTCGGTGCTGGTGACGCGGAAGGACAATGTGCTGGTGGTGCCGAACGACGCGGTGAGGAGTCCGCGCGATGCCATGGCCGCGGCCTCCGCGCTGGGGCTGGATCCGAATCAGGTGCGCCAGGTGCTGGGCTCGCAGTTTGCCGGACGCCGGGGGCGTGGCGGACGGCGGGGTGCCGCACGTGCCGGAAGCGCGGCGGGCGACATCGCGACCGGTGTGGCGATTCCGGAAGGGAGCGCCCAGGGGCAGCGGGGACGTGGCGGCCGGAACGGTGCGCGCCGTGGGGCGAACGGCGGCCGCGGGATGGGGGCGGCGAACGCCGACGGAGGCACGGGACGTGCCGCCAACGGCGGCGATGATCCGGATTCCCTTGCCGGGCCTGAGCGCTCGCCAAGCGGGGTGATGAAGCCGCATGCCGGGTTGGTGTTCGTGGCACAGAACGGGAGCTTCGTCCCGAAGATGGTGATGCTCGGAGCGGGCAACTACGATGTGACGCAGGTGCTGAGCGGGCTCAAGCAGGGCGACCAGGTGGCGCTCATCAGTGCCGCCATGTTGCAGCAGGAGCGTGACCGGCAGATGCAGCGGATCCGTTCCCGGGCGGGGCTGCCGGGTATGCGGCAATCGAACAAGAAGGACTCTTCAGATACAGCGGGTCGCTCGCGCGGCCGCCGGGGACCGTAATCATGCTCATTGGCGAGATCGTGCGCGTGGCACTCAGTGCGCTGCGCGCCAACAAGCTCCGGTCGGTCCTCACCATGCTGGGGATCGTCATTGGCGTGGCCGCGGTGATCGCGGTGGTCGCCCTCGGCCGCGGTGCGCAGAACGCGGTCAAGGAACGGATCGCCTCGCTCGGCACCACGCTCCTCACGGTCCGGCCGGCGCGCGTATTCCGTGGCGGCGTGTCTTCCAGCCAGTATCGGGCGCACCTCTGGGTGGATGATGGCACCGCGCTGCAGACGAAGGGCACCATCTTCGCGGCCGTGGAGCCTGAGATGACCCGGCAGCTCCAGGTCCAGTTCCGCGATCAGAACACGGCTACCCAGATCATCGGGACCACGCCGAACTACCTGGATGTGCGCAAGTACACGATTGCCCAGGGCAAGATGTTCACGCAGGGCGACGATGATGGACGGAAGCGGGTAGCCGTGATCGGCGCCACGGTGGCGAGCGACCTCGCGCCGCAGGAGCCGCCGGCGTATCTCCTCGGCCAGAGCATCCGGATCCGGGGAATCGAGTTCACGGTCATCGGCATCACCGCCCCCAAGGGCGGCGCCTCCTCGTTCAACGATCCGGATGACCAGGTGCTCATCCCGCTCCAGACTGCGCAGTTCCGCGTGTTCGACGAGAAGCACCTGAACTCGATCAGCGTCCTGGCGCAGTCGGAGAAGATGATTCCGGCGACAATGACGGAAATCGAGCGGATCCTGCGCCGGGAGCACCGGTTGCTGCCGGGCCAGGACGATGACTTTCAGATTCGCGACCAGGCCGACTTCCTGAACACCTTCGCGCAGACGACGCAGGTGTTCAGCGTGCTGCTCATCGGAATCGCGACGGTGAGCCTGCTCGTGGGCGGGATCGGGATCATGAACATCATGCTCGTCTCCGTCACCGAGCGCACGCGCGAGGTGGGAATCCGCAAGGCGCTGGGCGCCACGCGGAGCAACATCATGCTGCAGTTCCTCATCGAGGCGATCGTGCTCTGTCTGGTGGGGGGCGTCATCGGCATGTTGCTCGGGGCGGGCGGAGCGTATCTGTTGCGCACGGCCGGGAACTTCAACACGGCCATTGGCGTGCCGTCCATCGTGCTGGCATTCTTCTTCTCCGCCCTGGTGGGCGTGGTGTTCGGCGTGTGGCCCGCGCGGCGCGCCGCCCGGCTCGATCCGATCGAGTCGCTCCGCTACGAGTAAGAGGACCGCGGCCGCATCGTGCCAGGCGATCGTGCACGGTCACGGGCTGGGGCGTTCTGGGGAGTCGCGATCGCCGTCGTTGCGTTGGACATTATCACGAAGCAGCTCGCGGTGACGTTGCTTTCCCCCGCGTACGAACCGCACCGCGTTGCCGGCAACGCGGTGCGGTTCACGTTGGTGTACAATCCCGGCGCGGCGTTCAGCCTGTATCTCGGGCCGTCGTCGCGCCGGATTTTCATCGCGCTCACAATGGCGGCGCTCGCGGTGCTTGCCGCGCTCTACCAGACCACCCGGCGCACCGACACGCTCCGCTTCGTCGCGCTTGGGCTGGTGTCTGGCGGCGCCATCGGGAACCTGCTGGGCCGCGTCCGCCGACCGTTGGGTGTGGTGGACTTCATTGACCTCGGCCTCCGGGGCACGCGCTTCTGGACCTTCAACGTGGCCGACATGGGCGTCACCTTCGGCGCGGTCCTGCTGGCGATGGTGTTCTGGCGCCACGAGAGCGTGCCCGATGGCGCGCCGTGCGATGTGGCGAGCGACGTGGTGAGCGATGCCGTGAGCGACGCGCCGGACGAGCAGCCGGACGACGAGGCGTAACACCGGACGGGCGCGCATTGACGCCCCTGCTCCGCCCCGTAGATTCGCCGGTGCCGCTCCACTGCAACCCGTTTGCTCCAGGAGGATTCCATGCGCCGCGCCCACGCGACGATGTCGCTGCTTGCCCTCGCGTCGCTCCTCGCGCCAGTCGCCGTCATCGCCCAGCAGTCGCCCACGCTCACCACAGCGCTCATGAGCGAGCTGCACTTCCGCTCGATCGGACCCGCGGTGATGGGCGGCCGAGTGCACGACATCGAGGCGCTCCCCACGACTCCATCGACCGTCTACGCGGCGACCGCCAGCGGCGGACTCTGGAAATCCACCAACAAGGGCACCACGTGGACCTCGATCTTCGACGGGCAGGCCACCTCGTCGTTCGGCGTCGTGGCCATTGCGCCTTCGAATCCGAACATCATCTGGGCGGGCACCGGGGAGCAGAACAACCGCCAGAGCTCCACGTGGGGCGACGGCGTGTACCGGTCCACGGATGGGGGCCGCACGTGGACGCACCTGGGACTGGAGCGGACGCGCGCGATCGGACGCGTGCTCGTGGATCCTCATAACCCCGACATCGCGTGGGTGGCCGCTCTGGGCAACCTGTGGAAGCCATCGCCCGACCGCGGCGTCTACAAGACCACCAACGGCGGCAAGAGCTGGAAGAAGGTCCTGTCGGTGGACACGCTCACCGGCGTCGTCGACATGGTCATGGATCCCACCAACTCGAACGTCGTGTACGCCGCGGCATACCAGCGACTGCGCAGGCCGTGCTGCTTCAACGGCGGCGGCCCGGGCAGCGGCATCTACAAGACCACCGATGGCGGCGCTCACTGGACCGAGCTCGCCCATGGACTGCCCACCGGTGACAAGGGACGGATCGGGCTCGCGATCTCGCACACGAATCCTCGGCTCGTCTACGCCATCGTGGAACACCCGACCGCCGGCGGCTTCTATCGGTCCACGGATGGCGGCGCGCATTGGACGCACATGAACTCGCTCGACTCGCGCCCCGTGTACTACAGCACGATCTACGTGGACCCGTCGAACGACCAGCGCATCTACATGCTCGCCCGCTACTTCTACATGAGCGAGGATGGCGGCCGCACCTGGCGCATCATGCCCACGGAGCCGACGTACGATGTGGGACTCAAGGGCGATTATCACAGCATGTGGATCGACCCGCACAACACGGCGCACTTCTACCTGGCCGGCGATGGCGGCGTGTACGAGAGCTGGGACCGAGGCGCCACCTACGTGCGGCTGAACAACCTCCCCATCACGCAGTTCTACGGCATCGGCGTGGACAACCGCAGCCCGTACTACATCTACGGCGGCCTGCAGGACGATCACTCGTGGCTGGGTCCGAGTGCGACGCGCCACTGGATCGGCATCGTCGGCACCGACTGGCGCGAGATCGGCTTCAACGATGGGCTTCGCCAGCAGGTCGACCTGAGCGGGCCCCGTTACGTCTACAGCAACGCCGTCGAGGGCGATCTCACCCGCGTTGATGCCTTCACCGGCGATCGTGCCGACATTCACCCGGTGGCGCCGCCGGGGCAGCCGCCCTATCGCTTCGAATGGATGTCACCCGGGCTCGCGTCCAAGCACACGGCGGGCACGTATTACTACGGCGGCAACCGGTTGTTCATCACGCACGACTACGGCCGTACGTGGGAGCCGACCAAGGATCTCACGCGCCAGGTGGACCGCGACACGATGGTCATGATGGGCGTGGCGGACTCGAGTGTCACACTCTCCCTGAACGATGGCCAGACGGCGTTCAGCGCGATCTCGGCCATCGCCGAGTCACCGGTGGACCCGATGGTACTGTGGGTGGGCACCGACGACGGGAATGTCCAGACATCGCGCGATGGGGGTCGCACGTGGACGGAGGTGAGTCACAACATCCATGGCGCGCCGGATGGCAGCTACATCAGCCGCGTGCAGGGATCGAGCGCGGCGCCCGGGGCGGCGTACGTGACGCTGGACAATCACCGGCGTGGCGACTTCCACCCCTACGTCTTCAAGACGAGCGACTTCGGCCAGAACTGGACACCCATCATGCAGGGGCTGCCGCCGGATGGATCCGCGCGCACGATTCTCGAGTACCCCGGCCACCCCGCCCTCCTCTTTCTGGGGACGGAGCACGCGTTCTACGCATCGAGCGACAGCGGCGCGCACTGGACCCGTGTTCCTGGCCTTCCCACCACCGAGTATCTGGATGCCCTGGTCCACCCGCGCGAGCACGACCTGATCGTGGCGACGCACGGTCGCGGCCTTTACATCCTGGACGACGCAGCACCGCTGGCGGAGTGGGCCGCGGGCGCCGCGCACGAGTCAGCGCACCTCTTCAGCATTCGACCCGCCACGATTTTCCAGTACTGGAAGGACTTCTCCTATCGCGGGCAGGACGCGTACGCCGGAGAGAACCCGCCCCATGGCGCCATCCTCAGCTACATGGTGGCCAACGCCGCGCCCGCTGCGCACATCACGATCGCGAACAGCAGCAACGACACGGTGCGGACGCTGGATGTCTCGGCGAAGCCCGGCGTCCTGCATCGCGTCGTGTGGGATCTGCGGCATGAGCCGCCGCCGTCCAACGAGCGCGAGCGCGAGTACAACCGGATCGCGCTGCCGCGGCCGGCGGAGCCGACCGGCGCGCGCGGCCCCTTCGTGTCGCCCGGCATCTACACGGTGACGCTCGAGGCGGGGGGCGCGCGATCCAGCCAGACGCTCCGCGTGAACGGCGACCCGAAGCTGCCGCTGACGCAGGCGCAGTACGAGACGCGCGAGACATTTCTCGTGAAGCTGCTCGCGCTTCAGGACACGGCGTGGGCGCTGGCGCAACGCGCCGACACGCTGCGCCGCTCGCAGGGGGGCGGCGCCACGTCTGCGCCGGCATCCACAGGAACGCGCGGCGCGCGGGGTGGACGGGGCGCGGGCTCCGGCCCGGCTGCGACGCTCGCGCGGACGCTGAACCGGCTGGTGCGCCAGGCGGGCGGGCTGGCCAGCGACTTCAATGGGAGCGGCGCCCGCTCCGGAACGCTCTACCCGCCCACGCTCGAGCAGCGCCGCAGCTTCGAGCAGATGCAGGCCAGCCTCCAGAAGGCCGCCACCGCGCTGGCGCGGCTGCAGGGCAGGAGCGCGGAGGGCCACCGGTAGGGTAGCGCCTCACGGCAGGAACAATTAGACTGGACCCGATACCGCTGCTAGGACCGGTGCCATGCCAGTGCTCACCAGGAGTGTCCGGTGTTCCTTCCGGAGATGCTGCGGCAATCAATAGGTGCGGCGCTTGTGGCCGTGGTGATCGCTGGATGTCGGGGCGATCGCCACTCCGGGCCGCCTGGGCAGGCCGCGGCGGAAGCGGGGTCGCGCGCCGGACCGGACACCGTCCCCCTGCGCGCCCCGCCGGATTCCGAGATTCCTGCCGGTGCGCTTGGTGCGTCCATTCGACGCGGACACGCCCTGCTCATCGCCACGCGCGACAGCCTGCCCGGCTATGTGGGGAATCGCCTGCGCTGCGTGAGCTGTCACCTGGACGAGGGCCGTCGCGCCTACGCGTCGCCCTTGGTGGGCGTGTACGCTCGCTTTCCGCAATACCGCGCCCGGAACGCGAGGGTGAACACCATCGAGGACCGGATCAACGGCTGCTTCCAGCGCAGCATGAATGGCCGGCCGCTTCCCGTGGGTGGGCGCGACATGCGCGACATCACCGCGTATCTCGCGTGGATTTCCCGTGGGATCCCTGTGGGCGCGACGGTAAGGGGCCAGGGCTTCGTGAAGCTCAAGCCGCTGCCCCCCGATACGGCGCACGGAGCGGCGCTCTTTTCGTCCGTCTGCGCGCGCTGCCACGGCGCGAACGGAGCCGGCACGGTGATCGCGCCCCCGCTCTGGGGCGCGCAGTCGTTCAACATCGGGGCCGGGATGGCCAGGCTGCGCACCGCGGCGGCCTTCATCCGCCACAACATGCCGTTTGACAGCCCAGGGTCGCTCACCGACCAGCAGGCCTTCGACGTTGCCGCGTACATCACGTCCCGCCCGCGCCCGGACCTGCCGGGCAAGGAGAACGACTGGCCCAACGGCGATGCGCCGCCAGATGCGGCCTATCCCACACGCGGCAGCATGGCACGACGCCCCGGCGCACCACACGGGCGGTAATTGCCGATGGCGGACGCCGGCGAGTACGAACGCTCGCTGCGAACCGCTGACGATCGCTGGCGAGGCACGAACATTCATTCTCTCACGGAGGAGGTGTTCCAATGTCGTTCGACACGATGTCCCCAACCCCGCGACGCGGCTTTCTCGGACGGTTGGCCGGTGCGGCCGTCGCGCTCGGCGTCGCCGGCGTGGCACCGCTGCGTCTCATGGCGGAACCCGCGGCCCCGCAACGAGGCCAGGACGTTGAGGATTGGCCCGGGACGCTGCGGGGGAAGCACCGCCAGGTGTTCGACGCCGTAAGCCCGAACGATGGCTTCGCGCTGCTCTTCGCGCACGTCTTCCTCATGACCAACTCGCAGGCCAGCAAGATTCCGGAGCACGATCTCAACGGCGTGATCGTGCTGCGACATGAGGCAGCCCCGCTCGCGCTCACGGATGCCGTGTGGAAGAAGTACGCGCTCGGCGAGGCCGTGAAGGCGACCGATCCCGCGACCAAGGCGCCCGCCGTGCGGAATCCGTACTACCACGCCCGCCCGGGTGATCTTCCGATTTTGGACGCGTCGATCGAGAAGCTGCAGGCACGGGGCGTCAAATTCGGTGTCTGCAACGTGGCGCTCACCATTCTGAGCGGGACGCGTGCCGCGGCGGCCGGCGTTTCCCCGGACCAAGCCAAGACCGAATGGATGGCAGCGCTGATCCCGGGCGTTACCGTCCTCCCCTCAGGCGTGTGGGGAGTGAACCGGGCACAGGAGCACGGGTGCTCGTACTGCTACGCCGGGTAGGAGAGCGAGGGACAAGACAGGGGAAAGGAGAAAGGAGAAACTGCTCGCGGCGGATGAGTTCTCGCCCGGGAGCTGGTTCCTTTCTCCTCTCTCCCCTCCGTTCTGATCCTCAATCGTCGTCCGCGCTGTCCCGCTGGATGTCGCCCAGCTTCTTCTGCGCCTTCCCCTCCCACTCCTTCGCCTTCCCCTTCAGCTCTTCGCTGGTATCGTCGGTGACATCGCCGACGGCGCTGCGCACCTTCCCCTCGGCGCTCTTGGCCGATCCTTTCACCTGGTTCTTGATGCCGCGATTGGCGCGTTCCACGTCGTCGCGGTCGAGATCGTTGTCGTCCACCATGATCGTACCTCCCATGCATGAGTGGATAGCTTCCTGGCGCAAGGGATATGCCGCGTACCTCGACGGGCATCGGCGCAGGCGAGCATGAGCCGCTGATGACTCGCCGCGCTGGGGGAATGGCCGTACCTTTCGGATACGGGCGTGCGCCAGGGCGCACCATTCCGCCCCGCGCCGAGGCCCCGAATAGTTGAACACCTCCTTTTCATCCGAGGCCGCGTGCAGCATCCGATCTCGATTGAGCCCCCGATTCACCGGACTGTACACGCCGCGTTCGTCGTGAACGGCGAGCGGCACGAGGTGGCCATCGCGCCGCACACCACCCTCCTGGAGCTGCTGCGCGAGACGCTCGGCCTTACGGGGACCAAGCACGGTTGCGAGCTCGGCGAGTGCGGCACGTGCACGGTGCTCGTGGACGGCGTGCCGATTCTCTCTTGCCTGGCGCTTGCTGTGGCGTATCGCGAGCGCGCGATCGAGACGGTGGAAGGCATGGCGCACGGACATACCCTGCATCCGTTGCAGGAGGCGTTCGCCGAACTGGGTGCCGCCCAGTGCGGCTACTGCACACCGGGCTTTCTGCTTGCGGCCAGGGCGTTGCTCGATGCGAATCCGCACCCGTCGCGCGCAGAGATCGCCAGCGCGCTGAGCGGTAATCTTTGCCGGTGCACGGGATATCTGAAGATCTTCGAGGCGGTGGAGATGGCGGCGGAAAGGTGCGAGAGGTGCGAGCAGAAAGGAGAGAGGCGGGGAAGTGAATCAGTCGGTCAGTCGGTCAGTGAGTCAGAAACGGCTCGCACGAGCAACGCCCTCCCTCCCGAGAGCGGTCCCACCACTCACAACCCATAACCCGCAACTCGTGGCTCACACCCCTCTGTCCCCCGTCCCCTCTCCCACCCCTCGCAGCATCATCGGCACCTCGCGCCGGAAGGTCGATGCCACGGCGAAGGTGACAGGGGCGGTGCGATTCGCCGATGATCTCGCGCTTCCGCGGATGCTGCACTGCAAGCTGCTGCGCTCGCGGCTCCCGCATGCGAAGATCGTTCGCGTCGATACATCGAAGGCTGAAGCGCACGCGGGCGTGGTGGCGGTGATGACGGGAGAGGCGCTGCCCATTCCGTTCGGGATTCTTCCCGTGTCGCAGGACGAACACGTGCTCGCGCGCGGCGTGGTGCGCTTCGTGGGCGATCCGGTGGCCGCCGTCGCCGCGCTGGATGAGGAGACGGCCGCGGAGGCGTGCGATCTGATCGAGGTGGAGTACGAGCCGCTGCCGGCCATCACCTCGATCGAAGACGGGATCGCGAATCGCACGCCGCTCATCCACGACTACGGCGATGATGGCAACGTGCACAAGCAGGTCGCGCTGGAGTTCGGCAACGTGGACCAGGCCATGGCGAACGCGGAGCTGGTGCGCGAGGATGTGTTCTTCTACGAGGGGAACACGCATCTGCCCATGGAGCAGCATGCCGCGCTCGCGGAGTGGTCGCCGGACGGCACGCTTACGCTGTGGAGCAGCACGCAGACGCCGCACTACGTGCACCGCGCGCTCGCGAAGGTGCTGGAGATGGATCCCGCGCACGTGCGGGTGATCGCGACGCCCAACGGCGGAGCGTTCGGCGGAAAGTCGGATCCCTTCGGTCACGAGATCGTGGTGGCGGCGCTCTCGCGTGCTACCGGCCGGCCGGTGAAGATCTGTCTCACGCGCGAGGAGGTGTTCTACTGCCATCGCGGCCGGCATCCGGTGCTCATGCGCGTGAAGACGGGGGTGAATCGCGACGGCTCCATCGTGGCCATGGATTTCACCAGTTTTCTGGACGGCGGCGCCTACGGCTCGTACGGGGTGGCAAGCACCTATTACACAGGCGCGCTGCAGACAGTGACGTATCAGGTACCCGCCTACCGCTTTCGCGGGGCGCGTGTGTTCACGAACAAACCGCCGTGCGGTCCCAAGCGCGGGCACGGCACACCGCAGCCGCGCTTCGCGCTCGAGGTGCAGCTGGACAAGATCGCCGAGGAGCTGTCGCTCGATCCGGCCGAGATGCGGCTGCGGACGCTGCAACCCGCGAATTCCGTTACCGCCAACTGGCTCCACATCGGCTCCATGGGACTCGGCTCATGCATCCGGGCAGCGGTGCGCGGGAGCGGCTGGAGGGAAAAGTTCCGGAAGCTGCCCTTCGGCCGCGGCGTCGGGCTCGCCTGCTCGTCGTACATCTCGGGGGCGGGGCTGCCGATCTACTGGAACAACATGCCGCATTCGGGCGTGCAGCTCCGGCTCGACCGCTCCGGCGGCGTGGCCGTCTTCTGCGGATCGACCGACATCGGGCAGGGCTCCGACTCGGTGCTGGCGTACTGCGTGGCCGAGGTGCTGGGGATCGACCCGCTGGACATTCGCGTGGTGAGCGGCGATACGGGCATCACGCCGGTGGATCTGGGATCGTACTCATCCCGCGTGACGATGATGACGGGAAATGCCGCGATCCAGGCGGCCTCCCGCGCGCGTGCGCTGCTGGCGGATGCGGTGGCCGAGAAGACCGGGATCCCCCGGGAGCGTCTCACCTTCGCCGGACGCCGTGTGTTCGACGCGGAGCATCCGGATCGAGGGGCGAGCTTCGCCGAGGCCTCGCAGTGGGCGGAAGCGATGTACGGGACGATCGGCACCACGGGGTCGTACACGCCGCCGCGCTCACCCGGCCGCTACAAGGGAGCGGGCGTCGGCCCGTCGCCGGCGTATTCGTATTCGTGCGCGGTGGCGGAGGTGGAGGTGGATCCCGACAGCGGCATCGTGCGCGTGCCGAAGGTCTGGATAGCGCATGACATTGGCCAGGCCATCAACCGGATGCTCGCGCTTGGTCAGGTGGAGGGATCGGTGTACATGGGGCTCGGCGAAGCGTTGATGGAAGAGATGACCTACCGCGACGCGCAGCGGCACGTGGTGCATCACCATCCCAGCATGCTGGAGTACAAGAGTCCGACGACGCTCGAGATGTGCGACGTGGAGACGTATCTCATCGAGGAGCCCGACGCGGAAGGGCCATTCGGCGCGAAGGAGGTGGGCCAGGGACCGCTGCTCCCGATTCCGCCGGCGGTGGCCAACGCGGTGTACGACGCGGTGGGGGTGCGGGTGGACGAGGTGCCCTGCTCGCCGCACAAGGTGTTGAAGGCGCTGAAGGACAAGATGAAGGGGAAGCCTGGTGGAGGGCGGTATGGACCGGCGGGCGTGCCGGCATATGCGTTTCCGGAGCCGGCGCGCGTGCTGACGCCGGCGGAGGGGGGAACGGGGCGGGAGATGGATGGGCGGACGCACAGCGAGGTGGGGGGGCCGGTGGCGGGCGCGGGGGGCCCCCCCCAACGGGAAAATACCGCCGCGTCTCCTGATCCCCACCATCCTTCCACCGCCACTCGGCGCAAAGGATCGCGCTGATGCTCCGCCTCCCCCGCTTCACCTACCTCGAGCCGCAAACGCTCGCCGAGGCCGTCCGCATGCGCGATGAGGCCGGCAGCGACGCCGCCTTCGTCGCCGGCGGCACCGACCTCTACCCGAATATGAAGCGCCGCCAGCAGACGCCCAGCACCGTGATCGCACTGGGTGCGCTGAGCGAGCTGCACGCCATCACCGGCACGCCACGTGATGGCATGACCGTCGGCGCGGCGGTCACCCTCACCGCGCTCACTCGGCATCCCGTGATCGCCGAGCGGTATCCAGCTGTCGCGCATGCGGCGGATGTCGTCTCCACTCCCCTGCTCCGCAACATGGGGACGATCGGCGGCAACCTGCTGCTCGATACGCGATGCAACTACTACGACCAGAGCTACGAATGGCGCAAAGCCATCGACTTCTGCATGAAGAAGGACGGCGCAGTCTGTTGGGTGGCGCCGTCGAGCCCGCGCTGCTGGGCCGTGCAGTCTTCGGATGGCGTGCCGGTGGCCGTGGCGCTGGGCGCCGAGGTGACGTTGTTGAGCGTTCGCGGGGAGCGAAGGATCCCCGCATCAGCACTCTACAACAACGACGGGATCGCGTATCTCACCAAGGCGCCCGATGAGCTGCTCGTGGCGTATCATCTGCCCCCACGCGACGGCTGGCGCGCCACGTATCACAAGCTTCGCCGCCGGGGCTCGTTCGACTTCCCGGTGCTGGGCGTGGCGGCGCGCGTGGAGATGAACGCCGATCACACGGTGCGGAGCGCGCGCATCGTGCTGGGCGGCGTCGCCTCGTACCCGATGGAGATTGCCGAGGCGTCGCGGGCGATCGTAGGTCAGCGGCTCGATGAGACGACCATCGGCGCCGCCGCCGATGCCGCTTACCGCCCCGCCAAGCCGATGGACAACACCGACTTCACACTCGCGTGGCGCAAGGACATGGTGCGCGTCTACGTGCGGCGGGCGCTGGAGGAGCTAGCGGGGGAGTAGCGCACGCGCGCCGATCGCACAACCGCACCCGCCCCTCCGACGGCCCGCTGAGCGCGGGCCCGGCAGACGGCTAGCGCTTCGTCGTCACGAGAATCACCCCGTTCGGATAGTTGGTGCCCCACCGGGTGGTAGCGTCTTCAGGGGAGATCCAGCGGATCTCGGCGATTGTCTCGGCCGACATCGTCTTGAGCGAGACGACCGTCCCGAACTCCGCGCCGTCCACATACACCGCGGGATACCCGGACGCGTTGGCCCCGGTGACCGGCGCGCGCGAGACGAGGAACTCCGGCCGGAGCCGCTGAATCGCGTCCAGCGCCGTCGCCACACCAGCGCGCCGGATCTCCGCGGCGCTGAGGGGCGATCGTCCCTGGCCGCGCTGGGTGGCTGCCCCGCCGCTGGCGCCAGAACTGAAGCATCCCACCGTGAGTAGCGCGATTGCCGCGGGCAGCGCAAGTGTGCGGCGCCAGTGCATGATGCCTCCCGGACGAAGGTTGTCTACTTGTTCGGATTGGGCTTGGCTGAACCGGGCGGGGTCTGCTCGTTCGTGAACGCCTCCACGGCAACGACGCCAAGCACGGTGGCTGCCAGCGCGGCCAGGCCGCCGGTCTTCCACCGGTCGAGCCGGCGAACCTCGAAGGTGACGATGGCATTCCGCGGCACCACCACCCGCTGAAACGTCCGCGTGACCGATCCATCCTCCTGCGCAGTCGAACTGGGCAATGAGAGCAGGAGATTGCCATCGTTTGGCGGCGCGACCAGGTCACCTTCCACCACGCGATCCTGATCGCGCCCGAGCACGTCGCCCAAGCGGTCGGCCTCTGCGCCGGTGATCCGGACCCGCACGCCACTACCCGCGGTCGCGGTCGTCACCGGCACGACCGTATAGGTATAGCACGCCCCGAGCGCCGGAACGCACGCGGCCATGCAGAGCACACGAATGAAGCGCTTCATGGATATCCCTCCGCGAAAGCGGGCGGGACCGACATGTCGATCCCGCCCGTCTCGCAACCGTCGCCCGAACGTTATGGGACGTTCGGGTTGGAGTTGGCCTCCTCCTTACTGATCGGCATGCAGGAGTCGCGCACGTTCTGCCCCTCCGGTGCGGCCGTATGGAGCCAGTCGTCGTGTGCCGGCCCCTTTTCCGCATACCATCGCCGCTCATCCCAGAGATGGCGGTTCTGCAGGAAGAGCGTGGCCTCCCGCTCGTAGCGCAGCGTCGCCCATGCGGAATCCGGCGTGGCCATGGATGCGGTGGAGAGCGTGTCCAGCGGAGTCATCTTGTACGGGGCATTCGGGTTCACCGGGTGGGCATCGTAGTACAGCCGCGCCTGGTCGAGCAACACTTTCGCCCCAGCGGCGTCGCCGCTCCGCAACGCGCCCTCGGCCCGCAGCACGAGCATCTCCGTTCCGGTGGCCAACGGGAAATCATCGTCCACGTTGTCGTACTTCTCCTGCCGGAACATGTACGAGGAGCCGTTGGCGCCCGTGGCGATGGCCCCCTTGCTGTTGTACACCGTATCCCACGGGACGCGGGGGTCGCCGTAGTGATTGGCGTACAGCGTGTTCCAGATGGTGTACTCGAACCGCGCATGGGTCTCGTACGCCAGCGTGTTCTCATTGTTCGCGGCCGCGTTCAGGATGGCGTCGTACTCGAAATCCACCGGCACCTTCGCGGCGTCATCGGCGGCGCCAGCCCAGTCACCCTTCCACGCGCGTACCGAGGCCCGGCCCGCGTAAGCGGCGGTCACAATGTTATCGGCGCCGGCCGCCTGGCCGATCGTGATGGCGTTCGTGAACTTGCCGATCGCCCGATCGAACTCGACCGTATTGGGCTGCGGCGGCCCGCTGTCGATCGTTACCTGGCACGCGAGCTCGCCGAACAACCGGTCGGCGAATCCGCCGTACAGATACGCCTGCGCCGCCAGCTGGCTCTTTTTGAAGTCCTCCGGCACCATCACCTTCTTCATCCGGTCGATCCCGTGGTCGGTCACCCATTGGGCTTCCTCCACCGCTTCCCATGATCCATCGACGTCTTCGGGAAGGATGATCCCACGTGGAACCTTCGCCCAGTCGTAGCTGCCGCCGTGAAAGACTTCGCCCGAGGCGAGCGTCTGGAACTCGGCCGTGTTGTCGTTGGCCTGAGCCAGGTCGTACGACATCCCGTTCACCAGCGACGGGAATGCATCGGGGTCATTGAGGCTCGCGTCGGCGATGTGGCCGGGGGCCTGCACGTCGAGCAACCCGCATGCTCCCAGCGGCACGATGACCGCCACGAGCCCGATCCACTTGCGTATGCGTTGCATGGTCTGTGCTCTCCAGGGCTCAGAAGGTCACGTGGAAGGCAATGGTGTACGTGCGCGGTGCCGGGATCTCGTAGTAGTCGCGACGACCGAAGCGGGCCGCCGTGCCCACGAGATTGGACTGATCGGTGAAGTCCTCCACCTCCGGATCGGAGCCGGTGTAGTCCGTCCACATGCGCAGATTCCGAGCGGCCAGCGTGATGCTCGCGGCCCGCGCCCCGAAAAAGTTGGACGCCAGGTGGCCGGGCAGCGTATAGGTGAGCGACACGTAGCGCAGCTTGGTGAAGTCGCCCTTCTCCGTCCAGAAGCTGATGTCGTAATCGTCGGCCGAGCAGCGCGCCCGCTGCAGCGCCGTCACGTCGTTGAGCGCGCTCGTATTCCCGTTGGCGGCGGCAATCATCTTCAACTGGGTGTCGAAGCAGGGATGCCAGTCACCGCGTCGCGCGTTCTGATAGCCGGTATAGTTCTGCACGTAGAAGCCGCCCTGGTGCTCGAGCAGCGCGTCGAGCGACAGGTTGTTCCAGAGCGTGAGCGTGGTCCCGAAGCCATACAGCCGATTCGGATTCACGTTGCCAATGAGCGTATCGTCCACCACCTGGGGATCGGCAATCGCGTTGGGATTGAGGATCACCTTCCCGTAATAGTCCGGGAATGGATCGCCCTGCTTGATGTCCGAATTGAGGCCGGTGTACACCTCCTTCTGCGTCCCCAGGTCCAGCGCCTTGCTCTTCATCATGCTCAGGTTTACACGCGCGGTCCAATCGATGCTATGTGTCCGGATGAGGCCAGCGGTGATCTGCATCTCCAGACCGCGGTTCTGCAGCTTCCCGATGTTCTCGAGGCGGCTGCTCAGAAAGCCGTTGGACGGCGGATAGGTGACCGGCACCAGGGCGTCGTACGTCGTGGCCTGATAGACCGTGGTCTCGAGCCCGAGCCGCCCGGAGACGAAGCTGGCGTCAAAGCCTCCCTCGATCTCACGCGTGCGCTCCGGACCGATGTCGGGATTGCCGATCTGGTCAGGCACCACGGCTGGGTCGCCCTCGTTGGCCGTGCGCGCTTGCCAACTCCGGAGCTTATCGAAGGCCCCCGGCGCCTTGCCCGATTCGCCGACGGCGATGCGGACGCGCATGTTGTCCCACCAGCTCTTCGGCCAGAAGCCGTAATCGGACAGCACGTAGGAGAGGCCCAGCTTCGGATACAGCTGCAAGCCGAAGTTCGAACCGAACGCGCTGTTCCCATCCACGCGCAGCCCGCCGGTGAGGTAGAGCCGTTCCTTCCAGGCCAGCTCTTCCTGGAAGAAGAAGCCGGCATTCGTTTCGGCAAAGGGAATGTCGTTCCGGTAGGTGAGCTGGGCACCGGTCACGAGCGTCGGGTCCACCGGTCCAGCAAAGTCCTGCACATCGATCTCCGTCCACCGATGCTTGTCGCGGAAGAGCTGGCCGCCCCACGAGAGGGTCGAGGCGAGCGAGGCACCGACGCTGTTCTTGAGCGAGCCCGCGTAGTCCAGCGACAGCTTGGTGTGGCGCGTGTTCTCATCCCAGAAGTAGCCGCCCGGGGTGTCGAGGAAGCCGTAGGGGAGATTGGTGATGTTGTGAATGGCCGTGTAATCCCACCCGACGGCCAGTCGGTTGGTGAAGTTGAGCGTCGGGTCGTAGTTGGTCGTGAATCCGATGAGATAATGATCCGACCCGGTCGTTTCGTTCTGATCGAAGACGTAGCCGTTGGTCACACAGACGACGCTGTCGGCCACGCCATCGCAGTCGTGCCCCTTGCCGCCCTTCAGGTACGTACCGGTGCCCCGGCCGACGT
The DNA here is from genome assembly GCA_036278935.1 of Gemmatimonadaceae bacterium. GTDB lineage: Bacteria > Gemmatimonadota > Gemmatimonadetes > Gemmatimonadales > Gemmatimonadaceae > DASSNR01. The sequence continues at coordinate 21,098 of DASUKA010000008.1, forward strand.
CGAGGAGGAATCCCTCGGAGTTGTTGCCATCGCCCACGAAACGGTTGTCGAGCTTGGTGTAGGCCGTGTTGAGATTGAAGTTCAGCTTGTCCGTGGCGGAGAAGGTGAAGTTGCCGCGAACGCCGCCGTTCCGCGCGTTCGTCGTGGGGAGGATCCCCTTGTTGTCGTTGTAGTTCCCCGATACGTAGTACGTCACCTGGTTGCTGCCGCCACGCACGGAGAGGGCGTACTTCTGGATCGGGCCGTGCCGGGTCCAGCTGCCGTCCGAGGGACAGGTGGGATCGGCGAAGTACTTGCGGCTGCCGTCGCTGAGGTCGAGCGTGTACATCAGCTTCGAGTTGTCACAGTTGACCCAGAGGTTCGTGGGATCATTCTGGTCGCCCCAGTGCACCGACTGGTTCAGCCCTTCCGTGATGTCGGCGTTCCACGTAGGCGCGCCGCTCTGCCCGTGCTTGGTGAATATCTGGATGACGCCGCCCGAGGCCTCGGTGCCATACAGCGTGGTGGCTGAGGCGCCCTTGATGACCTCGATGTGATCGATGTCATTGGCGTTGATGTTCTGGAGGGGGTTCGTCTCGGTTCTGGAGCCGTATCCGTTGCGCGTGGGTTGGTTGAAGACGCGCACCCCGTCAACGTAGATGAGGGGATAGGTGCTCTGGGAGATCGTGTTGGTGCCACGGATCATGACTGTGCCGCCCGCACCAGGCTGGCCGCTGTTCTCCATGATCGTCACGCTCGGCACGCTGCCTTCGAGCGCATCCTGCGGATTGCGCACGGGGGCGTTGGCGATCTGAGCGGAGCTCAGCACGGAGATGCTGTTCGGCACTTCCCGCTTCTGCGTGGCGGCCGCGGTGCCGGTCACCACGACCTGCTCGAGCTGGATGGCGGCCTCGCCGAGGGCGATGGCGTGTGTGACGGTCTGGCCGGCCTGGACGGTGATGGAGTTGGACACGGAGCCGAACCCGATGCGGCGCGCGCGGAGCGTGTAGGTTCCGGCCGGCACGTTCAGGATGGAGTACTTGCCATCGTCACCGGTGATGGTTCCGAGCCGCGTGCCATCGAGATAGACGCTCACGGCGCTGAGCGGCTGCTGCGTGCGGGCATTGGTGACGGTGCCGGTGATGGTGCCCGTCTGCCGTTGCGCCGCGACCGGTCTGGCTACCGCGGCGGCGAGGAGGGATGCACACAGTGTGCAGATAATACGGAGTGACCGATGAGGACTCATGAGCGTACCCTCGACGATACACAGTTATGTGCACAACGCACAGGCCGACAGAGCGCGCGCGAGCACGATGGGTGAACACCAACAGAGGAGCGCCAACGCGCTCCGGTGACTCTGGCCGGTCAGCGCCTAGATACGATATCCGGTTCCCCCTGTCAAGCACGCCGCGCCCCAGCGCGGCGCCCCACACCCCCCACAGCCTACCGGGCCACCCGCACCTCGCCACTCGGATCGTTGTGCTGATACAGGATCTCGCGCGGCACGCCCGGTCCCCCCGCCCCCACCGGGTTCCAGTACGGGCGCAGCACGAAGGGGCGGTCAGCGAGCGGCGCTTCGTCCTCGTCAAACGCCGGTTCGATCGTGATGACGTGATGCCAGACGGCTTTGCCCGTGGCCGAATCCACCGCGTTCAACTGCAGCGGGAGCTTCAGCCCACCCGGCATCGCCAGCCCGAGGTGAGCCGCCACCGTGCTTGTGGTCCATTCGTCCCCCGGCACGTCCTCCACGCCGCCGTTCACGTAGTCGGGATCGCCGGAGAAATACCCGGAGCCCGTGTTGTCGCGCGAGGTGAGAAAACCGTCGAGGTCCGGACGGTACTTGCCGTACGGAATCCAGACCTCCTGCGGCGTCCCCTGCCGGTAGATGATCCACCCCTCGTATGTCCAGCCGGCCTGGAGCGGCGTGAGCTTCACCCAGCGCGTCTTGCTCTTGTTGATGTCGACCTGCAACGAGAAGAGCCACAGCCCCGAATTCTCATCTGAGGGATATCCGTACTGGAGGTTGTTGCTCGTCGTGAACAGCGAGTGATGGCCGGGGTCAGTCTCGAGCGGTCGCCCATCCGTCACGCTCCCCTCGATCGAGAGATGCGCCGCGCCGTGGTCGAACCGTCCCGCCATGAGCTCCGAGCGTGACGGCACGCTGTCGCTGTCGCCGGGCGGCTCGACGGTGACCGCGATACGGCTCGCATCGGCCATCGGGAGTTCGAAGTCGATCGTGGCATCGCCCCCCAGCGTCGTCCCGGCGAGCTGGAAACGGCCGGCCGGCACCGGCGTTCCGGTCCGCGGATACACCCAGAGCTCGTACGATCCTTCGGCCGGATCGAGGGGTCCCAAGCCATGGAGCGTCAGCTCCATCGCGGCGCCCGCCGCGGGCCCGGTCACGTCGTGAGCGCAGCTTGTCGCTCCCGCGAGCGCGGCCAGGAGAAGCCACGGCGCGGCGCGGCGCAACAATGGATGGTCAGTCATGCGTCTGCCTCACTGCACGACGGCGAGCCCGCTCGGCACCGCCGCTGGAGCACGAAAGAGGGAGTCCTGCATACTCACGCTGTCGGTGAGCGCGTGAAAGAACGCCAGTAAATCAGTCATCTCCGATGTGGCGAGCCCGAGCGGATGCATCGCGGGATCGAGCGCCGAGGCGGGGACGCGGTCGTACGCGCTCGTGCCGCGGTTCTTGAACTCCAGCACATCCTGGAGCGTCGTCGCCACGCCATCGTGGAAGTAGGGCGCCGTGAGCGTCACCTGCCGCAGCGACGGGGTGCGAAAGGCGTATGGGGTACCGCCATGCTCCCCCCATCCGATGTCATCGCCCGGCGTGCTGTCGCGACCCAGGCCAACCTGCGCCACGCCGAGCACGTGCGGGGTGAAGTCGCTGAGCAGCGGCCCGCGATGACACGCGACGCAGTTCGCCTTCCCGATGAAGAGCGCCATGCCGCGTTGTTCCGCCGCGGTGAGCGCGTGGTCATCGCCTTCGAGAAAGTCATCGAGGGGCGCGTGGGGCGTGACGAGCTCGCGGAGATACGCCGCGAGCGCATGACGGAGCGTTGTCGACGTGATGAGCTGATCGGGTGAGGTTCCGTCGCGGTGCGCGATGTCCGGATAGGCGGCGGCAAAGCGCGTGACGTACCCCGGAATCGCGCGCAGCCGCGCGAGCACGCTGTCACGCGCGTCGATCTTCGAGTAGACGAGCCCCCGCATCTCGTTGTCGTTGCTGATGGGGCCCAGCACCTGATCGTCCAGTCCGAACGCATCCGCACCCCAGAACATCGTGCCGTTCACGGAGGGGTCCGGACCCAGATGCCCGAAGAGGCCGACGTTCATGACCGTGGGCGCATTCCGGGGCATCGGGCGCAACGGCGGTGGCGACGGCAGCGTGCGCGCGGGACCCAGTCCCGTCGCGCCGGCACCGACGGGGAATTGCCGCCCGTCACCGAAGGCGAAGCGTGGCAGGTGACAGGTGCTGCATGCCACGTTGCGGGGCCCCGAGAGAATGGGATCGAAGAAGAGCAGCCGGCCGAGCGCTACGCGATCGGCGTTGTATGGATTGTCCACCGGCCTCGGCGGCGCATCGGGCATCGGTGCCAGGCCGGCCGCAAGCGCGTGCGACCGAAGCGCCTGGACAGCGTCCTCGGGTTGCACGGCATCACTACCGCTGCACGCGCATACGAATGCCGCGGCCGCGGCGATCACGACAAGCCCGCGACGCGCACGATCGGCGCGACGCAGCGCCACGCACGGCGTCATCCGTGAAAGTCCACGGTCGCGGCCTGGCCGGGCCGGAGTGCCGCGGCCGCGTATGGAGGGGTGATGGTGCACGGCGCCGCAAGGACGATCACTGCGTAGTGCCCCGCCGAGAGATCCGTGGCGCCGTACTTGCCCTGCGCGTTCGTCGTGACCGTGTCGTCCGTCTCGCCCCCAATCACGCGCACCGCCGCGCCGCTCACCGGTGTGCCGCCGCATGTGATGGTCCCGACGATGTGCGGCGCGATGAGCCCCACTGCCGCAAAGACGACATTGGCGGGCTCGGCGCCCACGGTCACATCCGTGGACACTGGTGTGAACGCTGTATAGCGCAGATCGACGTGGGCGAGCTCGAACCCGGTGAGCTGCACCGTGTAATTGCCACGCGCCACGCTGCGGAACTGAAACGCGCCGTTGCTGTCAGTTGGCGTGGCGCGCACCACTGCGCCCTGGTGGAGGAGCGCCACCACGAGTCCGGGGATCCCCGCGCTCGTCTTCTCGGAGGTGACACTTCCCAGGATCTCCGCGTCGCCCGAGAGTGGCGCGGAGGGCGCTGCCTGGTCGCCGCAACTCAGCGTGGCGGCCAGCGCACCGATCAAGATCAGCAGAGCAGACTTGCGCGGGCCAAACATGTCGTTCATGACGGAACCGCGATCTCCCGCGCATGGCCAAGCAGCTACCGGCGTGGCGCGAGAATCCGCATCACCTCATCGACGAGGGGAGATCGGCGCAGTGCCGCAAATTGGGCGGTCGCGCGCTACGACTCTCGGGCCATGATGAGATCACCAGGCAGCGATGTCAAGCAACCCTCGCGCGAGCGGGCCAGCACGAGGATCGGTCTACGCCACCGAACGCCACCTTCGCATGGGCCCGCCTCGGAACGCGCCCGGGGCGGGCCGCTCTCCGCCGATCACTCGTTCCCGCCACTTCCTGACGTGGCCGATGCTGCCGGCGCCGTCCAGAAGCCGGGCGTTCCTTTCGCATGCTGCGCCACCGCTCCGGCGAAGAACGCCGAGTTGAATACGGTGCGGAACGTCCCCGTCGATTGTCCACGCCACTGCGGCTGGTACGCGAGCAGCACCACATGTCCCTGTCCATGCTTGACGTCCATGGCGGCGGCGCCTCCTTCCATGTACTTGGCGCCGTTGAGCCATCCTGAACGGAGCGGCGATGCATCCGCGCTGTAGCGCGCGAGCACCGCGCCCTCAAAGCCATCGAGCGTCGTGAGCACCGGACTCCGATTCACCACCACGTCCGCGGTGTCAGGCATGCCCGCCATGACCGGATGCATGGGGTCGGTGATGACGCGCATGATCGAGATGCCGGTGAAGTAGTCGCTGCGTGGAATCCCGGCCACCATATCCTTGACGGGCAGGTGCAGCGCGCGAATGGCCGGGTCAACGCCCTGGCTCCACGCCACGACCGTACCCCCACCCCGCACGAAGGCGTCCACGGCGGCCACCACGGAATCAGCGGCCGCGCTGTCCGGCGCGGCATTCCCGTTCCCCCGCCGCCCGCCCCTGCGCCGGCCGCGCTGGCGCGTGAGCCCCTGCGACGCCAGCACGATGACGTCGAAGCGCGAGTTCAGTCGCCCCGCGCGCAGATCCGCCGGCGTCACGAGCGTGTACTTGAAGCCGAACGTGTCGAACAGCCACTGCGTCCACCCCTGATCGATGATGCCCGGCGACTCCTTGAAGAGCGCGATGCGCGTCGGTACGGGCTCCGACGCGGAGGAGCTCCGCGCGCGCGTCGCGTGAATCGCGAGCGTCTTCACCCACCCATTGAGCGAGTCGCGCTTGACGTCCGAGACGAGGTAGCGCGCGCCGTGCCCCGCGCCGGCAGGCTCGAAGCGCACCTTCCCACGCGCGGCGAGCGCCCGGTTCACGAAGCGGAAGGTATTGTTCTGCGCGGGATCGAGCGCGAGCTGATTGCCGCTACCCGTCACCGCGCCAGGGAGCGGCATGACGCCGGCCGCTTCCGCGTTCGTCGTGAATGGCGCATTCGGCGCCGTGTGCCAATCCACCGGTGTGCCCTCGACGGGCGCCAGTGCGGCGCGGAACGCGGAGGAGAGCGGCGTCTTGCCCGCAACAACCTTCACGTTCATCTGCATTGGCAGTGTCCACCCGGCGGCGTCGTACGGCTGATCGCTGCCGAGGTCGGGATAGTGCTGCACGTCGAGCAGCTCGCGCACCAGCTCGGCGTACTCCTGATCCATGGGGATCACCCACGTGCCCTTGGGATACGTCGTTCCCTCGTACGCCAGCGGCGTCTGCATCTGGCTGATGCGGATGCCCATGAACGCCAGCCGTCGCAACAGCTGCACGGGCGCCATGGGATCGGACTGCTGCTGCGGGATGATGTAGGCGTACGGCGCGCTCGTCTGGTATTTGTGGATGACATCACGCCCCGACTCGTAGCGGTCGTAGAGCACTTCTTCCCGGTGCAGGGCCGCGTAGCGGAGCGTCGCCTTCGATGCCGTAACCATGTAGTCCACCGCATCGCGCAGGTGCCAGGTGCCCTGGGTCCACGGGCTCAGATACATCGGCGTGGGACGGAGATCGCGGTAGTCCGGGGGGAGCGAATCCAGCGTCGTGGTGCGCGGGATGCCGCAGTTGCCGCCCTGCGTCTCCGTCCACCAGGAGGGGATGTTCTGGTAGATCGGCATGTAGTCGATGTAGCCCGGGTACCAGGCATCGTAGCCGCTCCCCAGGCTCGTGGCACCGGGTTCCTCATGCTCATCCAGCGCGAGCGCGATGCGCGTGCCGATGACGTTCACCTCGCGTGCCGGAATCGGCGGGGCATGCATGCCGACCGGATCCGCGAACGGCGGCACCCAGATGCGCGTGGGGAAGGGCGACGATTGATGGTGCACGTAGATGATGTCCGGCTCCCAGTGGCGCCACGTGCGCTGGATGACACGCGACTCGATCACGTTCAGCATGTAGCTGTCGCGGTTGTTGTCGTGCCCGATGTACTTCTCGTAGAGCTCCATCGGACCGGGGCTCTTCCCCGCATGGCGCGCGTCGCACCAGTTGACCACGATGTCCTGGCCGTCGGGGTTGATGGACGGCCAGAGAAAGAAGATGACGTTGTCGAAGATGGCCTGGGTGGCGGAGTCGCCTGCCTGGGATAGCAGATCGTACGCCAGCTGTATGGTATGCTGCGAGCCCGCTATCTCCGATGCATGCAGTCCGCCGCTGATGTCCACGAACACCCGGCCCTCCTGCGCGAGCGCCCGGGCCGCGGAGTCGGTGAGCCCCTCGGGGTGCGCCAGACGCATGTTGATCTGCCGGTAGTGGTCGATCTGCGCCAGGTTCTGGGGTGAGGAGATGATCGCCACCGTCCACGGCCGGCCGTAGGCGGTTGTCCCGACAGTGATCAGCTTCATGTGGTCGCTGGCCGCGGCGAGCTGCTTGAAATACGCGATGGACTGCTCGTAGTTGATGAGCTTGTAGTCCGCGCCCACGGAAAAGCCGAACACCGATTCCGGTGTAGGAATCGCGGCCTGCTGCGCCCGACCCGCCCGCGGCGTCACGCTCTGGGCGCCAGCGGCAATGGCAACGGCCATCCCCATGGCCGCGGCGTGGCTCGTGATCCTGCGGCAGCGAGTGTTCCTCGACATCACGGTCTCCTGAAGCAAAGTAGACGAGCAGTGTAGCAGGCCAGCGAGCGGCCGCTGCACATCGACGGTTGGTTAGGGGCGGCGTACATCCGGGCCGCCCGCTCCGTCACTGGCCGTAGTGGCGGCCGTGCGGGCGCGCCGCGGCGCCTTCGCGCGCCTAGCGGCGGCGGCCAGGATCTTCTGCCGCGTGAGATAGGTTTCGCCGTTGGTGATCCAGTCCGCCGCCGGCTCGCCCTTGAGATAATGCGCGAACCACTGGAGCTGCCGGGTGTGGTAGTCCCGCTGGCTCTCGGGTCTGGCCACGTTGTGATTCTCATCATGGTAGAGCAGGAGAATGACGTGCTTGCCGAGCCGCCGGCCAAAGTTGTACAGCTCCATGCTCTGCCAGTAGTTCACGTTGCCGTCGGCGTCACCCTCCTCGAGCAGGAGCGGCGTCTGCAGCGAGTCGACCGCGAACACGGTCGAATTTCTCATGTATGCCTGCGGGTCGTCCCAGAGCGGCACCTGCATGCGCTCCTGTCCGGTCTCGAAATGCCCGGTCTCCGGGCGCCCGGTATTGAAGGAAGTGTAGCCATACATACTGATGAAGTCCGTGAGCGGGGCGCCCGCGATGGTGGCGGCGAAGAGGCCGTGATCGTGCACCGCATAGAACGCCGATTGGTACCCGCCCCATGAGTGGCCCATGTTTCCCACACGCTTCGGATCCACCATGCCGGTGGCGAGCACGGCCTTCACGGCCGAGATCACACAATCCAATCCGGAGAAACCGGCATCGCGCGGGCGGAACTTGATGTCGGGACGTAGCACGAAGTAGCCGTTCTGGCTGAACACGCTGGTATTGTACACGGCGCGCTCGGTCGGCACCACGAAGCGATGGAAGCCTTGCGAGAGCTTCTCGTAGTAGTAGACGACCATCGGGTACCGCGTGCCCGCACGATAGTTCACCGGGTAGGTCAGCATCATCTGCAGCGTGTCGCCGTGCCCGTTGACGTAGTTCATGAGCACCTGCTTGCCCCACGCGTACTGATCGAGGAACTGGTTGGTGTGCGACAGCTGGACGGTGTCGTTGAAGGCGCCGTGGCTCACGAACAGATCCGGCGAGTCCTCATACGTCTGGATCACGTAGGACAGCACGTCGGCGTCGCTGGCCTTGTCGAGGGACGTGACGCCCTTGTCCACCCAGAGCAGCCGGCGCGGTGCCTTCCCGATGGTCAGTTCCGCGAACCCGCTCTTCTTGTTGTACTCCCCGGTCGCGGAGAGCCAGATCGGTGCGTGGGCGTCGATGGTGTACGCATCGGGGTCGAGCTGCTCCACGCGATACACCGTCGAGTCCTCGCGGCCGCGCGTGAGCCGCACGGCGTGCGATCCGTCCGGATTCACCTGCCAGAGATCGTAGCGGTCCTCGAGAATCACCGACTTCTCCCCTGAGGTCCAGCCGGCGACGCCGTACGGCCGGCGCACCGCCACTGGATGATCATCCTCCATGTTCACGAACACGCTATGGATGGCGCCGGTCAGATTCGCCCGGGCGCCCGTGGTCCGGTCATACGACCACCACTGGTTGTCATCCATGTAGAGCAGGTATCGCCCGGTAGGACTCACCTCCGGCTCGAACGGCACCTTGGTGAGCACCCTGGTCCGCTGCCCCGTAGCGAGATCGACCGCGTAGACATCATGGTACGCACGCCCCGAGATGACATCCATGAAATACGGCGTCTCGTTCGTGACGATCACGCGCGAGCCGCTGTCCGCCAGCTGCACAGTCGCGAAGTAGTCATCGGTGAGCGGAACGGCGTGTCGCGCACCAACGCGCCACGCGGTGAGCAGCGTGCGCCGGCGATCCCGCTGGGCGTCCCGATCCTGCTGGTGGTATTCGCGCAGATCCTTCCAGTGCCACACCTCTACCTGTGCCGGCTTGCTGACCGCGGTGGTGCCGCGCCGGATGTCACTCGGCGCCGGCGTGCGTGGAGCCATACCGAAGAAGAGCGTCGTCCCGTCCGGCGACCACCGGAGCTGGCGGTACGAGGCCACGCGCAATCCCGCGGAGAGCGCGCTGTCCGCCGCGAAGTCATAGCTCTGCTTCGTGATATGCCGCGTCCCCAGCCCGCGCCAGGCGATCACCACTTCGCTGGTGTCCGCGAACGCGGTGTCGTGGCGGCTGCGAAAGACCGCGAGATCGCGACTGTGGTCGCGCCAGGCCAACCCCGTGTACATCGCGTCGCGCGAGTCCAGCGAACGCAAGGCGCCGGTCGCCACGTCGAGCAGCTGCACGCCGCTGCCAGTGCTGCCATCCACATCGATCGCCATGGCGAGCAGTGCGCCGTCGTCGCTCCAGGCGAAGTCGCTGACGTTGCCGAATGTGACATCGGTCCCCCGGGCCAGATCGCGCACCACGAGGTCCGCGCCATGGCTCCTGCTTCCGCGCGGGGCGTAACGCCGGAGGGCGACGTGCACGCCATCCTCGCTCAGACTGAAGGACTGGATGTCGTCCTCCACGGTGACCGCACCGGAGTGCAGATCCACGATGCCCACCTGGTCATGGATCGAGTCCGCAGCGTTCGCCGAGGGTGCGCGGCCAGTCGGGCCACGCCGACGCCGGGCGCGGCGCCGTGTCTGGCGTGTGGTGTCGCGGCTGATCGTGTACAGCAGCCACCGGCTGTTGTTGGTGAACGCACCGCCTTCTCCAAGCGGTACCTGTTGCCCGGCCCCGCCGGCAACCGCCTGGTAGTGCAGCATCGTGCCGCCACTCACGCGACGGACGTCGTAGACCACCCACTTGCCATCCGGGGACAGCGCGCTCTCCCCGAGCGTTTCGATCCTGCTGTAGTCCGCCGCGGGCAGGACGGCGCGGTCGGTCGTTGCCGATACGGTGGCGGCGGTTCCCGGCTGCTGTGCGAGCAGCGGGATCGCGACGAACAGAAGAACTGACGCGGACAGATGGCCGGCATGCGGCATGACACGCTCTCCTTGTTGTCGATACGGCGGAGACTGCAGATAGCTTCTGAGTAGGGCGGCAGCGGGAGTCGTGCCCGGACGTCCCGCTCCATCGCCCCATCACCCGCCACGCTCTGAAGCGGCGGAGCAGCGGGGTCAGGTCTTGAATCGTGAATTCACAATTCAAGACCTGACCCCGCTCGTTCCCTTACGCGTTCCGGTCCGTGCACCCCTTGAACGCCGGGTTTGCACGCTCATCATCATCCACCGGAAAGTTCACGTCCGTGCCATAGACGCCACCCTTGAAGTACCGCCCAGTGGGGAAGACCTGGTCCTGCGACCGGTGGTACTGCCGGATGAGCCGGCGCAGGTCGTTCAGGCGCTGGCCGCGACCAAAGGTCCAGAAGGCCTTCTCCCGGAAAAAGAGCGTGGTCGCCTCCGCCGCGGTGGCCGGTGTGGCCAGCGGTGGCATCGCGGCCGGCTGATAATCGCCGATCGCCGGCGGGTTTGCGCGCAGATCGTTGAGGATCGTCATCATCGCCGTGGTGTTCCCCGCGTTGAGATCGGCCTCCGCTTCGATCATCCGGGCGTCGATGCCGGAAACCAGCGGGATCGGACCATCACGTCCCCACAACAGCTGCACGAATTCCGGTGTGCTACCGTCCTCCGGCGCCACCGTGGGATCCACCGAGTCGCCGCTTGCCACGGGGACGCGCGGATCATGCGCTGAAGCGAACGGGAGCGCGTTCTGCGTGGTGGTTGGTGCGCCGCTGATGATGTCGAAGCTGTCGCTCACGGTGATGCGCGCGATCTGGTTGTTCAGGACCCAGATACCATTGTCATCGTTGTTGTCCGCCGAATTGGTGGTGAACACGTACTGGTAGTCCGACGGAACGGCCCTGGATGGCACCAGCGCCGCCGCGGCGGCATACTTCCCCTGATCCACCAGGATCCTGGCCTTGGTGATGAGTGCTGCTCGGCGCACGAACACGCTGGCGGCGTCGCTTCCGGTAGCGGTGGCCAGCGCGGTGTCCAAATGATCGGACGCGCTGTCGAGTACCTCCGCATCCGACAGTGGCGGCCCGAGTGTCACCTGCCCATTGATCGTGTGGCCGAGCGGGATGCCGTTACAATAATTCTCGGCCAGCGACAGTTCGGCGAAGCCCAGCGCCATGTACAACTCCCCGATGTCCGCGCGGTTGTCCGGGAGAAATTGCTGCATGGCGGTGATGCCGTCACGGATGTAGCCGCGAATCTGCGTGATGGCGAAGTAATCGAGCGTCGGGTTGTTGCTCGTGATGGTGCGCTGGTCGATATCCTGACGGGTGTTCTGGAAGTCGGAGTTCTTGTACTCGTCGGCCAGCACACCGCTCTCCTGCCAGAGACATTCATCGCCCGGGCAGTTGGTATAGATCATTCTGAGCTGTCCCATTGCCCCGACCTTGAGCGCCATCGCTGCGGCGGCCGACTGCACGGCCGACGGGTCGATGAGCCCCGGGTTCTGTGGCTCGAGCAGCTTGTCCGAGAGATGGCAGCCGGACAGGAGCAGTCCGGCACCCAGCGTGGCACACATGGTCGCCATCCATCGGGCGCGGGATGTGAATAGCATCATGATGAGCGTCCTCGATGGAAGGTCAGAATTTGAGGTTGAGCCGGAGCGTGACGAACGTCGGCGGCGCCGCGGATTGGAACTCGTTCTGAACTTGGTCCTGTCCGAGGCCGTAGTTCGCTTCCGGATCGATGCCCGTGAACGAGGTCCAGGTGAACAGGTTGCGCACGGCCAGCGCCAGATTCGAACCGGACTGGCCGTGGAGCAGCCGCGTCACGGCGTCCGGGAGCGTGTAGACCGCGGAGAATTCACGGAACTTCCAGAACTGATCGCTCATATAGTACCCACGCCCGGTCTTGTAATTGGTGCCGCCAAGTTTCGAACCATAGGTCTTCGCGATGGCGCGCGCCTGCATCGCGAGCGGGGCGCTGGGATCCTGCGTCTCCCGGCATGCTTGCGGAAACGAGTTGCACTGGAAATTGTTGGCGCCGTCCTGCTGGATCCCCCCGCCCTTGTAGTCGAACATGGCGCTCAGGTGGAGGCGGTGCGCGAACAGGTCGATGCCGGTCTGCACCGAGAAGAGATCACGCGGCGAAGGCGTCCCGACGTACTCGAACGCCGAATCGACGTGCACTTCCGACACCTGCAATACGCCATCGTGATTCTTGTCGTCGTAGGTGTATCCGCGCTGCCAGATGCTGTTCAGGGGATAGCCGTCGATCTGCCGGATGGTCTGCCCCTCACCGATGACCCGGGCCTTACCGGTCGACGGATCCGTGCCGAGATCCACCACCAGGTTGGTGTTGTGCGAGCCGTTCAGCGTCACATCCCAACCGAAGGCCTTGGTGTCGACGAGCTGCGCATTCAGCGTGACCTCATGGCCGGAGTTCCGCGTGGAACCGACGTTCTGCAACAGGCTCAGATCCGGCGCGGCCGAGGAGGGCGCGATCGGTACGCTGATGAGCGCGTTGTGGGTTTCCTTCCGATAGTATGTGTAGTTGAGGCTCACTCGATTGTTGAGCAACTGCGTGTCGAAGCCCCCCTCGAACTCGGCTGATGTTTCCGGCTTGAGCTTGGGGTTGCCCGGACTGTCGGCGAAGAGCCCCGGGAGGTTGTCGGCGGCGGTCTCGCCCCGATGCGCGGTGCTCACCGCTTCGGCCGTATAGGTGGCCAGTGCGGCGGTCGGTCCAGGCTGCACACCACTCGCGCCATAGGACAGGCGCACGCGGAACTGGTTCATCCAGTTCCACTTCGGGAAGAAGGACTCGTCCGACGCCAGCCACGAGAGGCTCGCCTTCGGATAGAACACGCGCTGGAAATCAGTACCGAAGGCGCTGTTCTGGTCGGTGCGGATGGCGCCGGTGAGGAAGAGCCGATCCCACAGCGCCGCCTGCTCCTGGATGAACAGTCCCAGCGTCTTGACAGCCGTGGGTTGCCGTTGTGAGTTCACGCCCCGTGTGGACGCCTGCGTCACCTCCGCGCCGCCCGGCGGCAGCCCGTGGCCGTTGGTGAAGAGCCGATCATTCTGCGCGATCGTGTAATCGGCGCCGAGCGTCGTCTTGAGATTCGCCGATGCGCTGGCCTTCCACGTCGACGTGCTGAGAACGCGCGCCGAGTAGTTGGTGATGTTGGAGCGATTGTCCGTCACATCGCCATCGCGCAGCCCGACGAACTCGGGACACTCGTTCACGTGGCAGATGTTGAAGTAGTACACGTTCGAGTTGTCCATGCCGACGGTCGCGTTGTTCTCCATCCACGAGAAGGGACGCCAGACTGCGTTGGCGCTGGTCGTGATGCGATGCACGTTCTGCTCGCTGATGTCCTGCATGATGTCGCCGGGCGCCCACTGGAGATAATCGTGCAGCGGCGTGCCCTTGTTATCTGTGGTCTCCTTGTCCAGTCCAGGTCCCTTGAACCCGTAGTTCTCCATACCGATGTAATAGAGGCTCAGAATGAGATCGCTCTCCGGCATGAGGCGATTGTAGTCCTTGGAGAAGCCGGTGCTCACGTTGACGTCGAGCTTGGGGGTGACGCTCGCCGAGAGATTCGCGCGCAGATTCACCTTCCTGCTGGCCTCGGGGTGGAACCACTCGCTGCGCACGTGAACCTTGTCCGCGTTGAATCGCTGTACCTCGAAATCCGGCATCTGGATGGGGCCGGTCTGATTGTCGAGGTCGCCACTCACGTAGTACCGGACCTTCGAGGTTCCGCCGCTGGCACTCACCCCATAGGACTGCACGCGGCCCAGGTGCACGAAGGTATTCTCGGGATCTTCCAGCAGGTTGTAGTGCGTGAGGCTGTCGGAGATGCAGACGCCGGGACCCATGGTGGCGAGCTGGCACCGGATGTCCGTGGAGGGATCGTCCGGCGAATGCCCCCAGTTGGCGTACATGGTCTGATACGCGGTGCGGTCGTCGATGAGCCCCTCCTGGCCGAATACGTTCCATCGCGTCGCGCCAGTCTGCCCGCGCTTGGTGGTGATGAGCACGACGCCGTTGGCCGCGTTGGTGCCGTAGAGTGCGGCCGCCGAGGGGCCCTTCACGATCTCCACGTCGGCAATCTCCTCGGGATCCAACGAATTGAGGAGCGAGAAGTCCGTATCGGTGCCCGAATTGGTGGCGTCGGAGGCGTAGCGGACGCCGTCCACGTAGTAGATGGGGGCGTTGCTCAGGCTGATTGACGAGACGCCACGAATCCGAACGGTGGGCGCCCCACCAAGGGTCGAGGTGGGGAGCACCGTGACGCCGGGCGCCTTGGCGACCATCAGGTCAGCCACGTTGGCCACCTCGGTCTGCGCCACGCGCTGCGAGACGTCGCCGAGCGTCGAGATGGCATTGCCGAGCTCCACGCGCCGTTGCTGGCCCGTGGCGGTGGTGACCACTTCCTGCAACTGGACCACGGCCACCGTCAACTCGAAGTTCACGGTATCCACCTGGCTCGTGGCCACCGTGAGCGTCGCCTTCTGCGGGTGGTATCCCAGGTGCAGCACCTGGATGTTGGCGGTGCCCACCGGCACGTTGGTGAGCGTGTAGCGGCCGTCCTGGTTCGTGGTGGCGGTGAGCGTCGTGCCGAGCAACATGACCCGGGCTGCCGCGAGCGGTGCCTTGCTGTTCACTTCGACCACGCGGCCCGTCACGGTGCCCTGGGCTCTGAGCGGGCGGCCACTCAATGCTAGTAGCATGAGTAGTATTCCGCCCGCCAGACGAGTTGTCCATCGACAAAGTGTCATGATCGGCGTTCCTCCAGCGAGAGGGGGGTGAGAAACAACGGACGGCTGTCGCAACCCGGCACGATGCGCAGCATGGCGTTCGGGAAGCGTACCGCCGCCGGGTTGGTCGTGCAAACTTACACGCGCACCGCTAGAACCTGCACGGGCGCTGGGAACTTCAGTGCAGCGTGCCGATCGCTCCTTCGACCTCCGCCTGCAAGGCCCCGGAACGGACCAGGTCGTGCACCGCCAGCAGGTCGGGCTGCAGCGGTCGATCCTGATTCAGTTCCGGCACCACCTCACGAATCACGCGTAACGCGGCGCCGGTTCCCTGCGCCGGCTCAAGCGGCCGGTGACAGTCGAGCCCCTGCGCGGCGTTCAGCAGCTCGATCGCCACCACCCACTGGGCATTCTCCAGAACCTGCCGCGCGTGGCGCGCGCTCGTGGTCCCCATGGAGACGTGATCCTCCTGATTCGCGCTCGTCGGAATGCTGTCGGCGCTCGCGGGATGCGCGAGCACCTTGTTCTCGCTCACCAGGCTGGCCGCCGTGTACTGCGTGATCATGAGCCCGGAATTGAGCCCGCCGTGCCGCGTGAGAAAGGGCGGGAGCCCGGAGAGCGCGGGATCCTGCAGATGCGCCGTCCGCCGCTCCGAGATGTTGGCGAGGGTGGCGACGGCAAGTTTCGCATAATCGAGCACCATGGCCACAGGCTGGCCATGAAAGTTTCCGCCGGACAGTACCTGATCATCATCCACGAAGATAAGCGGATTGTCGGTTGCGCTGTTCAGCTCGCAGCCCACCACGTCACAGGCATGCGCCAGCGCATCGCGGCTGGCGCCGTGCACCTGCGGGATGCAGCGCAGGCTGTACGCATCCTGCACCTTGCCGCACGCGCGGTGCGCCGCGTGGATGGCACTGCCGCCGCCCAACCGCCGGACATTCTCCGCGACAAGCGCCGCGCCGGGATGCGGCCGCGCGGCCATGATGCGCTCGTCAAAGCTGGCCAGGGTGCCGCGCAGCGCCTCGTGCGACATCGCTGCCGCGATGTCCGCGCAGGTCGCGAGGCGGCACGCATCGTCCAGCATCAGGGCACCGAGGGCGGTCATCGCCTGCGTGCCGTTGATGAGCGCCAATCCTTCCTTCGCCTCCAGCACGAGGGGGCGCAGCCCGGCGCGGTCGAAGACCGTCGCGGCGGGAGCCGTCGTCCCCTCGTACTCCACCATCCCCGCCCCGATGAGGGAGAGCGCGATATGGGCGAGCGGGGCGAGATCTCCGCTCGCCCCCACCGAGCCCTGCGCCGGCACCACGGGGTGCACGCCCTGGTTGAGGCACGCCATCAGGAGGTGGAGGACCTCGAGCCGCACCCCGCTCACCCCCACGGCCAGGCTCTGCGCGCGGAGCAGCAGCATGGCGCGCACGACCTCGGTGGGCAGTGGGGCGCCCACACCCACGGCGTGGGAGACGATGAGGTTGCGCTGCAGCGCCTGCACGTCGTCGTGCGCCACGCGAACGCTCGCGAGCTTGCCGAAGCCGGTGTTGATCCCGTACGCAGGAGTCTCGCGCCCCAGGAGCGAGGCGACATAGTCGCGGCTCTGCCGCACGCGCCCGGATGCCGGCTCGGTGAGCACCACCGGCGCCCGGTGCCGGGCCACGGCCACGACATCCGCGAGGGAAAGCGGATCGCCGATCCGGATGGCGGGGCGGGTGGGCTGGCTCACCGGCATACAACGCTCCCGGCCGAGAGGGTGACGGGTCGTCTGGCGACCGCGAGTGATATATCACTGTGATATATCACCGCGCCGTGAGCCCACGTTAGGAACTCCTCACCATTCTGTCAAGAGCGGCACGCAGCCCCTGTGGAAGATGCCGCGAACCGGTATTATCCTCCGGCATGCCACGCGCGCCGCGGTCGCAGTCCCCATCCCCACCCGGCACATCGCCCAACGGGCGCCACCCGCTCGCACCCCCTCCATCGCACGGCACACCGCGCCTGCGGCAGTCCGCCAGCGCCACCGCCTACCACCGGCTCCGCGAACAGATCATCGCGTGCGCGCGCGCGCCGGGCGAGCGCCTGACGGAGGGCGAGGTCGCGGAACGGATGCGGCTCGGCAAGACGCCCGTGCGAGAAGCCCTGCGCCGTCTCGTGCAGGAGGGACTGGTGCAGGTGCTCCCGCGCCGGGCGTACGTGGTGGCCCCCATCACCGCGCGCGACGTGGATGATGTGTGCGGGCTGCGCCTGATCGTCGAACCGGCGGCCGTGGCGCTGGCCGCCGCGCGCATGCCACCCGGCGACATCGCCACACTCGAACGGTGGTGCCACGTGGGATACGATGTCGCGAACCCGGCAACCGTCCGGGCGTTCCACCATGCCAACCGGGCATTCCATACCACCATCGCGGAGTCGTGCGGCAACCAGCGCCTGGCCGCACTGGTGGCACAGCTGCTCATCGAGAGCCACCGGGTCATTCAGTTCGGCATGCTGCGCCTCCCGCATAGCGACCAGGCCGTGCATGGCCATGAAGCGCTCGTCGGTGCACTGCGCAACCGGGATGCGTCGGCCGCGCGACGCCTGGTGGCCGGCGAGATCCGCGCCACCAGACGCATGGTGCTTGACAGCCTGCGCCATGACGCCGGGGGACGCCTGTCCTGACCTCGAACTCCCCACACAGAGCACTCCCAATCGCTTTTCTCCGTGCTCTCTGTGTCTCTGTGGTGAACCCAAAAGGAAACCGCGCTAGCCGTCGCGCAACATCTCGCGGGCCGCGTTGTACCCGCACGCGCCCATCACGCCGCCGCCGGGATGCGTGGCCGCGCCGCAGAGATAGAGCTTCCGGATGGGGGTGCGGTAATCGGCGTAGCGCGGCAGCGGACGCATGAAGAAGAGCTGGTCGATCGTCATGGCGCCCTGGAAGATGTTGCCGCCGGTCAGACCGAAGCGCTGCTCCAGGTCCACCGGCGAGAGCACCTGCCGGTGCACCACCGCGCGGCGAATGTTCGGCGCGTACTCCTCGAGCACCTCCAGACAGCGATCGGCAAATGGCTCCCTCGCATCATCCCACGTCCCATCGCACAGAGTGTACGGCGCGTACTGGACGAACATCGACATGAGATGCATCCCAGGGGGCGCGACGGTGGGATCGACCGCCGACGGGATGGTGCACTCGAGCACGGGTGATGCAGAGGGGCGCCCGTACTTCGAGTCGTCGAACGCGCGCTCCATGTACGTGAGCGATGGCGCGACGTGGATGGTGCCGCGATGCTGCGGGCCGACGGTGCGCCCCGGAAGCGCCGAGAAGTCGGGAAGCTCGCTCAGCGCCACGTTGATCTTGAGCGACGCGCTCCGGTAGTCGATGTGCCGCACGGCATGGACAAAATCGGCCGGGAGCTCGCCCGCATCCAGAAAATCGAGAAAGGTGGTGCGCGCATCGACGTTCGAGGCCACGGCACGGGCGCGGAACTCGGTGCCGTCCGCGAGCGCCACCCCCACCGCGCGTCCCTCGCGCACGAGGATGCGCGACACCGGGGCATTCACACGGATCGTTGCGCCGTAGCCGCGTGCCGCGCTCGCGAGCGCGGTGCTGATGCCGCCCATGCCGCCGCGCACGTAGCCCCACACCCCGCGCACGCCATTGCACTCCCCCATCACGTGGTGAAAGAGCACATAGGCGGTGCCCGGCACTGAAGGCGATGCGGCCGCCCCGATAATCGCATCCGTCGCAAGGGTGGCCTTCAACTCTTCCGACTCGAACCAGCGGTCCAGCACCGAACGCGCGTCGGCGGTGAGAATCTCGATGGCACGCGGGCCGTCCGCGCCGAGCTTGCGAAAGCGCAGCCCGAGCCTGGCGAGCTGGAGCAGATCGCGCGGGCGTCCCGACCAGGGATCCGGCGGCGTCTGCATGAGCGTGGGCTCGATGAAGTCCGCCACGCGCTCCAGCATGGCCTCGTAGCGCGGGAAGGCCTCGGCGTCACGCTCGGAGAACTTCGCGATCTCCCGCCGGGTGGCGTCGCGATCCGGGCCCATCAACAGCGAGCGGCCATCCGGAAAGGGGGTAAAGGAGGCGGGGTCGCGAGGCAGGAGCTCGAATCCATGGCGTGAGAGATCCAGATCGCGGATGATCTCGGGGCGCAACAGGCTGTTGACGTATGCCGCCGTCGACACCTTGAAACCGGGCCAGGGCTCCTCGGTCACGCACGCGCCCCCCACCAGCTCGCGCCGCTCCAGCACGAGCACCCGCTTGCCGGCGCGGGCAAGGTAGGCCGCGGTGACGAGTCCGTTGTGGCCCGCGCCGATGACGATGACGTCGTACGAGGTTGGCATCTGCAAGGAGTCGGTGGAGGATGGCGGCCGCGCCGACGGGGCGCCGATGCGCGCGAGGCCTGGCACGCGTGCGGCCTGGACAATACTCGGGCGAGGCCGGCGGGGGAGTCAAGTGTGCGAGGGACGCGCCGCACCCGGAGCCCGCTGAGGCGCTGCCGCGTGCTATGCGCGCATCCCGGCCGCGAATCCGATAACATTACGTTCCCTGCATTGCCTGGTCTCGAATCTCCGCCCTCCCCCCCGCCCACTCCCATGCCGACACGTCGCTCCCTCCCGACGCTCCTGGCCACCGCCTTGCTCATTGCGTGCGCAGGCGGCAACGGGGCCCCTCAGTCCACCACCGCAGCGCGGCAGCCGCGCGGCTACCTGCTCATCGTCGGTGGCGGACCTCAGCCCCATGCGCTCGTGCAACGCTTTGTCGACCTGGCCGGCGGCTCGGGTCACGCCCGCATCATTGTCTTCCCCATGGCCAGCGTGGATGGCGAGGAAGGCGGCAGGATCAAGGCGGACGATCTCCAACTGCTCGGCGCGCGTGCCACCAGCCTGAACATCACGCGTGCGCAGGCGAACAGCGATTCCGTGGCGCAACTGCTGGACAGCGCCACCGGCATCTGGTTCGGCGGCGGCGACCAGGACCGGCTCTTCGCGGTGCTGCACGACACCAAGGTCGAGGCCGCGATCCACGCGCGCTACCAGGCCGGTGCCGTGGTGGGTGGGACCTCGGCGGGCGCGGCTGTGATGTCCAGTCCCATGATCACTGGTGAGGAGCGTCATCCGGGAGGGGCCCGGCCCGACACCAGCTCGGCATTCATGACGATCGCGCGGAACAACATCATCACCGCTCCTGGCTTCGGCTTCCTCACGGACGCAATCGTTGACCAGCATTTCCTGCGGCGCAAGCGACACAACCGCCTGCTGAGCCTGGTGCTGGAGGGGCCAGTGCACCTCGGCGTCGGCATCGACGAGTCCACCGGGCTTCTCGTCTATCCCGACGGCCACTGGGAGGTGCTCGGGGCGAGCGCCGCGCTAGTGTACGATGCCCGGCACAGTGCGGTGACGCCGCCCGGCGCCCACGTGCTGGGAGCGACAGGCGTGGTGCTCCATGTGCTGCCCGCCGGCAGCCGTTACGATCCGGCCAGCGGCCACGCGTCCCTGCCCACAGTATCCGCGGATACGGCGCAACAACAATAGCAACAACAATAAAGGAGTGGGGCGGTCAAGGACGGGGGCAGGTCGTGAACCGCAAGGGCGGGGGTCAGGTCGTGAACCGCGAGGCCTCACGGTTCACGACCTGACCCC
>DASUKA010000009.1:0-41647 GCA_036278935.1 Gemmatimonadaceae bacterium
GGATGCGCCCCTCCTGGTCCTGATCGATTCCCTCGATGATCGCCGTCTTCCCCGCGAGCACCGTGTCGAACAGGTCCTTGCCGGGCTGCGGCACCAAGCGCACGCGGCATCCTCTGGCGAGCGTAACTCCATGGACGTCGAGGGACGCTGGTGCGGGCTCCTCGAGCGCGGCCCAGGGATCCGGATGGGCATCGATGCTCATGGCAACTGCACCGGCCGCATCTCGCGCATGGTCCCGTGCAGCCGCATGAGCTGCTGGGGAGTCAGCGAGTCGCAGCGATCGAGAATCTCGCGAGCGCGCGGGTCGGTGGCGCGCATCTCCCGCTTCTCCTCATCGGTCATACTGAGGATGTTCAGGATGAGGAGTTGATCGATCTCGCCGCCATCGAACAGATCACCCGGACTCTCGGGCGCGATCTGGGGGTAGTCCGGGAGGATGATCGGCGCGGCGAGCATCGTGTGCCGGTCGCCGGGCTCGCCCACCAGAACCGGCCACACGCCGTCGTTGCGACACCCCCGCGCGGCCGACCGGAACTCATTGGGCGGATTCGTGAGCGACACGAACGCTCCGCCAGAGGCGCGCAGCACTGTGTGCGCGGATGCGAACGCCCGTGCTGCGGCCTCTTCCCGCGTGCCACCGTTCCATCGCGTGCTGTTGGACGTGCGGATGGTGATGCGATACAGCCGGGGGCGTATCCGCTCCACACCCATCTCGAGCGTCCCCTGGAGCGCGTGCCAGCTCCGCACGAGCGCTCCCACGCGCGCACCGCCGGCGTCCAGCACCGACTCCTCCGTGCGGCCGGCAGGAATGGCGATCGGCACCCGGCGCATTCCGCATTCGGCCGACCGGTGCACATGACCGACGGGACGATGCACGAGGCTCGACATCGACACACGAGGTACCGCCACGTGTCGCTCCGTCGCTTCCTCCCACGAGAGATGGCTCGCGTCACCCACGCGCAACTCATCGACGGGCTCCGCCACCTCTCCGGTGCACCGCATCACCTGCCGCCGTACGACGTGCAGAAAGCGCACGCACACGTCGATCCGGGCGCGGTCATCGCCCTCGAGCAGGCACTGCGCCTGCGTCACCCATCGGTCCCCACCACCCTCGGCCGTGATATACCGGTGCGGGTAGATGCCGCCGAATGTCCATCGCTGCCGGTTCTTGATCGCCGAGCGCCGATACGGCCAGAGGATGTATCCCTCGTACAGCACGGCCTGGACAATCTGCGTGACGTGGTCCATCTGTCAGCGCTCCGCGGCGTGCTGGCCGTCGTGCAGCAGCGCGTCGATGGTGGCCTCGAAGGTTGGCAGCCCGCGTTGCGCCTTGTAGGCGGCGAGACGGTCGAGAGTGTCCCGGCGAAGCGGAAACCAGGCGCCATTGGGGAAATAGTGCGCCATCATCGCGCTCCAGGTACGAACGGGGAGACGGAACTCCGATTCCGTGTCCCAGGAAACGCGCACGGTGCGGAGCATGTCGCCATCGCCCCGATAGAACACCGTGCCGCTGAAGAGAAACTCCAGCGGAATGTCGCCCTCATTCAGAGCCGCGAAGTACTTCACCACCGCGACCTCGAAGTCGTAGCTGCACGCGACCGGAAGCGTCACCCGCGTGCTCCCCGTAAAGGGCGGCACCTGCACGCTCGCGTGCGTCCAGAGCAGGCTGCGCAACGTGGAGCCCCATGCGCTCGGCGGGCCGAACAGCTCGATGAGACGCGCTCGCGCTTCAGCATCATACGCGCGCCTGTGGACCGCAATGCGGATCTGGCAGTCGAGCGCGATGGCACGAATGGGCATGGCCGGCTCGCACGCGACGTGGAGCGTGAAGCCGATGGTGGGCAGCGCCGCGAACTCCATGGGAGCGGCGGCTTCCACACGGATCGAGAGTGCCGGCATCGCGGCTTGAGCGCGAGCGTCGCGCGGCCGTGCGAGAGCGTCAGTCACACCGAGCGGCTCAGGCGGGGGACAGATTCGGACTTCTCTCGTCGATGGGGTTTCGCTTGTCGGCGTTGATCCCCGTCGAGCGCCGCGCTGTCGAGCGGCCGTCCTCCAGATGTCCGCCCTGCGCCTTATAACCGCCGGGCTCATTGCCTTCTCTCACTCCGCGCGTGTGCGAGGGCGTGGTGAGCGTGGTTACCGCGCGCCCGATTCTGATGTTGTTCCGGTCGGTTTCCATTCTCCTCTCTCCATCTAGCTCTGCGTGACACGCGAGTGGTCGCGCGCCGCCGGCTGTCCATCCCGCCGGATGCGCACGGAGCATTGCGTCAGATCGTCAAAGAATCGTTCGAGCTCGCTCCATACCTCCTGGCCGCCCGCGAGGCCTTTCCATGTGGAGCGGATGAGCCCGACCAGCCGGTAGCACACATCGATGGGCGCGATCCAATGATCGCGCGCGCCGCGAGCACGATTCACGAGCAGCGCCTCCACATCCGGCTCCATCGAGCGCAGCACGGGGTTCGCGGCCAGCACCGCATCCCACGTTGATGGCTCCAGCAGTGATTCAGCCGCACCCATGGGACCGGGGTAGAGGGCAACGGTTCGCTCCGCCAGCGAGCTGTAGAAGCAGAACGCCATCCCCACCGGGATGCGGAGGCGCTCCCACAATGCATCGTCCAGCTGCAGGTCGTCTACGTACCGGCAGCCATCGGGCACCAGGCGATAATGCGCGCCTCCCGCCTCGCGACGGTCGAACAGGATAGCGCAGGCTCGGCACACGCAAAGCAGCTCATGGGCCGGTACGTTCAGCAGGTGCCGGTGTTCGCGGGCGATGGGTTCGCTGCACAGCTCGCACTGCGGCGACGATGCGGCCCGCGCGCTCGCCGAGGCGGCAACGAGCTTCCGCAGCCGAGGGGCGCCCCCCGCACGCGCGCGATCAGGCGTCTGCATGTCACGTCCTCCGTCGCAGTGCGGTCACCGGCACGAACGCGGGCTCCGGCGCCACGGCACCGTCCGCTTCGATGCGGTCGATGTCGGGAGCGGCGCGCAGCACCGCTTCCTCAACCGCGAGTCGGAGCGTGTCCGCCGATGAGCGGCACCCGTGGCAGCTCCCCTCGAGACGCAGGCGCGCCACGCCGTCACCCACGCCAACCAGCTCCACGTTCCCGCCATGCGACGCGAGGTATGGCCGCACCTCGTCCAGCGCCCGCGCCACCCGCGTTTCCACATCCACCGGATGCAGCCCGTGCAGCATGAGCACGTGCGCGATCAGCGCGTCGCCGGCGAGCGCCTCCACCAGTCCGGGAGCGCTCGACGTCATCACATGCTCCATGATACGCGCGAGTGCTTCGCCGTACAGGGATACCACCCCCTGCACCGTCTCGGTGGCGGCGGCGCGGGCCACCGGATCCTCCAGTGACTCCAGCGTGGCCAGTAACGACTCCAGCCTGGCCACCTGCTCGCGCATGTCGCTCTCGTCTACCGGCACGGCCGCGCCCTCACTCCGCCCCGCGGCACGCGACACCCGTGAGGGCGCCGCGAACACTGCAATTGCGTGCATGCATCATCCGTGCATCCCTCCGCCAAGCGTCGGGGAGTGCACCGTTTCGATCGTCTTCCCGTTGCCCAGATACATATGCACGCCGCACGGGAGGCAGGGATCGAAGCTGCGCACCGCGCGCATGATATCGATCCCCTTGAAGTTGTCGGGACCGTTCTCCTCGAAGATCGGCATCCCCTGCACCGCGTCCTCATACGGCCCCGGCGTGCCGAAGCTGTCGCGCGGGCTCGCGTTCCACGGGGTGGGTGGATAGGGGTGGTAGTTGGCGATCTTGCGATCACGGATCACCAGATGATGCGACAGCACGCCGCGTACCGCCTCGTGGAAGCCGCAGCCGATCGCCTCCTCCGGCACCGCGAACTCGGTAAATACCTTCGTTTGCCCGGCGCGCACCTGCTCCATGGCCTTGTTCAGGAAGAACATCGCCATGGCCGCCGAGTACGCGACGAAGTAGATCCGAGCGCGATCGCGCTCGATCGCGTTGGACCATTGCGGGATCTTCCATTCGAATTCCATCTCCGGGAACGCGGCACTCTTCGGCAGGTTGATCCGCACGCTGTTCCCTGTGGCCTTCACGAACGGCGTATCGACGAGGTTGCTGAGCGCGGTCGCCCAGAGGCGCGCGATCGCGCCGCCGCCGGTGTCGAGTGCGAGATGATCGCCGCTCCGCGCGTCGTACCAGCGCGGGCTCATGACCCAGCTGTAGTTGCCATCGAAGTTCCGCTTCTGCGGCCTCGGCAACGTGGTCTGGTTCCAGGGGTGCCGCTTGTCGATCGGGTTGCCGACGGGGTCCTCCGTGACGAACATCTCCCCGCTCTCCTCCCAGTCCTCGTAGAACGAGCTGCCGAGCAGGATGCGCATCCCGACGTTGATGTCGATGAGATTGTTCGTGACGAGCTGCCCGTCCACGATGACGGCGGGCGTGACGTACATCGCCTTCCCCCATTCGTTCATCGTGCGGTACTTGTAGTCGCAGACGTCCGGATTCTGGAACGATCCCCAGCAGCCGAGGAGGATGCGCCGCCGGCCCACGTTCTCATAGCCCGGCAGTGCCTCGTAGAAGAAGTCGAAGACGTCATCGTTCATCGGCACCGCCTTCTTCACGAAGTCGAGCACCTTCACGAGCCGGCTCAGGTAGTCGGTGAACAGTTGCGGCGTCGCCACCGTCCCCACGCCACCCGGGTACAGCGTGGAGGGATGCACGTGCCGCCCCTCCATGAGGCAGAACATCTCCCGCGTGAGCCGGCTCATCTGCAGCGCCTGCAGGTACATGGAGCCGGAGAACGGGTTGAACGCGCGCATGATGTCCGCGATGGTGCGGAAGCCGTGGATGTTCGCATGCGGCGCGGCGGCGTTCTCCGCCCGCGCCAGGAGGCTCGGGTTGGTCTCCTTCACCATCTGCTCGCAGAAGTCCACGAACACCAGGTTGTCCTGGAAGATGGTGTGGTCGAACATGTACTCGGCCGCTTCGCCCAGGTTGATGATCCACTCCGCGAGCGGCGGCGGCTTGATGCCGTACGCCATGTTCTGCGCGTACACCGAGCAGGTGGCGTGGTTGTCCCCGCAGATGCCGCAGATGCGGCTGGTGATGAAGTGCGAATCGCGAGGATCCTTCCCCTTCATGAACACGCTGTAGCCGCGGAACATCGACGAGGTGCTGTGGCATTCCGCGACCTCGCGGTTGTCGAAATCGATCTTGGTGTAGATCCCAAGGTTTCCGATGATGCGCGTGATCGGATCCCAGTTCATCTCCACCAGCTTGCGCGATTCGGGGCGGATTTGTTCCCGTGTCACTGTGGCCATGGTCGCCTCCTGCCTACGGCTGCGGGTAGCGCGGCTGGTAGCCGCTCGTGAGTACGGGTGTCCTGCGGCGCCACCGGGGCTCCTTGTTCACCGTATGGTTCGTGATGGCGCGCAGCCGGCGGATCACGGTGCCGTACGTCGACACCATACGCGTGGACACAGTGCCGCCCGGCGGCTCATCCATGAAGGGCATGAACTTGTCCGGGAAGCCGGGCATGGTGCACCCGATACAGATGCCGCCGACGTTCGGGCATCCGCCCACGCCGTTCATCCAGCCGCGCTTCGGCACGTTGCAATTCACCACCGGTCCCCAGCAGCCGATCTTCACCTGGCACTTGGGCGAGTTGTAGTCGAGCGCGAAGTCGCCCTGCTCGTAGTAGCCGGCGCGCGAGCACCCCTCGTGCACCGTCTTGCCGAAGAGCCAGGTGGGGCGCAGCTGGTCGTCGAGCGGAATCATCGGTGCCAGACCAGCCGCCTGATACAACAGCCAGGTGAGCGTCTCCATGAAGTTGTCCGGCTGCACCGGGCACCCGGGCACGTTCACGATCGGCAGGCCCCCCGCGGATCGAAAATCCCAGCCGAGGTAGTCGGCGAGTCCCATGCATCCGGTAGGGTTGCCGGCCATGGCGTGAATGCCGCCGTATGTGGCGCACGTGCCGATGGCCACCACCGCCCAGGCGCCAGGCGCCAACTTGTCGATCCACTCGGGCAGCGTGATGGGGTTCCCCTGCTCGTCGTTCCCCATCCCGCTCCAGTACCCGTCTCCATTGATCTGTTCGTTGGGAATGGAGCCCTCGACCACGAAGACGTAGGGGCCCAGCTCGCCGCGCGCCCCCTTGTGGAAGGCTTCCATGAACGCCTCGCCCGTCTCCTTGGCCAGCACCTTGTTGTGCAGGTGCACGGTGGGAAGGCCGGGAATCAAGCCCAGCACGACGTCCTCGATGCTCGGTTGCATCGCCGCCGTGACGGACACCGAATCCCCGTCGCAGCTCATCCCCTCGGATGTCCAGAGAATGTGGACCTCGTCCACGCCTGTGGTTGCCGGATTCGTCATGCACACACCTCCTCATCCACCGTGTTTCCGGACCGTGCAGGCCCGGCCTTCACACGCTCGTCGTGACCGCGTCGTCGATCTCCACCCAGTCCACGAGCAACTCTTCGCCTCTCACCACCTGTATATCCAGGCTCCCGCAGGCGCCGCAGCTCAGCGGGAAGCCGGCAAGCCGGCTCTCCACGCCGCAGCGGCGACACTCTCCTGCCGCCTCCACCGCCTCGATGTCGAGCGTGGCGCCCTCGGCATCGGTCCCCTGCACGAGCAGCTCGAAGCTGAACGTGAGCGCGGACGGCACCACTTGCCGCAGATGCCCGATCCGCATGCCCACCCTGGTGACGCGCCGGCCGGCGGCCTGATCGAGTACGATGCGCGCGACCGAGTCGGCAATCGCGAGCTCGTGCATCAGCAGATCCGTGGCAGAGGGTCGCCCACCAGCAGATCCATCACGCGCTTGCCGCCGAACTCCGTCTGCACGAGCACCATGCCTGCGGGCTCGCTCCGCACCTCCCCAATCACCGCCGCCTCATCGCACCCCGGTGCGGAGCGCAGCGCCGCAAGCGCGGCGTCCGCGCCCTCCGCCGCAACAATCGCCACAAGTCTTCCTTCATTCGCCACGTACATGGGATCGATCCCCAGAATCTCGCAGGCGCCCGCCACCTCGGGCCGCACCGGCACGTCGCGCTCGCGGACGAGCACAGCCACACCGGAGGCCGCCGCCAGCTCGTTCAGCACCGATGCCACGCCGCCGCGCGTCGCATCACGCAGGCAGTGTAGATGCGGCCCAACATGCTCGAGCAACGCATCCACCGCCGGCCAGAGTGGCATCGTGTCCGATTCGATCGCGGCATCCAGCTCGAACTCGCCCCGGCTCAGCATGATCGCCGTCCCGTGATTGCCGATGGGGCCGGAAACGAGAATCCGATCACCGGGCCGCAGCGAGCGCGGAGAGAGGTGCGCACGCGGGTCCATGCGGCCGAGCCCGGTGGTGCAGATGTACATCGCATCTGCATGCCCGCGCTCGACGACCTTCGTGTCCCCCGCCACGATCTCCACACCGGCAGCAGCCGCAGCCCGGGCGATCGCCTCCACCTCGGCGCGCAGGACGCTCGCCGGGAGTCCCTCTTCCAGTACCAGCGAGAGCGTGAGCGCCATGGGGCGCGCGCCCGTCATCGCCAGATCGTTGACCGTTCCGTTCACCGCCAGCTCCCCGATCGAGCCGCCGGGAAAGCGAATCGGCCGCACCACGAAGCTGTCCGTCGTGAGCGCCATGCCCAGTCCGTCGATCGTGACGATCCCCGCATCGTCCAGCCGCTCGAGCGACGGCGAGGCGAGCGCGGGCACGAGCAGCCCCTGGATGAGCGTCTGCATGGCCTTCCCACCCGCACCATGCGCCATGGTGATCTGCTCGGCTCGGAAGCGCGCGGGCATGGCGCGCACCTGCTCGATCTTCGCGAGCGCCTCACGCTCGCGTTCCTCCAGTGCGCTGGGCTGCATGGTCTCGCGCGACGCCGCGCGGCTGGGTGAGGTCATACGACTTCGCGCTCCCTGGCGAACCGCCCGAAGTTGTAGTACGCGGCGCAGGCGCCCTCGCTCGAAACCATGCAGGTGCCAATGGGATGCTCTGGCGTGCATGCGGTGCCGAATACCTTGCACTCCCACGGCTTGATCACCCCTTTCAGCACTTCCCCGCACTGGCACGCCTTGGGGTCCGCAATCCGCACGCGCGGCACTTCATAGCGCAGTTCCGCGTCGAAGTCGCGGTAGCGCTCCGACAGCGCGAGGCCGCTCTGCGAGATGAAGCCGAGCCCGCGCCACTCGAAGTGCGGCCGCAGCTCGAACACGTCCGCCAACGCCTCCAGCGCGCGCGGGTTCCCCTCGTAGGGCACGCAGCGCGTGTACTGATTCTCCACGGCGCATCGCCCCTCGGCGAGCTGCCGCAGAATCATGTAAACAGACTGCAGCAGATCGAGCGGCTCGAAGCCTGACACCACCAGCGGCTTGCCGTACTGCGCCGGGATGAACTCGAACGGGCGCGCACCCACCACCGTGCACACGTGCCCCGGCCCGATGAAGCCATCGAGCCGCAGGTCGGGCGACTCGAGCAGCGCCTTGATCGGGGGGACAATGGTGACGTGGTTGCAATAGCAGAAGAAGTTGCGCACGCCCTCGGCCTTCGCGCGCATGAGCGTGAGCGCGGTGGACGGCGCGGTCGTCTCGAAGCCGACGGCGAAGAAGACCACCTCGCGGTCAGGATGCTGCCTCGCGATGCGCAGGGCATCGAGCGGTGAGTAGACCATCCGGACATCCGCGCCGTCGGCCTTGGCTTCGAGCAGCGTGCCGGTGCTCCCGGGCACGCGCATCATGTCGCCAAAACAGGTGAAGATGACTCCGGGGTGCCGGGCGACCGCGATGGCGTCGTCCACCCGACCCATAGGGATCACGCATACCGGACAGCCGGGACCGTGCACCAGCTCTACATTCGCCGGCAGCAGGTCGTCCACACCATAGCGATAGATGGTGTGCGTATGGCCGCCGCACACCTCCATGATCTTGTAGTGCCGCCCCGGCTCGACCGAGAGGCGGATCTGCTCGGACAGCACCTGTCCAAGATCGGCGTCCCGGAACTCGTCGGCGAATTTCACGCGGCGTCTCCATTCCCGGATCCGAGATGCAGGATGGCGGTGCCGGCGTGCACGAGCACCGTATCGCCGATCTGTACCGGGCCGACCAGGCCGACCATCACCTCGCTCTGCCGGCCTTCGGGATCCGAACAGATGGCCACCCCCTCCTCGGAGGTGGGACTCATCACGCGCATGGGCACGCCCTCGTCCGCGCACGTGATGCAGTGGTCAGCCGAATCACATTCGCGCCCGGGGGGCTGGTTCGCACTCACTCGATCCCGCTCCGGGTGAACTCCTCGATCTCCACTTCGTACGCGGAGCCCATCCGCTGCAACAGACGCAACGTGGCCATGGCCTCCTCCTCGTCTACCCTGGAGATCGCGAATCCCACATGGATGAGGACCCAATCCCCTTCATGCACGCCGCCGTGGCCGTCATCGAGCAGCCCGATGTTCACCGTGCGCCGGACACCCGTGACGTTCACCGTCGCAAGGCGATTCCGCTCGTCGGCCATTCCGACAACCTGCCCAGGTATGGCGAGACACATGAGACAGCCTCCCGGTGATGCGCACGCGAACCGTGCGGTGGTTGCCCGGCCGTGCGCCCGCGCGCCGCGGCGATCGCCGCCTGGCCGAACGAGATACCGCCATCGTTCAGCGGTAGCCGCTCGGGAACCAGCACGCGCAATCCACGCTGTTCCAACTGTGCCGCCATGCCCTCGAGCATCAGCACATTCTGGAACACACCGCCGGAGAGCACGACGGTACTCACGCGCCGCCGCTGTGCCGCCAGTCCGCATGCGTGAATCGCCGCATGAAGCAGGCCGTGATGAAATCGCGCTGCGATGTTGCTCACGGGAACCGCTGCCGACACATCACGCACCACCGCGCGAATGAGCGCACGCGCATCCAGCAGCAATTCCTGCCGCGCGATGCGCACGGGCATGGGGTAGCATCCCTCGTCCCGCGCATCGACGGCTATCTCCAGCTCGATTGCCGCCTGCCCCTCGTAGGTCACCTCGGTGCGCAGCCCGCACAGCGCGGCCACCGCGTCGAACAGTCGTCCGACGCTGGTCGTCATGGGCGACGCCACTCCGCTCCGTGCAAGGCGAGCGACGGCGCGCCAGCGCTCGGCATCCACGCGCGCCTCGAGTGTGGCGGGGCGCGGCGGCTCGCCGTCCGTGATAGCAGCCAGCCACGCGCACGCCATGCGCCACGGCTCGCGAATGGCCGCCGCGCCACCCGGCAACCGCACCGGCCACAGGTGCCCGATGCGCTCGAAGCCGGTGAGCCCGCCGAGCAGCAGCTCGCCCCCCCAGATCGTCCCGTCCGCTCCATAGCCCGTGCCATCGAAGATCACGCCGATGGCCGGCCCCTCCTCGCCATGCTCGGCCAGGCAGGCGGCGAGGTGCGCGTGGTGATGCTGGACGCCTACCGGTTCCAGCTCCCGCGCTTCGAGCGCGACCTTCGTCGAGAGATAGTCCGGATGGAGATCGTGTGCGGCCACCCGGGGCTCGATCGCGAACAACCCCTCCAGGTGGGCGATCCCCTCCTCGAATGAGCGCAGCGTCTCGTAATTCTCCAGGTCGCCGATATGATGACCGACCCAGGCGCGCTCGCCGCGAACGACGCAGAAGGTGTTCTTGAGCTCGCCGCCATACGCCACGAGCGGCTGCTCCGCGTGCACCGGCATCTTCAGCGGCGTGGGCACATAGCCCCGCGAGCGCCGCACCATGAGCGGCGTGCGCCGTCCTCCCAGCGAGACAACCCGTACGATCGAGTCGTCCGTGCGGGTGTGGATCGGGCGATCGTGCAGCAGGAAGAGATCCGCAATGCCCGCGAGGCGCTCCAGCGCATCCGCATCCCGGTAGGCGATCGGCTCGTCCGACACGTTGCCACTCGTCATGACCAGCGGCACCCCTGTATCCGCGAGCAGCAGGTGATGCAGCGGGGAGTACGGGAGCATGACACCAAGATCGCGATGTCCCGGTGCCACCTCATCCGCCACGCGCGCATCGCGCTGTCGCCGGGCCAGCACGATAGGCCGCGCACGTCCCGTGAGCAGGCGCTCCTCTTCCACGTCGAGCCGCACGAGCCGGTGCGCGGCCGCCAGATCCCCCGCCATGAGCGCGAACGGCTTGTCCTCGCGATGCTTGCGTGCGCGTAGCCGGCGCACGGCCTCGCCGTGGTCTGCCCGACAGGCGAGATGGAACCCGCCAACGCCCTTCACGGCCACGATCGCGCCGCGGTTGAGCGCGCGCGCGGCAGCGTCGACCGCGTCGCGCGCGGCAGCGCCCATCACCGCGGCGCCCGCACGGTCCACCAGCCGCACGCGCGGGCCGCACGTCGCGCAGGCGTTCGGCTGCGCATGAAAGCGCCGGTTGTCGGGGTCATCATATTCGGCGCGACACTGATCGCACATGGTGAAATCCGCCATCGTCGTGAGCGGCCGATCGTATGGAATGCCACGCACGATCGTGAAGCGGGGCCCGCAGTTGGTGCAGTTGATGAATGGATAGCGAAAGCGGCGATCGGCGGGGGCGAACAGCTCGGCCAGACACGCATCGCATGTGGCCGTATCGGGCGAGACGAGGGCAGCGGGCGGCGTGGAGTCGTCGCTCTCGACAATCCGAAAGCACTCATCGCCGCACGGCGTCAGCTCCTCCACCGCCACGTGCTCGATGCCCGCAAGCACGGGAGCTTCAACGGGAAGCCGCTCGAGAAAGCGCTGCACGGCGAGGGGAGGCCCCTCGACCTCGGTCAGCACGCCGCGGGCATCGTTGCGCACGAAACCGCCGAGCATGAGCGAGCCGGCGAGATGGTAGACGTAGGGGCGGAAGCCGACGCCCTGCACTGTCCCTTCAACGCGAACTCTAGCGCGCCGTCGCGCCACGGCCGCGGCTTCAGTGCGCATCAGGGCTCGTCCGGCAGCTCCGTCCATCGCTGCGCGGCGCGTCCGAAGCGCCGGACCAGCCACGCCGCAATCCAGAGCGTCATGAAGAGCGCCACGATGGCTATGCCGAGCGTCTCGAAATCCAGCGCACGCACCATGGCCCAGATCCCGGTCTGCCAGCCGAGCAGCTGACCGGCGATGGACAGAAACTGCACCGATCCGATGAACAGGGCCACCGCCACCGTCACACCGGTCACCGCGAGGTTGTAGACCAGCTTCCGCACCGGGTCGACAAGCGCCCACCGGTACGCACGCGACATGAGCACCCCGTCGACCGTATCCACCAGCGACATGCCCGCGGCGAAGACGAGCGGGAGCACGAGCAACGCGGTCATGGGCAGCGAGTGCGATGCCGCCATCGCGGCCAATGCCAGCAGCGCCACTTCCGACGCGGTGTCGAAACCCAGTCCAAAGAGAAAGCCCACCGGATACAAGTGCCATGGGCGGGCCACGAGCTTCAGAAAGCGGCCGAACACGCGACTCATGAACCCGTTCAGCAATAGCTGCCGGTCCAGCGCCTCCGCGTCGCTCCTCCCGCGGCGCAGCGCCCGGAAGGTACGGTACACCTCAAGAAAGAGCAGCAGGTTCAGCAGCCCCACCGCGTACATGAAGAGGCCCGACACGGTGGTCCCGATGTACCCCCCGAGCTGCTGCAAGCGAGGAAGATCGCCCTTCACGGCACGCGCCGCGAACACCGTCGCGAGTGTGAGCAGCAGAACAACCGTGGAGTGGCCAAGCGAGAAGAAAAAGCCCGTGCCCAGCGGACTGCGCTGATCGCGGATCAGCTTGCGCGTGGTGCTGTCGATGGCCGCGATGTGATCGGCGTCGAAGCCGTGGCGCAGCCCCAGTACGTACGCGAGCGCCACCAGGCTGAGCAGGAAGGGATTGCCCCGGGCGATGTAGAGCAGCGCGGCTCCCCAGCCCAGGACGTGCAGCACGACAACGCCGCCGGCGATGCCCGCGACCCCCGCTGGGCTCGTCTCACTCGCCTGCTGCCCACCACCTGTCTGCATCCCCATGAGTCCTTCGGCAAACGAGATACCCGACGCTGGAGCGAGACAGCGCGGCACGGTTTCACCGAGCCACGCTCTGCGACATGCTCAAAGATCAATCACAGCACGGCTCGTGCGGTAGTGTCCGGATCGGTAGCAAAAAGCCGGCCCGGTACCGACGTTCTCGCGCGATCAGTCGATGATGTCGAGGTTCTCTTCGAAGCGAGGGTTCACCACGCTGTTGAGGATCGAGCCGAACGAATAACTCAGCCCGACCTCCAACCGATAGTCGTACGACGTGGCCAGCTGCCGCCGCTGGAGCAGCACCTCCTCCTCACTGGCGGTCTGCTTGGGAAGATACAGTTGATCGCGAATGCGCGACGCGTGGCCCGAGAGGTCCAGCGAGAGCCCTTCGGCGATGCGCAGGCCGAGGTCAGCGGAGATCCGTTGGCGGCTGATGCTCGGATGCGCGGGATCGTTCGAGAGCAGGAGCGCCACGTTGATAGTGCCCCAGGGTTGATTCTGCGCCAGGCTCGCCACGAGGCTCTGCCGCGGCACCGTCTCGACCGTCTTGTTGTAGATGGTCGTGTCCTGGTACACGAAATGACGAGCCCCCACGCGATACATGATCGCGAACTGCCGCCGCGTGGCATCGGCGTATGGAAAGACGTCCCATTCCAGTGCCGGTGCCAGTTGCAGCGCGAGCCGCTGGTTCAGGAAGTCCGACGAAGCGGCGGACGCGCTGAGGCCGATGGACCAATGACCGTCGACGCTCTTCACGACCAGGCCGCTCGCCTCCCTGCTCCGGGAAATGCTCGTGAGCGTTCCGCTGTCGAGCGCGAACCGGTCGGCTCGAAAATCAGCGTGCAGAGAGCCATCCAGCTTCCACGCCGCCGTCGTGCGATTGGCAGACACCGATCCGGAGAGGCGCGTGGAATGCTGGGACTGTTCGCCATCCAGGGAGCCGCTTGCCCGCAGCTCGAAGACCCAGTGGTTCCAGGGGTCATGCGCGGGCGCCGCCAGGACGGCCGCCGGCGTGCCGGAGTAGCTGATGCGGAGGCCGCGGGCGATGCGGGAATGAACGAGATACGGAATGAGGCCAAGCTTGATTGTGCGAGTGAGCATGGCCCGTACTGCGTCCGGCGACTCGCCGGGCTCGGAGACGGCATGCAACGTGTCGTTATGCACGGCGTGCGTGCCGAGCCCCAGGAAGGCCAGGGTGAAATCCCGACCACCGGCCGCGGTCCGCTGCGTGGTGAGGAGAACATGCACATCGGCCTCGCGCGGATCGCGAGTGTAGGCGACGAAGTGGATCTCCGTGCGGAAGTAGTCCATGTCGCACCGGTAGCCCTGGCAGTCGACGAACACCTTCAACCGCTGGTCCGGCGCAAGCGCTTCATCCGGCTGGGACTGGGCCGACGCTGCCGACCCGAGCGCCGAAATCGCGGAAATGACTACGGCGCAGAACGCGGCCGTCGTGCAGCGGTACTCCCATCCTCGCATCCCGCTACTGCGGAGCGGAGGATGTCGTCTTCGCGGCCAGATTCATCCCCGGCATGGTGGCGGGAATTCCCACTTCCGCCGCACTTGGCAGCCGCCTGCTCTGGTACCATTCCTGCCGCGCCGCATCCACGCGATCGGCCCGTTCCACCCACCGCTGCGTGGCGATGTCGTATCGCACGAGCACGTTGTGCAGCCAGTAGGGACGATTTTCCCGGCGCCACGCCTGCTCGTACTGGTCGCGAACCAGGGAGAAGGCATCGCGCAGGTCCTGCAGGCGGCCGTTGATCCCCGAGATGTTGCCGAGGTCCGGGGTCGGCGAGCCGCCCACAGCCACGGTATCGACGGCATGCGCGTACATGCCCACGATCTCATCGGCGAACTGGAATTTCATCCCGATGAGATCGATGCGTCGCGCGCCCAATTCGAACGCATCCAGCGCGTCGAGCTGCTGGTGAATGGTGGGCCGCGTTTCCTGCGCCAGTACGAGCGCCTGCTCGGCGAGCAGCCGCAGGTCGTGCGCGATGGGACGGATCTTCTGTGCCACGCGCTGCCCCTCCTGGCTCCACGGATCCAACCAGAACAGATGGTCGCTCGCGTCGCCCACCCCGGCCTTGTGCAACATCACCTGCGCCGCGATCAGCTTCCGGTGCGCATCGTTCATGCGCCCAGTGGTGTCGCCGAGAAATGCCTGGCCGAAGCTGTTCTGGAATTGCTCGATGCTGCTCTCGCCCGGCTGCCACCCCGCGGCCGCGCCAAAGAGCACGCCATACCAGGTGTTGTTGAACAGCGCCTCGCCATCGTCGTCCCACGAAGTGTTGAGCACGCCAGTGGCGCCCAGCCGCTGTCCATCCCGAACGAAGCCCTGGATGTTGCGGAGCGCCATGTCGTTGTCGGGGTAGACGCGGCTCCAGTTATTCACGCCCGGCGCCACCCAGGTTTCCAGACCGGCATCGCGGTAGGGCGTGATGTAGCGATCGAACGAGCGCTGCGGGTTGTACGTCCACGCGACCGCAATGAGCCCCTTGGGAAGTGTCTTCACCAGATCCGGGTCCTTCATCGCGATGTCGCCCCAGAACAGGAGGCGCTTGCCGAAGGGACGCAGCGTGATGGCGATGCGCTTGAGGAAGTCGAGATAGACGGCACCGAGCCCCTGGATCTTCACCTCGCCGGCAGTCTGGCCGCGCCCCAGCTCGAACGTCTCATCAGCACCGATGTGCACGAACGGGCCGGGAAAGAGCGAATCGATCTGACCGAACATCTGGCGGATCAGCTCGAGCGAACCCGGCTGCCCGGGCGCGAGTACGTGCCCGTGCGGCGTCTCGGCCAGGTCGGAGTACGCCTCGTATTCCAGCACATGGTGCAGGTGGCCAAAGGCCTCCTGCTCGGGGATGATGGTGATGTGATACTGCTTCGCGTAATCGACGAGCTGCTTCACCTGGCTGGGAGTCATGGCGCCGCCCGGCGGCGCCATGAGGGGATTCGCGGTGTAGGCCAGCGTGTTCTCGAAGTAGGGGGAGTACACGTTGATCTTGTACGCCGCGAAGGTGCGGATCTGCTTCTTCTGGAAATCCAGCGTGGGCACCGGGCCGCGGGACAGATCATCCTGAATGCCACGATAGCGCATGGCCGGCCAGTCGCGGATCTTCGCGCCTTCGATGCGCGCCGAGCTACTATCCCCCACCACCATCTGCTTGAGCGTCTGCACGCCATAGAACACGCCGGCCGCGGTGGCGCCGGCGACCACTACCTCGCCGTGCCCGGCCACCAGGATGTAGCCCTCATCGTGCATCACCGGCTCGAAGGTGAGCGTGTCCCGCTTGAAGGCGTACTGCGCGGCGGGCCAGTCGGCGCGCGCGAGCGTGATGCGCACGGCATTCGCCGTTCCGAGGGGCACCACTCGAATGCCGCGCGCCCGGAGCATGGTCTCGAGGTTCTTGGCGGCGAGCTTGTCCGCCGCTCCATGAGCATTGATCGCCACGCCATGCGCAAGCGGAATCGACTCGAGCGGCGTCACTTCGCGCGGTTGAGGGATGAGGTGCAGCGTGGCCTGAGCGCGCAACGGCGTCAGCGAACCCCACGCCGCGATGGCCAGGAGGAGGGTAAATCGGCGCATGACTGGCGGGAAAAGAAGTGGGCAGAAACCGCTTGCAATACTAACGGCGCCGCACACCCGATGGCCAGTGCGGCGCATCTATCAGACGATCATCTACGTGTAACCGCAAGACGCGGCGCTCCGCACGCCCTGCCGCCCACGCACACGCGTGCTACGGCCGTCGCGCGCGCTTACGTCCCCGCGTACCACTCGTATCCCTGATCGCTCCAGTACCCGCCGTTGCGCACCGGGAGAAAGACGACCTTGGTGAGATACTTCGTGCTCTTGTAGCCGAGCTTCACCGGAGAATACATGCGCGCGGGACCGCCATGCGGCGGGCCGAGGTAGTGTCCGTCGATGCCGTAGGCGATCAACGACTGCGGGTGCGTGGCACTCTCCAGGTCCCAGCTCTCGTGATAGCCGTCATCAAAGGACTGGAAGTCCACGTAGCGCGCCTCCGGGAGCATCTGCGCCACCCGGGCCAGCTCGCTCACTCGCACGCCTGTCCAGGTGGAGACTGCCGTCCATCCCTCCACGCAATAGTGATTCAATCGCAGCGTGACACTCGGCAGGCCGGCCAGCTGCGAGAGTGTGAGGCGGAGCGGGCGGCGCACCAGCCCGCTCACCTCCAGCGACCACGGGCCGCGCACGCGTTCATCCCAAACCGGCACATGCTTCGAGATGTAGTACTGCGGAAAGGCGCCGCCCGCCTGCATGGCCGCCGCCGACGGCATGTCCATGGAGCGGTGGCGAAGCAGCAGCCGTCCCACCCGCTCGTTCCACCCCTTGGCCGCGCTGAGCACCGGCTGCGCCGCTTTGGGCCCCTCGGAGCCGCACGCTGCCAGCCAGGCCGCAGGCAGTGCCAGCCCGCTCAGTGTGAGAAATCGCCGGCGATCCATGGCTCACTCCTCCTCGGACGGGCCTGACCCGTTCGGCGATCGGTCCGCCCCGGGAATCGGCTCCCCAGTCACGTCGTGCTCCACCGCCACCGGCACGGGTACGTGCACAGCCTGCCGCGGCGCTGGGGCGCGCTGCGGCAGGAGATGATAGAACGGCCGGGCGTTGCGCGCCTCCGGCGAGTGCGCGTCGTTGTATCTGCCGGTGAACATGGACGGAATGGAATATGGATCAGTGACGAACACCATGAAGACATGCCCGAGAATGAGGATCACCAGTAGTAGCATGATCAGGAAGTGCCAGTAGCGCGCCCACACGTACCCGCCGAACAGCCAGGTGAGTGGCGCGAGCTCCACCGGCTTCCAGATGGCGATTCCCGTGGCCACCTCCAGCGCCGCCAGATACGGCAGCGCGAAATAGGCGCCCCGCTGCAAGGCGTTGTACTTTCCCTGCACCGGATGCGCCTTGCGCAGGAAGAGGTAGAACTTGACCATCTCCCAGGCGTCGCGCGCCGACCCGCGGCGCGGAGTGACATCGCGCCAATCGCCGTGCAGGAAGATGAAGCCGACGTACAGGAGCCCGGTGACCACCAGCACCCACATCATCGCGAAGTGCCAGTTCCGTGCACCGGCCAGCCATCCGCCAAACGTCAGCCAATTCGGAATAGGCTTGCCCGCGAACGGATAGCAGCAGAAGCCCTCTCCCTTCCGCGCGAAGGCCGGGTACGCGTTGAAGATGCGCAGCCCGCTGGCGATCATCACCGCCACGGCGACGAACGCTACCCAGTGTGTGAGACGAATGATCCAGTGATGCCGCTTCACCATGCGCTCTCCAGGTGGCCTGTCGGCGCGAAACCAGAGCGCGCCACGCATCGCGGCGCGCTTCACGTATCGAACACTACGTGCACGCCGCGAGTTCCGCTCGGTAGATGATGCCGGAGGTGCCAGCGGCGGGCGGGCGACGCACGTGCGTCAATCGCCCACCGCTGGTCTCCTATTCGATGCGGGGAGCCTACGGGGAGGCGGGAGGCGGCTCCGGCTCCCTGCGCGCGCCGATCGCCGCGGGACCCCACCCTGGTGCATCGCTCGCGGGAAAGGATTCCTGCGAGGTCTCATCCACCAGGTGATTTGCCGCTGACTGCGCCAGCACCGCCACGAGCTTCGCGCAGAAGGCAGGAAGGTCGTCTGGCTTGCGGCTCGTCACCAATCGCTGGTCCACCACCACCGCCTCATCCACCCATGTGCCGCCGGCGTTCACGATGTCCGTCCTGAGGCTGGGCCACGACGTGAGCGTCCGACCGCGCACCGCATCCGCCTCGACCAGCATCCACGGCCCGTGGCAGATGGCGGCCACCGGCTTGTCCAGCTCCATGAACTCACGCACCAGGCGCACGGCGTCGCGGTGGAGCCGGAGCTCGTCCGCGTTCACCACGCCACCCGGCACGACAAGCCCGGCGTAGTCCCGCGCACTCACGTCGCCGGCCAGCCGGTCCACTGGAAAGCTGTCCCCCTTGGCGAAGTGACGCAGCCCCTGAATGTCGTCCCGCTTCACGGACACGAGTTGGGCCTGGGCGCCGGCGTTCCGAACGGCGACCAGCGGCGAGGTGAGCTCCACCTGCTCCACGCCGTCGGTGGCGAGCACCGCGATGGTCAGTCCATCCAGCGGGGCCGTCATCTGGACTTCCCCTTCCGCCCAGGCCGCCCCCGCGCGCCCTTCGCGCGCTTGCGCGCCGTGTGGCGCGCCTTCACCCGTGCCTGCTCTGGATTCTCTCCGGCATGCTGCGCCTTTCGGCGCGCCTGTTCCGGATTCTCTCCGCCGTGCGGGATGAATGTCTCGCGCGCCTCGCGTTCGGCGTTCGAGGAGAGCTCCTGCTTCTGCTCATCCTCGATCCGCTCATCCTCCTGACGAAACTTGTAATCGGTTGCACCCGCTTCGCGCGGGTCGATCTCGTATTGGTCGGGTCGCTTGCCGCCCATGGAGCACCTCGCTGCTGGCGTTCACGATATGCCATACTGTCCGTCAGAAAGTGTGCCGCCCCATCGGGCGGCGCTGCTCGGCTGCGGACCGTCTGTCACGAGCGCGCAGCCCGGGCCCGACTGTTGCACCCGCCGCCCACCCACAGCGCAACACGAGCATGCGCGCCAGAGGAGGGAGCATGGCAGGCAAGGCACGGAAGGCGGAACATAGAGGTCGCGAGACGGCACGCTCGGATCGCGCCATTCAGCGACGCGCCGAGTCGAACCGTTCGGAGCAATCGAAGAAGCGAGCGCCAACATCGGGCGGGACGCGACAACGCGCTGTTCAGCCAGCCGACCAGCGGCAGCCCGCTCCCCCCTTTCCCGAACAGCATCTGCCCAAACCGGGAGAGGAGTCGCGGCTCCGCCCCGAGCCGCAGTACGACGCGCCGACATACGTGGGCTCCGGCAAGCTCCGGGAAAAGGTCGCGCTCATCACCGGTGCGGATTCGGGCATTGGCCGCGCCGTCGCGGTGCTGTTCGCGCGCGAGGGCGCCGATATCGCGGTCGTTTACCTGAGCGAAGCGTCCGACGCGGAGCAGACCAGGCGGGCAGTGGAAGAGGAGGGACGCCGCGCGCTCCTCCTGCCCGGCGACGTCGTGGACGCGGACTTCTGCCGCCGCGCGGTCGAGCGAACGCTTCGCGAGTTCGGCCGACTCGACATCCTCGTCAACAACGCCGCGTTCCAGGAGCACGCGCAGTCCATCGAGGACATCAGCGAGGAGCAGTTCGACCACACGGTGAAGACGAATCTCTACAGCTACTTCCACATGGTGAAGGCGGCGCTCCCGCATCTGGGCCAGGGGAGCGCCATCATCAATACCGGCTCAGTGACTGGAATCGAAGGAAGCAAGCACCTCCTCGATTACTCGGCCACCAAGGGCGCCATTCATGCCTTCACGAAATCGCTGGCGCAGAACGTGGTGGAGAAAGGCATTCGCGTGAACGCGGTGGCGCCGGGTCCGGTATGGACGCCCCTCAACCCCGCCGACCGCGGTGCGGAAAAGGTGAGCCGTTTCGGCTCGGACGTCCCGATGAAGCGGCCGGCGCAGCCCGAAGAGATCGCGCCCGCCTACGTGTTCCTCGCCTCTTCATCGGATTCCAGCTACATCAGCGGCGAGGTGCTCCCGGTGCTCGGCGGAAAGACAGTGGGATGACGGCCGGCTGTAAGGGAATCGGGTGTCGGGTAGGTGGGCAGAGAACCCCTCGACCATAGCCGTTCCCCTTACACCCCAGACCCTACTCCCTCCACCCTGGCCCTCTCAGTACTTCATCCCCCCAGCCGCGGCAAAGTCGCGCATCAGCTTTTCCTGTTCCGGCGTGAGCTGCTCGGGAGCCGTGATCGCGACTTCCACGATCATGTCGCCGCGGGCGCCATCCTTCGCGATCCCCTGCCCGGGAATGCGGAAGCGCTTGCCCGATGCCGTGCCGGCAGGAATTCTGATAGACACCTTCTTGCCGTCGAGCGTGCGCACATTGATCTTCGTGCCCAACGTCGCCTGCGCGATGTTGAGCGGGATGGCCGCGATCACGTCCAGCCCCTCACGCTTGAAGAAGCGATCGGGCTGCACCTGGAAGGTGATGATCAGGTCACCGGGCCGGCCGCCGTTCGGCCCCCGACCTCCCTGGCCGCTCAACCGCACACGCGTGCCGCTTTCCGTGCCGGGCGGCACAGTGATCATCACCCGTTTGCGCGCGCGCACTTCCCCCGAGCCACTGCACGTTGGGCAGCGCTCGCTCGGAATCTGACCGCGCCCCAGGCACATGGGGCATGGCCGGTTCACCGCAAAGCCGCCCTGCCCGAACGACACCACACCACGTCCGTTGCATTCCGGGCATGTCTTGAACGATGCCCCGGGTGCCGCGCCGTTTCCGTGGCACGTGGGGCACTCCTCGTTCACCTCCAGCTCTATCGGCACCTTGCCACCCAGCGCGGCTGTACGGAACGGGACCTCCAGCGTGGCCTCCACGCTCTGCCCGCGCTCGGGCGCGGCCGCGCGGCCGCCGCCCGGCGCCGCCCGCCCGCCGCCGAACATGGACGAGAAGATATCGCCCAGGCCGCCAAGCCCGCCCAGCCCCCCGATATCGAAGTCCTCGAAGCGGATGTTGCCGCTCTGGAACGGAGAGCCGCCGGTGGCGCCGGCGCGCTGGCCAGTGCGGCCGCGCCCGCCGCCAAAGCCCGACGAAAAGGCGCCCAACCGGCGCATCTCGTCGTACTGCTTCCGCTTGGTGGCGTCGCCCAGCACGTTGTTCGCCTCCGAGATCTCCTTGAAGCGCTCGGCAGCCTTCGGATCGTTCGGATTGGCGTCCGGATGGTACTTCTTGGCGAGGCGACGGTACTGTTTCTTGATCTCGTCCTGCGTGGCCGATGCGGACACGCCGAGGACCGCGTAGAAGTCCTTGCTTTGCGGCATATCCTGTTAGCGCCGCCTCACTCGGTCCATTGCTTCACAACCACGCGCGCGGGACGCAGCAGCTGCCCCTTGAACAGGTAGCCGGGCTGGTACACCTGTGACACCATGTGGTCATCTTCCGGTGAGAGCGCCGGCTCGGTGGCGACCGCCTCGTGCAGCTCGGGATTGAACGGCTCGTCCACGGGACGGACGACGGCGAGCCCCTGCGCCATGAGCGCCTTCAACATCTTCTGCTCCACCAGGTCAACACCATTCACGACGCTCGCGATATCGGTGGCGTCTGAACCGACGTGCGCCACGCGGGCCAGGTCGTCCAGCGAATCCAGGAGCGGGCGCAACAACTCCGCCTGCGCGCGAGGCACCGTCTCCTGGCGCTCCCTGGTAACCCGCTTGCGATAGTTGTCGTATTCTGCGGCGAGTCGGAGGTACTTGTCGCGCTGTTCCTCGGCCTCGCGCTGGGCCAGCGCGGCCGCCTCCCGCGCTTCGGCAACCGCGCTCTCCTCGCTCGTCGCCTCGTCCGGTGGGCTATCGCCCTGCCCCGACTCCGCAGCCAGCGAGCCGGTGCGCGCGTTCCGCGCCTGGCCCGTCTCCTCCTCGCTGTCCTGATCGTCCCGCCTTTTCATATGATCACGCACCTTCATTCCTACGTATCGAAAGGTCGGCTGGTGTCGCTCGGGACGCGCTGAGCGTCGCCGCGTACGGTCACTCGTAATCTCCACACGCGCGGGAAAGGGTGCAACCGCCATGCCCCATCGTTCTGCCGCGCTGGCAGCATCGCCTGCCTCATTCGCTCTCCTGGAACGCGCGCCAGATCATCTCGAGCGCCGCCTGGGCCGACCGCTGCCGGATCTCCGCGCGGTCGCCCGCATACACGCCGCCTCGCGTGCGCACAGCGCCTCGAACCGACACCCCGATCCACACCGTGCCCACGGGCTTTTCCGGTGTGCCTCCGCCTGGCCCCGCGATTCCCGTAATCCCCACCCCGACCTCGCTCTTCATCCGTGCCGCCACACCGGCCGCGAGTTGCCGCGCCACGGGCTCGCTCACCGCGCCCTCGGCGAGCACCATCTCGGCCGGCACACCCACCCATTGCTCCTTGACCGCGTTGGCGTACGCCACCAGGCCGCCCGTGTACACATCGCTGGAACCGGGGATGGCCGTCAGGCGCGCGCCGAGCAATCCGCCGGTGCAGCTCTCGGCGGTCGCGACGTGCCATGCACGTGCTCGACACCCCTCGAGCACCACGGACGCCAGGTCGGTGCCGTCCTCGCCGTACACGTACCGTTCTACGCGCTCGTAGAGCGCCGTCACCCCACGCTCCAACACATCCTCCGCACGCTCGCGCCGCATGCCGCGCGCCGTGAGACGCAGGTCCACCCCCTCCCAACCCGGCAGCGATGCCACGGGCAGTCCCGCCGCAGCCGTCGCATACTCACCGAGAAGCTCCGTGATTGCCGATTCCGCGATGCCCGTGGTGCGCAGCGTGCGCGAGAGGACGACCGGCGGGTTTGCTCCAACGCGGTCGCGCAGCAGGGGGAGCAGCGTGTCGCCGGTCATGGCGCGCATTTCCCGCGGCACGCCTGGCAGCATCGCCACCCATCGCCCGCGGTCATCCTCCAGCCATGCACCGGGCGCACTACCGTGCTGGTTCCGCAGTATGCGCGCTCCCTCCGGCATCATCGTGAGCTGACGATGCGCGGGCCGCATCGTGGCTCCTCGTTTCGCCAACCACGCGTTGACCGCACGCTCGGCCTCCGCGTCGCGCTGCATCTCCCGCCCGAAGACGCGGGCCACCGCGGGCTTTGCCATGTCGTCGCTGGTGGGTCCCAGCCCGCCCGTGGTGATCACGGCCCCGGTGCGGTCGAGCGCCTCACCCACCACGCGTGCCACGGCCGCTAGGTCGT
Organism: Gemmatimonadaceae bacterium; assembly: GCA_036278935.1. Lineage (GTDB taxonomy): Bacteria > Gemmatimonadota > Gemmatimonadetes > Gemmatimonadales > Gemmatimonadaceae > DASSNR01. Next base: position 23,747 of record DASUKA010000009.1, read on the forward strand.
CTCCCACCGTCGTATGGCGCACGATCTCGACGCCCGCCTCGGCAAGCGCCCGCGCCAGGTAGGCCGCGTTGCTGTCCACGGTGTAGCCCAGGAGCAGCTCCTCGCCAATCGTGATCAGCTCGACGTGCATACCGCCACGGAGTGCGCGTGAACCGCGGTCATCCGCGGCGGGTCACGAACACGGAGCTGTACCGCCGCAGATAGATCCACAGCGAATACAGTGTGAGCACCACGGCGACGATCATGGTCACCACACCAACGATGCCGTTGAAGTTCGCGAAGACGCGCCAGGCGGCGCTGCGCCAGCCGTAGTGGCGGGCGGCAGTCGCCGCGCCGAACCAGAAGTACGACGCCCCCACCCAGGTGGACTGGAAGCCAAGCTTCCACTTGGCCGGGCCTATCGCCGCGATCACGACACCGCGCCGCGCCGCGGCCTGCCGGAAGATGGTCATGAACAGCTCGCGCCCCACGATCACCGCCACGATCCAGAAGGGGAGCGCCACGTTCCCCAGCGGCGTGACGAAGGCATACTGAGTGGCCGTGTCGGGCAGCGCGGACGAATTCGCCAGCAGCGCCAGAGGCCAGTCCGTGGGCGAGCTCTGCAGGATGTACATCGGCACGAAGGTCGCGAACAGCAGCAGCTTGTCGGCAAGCGGATCGAGGAGCTTGCCGGTGTCCGTGATCAGGTTGCGCGTGCGGGCCAGCACGCCATCGTAGTAGTCGGTAATGGCGGCGGCGATGTACAGCACGAAGCCCGCCATCTTGAGCTCCCAACTGGCGGCGAAGGGGAGGAGAGCGATCAACGGCGCCGCCACAATGCGGCCGGCGGAGAGCGCGTTCGGGAGATTCACCGCGCGCTCAGGGTGCTATGCGAGGGTCTTGAGCACGAGCTTGCTCACCGCCTTGAGCGTGTCGAACACCCCGTCGCCCGCCACGGCCACAGCTTCGAAGTACGGGGCGCGCTCCACCCACTCGCCCGTCGGCAGCTGCTCCACCAAGTTCTGCCCCGCATGATAGGGATCGGGCGTGACACGCTGCTTCTGCGGCAACCGCACTTCCCACCCCGGATTGAGCGCCGCTTGCAGCTCCAGAGCTGAGGCCGCGTTGGGGAGATCGCGCTTGTTGTACTGGACGACGAATGGCATGGTGGTAAGATCGTAGCCGTACTCCGCCATGTTGTCGTACAGGTTCTGCATGGCCTCCTGGTTCGCCTCCATCCGGTCGAGCTGCGAGTCCGCCACGAACACGATGCCGTCCACTCCCTTGAGGATGAGCTTCCGGCTGGCGTTGTAGTAGACCTGTCCCGGCACGGTATAGAGGTGGAAGCGCGTCTTGAAGCCACGAATGGTGCCCAGGTCGACAGGGAGAAAATCGAAGAACAGCGTGCGCTCCGTCTCGGTGGCCAGCGAGATGAGCTTGCCGCGAGTGTCGGGTTGTACGCGGCCGTACACGTGCTCCAGATTCGTGGTCTTGCCGCCGAGTCCCGGGCCGTAATAGACAATCTTGCAATTGATCTCGCGCGAGGCGTAGTTGATCATCGACATGGCATGCTCCCCGTCTACTGGAAGAGTCTGTCGATTTCATCGTCGGCACCGGCCAGGATGTCTGGGGCCGCATCAGTGTCGCGTGCGCGTTGGAACATCTCGGTGAAGAGGCGGGTGAGCTCCTCGGCGGCCGGTTTCGCTTTGAGCCGGACAAGGCCCAGCGTGGTGCGGCCATCGAAGAGGATGACGAGGATGACGCGGCGGGCGATGTCGACGAGATACATCGACTCCTGCTCGCCCTGATGAAACAGCGAGTTGAACTCGCTCTCGCCCACGAGCCGGGCGAGCTGGTCGTTCGCGCTGAAGTCCGCCGCCGTGAGCGTGGCAAACGTGGTGGGGTCGAAGCGCGGCGGCTCCCCGACCGTAGCCACGAGCTGCCCCGCTCGATCCACGAGCAGCGCGCACCGCGCGTTGCTGTCGTGGAGAAAGCGCTGCAGGGATCGCTCAATCGCTCCGTAATCGTCTTCGGTGAACGACCAGCTAGCGGCACCAGCGGGCATCGGGCGTCCTTCTATTCGAGGGAGTGTTCCATACGGCGCAGGATCAGCTCGCCGCGACGGCGGAGTCGTGGCGTCTGTTCCCATTGCACGTAATCGCGGAGCAGGCGAACCGTGTGGCCGCTGCGCTGCCCGCGCAGGTACCCCAACGCCGCGAGGCGACGGAGTTGGTGCGGGCTGAACAGATTGCGCCGTGAGCGGTGCGTCTGCTGACTCCAGACGATCAACCCCACGGCAAGGCCACCGGCGAATCCCGCGAGCGTGGCTCCCGCCACTCGCCGCCCCGTCACATGGCCCTCCGGGCGGTGAGTGCCTGCGCGATGGTCACGCCATCCGCGTATTCCAGATCGCCCCCCACCGGAATTCCTCGAGCTATGCGCGACACCACCGGCCCCAGGGGCGCCACACGGCGTTGCACGTACAACGCCGTCGCCTCCCCTTCCAGGCTCGGATTGGTCGCGATGATCACCTCGCGCACCGCGCCCGAGGCCACGCGATCCACCAGTCGCTCCATGGTGAGATCGTCCGGTCCAACACCATCGAGCGGCGACAGCCTTCCGCCCAGCACGTGATATACGCCACGAAACTCCCCAGCCCGCTCGATGGCGCCGATGTCTGACGCTTCTTCCACGACGCAGAGCATCTCATGGTCACGCCGTGGATCGCCGCAGATGGCGCAGGGATCCTCCTCCGTGAGATTCGCGCATACAGAACAGCGATGCACGCGCTCGGCCAGATCGCCGAGGAGCCGCGCCAGGCGCCGGCTCCGGTCCGGGGGCTGGGTGAGGAGATGGTACGTGAGGCGGAGTGCCGTCTTGCGACCGATGCCCGGAAGTTTCGAGAGCTCCGTGGCGAGCTCTTCGATGGCCGACATGCTAGAAGGGAAGCTGGAACGGCAGCGACAGCCCCCCGGTGAGCTTGCGCATTTCCTCCTCCGCGAGCGCGGCCGCCTTCTTCTGCGCCTCCGAGATGGCGACGAGGATCAGATCCTCGAGCATCTCCGTGTCCGACGGGTCCACGACGGCGGGATCGATCTGCACGGCGCGGATCTGCCCCTTCCCGTCGGCGGTCACGGTCACCATCCCTCCGCCACTCGCCGCCGAGACCGTCTTGCCCTGCAGTTCCTCCTGCAACTGCTGCAGGCGCCCCTGCACCTCCTGCGCCTGCTGCAGCATCTTCATGAAGTCAGCCATGCATCATACGTCGTGAAGTGTGGAAGAGACAGCAAAGCTACCCCGCCGGGCCCGTGTGCCGCAAGCCGACGGATGCTCAGTCGAGCAGCTCCAGGTCCAGTGCATCCATGGCGGCATCGAGCGTGGCGTCGTGGCCGCGCAGCATGGCCAGGCGTTGCGCCTTCACGCCCTCCTCGGTCAGCCGCTGCGGCCTGGCCTCCGGCGTCGCGCCGGCCGCCGCGGTCCGCACAATCAGCCGCTCCGCCCCCGTGAACAGCGTCCCGATCGCCGCCAGAACGTCTTGCGCACCATTCACGATCTGCGGCTCGTGCACCTCGTTCTCCACCTCCAGCGTAATCGCGCCCTGCGCTGAGATGGCGCATGGCAGCGACTGCGCGAGCGCAGCGCCCAGCAGACCACGTCCATCCGCGCGGACGCGGGCGACAACATCGCCCCATCGCTCCACGAGTCCGTTGAGATCGAGCGGGACGGGAGGGCGCGCAGCGCGAGCTGGGACGTCCGCCAGCGGAGGAGCCGGCGGTGGTGCGACGCGGCCGCCAGCGTCCTGGGGCGTGGCGGGACGCCGAGCGCGGGTGCCGCGCGCGTCCGAGCGCTCCGGCGGCTCGCGGGGAGCACGATCGGCGAATCGCCGTGGCGGCTCGGCGGGGGGCGTCCGCCCGGGCGCGCCTCGCGCCGGCTCACCCCCATCCGGCCCAGGCTGGCCGCCGCCCAATTCTCGCAGCACGCTCTCGATGGACACCGTCCGATCCATGAGCGCGAAGCGCACCAGCAGCGATTCCAGCAGGAGCTGCTGCTGCCCACTGCGGCGAAAGTGCGGCTCGAGCTCCGTCACGGCCGCCAGCATGCGCATCAGGTCGCCGGTGGAGAGGCGGTCCCGCCGCTCCGCCAGTGCGGCCCGCGCATGCTCGGAGAGCCCGGTCATCTCCGCGCCGAGCGAGAGGGCCAGCGCGGCTCGCAGCATGTCCGCAAGTCCGCTCAGAAAGGTGCCGAGGTCCACGCCCTCATCCACCAGCCGCGCCACCGCCGCGAACACATCGCCCGCCCGACGCTCGGCCACGACGTCGAGCATCAGGAGATACTCATCTTCGGCGACCAGCCCGAGCGCTTCACGGACGCGCTCCGCCGTCAGCGTTCCGTCCCCGAGCGAGAGCGCCTGATCGGTGAGGCTCAGCGCATCGCGCATGGATCCATCGGCCGCGCGCGCGATGAGTTCCACCGCATCCGGGTCGACCGTCACCTGCTCGGCTGCCAGTACGGCCTCCAGGCGGGCGCGGATCTCACCCAGGCCGATCCGCTTGAAGTCGAAGCGCTGCAACCGGCTCAGGACGGGGGCCGCCGCCTGCGCGATCTTCTGCGGCTCCGTGGTGGCAAAGACGAACACCACACGCGGTGGTGGCTCCTCGAGAATCTTGAGGAGCGCGTTCCACGCCTCGCGCGTGAGCATGTGCGCCTCGTCCACGATGTAGACCTTGTAGTGCGCCTCGCTCGAGGGCGCGTACATCGCGCGCTCGCGCAGCTCGCGCGCGTCATCCACCCCGCGGTTCGATGCCGCATCGATCTCCACGACATCAAGGCTCGTGGCGCCGCTCCAGATGCGCCGGCACGAGGCGCACTCGCCGCACGGCTCGCCAGCGTCGAGAGGCGAGAGGCGAGAGGCGAGTGGTGGAGCGGGCTCGCTTCCGGAAGCCTCTCGCCTTTCTCCTCTCTCCTCTCGCCCCTCGCTTCCCGCCTCTCGCCCTTCCCCGCCCGCCTCCCTGCTCCCTGCTCCCTCGCCTCTCCTCTCGCAATTGAGCGCCATCGCCAGCACCCGCGCGAGCGTCGTCTTCCCCACTCCGCGCGGACCGCAGAGCAGATAGCCGTGGGCCACGCGTCCGCGAGCGATCGCACCCCTGAGGGTGTTGGAGACGTGCGACTGCACGGCGACGTCAGCAAACCGCTTTGGCCGGTACTTCCGCGCGAGCGAGATGTACATGGGCGCCTGGGAGGTGAAGTGCGACAAAAGGGAAAGCCTGGCGGACGCTCCGCCAGGCTCTCGTTGGTCACTTACCCGTGACGGGTCGTCCGGTGGTCGACGCGCGAGCCTGCCGCCCGTGGCGTGGCGCTCAGTCGTCCCGCGCGATGTTCCAGGTCTGACGGAGCAACACTCGACACCACATGCCGCTGCTACCTTCGGGGTCCTGACGGAGTTAGTGGGCGCGCGCCCTCCGGGACCTGGAACTCCGAAAATATAGCGGCGCACTCGTGCCGGAACAACGAGGGAGCGGCGCGCATGAGTGGTGGTGATCGCACAGCCCGTCACGCCGGACTACCCTTCACCGCCCTCCACTCGCGGCGCATAACTCGTCCAGCAGCTGCGCCACCGTCTCAGCCGCCGTCTGTACCGCCGAGCGATCGACGTCCATGTGCATCACGGCACGCAGCCGCTGGCGCGACCAGGGGCTCAACAGGACACCGTGCTTCGCGGCCGCGGCCGCCACTTCGCCCGCCTCCACCCCATCGGGGAGGTCGAGCATCACGATATTCGTGTCCGGCGGCACCACGCGGGCGCCGCGCACACCATCGACAACGGAGGCGTATTCCCGCGCGCGCGCATGGTCCTCGCTCAGGCGCGGGAGGTGCGCGTCCAGCGCGTAGAGCACGGCGGCCGCCAGAACGCCTGACTGGCGCATGCCACCCCCCAGCCGCTTGCGCACCGACCATCCTTCCGCAATCACATCCTTGGGGCCCGCGAGCGCGGCTCCCACCGGCGCGCCAAGCCCCTTCGAGAAGGACACCATCACCGTGTCCGCGCAGTCGGCGAAGTCGGCCAGCGATGTGCCGCTTGCCGCGGACGCATTCCAGAGTCGCGCGCCATCCAGATGCACCGGGAGCGTGGCAGCATTGGCCACGGCGCGGAGCTCACGCATCTCGGCAAGCGGGGTCACCTTGCCTCCCGCCCCGTTGTGCGTGTTCTCCAGACACACAAGGCTTGCTCCGATGGTGTGCGGCGATGGCGGACGGAGCGCCGAGCGGAGCGCGGCCGCATCCATCACGGTGCCGGATCCGCAGACGGGGCGCACCTGCACGCCACTCAGCGCGGCGGCGGCGGCCACCTCGTAGTGGATGATGTGCGACCCGGCATCCAGCAGGATCTCCGTCCCCGGTGTAGACAGAAGCCACACCGCGCTCTGGTTGGCCATGGTCCCACTCGGGAAGAAGAGCGCGGCATCCTTCCCGAGCATCTCGGCCACCCGCGCCTCGAGGCGTCGTACCGTCGGATCGCCATCCAGTACGTCGTCCCCGACCTCGGCATCCGCCATGGCCCGCCGCATGGCCGGCGTCGGCCGCGTCACCGTGTCGCTTCGCAAGTCGATAGGCATGGCGGGAAAGTATGGCAAAGGCGGGAAAGGGAAAAGGGTGGTGAGTCATGAGTTGTGGATGAGACAACCGGGTAGTGGGAGTGGGGTGTCGGGTAGGCGGGCAGAGAGTACCGCTCGCCCATGCCGCTTCCCGACCCCCGACACCCCACTCCCGCCACCCTCGCCTCTCTAGTCTTCCAGAATCTCCCGCTGGATCCGCCGCATCCGGCGCAACTCGTGCACGCGACCCATCTCCCCGCCCAGAATGAAAACCAGCGCGGCGTAGTAGACCCAGAGGACGATGATCGCGATGGCGTACAGCGTGCCCGTGTAGAAGCTGCCGGGGTTGAACGAGCCGAGGTACGCGGTGAACGCGAACTTGGCGAGCTCGAACAGCGCGCTCGTGAAGAGCGCGCCGACGAGCGCGGTCTGCCACCGGATGCGCCGGTTGGGGATGTACCGGTACAGCAGGTAGAACATGAGGACGATGAATGCCGCCGCCAGCACGTTGCCGAACGCGTACTCGGCGCCCCCCATGAGATCGCCCCGGATGCCCAGTGTCGTCGCGAGGCGCAGGCCCTGCGTAGTCGCGAGCCGCAGGTAGGCGCTCAGACCGGAATAGGCAACAAAGAGTAAGGTGGCAATGATGGTGAGTTTGACGTCGAAGAGCTTGCCACCGATGATGCTTCGCTCCTCCTCGATATCGAAGACATCGGCCAACACGGAGCGGAGCGAGCCGAACAGGCGCGTCGAGAACCAGATGAAGCCGACGAGCCCGATGAGGCCGGTGGGACCGCGCGCCTGGATGACATCGTTGATCAGCGCGTGAATCGGGCTGTTGGCCACATCGGCCCGTGGCGGGAGCAGCTGATCGATGAATCGCCAGATTTCCGCGGATGACGTGGCCGCGGATTGATTCAGCAGATAGCCAAGCCCCGAGAGGAGCAACAGGACGAACGGAACGGCGGCGAGAAGAAGATTGAACGCGATGCCGCTGGCGAGAAAGAAGATGTCATCGTCGGCGGAATTATCGTAGATGCGCCGGGCGTAGTCACGAACGGCCCACGCCAGGCGCGAGAAAACGGCTCGGACGTGCATGGAGTGAGGTGGTAGACCGCCCGAGCCTCACGCCGTCACGTGCCAGCGGCGTCCCGTGTGTCGGAGTCGCGGTCGTCCGCCACCGGCGGCAGCGGCTGGCTTTCGCGCACCACCTCACCCCCCGCGTGGTAGGCAGCCCTGGTTTCGGCCAGCCGCGCTTCGAGCTCGCGGCGCGCCTGATCGGCCGCTTCGCGGCCCGCCCGGATGGCCTGCGACGCCTGCTCCTTCCTGATCTCCAGCGCACGCTTGGCCGAGTCGAGTCGCTCCTCCACGGACCGGCGGGCGGTCTGGTAGCGGCCCGTCATGGACTCCTTCAGCTCACCGGCGGCATCCTGCGCGGCACCCTGCACGCGCCGGGCGCGATGACGAAGATCGCGCCGCGTCTCCTCACCGGAGCGTGGCGCGTAGAGCAACGCGATCCCGGCACCGATCGCCATGCCCCACAGGAACGTACTCATCCCCCGGCCATGCCGCTGCACGATCACGATGGGCTCGTCGTCGATCTCCTCATACCGCGTCATCTGGTCACCTCGTCAGTGCGTCTAATGATGGCCCTTGGACTTCGTCTTCCCCTTCGCGCTCTTGGCGGCGGCCGGTGCGCGCCCCCCCGCGCGGGCCGTACCGGATGACGCCTCGCCAGCGGCCGGGCGAGCGCCATTGGCTGGCAGCAGCGATGCCAGCTCACTTCCCACTTCTCGTGCACCAAGCCCGAGCATCTTCGCCGTCCGGTCCACATCACCGCCGGTCGTGGCGAAGGTCCGCAGCACGAGCTGCCGCCTGGCATCCGCCAACGTAACACCCACGGAGAGCGTGAGGGTGCTTGGCACCTCGCCGATGCGCCCATGGCGCGGCACGACGTCCTCCACCGCGATCGTCGTGCCGTGTGACAGGATCACCGCCCGTTCCACGGCGTTCTTGAGCTCGCGCACATTGCCAGGCCAGTGGTAGGACAGAATCCATTCCATGGCCGCCTCGTCGAAGCCGGTGATCGACTTTCCGTTCTGCTGCGCGAAGCGCGCCAGGAACTCCATGGCGAGCAGCTTGATGTCCCCGACCCGATCCCGCAGCGGCGGCAGCACAAGCTCCACGACCGCGATACGATAGTACAGGTCTTCGCGCAGATCAGCTTGCTCGAGCCCCTCTCGCAAGTCCTTGTTCGTGGCCGAGACGACGCGAATGTCGACGTCGATCTCCTTCTTGCCGCCCAAGCGCCGCACCGTGCGCGATTCGAGCGCACGCAGGAGCTTCACCTGGATGTCAGGGGCCATCTCGGCCACCTCATCCAGAAAGAGCGTACCGCCATCCGCCATCTCGAAGGCGCCGGGCTTCTCATTCGTGGACCCGGTGAAGGCGCCCCGCTCGTGCCCGAACAGCTCGTTCTCCAGAATGTCCTTGGGCAGCGCCGCGCAGTTGAGGGCGAAGAACGGGCCCTTCGCGCGCTCGCTCTTCGCGTGGATGGCGCGTGCCACCAGCTCCTTTCCCGTTCCGGACTCCCCCAGGATGAAGACGCTCGCCGTGGACGGCGCCACCGCCTCGATCACCTGGTAGACGCTCCGCATGGCTTCGGATTGTCCCGTGAGCTCGCCGTAGTGCGTGAGCTTCTGCAGCTCCGAGGCGAGTGCGCGATTGGTCTGCTTCACCTCGAACTTATCCAGCGCCTTGGGAATGAGCGCCTTGAGCCGGTTGAGCTTCTCGGCGTTCAGCGGCTTCTCGATGTAGTCATACGCGCCCTCGCGCATGGCCTGCACGGCGGAATCCACCGTCCCCTGCCCCGTGATGATGATGCATTCCGTCGTGATACCGCGCGACTGGAGTTCCTTGAGCAACGCGATCCCGTCGATCTTCGGCATGGTGAGGTCCGCAAGCACCACGCCGTATGTATCCCCGGTCAGGTGGTCGAGCGCCTTCTGGCCATCCTGAACGATATCGGCCGTGTAGCCCTCGTCCGTGAGGATGGCGCTCAGCCCCTGCGCGATGGCGCGTTCGTCGTCGGCGATCAGAATCTTGGCCTGCTTCGTCATGGCGTTCCGTCCATCCCACCGCGCGCAGAGCGCGGGAAAAGCATCGTGATCCCATCAGGGAGGGTTGACAGCGCGATTCTGTGACCGGCTGCCACCTCATATGCGAGCGGGGGAAGCGCAGCGTCCGTTGCCGCTCCATGCACCGCGACCGCCACTCCCTCAGCGCCCCCGCTCAACGTCATGTGCACGCTGGCACCGCTGACGGCCGCTTCGAGCAACTGCGCGAGCAGATACCGCGCGTCGCTCGGATCGACGGTCGTTTCGAACGTCCCGTCCCCACGCCGCTCCACGACCACCGCTCCGCCGTGCTCGGATGCTATGGCACCGTACAGCGTTGCCAGCGCTTGGATCTCTACCGCTAAATCTACCGGGAGCGATGCCGGTCGCGCCAATCGCAACAGCGCATCGAAGAGTTCCGCGGCCCGTGCAAGCTCCGTGGCCGCCGCATCGGCAAAGGGCGCGAGCTCGGCTGCCTGCACGTCGGGCCGGCGCACGCGCTGCCGCATGACCTCGGCGTTGAGCATGGCGCCGTTGAGTGGGTTCTTGATCCCGTGCGCCACGCGGCCGGCGAGCTGCTGGAAGCACTCCAGCCAGCGCGCCGCCGTGGGGGAGGCGCTATTCGCCGGCGTCCGCGTCGTCCGGCGCGGCGACGATCGGCTGCGCACTGTCGTCGGGAGCGCGCCGATGCCGCTCGGGCGCGTGCACACAGGCTGCCACGATCTCTCGCGTCCCCCCCACCTTCAGTTGATCGAAGAGGAAGCCGAAGGTCCGGTCGTACGCCCGCGCCAGCTCCGAGCGCACCTCGTCCGGCAACGCCCACAACTCGCGCTTGAACGGGCCAAGCGCCTTCTTGCGCGTCTTGTAGGTGAACTGCTCGTCCGAGTCGGTGGACTTGCGCTCCCCCTCCATGCGCTCCGCCAGGAAGGCGTAGATCCGTTCGCGCAGCTCGGCCGGCAGATGGTCGTACAGTATGTTCTGGAAGTTCGTGGCCAGGTGGATCTCCGCCGTCTCGATGCGCGGGAAGTTATGGAACGCGCTCTCCGGTAGCGTGGAGGCACCGTGCTGCACGGCACCGGCCAGGTGGTAGTGATCGCGCGCGAGCCGGGAGAGTTGCTCCAGCGCCTCCAGGTCCAGCTTGACATCCGCGATGCTGCCGTCCGGGAGCACCACCCCGCCGTGCGAGGTGCCCGTCTGCACGCTGATCTTCGAGAGCCCCGCCACATCCGCGCCCGCCTGCTCGCGCAGTGCGCGCGCATACCCATCCATGAAGGCACGCAGCTCGGGTATGGTGCTGTTGTGCCCGCCCACTTCGCCGATCTCGCCCCCGACGGAAATCGTGATCCCCTTCGGCTCGATCTCGCGGATGTAGCGCGTGATATCGGCGGCAACATCGTAGTTGAGCCGCTGCTGCTCGTCGAGGGTCGCGCGCGAGACATCTACCAGGGTGGAGCTGTCGACGTCAATGTTGTAAAAGCCGGCATTCACCGCTTCCAGCGCGAGCTGCTTCACCGCCGCTACTTCGCCCGTGGGGTCGGTGGCGTACTTCTTGGCGTTCACCTGAAAGTGATCGCCCTGGATGAACACGGGACCGCGATACCCCTCGCGCAATGCGGCAGCGAGCACCACCGCCACGTACTCGGCGGGACGCTGATCGGTGTAGGCGATCTCCGACCGCGCGATCTCGAGGATGAAGGCGCCGGCCTCCTGCGCGATCGCGGTACGGAAGATGGCGCGCGCCGTATCGTAGGCGGCACCGCGAACGTTGATCGCGGGCACGGTAAAACCGCCCACCTGACCGCGCCCGCGCGCCATGTACAGGGCATTGATCGATGCCGGGCGGAGCCCCACCGCCTGCGCCATCTCCCAGATGAGCCATCTGGCCTGATCCCGCGCCTGACCCTGCGCGAACACTGCTTCGCGCACGAGCGCGTCCATGCGCTCGGATTGCAGGCCCGGCTCGCGCAGCACGGTTACCCGACCGTTGTCCACACGCACATCCCCGCCCATGAGCGGTGCCGACGCCACGTGTTGCGTTCCCATCTATCCTCCGACGTGTGGTGCTATCCATCCCGGCACCGTGCTCTGCACACCGCCAGGCGCCCATTCGGCCCTGCTGAGTATTCCCGGAAGGTGCCCGCGCCTCCGCCCGGTGGCAAGGGTCGCTACACGGTCCACTGCGGGTCGGGCGCCGGCAGCGACGCCAGCTCGCGCTGCGCCTCCGGAACATCCGGCCGCCCCAACATCGCGTATGTCAGCCGCTTGCCCAGTTCGACCCCAGGCTGATTGAGCGGGTTCACGCCGTAGAGCGCCCCTGCATAGATCGTCGCCATCTCCAGCAGCATGATGAGACCGCCGATGTGCCACGCATCACCGCGCTCGAGGGAGAGTCGCATGTTCGGGCGCCCCGCCGTCGCCAGCGCCCCCGCCGTCGCACGGCACTCCGCGGCCAGCAACTCGCCCAGTGTGTGGCCGCCCAGATAGGCGAGCGCTGGCAGATCCTGGTGCGCATGCGGAATTTCCAGGTCCGTGGTCCGCTCCTCCACAGCCACGAAGGTCACGGTCTTGTTCCGCGGCCCTTCCATGAAGAGCTGGACCTGGCTGTGCTGGTCGGTGGAACCGCGCGCCGCAATGGGCGTCGGACCGCGGCTCGTGCCGTCGTCTCCGTGCTTGCCCAGGCTCTCCGCCCACAGCTGCACGAACCACCCGGCCATGTCGCGCAGCGCATCCCCATACGGCATCAGCACCTGGTTGGTGCAACCGTGCTGCGTGTCCGCCATCCATTGCAGCACCGCGAACACGCCCGCCGGATTCTGATCGAGCGCCTCCGCCTCGCACCGTGTGGCCATCTCGGCCGCGCCGGCGATGAGCCCGCTGACGTCGATGCCGATGAGCGCGGCCGGCAGCAGTCCCACGGCGGACAGCACGCTGAATCGTCCTCCCACGTTGGGCGGCAGCTCGAGCGAGAGGATCTCCTCGGAGTTCGCGATGGCCCGGAGCGCCCCGTGTTCGGGGTCGGTGATGAATACCAGGTGCCGCCCGAACGCCTCGCCGAGCGCGTCCTGCAACCGGCCACGGACGATGAGGTACTGCGCCATCGTTTCCGCCGTGCCACCGGACTTGGACACCACCACGAAGAGCGCGCGTCCCAGCTCCAGACGGTCGAGGAGCGCGCCCATGGTGACCGGATCCGCGTTGTCGAGCACGTGCAACCGCGGGAAGAAGTCACGCGCCTCGTCGCTCAGCTCGTTCCACGAGGGGGGACGGAGCGCGGAGCGCAACGCGATGGTACCGAGCGCCGAGCCGCCAATGCCGAGCACCACCACATCGCTGAAGGCCTGTCCGATCCCATCCGCAAAATCGCGAAGCTCCTGCAGCTGTGGCTGGCCAGCCACGAGATCGATGAAGCCGAGCTCGCCGGCGCGGCGCCGCTGCTGCGCCGTCTGATAGGCCGCGGCGAACGTTTGCCGAGCAGCGTGCCACGCGGCCTCGTCGATGCCACCGGGGACGATCCCCGCCATCATGTTGCTGTAATCGATGTGAATTGCCATGTCAGTCGATGCGGACCGTCAGCCCGTCGAACGCCGGCGTGATGCCGGATGGCAACTCGGCCTCGAGGTCCGCGTGGAGGTTGTCGTGCGTGAGATGCGTGAGAAAGGTGCGCTCGGCGCCGATGCGCCGCGCGGCCTGGATGGCCTCAGGGATGCTCAGGTGCGTGGGATGCTCCGTGCGGAAGAGTGCATTGATGACCAGCACCCGCGCCCCTTGCAGCACGTCGATCGCCTGGTCCGGCAGCGCCTTGGCGTCGGTCACGTACGCAAGCGGCCCGATGCGGTAGCCGAAGACGGTGACCGGACCATGCGGCACCGCCACCGGTGTCACGTCCACCGATCCGATGCGCACGGTCTCCCCGTCACGCAAGGCGCGCGCCCGTCCCTCCGGCTTGCTCGTCCCTGGCACGGCGCGCATGGCGTCGTCGAAGATATAGGGGAAGCGGGCCGCCAGCCGCTCCAGTGTGGCGGCGGGCCCGTACATGGGGAGCGCGGCACCGCGCCGCAGCGAGATGGCGCGCAGGTCGTCGATGCCATGCACGTGATCCGCGTGGTCGTGCGTAAAGAGCACCGCGTCCACCTTGTCCACGCGCGCCGCGACGAGCTGCAAGCGCAGCTCCGGCGGCGTGTCGATGAGCAGTCGCGTGCCCTCGTCCGACTCCACGAACGCCCCGGTGCGTGTGCGCCGGTCGCGCGGATCGGCGGAGCGGCATACCTCACAGCGACATCCGATTTGCGGAACGCCGAAGCTGGTGCCCGTACCAAGGAAAATGAGCTTCACACCATTTCCACCCGCAGCAGATTTGTGGTACCGCGCACATCGAAGGGGACGCCGGCCGTCACGATCACGCGGTCACCCGGCTTGGCAAGTCCACGGTGAACGGCCGCTTCGGCCCCCTGCCGAAACATGGCCTCGTAACTCGGCTGGTGCTGCACGAGCTCGGGGAGCACGCCCCACACGAGGGCGAGCTGCTGGTAGGTGCGACCCACGTCGGTGAGGGCGAGGATGGGCACATCCGGACGGTGCGATGCCACGATGCGCGCCGTGAAGCCGCTCTTGGTGAAGACGATCGCCACCGGCGCGGCAAGCGTGCGCACCGCTTCCACCGTGGCCGCCGCGATCACGTCCTCCGTGGACACCAGACCATCGTGCGGACGGGGCTCCACCACGTAGGGACGCTGCGGGATGGGGTGCTGCTCGATCTCGGCGATGATGCGCGTCATGGCGGCCACAGCCAGCGCGGGGTACGCACCGGTGGCCGTCTCCGCGGAGAGCATCACGGCATCCGTGCCATCCAGAATGGCGTTGGCCACATCGCTCGCCTCGGCGCGCGTGGGCCGCGGGTTCGTGACCATCGACTCCAGCATCTGGGTGGCGGTGATCACGGGCCGCCCCAGCGCGTTGGCCACCGCGATGATGCGCTTCTGCGCAATCGGCACCTCCTCGAAGGGAAGTTCCACGCCCAGGTCGCCGCGCGCGACCATCACCGCGTCGGAGGCCTCGACGATGCTCGGCAGCTGCAGCAACGCCGTGTCCTTCTCGATCTTGGCACACACGAGCATCTCGCGCGGAATGAGCGCGCGCAACGAGTGGATATCCTCGGCGCGGCGCACGAAGCTGAGCGCGAGGTAATCCACCCCGTGCTCCACCGCAAAGGCGACGTCGGCGCGATCCTTGTCGGTGACCGACGGCGCGGATACGGCAACTCCGGGGAGGTTGATCCCCTTGTGGCTGCGCAGCGTACCGCCGTGCACCACGCGTGCGCGAACGCGCGCGTCGTGCACGTCGAGCACGACGAGATCGATGAGGCCATCGTCCATCAACACGCGGTCGCCCACGTGCACGTCCTCGGCAAGCGCGGCGTAGGTCACGGGGATCTCACCGGCGACGGCGGTTGCTTCGGGGGCCAGCAGAACGTCCATCCCTTCGAGGAGGGATACCGGCTCGGGAAGTGCGCCCACCCGGATGCGTGGTCCTTGCAGATCACCGAGGATCGCGACCGGGCGCCCCAGCTCCCGCGCCTGTTCCCGGATGGTCGCGATGACCGCCGCGTGGCCCTCGTGGGTGCCGTGGGAGAAGTTGATGCGGGCCACGTTGAGCCCCGCGCGCATGAGCGCGCACACCTCCGCGGCTGATGCACAGGCTGGTCCTACGGTACAGACGATCTTGGTGCGCGCGGTGTGAGGCATCGACACGATGAAATGGGGAAGAAGTTCGGGGGCAGATGTATGCACGCGCACCAGCGAAGGCAAGCGACACGCGGGCTGTCGTGCAGAACGCACACCAGCGTGCCGTACGCCGGTGGGAAATCCAACGCCGTTAACGCCGAGCCAGACTACGGCGTCCAACCGATCGACAGATGCTGCTACACGACTGAACGAACCATTCGGGGAGTCCATCCCCGCATTCCGGAGGCTTTCATGCAACCCAGGACGCTGCGATACGTGCTCGGCGCCGCTGTGCTCACCCTCGGTCTTGCCGCGTGCGATGCGGCCTCGCTGGTCACGCCCCCCAACGAGAATGGGACATCATCCGGGACCGACCCCGTGACGTCCGCGCAGGAACAGAACGACATCGCGACGCAGGCGGGGAACATGACGGCGAACGACCTCATCCTGATGAACGGGAATGCCGATGCGGCAGCTAGCGCTAGCCGCACCTCCCGTACGGCACCGGGACTCTCGCTGAGTGTCGTGGGCGGCGTGCTGGGCACATGGACCTTCCCGGGCACGTGCAGCTACGACAGCACGACCTTCCTGCACAGTTGCACCGATACGCTCACCGCGGGGCTCGTGCTGGACTTCAGCCATGAGTTTTTCGGGAGTGACGCGCCGCGCGCCACCTTCGACAGCGCATCCACCGACAGCATCCAGTTCCAGGGCCATCTGGCGGGCACGGTGTCCAGCGCTCCCTGGTCCGCCACCGTCAATCTCCGGCGTGCTCTCACGGTGGCCAAGGACCCTGCGTGGAACCAGCAGCGCATCTGGAACGGGACGGGCAGCGACACCTCCACGGTGCAGTTCTCGGACAGCACACTCTCGCGCACGTATGCCCTTGCCGCCGCCAGCACGTACAGCAACGTCGTGTTCGCGGTGCCGCATACCGAGAATCCATGGCCAATGTCGGGCAGCGTCACCTTCACGTTCAACGGGACGCGGACGCGCGAGGGCAACACCACGGTCTCCAAGACCGTGTCCTACGCCGCAACACTCACCTTCAATGGCCGCAGCATCGTGCCGCTCGACATCGGCGACACAGGACACTTCTGCGTGGACCTCGCCCGGCGAACGCTCGTTGACGTGAGTTGCCGGTAAGGCGGGAAAGGAGAAAGGAGAGAGGCGGGACGTGAGTTGTGAGTAATGAGTCGTGGGAACGCCCCGGGGAGAGGGCCCTGCTCCTCCGGGCCTTTCCTGACCCACTGACCGACTGACTCACTACTTCGCCTTTCTCCTCTCTCCTTTCTCCTCTCGCCCTTCCCTCACGTCCCCGCCAGCGTCCGGACCTTCTGGCCCAGCCGGCTGACGAGGGTGTCGAACGACTTCTGGAAGCTGGCCAGGCCGGCGGTGAGCAGCGTATCGGTCACGCTCTTCATGGTGATGCCGAGGGACTCGAGATCGGCAATGCGCTGGCGCTCGGCGTCCACGTCCTGGTCCACGGTGCGCTCCACTCGGCCGTGGTCGCGAAACGCCTCGATCGTGGCGGGCGGCATCGTGTTCACCGTCTGGGGGCCGATCAGATCCTCGACGTACATGACGTCGCGGTACGCCGGATTCTTGGTGCTCGTGCTCGCCCAGAGCGGGCGCTGCACGCGCGCGCCTGCCGCGGCGAGCGCCGCCCAGCGCGTGCTGGACTTGGTCTCGCCAAAGAGCGCGTAGGCAAGCTTCGCGTTGGCGATGGCAATGTGCCCCTTGAGCGCCTCCGTCAGGCGCCGGTCGCCTTCTGATGCCGGAGAGAGCGCGGCGAGGCGCTTGTCCACCTCGGTATCCACGCGGCTCACGAAGAAGCTTGCCACGGAACTGATTCCATGAATGGGCTTCCCGGCTTTCACCCGCTCCTCCAGTCCCGCCATGTACGCGTCGATCACCGCGTGGTAGGCGGAGAGCGAGAAGAGCAGCGTGATGTTGACGTTGACACCGTTCGCGGTGAGCCGGCGCACCGCCTTCGCGCCCTCCGTCGTGCCCGGCACCTTGATCATCACGTTCGGCCGATCCACCGTCTTCCAGAGCCGCATCGCCTCGGCGACGGTCGCGTCCGCGCTGTTCGCCGCCCCCGGCGAGACCTCGATCGAGACGAAACCGTCACCGCCGCTCGTAGCGTCGAAAACCGGGCGGAAGAGGTCGCACGCCGTGCGCACATCATCCGTCTCCACCAGCTCGAACAGCTCCCACGGCGTGGCCCCGGGCGCCGCCGAAGCGAGTTGCTCGTCATACTCGCTGCCCTCGGCGAGTGCCTTCTCGAAGATGGTCGGGTTGGAGGTCATCCCGGTGAGCGCGTCGTGCTCGATCCGGTGCGCGAGCTCACCGTTCAACAGGATGGTGCGGTCAATGAAATCCAGCCAGATCGACTGGCCGGCATCGTGAAGCTGCTGCAAACGATTCGTTGACATGGCCCGGTGCGTCGAGAGAGTGATCGAGCGGTGCCGCAGGGCGCCGCGGTACTGT
>DASUKA010000010.1:0-4928 GCA_036278935.1 Gemmatimonadaceae bacterium
GGCCTCGGCGTAGCGCTGCCCGTGCAGGGCGATGAGCCCGCGCACATGCGCCGCCAGCCGCCAGTCGCGCCCGTAGTAGCTGCGCGCGCTCACCCGCTGGATGGAGTCGGCCAGTACGCCGAGCCGCACGGTGTCGCCGCGGCCGGCCAGCGCATCGGCCTCCAGCGCGTGATCCCAGCAGAAGGCCCGCGCCCAGTCGCCGGTGAGCGCGATGATCGGCGAGAACGCCGGCGCTCGGGGCAAACGCTCTCGAGCGAGCGACTCATACAGCCGCGCTGCCTCGGCGTACTCTCCGAGTCGGCTGAAGTTGTTCCCTTCCTCCAGGCGCAGGCTCGTGGCATCGGGGAACGATGGGAGCAGCGCCTCGATGGTCCGATTGGCCGCGCGGAATTGTCCGCGCTCCCGCTGGAGCAGCACGCGCAGGTCGAACGCGCCGCTCTGCAGTGTGCGCGATGGACTCCTGCTCCAGAGCGCGATCACGGAGTCGGCCTCATGCCAGCGGCGCGCCATGAGCAGGATGCGCCCCACGCGAATGACGTACTCAGGGTCGTTGCCGGAGAGCGAGACGGCATGCCGCTCGGCAGCGAGCGCTTCGTCGAATCGCTGGGCATACGAGAGGATGGTGGCGAGCCCCGTCCACGCGGCCGGGAGGTCGGGCTGTAGCGCGATCCACCGGCGCGCCGTGTGCTCGGCGCCTGCCAGGTCCCCTTCGGTTGCGCGGTTGTTCAGGAGTCCCCTGAACGCCACGCATGGGGCGCATGGACCGCGTCCGGCTTCGGCGGCCAGCGAGTCGAGCGCCAGCTCCCGGAGCAACACGGTATCGGCGGCGGCCCACATGCCATGCGTCACGTAGACATCGGCAAGCATGGCGTAGCTATGCGGATCGCGGGGATAGTGCTGGACGAGCTGGCGTCCCAGCGCCTCGCTGCGCGCGCGCTCGCCATTGTGCAGCGCCGTGTAGACGGCCATCTCCAGCCGGTCGTGATCAGACACGCGATTGCCGGCACGGCGGAAGGCGGCGGCCAGCACGGCCAGCGTATCGCTGTCGTTCTCGCCGTCGCGGGACGGCATGCTCATCCGCACACGGAGGGCCGCCACGAAGCCGGAGTCGAGCGCGATGGCCGCGTTGAGCTCCCGCCGCTCGTCCATGTCCCGTCCATCTTCACCCGCCTGCATGGCGCGCACGTAGTGCTGATACGCCGCCAGGCTCGATGTCTCCACCTCGGCGAGTCGGGGTCCCGCCCCGTGCGCGTCCGCGGCGCCGAGCAGCCGTGCGGCCGCGCGGTCAGCGAGCGTGAGCACGTTCGACGCGGACACGGTGTAGAGCCGCACCAACTCCCCGGAAGCGACATCGTGGACGCTGAAGTCGAGGATGAAGCCGTTACCGCCGCGGCTCAGCGTGCCGTTCACTACCCAGCTTGCCCCGACCCGGCGCGCGAGATTGCGCGCGATGTGAAGTGAGAGGGTATCGGCGTCGCGGAATTTCGCTCTCCGCAGCACCTCCATCACCCGGCCAGGGTCCACCACATCAACGGCTGAGCTGCGTGAGAGATCGGCCACGATCATGTCGGGCAATCCGTTGGAGAGCCACGAGGTGGCGGTGTCGCCCGTCCGGTTGCGGATCGACACGACGGCGATCGCGGGTTTGACGAGATGCGTGCCACCGCTTCCGGTGTGTGCAGCGACAAAGGCGATGGCGACCGCGCCCAGTGCGACCACTGCCGCGGTGATGCCCAGCCATGCGCCGGCTCGCCGTCTCCGGCGTCGCGGCGGAGGCGGGGGCGGGGGCGGCGCACTCTGCGCGTTCCGTACGCCGGGCGCCGGCGCACTGGGTGGCCTAGGCGTGCTCGCCGCCGGCGTCTCCGGCGCGCCGGCCGTCAGACGGTGGGAGGTATCCGCCGCCAGCGCGCTCACACTTGCTTCCGGTGCGGCGTGGTACTCGCGTTCGAGGCGCGCCGTGAGCTGCTCGTAGGCGGCGAGTGCGCGCCCGTCAGCAGCCCGCGTGCCCGGCGCCTTGAGGGCATTGAGCAGATACAGCGCAGCGTCCGCCGAGAGCGGCTCCGCGTCCAGCCAGCGCGAGGCCAGAGCGGCACAGGCGTCCCACTTTCTCGAGCGCGCATACGCCAGGCACTGCTCCGCGCAGGCATGGACGAAGAGCGACTGCATGCGGCGCCGCTCCCCAGCCGCCCACTGCTCGAAGCTGGCCGAGCTCTCGACGTGTACGCAGTCGAGGAACGGGCCGGCGTAGAGATCCACCGCGGCGGTCCAGTCCTTCCGGCCGACGGCCGCGGCGAGCTCGGTCGCATCGACGGCGAGCCTGATACCATCGCTCAATGACACATCGGTGCGCCGCGAGGTGATCGCGTCGGGGCCCAGCACGCGCCGCAGATGCGAGAGCGCATCGCTCAGCGAATGCCGGGCGCGCTCCTCGCTCTGCTCCCCCCAGAACATCTCGACCAGGAAATCGCGCTCGAGCGGCCGGGTAGCGAGCGCGAGCACGGCGAGCAGCGCCAGCTTCCGGCGCCGCTTGGCCAGGGAATCCTCCTGCACACCGCCGCTCGTTACGAGCGCGATGCGTCCGAGGGTGATCAGCCGGAAGTCATTCTGGAACAACGTGTTGATCTGTTGAGATGCAGAAGATACCGGACCCTAGCTTCGTCGCGTACGCAGGAAGCTACATGTGGCCAGCACCGGACGCCACGTGTCGCGTCGGAGAGGGTCGCCCCTGGCCCATTGGCGCGCCGTGCGCCATCGCGCCGGTGCCACCTCCGAACAGGGAAGTATCGGTATGAGGGGCATCGTCATCACTCACGGAGCGGCTGTACCTGGCCGCCATTCCTGTTTCAGCTCATGCACACTGGACTCAGGCCGCACAACCGACATTGGGCGATCATGGCACTCACCACACTCCCGCTCGTAACGCTCGGCTGGACGCCCCCCGGTCACACATCCGGGGACGCGCTTCTGGTCCGGGAAAATGGACAATGGGTCGAGTGGTGGAGCGCCGACCGTGCGCCGGCGCGCTGGAGCGGCCCATCCCCGTTGCTCCAGTCCGGCACCACATGGCGGAGCGTACAGCCCGGCGTGGAGCTGGGTGAAGCCGAGCTCTCGGGCGGCCCCAAGGCATGGCGCACCAGGCTGGTGATCGTCCGCCTCGACCCACGGCACTATCGGCTCCGGCTCGAAGCCGCCGTTGAAGCCGGAGGGACATCGGGCGCGTGGAGCGTGGAGAGCGCCGAGTCGAGCACCGTGGTCGCGCTCAACGCGGGGCGGTACTCGGGCGGTGTGCCCTGGGGATGGGTGGTTCATGGTGGCCGCGAATCGAGCCCACCGGCCACGGGCCCGCTCGCCCTCGCGGTGCTGGTCGATACCACCGGAAGCGTGCGGCTGGTGAATTCTGACAGCCTGACGGCGCTCCGGGGAAGTCCGGCCGTGGTGGAGGCGTTCCAGTCCTATCCCGCGCTGGTTGTGGACGATGGGGACATTCCGGGCGCGCTGCGCGCGGCGGGACAGGGGATTGACCTGACGCACCGCGATGCCCGCCTGGCCATCGGCATCGCGCGTGATGGGCAGCTGATCATCGCCCTGGCGCGGTTCGATGTCCTGGGCGCCCAGCTCGCCACGGTGCCGCTGGGACTCACCACACCGGAGATGGCGGCCGTGATGGGCGCTCTGGGCTGCCGCGCCGCGGTGATGCTCGAAGGCGGAGTCTCGAGCCAGCTCCTGGTGCGCGATGCCGGCGGTGCCATGCAGGTGTGGCCGGGGTGGCACAAGGTGCCGATGGGGCTGGTGGCACTCCCGCGATCCGACGGCGCCTCACCATGAGACATGAGTCATGACATGCACGATCACCGTGCGTACCGGACGGCGGCGCACGATCGGACGGTCGGCGGTATGCACGCTCAACTTCACCGGGAGTCATCGATGTCTCGCATGATGCTTCGAGCCTTCGCGCTCATCGCGTTCACCCTCGCCGCCGCGCAGGGCGTACAGGCGCAGGGGTTTCTGCACAAGATCAAGGACAAGGTGAAGGACAAGGCCGGGCAACGGGTCGATAATCAGACGGACAAGGCGATCGACAAGGGGCTCGACAAGACGGAGGGCGCCATCACGTGCGTGGCCACCGATGCCAAGTGCGTGAGCGATGCCAAGGCGCAGGGGAAATCAGTGGTCGTGACGGACGCGAGCGGAAAGCCGGTCTCGAGCGCCGACTCGGCCAAGGCGATGACCGCGGCGGGCGGGCAGGGCGCGGCGGGTGCCGCCGCGGCGCCGCCCACGGTGAACCTCAACGCCGACTTCGTGCCGGGCACGCGTACGCTCTTCGAGGAGAACTTTGCCGGCGACCCCGTGGGCGACCTGCCGCTGCATGTCAAGGTGAAGAGCGGCAACTGGGAGATCGCGCAGATCGGCTCGCGCAAGGTGCTCCGGTCGGGCAGCGGCGGGCGGATCATGATCCCGCTGCCGGAGACGCTCCCCGACAAATTCACCCTGCAGATCGAGCTCCAGCACTCCTGGGGATGGAGCACCGACGTGTGGTTCGTGCCGGACAGTCTGGAGGGCAGCCACGAGCGCGTCGAGTTCGGTAGCACGGGCGGCATCGGCGACTTTAATTCCGCGGCGCCGGAGAACAAGTCGAACAAGCTCTATCTCGCCCGCATGATGGTCGATGGCGGCCACGCGAAGGTGTACATCGATGGGAAGCGCGTGGCCAACGTGCCGGAAGCGAAGCTCGGTCGCTCCAACGGCATCTGGATCAGCGCCACCGGTAGCGACGAGGAGCCGTTCATCCTCTACGATATCCGCATCGCGGCGAGCCAGACATCCCTCTTCGATGCCCTGAACGCCAGCGGCCGCGTGGCCACGCACGGTATCCTCTTCGCCACGAACAGCGCCACGATCGAGCCGGGGTCGGATTCGACGCTCAAGGA
>DASUKA010000011.1:0-1790 GCA_036278935.1 Gemmatimonadaceae bacterium
GTGCAGCGCGGGCAGCAGCCCGAACAGCACGCCGGTCACCAGCGAGAGGACGACCGCGAACACCAGGACGGCGCCATCGAGATGCACGCCGGCGAGCGAACGTAGGTTGGAGGGACTCAGCCCCGTGAGGACATCGAGCCCCCACCAGGCGACCAGCACGCCCGCCGCGCCTCCGAGCAGCGCCAACATGATGCTCTCGGCCAGGACCTGCCGCACGAGCCGCCAGCGCGCGGCGCCGAGCGCGGTGCGGAGGGCGATCTCACGCGAGCGAGCCGTGCCGCGCGCAAGCAGCAGGTTCGCGACGTTCGCGCAGGCGACGAGCAGCACGAGTCCCACTGCGGCGAGCAACACGAGCAGGGCATCCCGCGGCACGCCGGTCTGGATCGTCTCGCTCGGCCGGAGCACGCGGGCAGTGAAGCTGGTGTTGGCGGGCGATGCCACGCCTGCAACGTGCGCGGCGATGGCGTCCATCTCCCGCTGCGCCTGCGCCACCGTTACAGCGGGCCCGAGCCGCGCGACGGTGTTCGC
The DNA here is from genome assembly GCA_036278935.1 of Gemmatimonadaceae bacterium. Classification (GTDB taxonomy): domain Bacteria; phylum Gemmatimonadota; class Gemmatimonadetes; order Gemmatimonadales; family Gemmatimonadaceae; genus DASSNR01. The sequence goes on from DASUKA010000011.1 coordinate 529, forward strand.
CCATCGCGGAATCGTGGGGTCGGTGCTCTCCTGTAGAGAGAGCGGAATCCAGATGTGATCCGGGTCGGACGTGCCCGGGCCATCCAGCACTTCCCAGTGCTCCGGCATAACGCCGACTACAGTGTACGCAGCGCCATCCAGCGTGATCGTGCGGCCGAGCACGCGTGGATTTCCAGCGTACTGTCGTTGCCAGCGGGCGTAGCTGATGAGCACCACTGGCGGCGCGCCAGGTCGCGCATCAGCTGGCACGAAGGTGCGTCCGAGCGCGGCGTGAAGCCCAAGAAAGGCCGGAAAACCGGGGGTGATCTCCGTGCCGTGAATGACTTCCGCCTCGCCCTGTACATTGGCCATGAAGTCATGGTAGCGATACGACTCCATGCCCTCGAACGAGCGTGCCTGTGCTTTCCAGGCGCGGATGAGGTCGAGATCAGGCACCACGCGCATGGTCCCTTGCGCGTTGCTTTCCCAGAGGAAGACGATGCGGTCTGCGTCCGGGTAGGGGAGGGGGTGGAGCAGCAGCCGGTTCACCACGGAGAAGATGGCCGTGTTCGCGCCGATGCCGAGTGCGAGGGTGAGCAGCACCACCGCGGTGAAACGCGGGGCGCGGCGCAGGGAGCGGAGCGCGTAGCGGAGGTCGTGCATCAGACCGTCCATGGGAGTCTCCTGGTGAGTCCTTTACTCGGAGTGCGGAGGGAATGCAGAAGGTCGACGCCAGAGACGTGGTCCGGAGGAATGGCGCGCTCTATCGATGTCAGCGGCAGCATTTCGATGACACTCCTGCCGGAGCCGATCGCCATCGTGCTGCATGTCGGCCACTTGCGTTCTCGTAGCTGCCGAGGTGATCGTATGGGCATGCCAGTTCAGCGCGAGTACACGGCGGACATGGTCCGCGCGCTCAACGACCAGCACGATTGGGGCTGGCCGCGCTACGAGGTGGTGGACGGGGAGCTGCTTGTGACGCCGGCCCCGCGGGATTGGCATCAGCGAGCGGTGGCCAGGCTGCTCGGCGCGTTGAGTGAGTACCTCGAGCGCGAGCTCGTCGGGGAAGTGCTTCCTGCGCCGGCGGATCTCTCCTGGGGCCCGAAGAAGCTGGTGCAGCCCGATGTCTTTGTCATGCCTCTCGACGAGGCCAGGAAGGAGGGCTGGAGCGCCGTGAGGCACCTGCTGCTGGCCATCGAGGTGCTGAGTCCGGGCAGCGGGCGCGGCGATCGCATCGTGAAGCGCCAGCTCTACCAGCGCGAAGGCGTGCCGCTCTACTGGAT
>DASUKA010000012.1:0-12917 GCA_036278935.1 Gemmatimonadaceae bacterium
CCACTCGTGACGGCGCCGGGCGTGGCGAAAGCCGACGGCAGCGCGGGTGACACGCGCTGGATGCCGCAGCAGCTCGCCTTCGTGGTGCGGAGCGGCGCGTCCTCGCACGACGTCACCGTGCCGGTAGAGCGCACGCTCCGCATCCTGGCACCCGACATTCCCGTCTACGCCGTCCGCAGCATGGGGGCGGTGCTCGCGCGCTCCACGGCGCGCACGACGTTCACCCTGGAGCTGCTCGAGATCGCATCGGTCGCCGCGCTCCTGATCGGCGCGGTGGGACTCTACGGCGTGGTGTCGTACATGGTGAGCCTGCGCGCACACGACATGGCGGTGCGCATCGCGCTTGGCGCGCAGCCCGCGGTGCTGCGGCGCCAGGTCCTTCGACAGGCGGTGGCGGTGGCCGCGGTGGGCATCGTTCTCGGACTTGGGGCGGCGGTGATGGTGACGCGCTTTCTGAGCGCGCTGCTCTTTGGCGTTGCCCCGACCGATCCCGCGACGCTCTTCGGCGCCGCGGTCGTGATGACTGCCGTCGCGGTGACGGCCAGCTGGTTCCCCGCGCGACGCGCCGCCGATGTGGACCCCGCGGCGGTGCTGCGCGCGGAAACGTGAGGGAGGAACGCTCATGAACCGGCATATCGAAGTGGAACGACGGTGGGCCCCGTTGCTCGTCGGGCTCGTGGCCGCGGCGGGCACAGCAGGTCGTTCCGCATCGGCGGCCATCGTGCCGCCCAGGGCACCATCATCTGCCGTCGTCGTATTGGCCGGCGGATGCTACTGGGGCGTGGAGTCGGTGTTCCGGCACGTTCGAGGAATCACGTCGGTCACCTCGGGCTACGCCTCTCCGGTTCCGGCGGCGGGCACCGCGTCGCGCGGGCCCGCGGAGGCGGTGCGCATCGTGTACGACCCCTCGCGCATCTCCTATCGGCAGATTCTCGATGTGTTCTTCTCGGTGGTGCACGATCCCACGCAGCTCGACCGGCAGGGCCCGGACGTGGGGCCGGAGTACCGTTCCATCGTGTTCGTGGATGGTGCGGCGCAGCGGCGTGTGGTACGTACCTATATCGACTCGCTGAGCGCGGCCCACGTCTTCCCGAAACCCATCGTCACTCGCATCGCGGCGCTGCAGTCGTTCAAGCGCGTGGATGATTCGCAGCAGCGCTACGCCGAGCGCCACCCGACGGATCCGTACATCGTGACGTATGATGTGCCGAAGGTGAAGGCGCTACGGCAGCGGTTCCCGCGGCTGTACCGGGACGGACTGTCGGCCGGAGAACACGCGGCACGCGCCTCGCACGGGAGCGTGCGCGAGCAGTGATGCCATGCCGGTGGGCGGGCGGCGGCTCAGCTGCGCCCGTATCACGGCAGCCCTACGCCGTCCTCGCCAACCCAATCGAAGCGTCGCTTCTCGCCACCCAGCCGCCACTGCCCGGGATAGACCGTGCGCTGCCAGTCGAGCGGCTCGGCGAGCGGCTGGCTGGCGGCCGCGAGCGCGAGCGCCGCGCGCAGGTCCCGGCGCTGCTCCGCGCCCAATGCGTCGGGCGCGAGAGAGACGAAGAGCGTCGTCCCGCTGTGCGCCAGGAGATCCAGCCACTGCCTGCCGAACGACCAGGGCACCGAGGTCGTGACGGCGGCACAGTCCGCATCCGTCACGTAGAACGCGCCATCCTGCGCGCCGCGGAACGCTAGCGAGTTCACGCCCATCTTCCGTGTACGCGCCCAGTCCGTGCCGCTCGTATCGTCCCCGACCCGGCAGAGCTCGAAGCGACCCGCCGAGAGGTGGCTCACCGTGTTGCAGCCGATGATGAGCGCGTCGCCCGCCGCCGTGCGGATGGTGTCGTACAGCTCGCCGATCACCTCGCCGGTGGTGTGCGCGCGTCCGGCGGCGAAGCTCCACTGGCCGCGGGTGAGCGCGGAGCCCATCTGATAGCCCCAGCGGCCCAGGATGTCGAAGGTCGTGTAGTCGTGCTTGATGAGGTCGAAGCCCCACGCGCGCAGCCGCGCGATGTCATCCGCCACCTTCTTGCGAACCTCCGGCACGGTGGGATCGAGCACGCTGTGCTCGCGCGAGAGACGCCAGGAATCCGGCGCGGCAGCCGGCGCCTGTAGCGGACGAATCCAGATGCCGGCGCGCGCGCCGATGCCGCGGATGTCCGCGACGAGACCGGGCATGTCCGGGAACTTCTCGTTGCCGCGATCCCACGTGCCGGCGCCCTCCTTCTGCTCGCCGCGCCCCGGCTCCCAGCCATCGTCGATCACGACCAATGGGCGGTTCTCCCCGGTGGGCGAGAGATCCACGAGATGGTTGGCGTCCGCGCGCACCGTCTCCGCGCTGTTCCGCCCGTACGCCCAGTACCAGTCGTTGCTGCCGTAGACCGGGCGCGAGGGCAGTCGAGGAGCGGGGCACATCTGCGCGCAGAACGCGTGCAGCGCGGCGAACGGCGATTCATCCGCCTGCCCCGCGCGCGAGACAACATCGCACACGTCGAGCGTGCGGTCGCCAAGCTCTACGCCCATACTGCCGCTTCGCACGTCCGCGCAGAGGCTGATGCCATCTGGATCCAGCTGCCAGTAGCAGAAGGCGCGGGCACCGGTGCGTACACCATAGCCGTGCGTGCGCGAGCCATCGTACGCCGCGGCGTACCAGGGCATCACGCGGTCGGGGACCCAGCCGCGCCACTCGAGATTTCCGTACGCGCGCTCCCACGCATCGCCCAGGATGAGCCGCGTGGTGGTCATGGCGCCCCGCCAGCGCAGGTAGAGGCGGCTCACGGCGACGCCCGGGGCGGAGAGCGCGACGTGAAGCGCATCGGGCTGCTCCGTGGTGGTGACAATGACCCCATTCTCGCCCGTCCATCGCTCGCCCGCGCGCCGCAGTCGCTGCTGCCCGGCCGCCGTCTGCGCGAGCACGAGATCCGGCGCGCGGTGCACGTCGACGACGCCCCCGCCCTGATGCCGGCTCCGGGGCACGGGCGGGGCGGAGGCCGCGTGCGTGACGCCGGTGATGGGCGGGATGGGGAGCGCCAGGCCGAGCGCGGACAACGCCGCGCGCTCGACGAATTCGCGACGGGAGGTCATGGAGCGGGAATATGGGCGGTGGAGGGAGGGGCGGAAGAGCGACGGGTCACGGAGGGGTGTGGTCAGGCCTTGAACCGTAACTACTCAGGTAGTGGCTAATTGGTGCTGGCTGAGGGGGTAGTGGTCCGATATTGGCGGTGGCGTGCCGGCATTGGCGAATCAGTGGGAGCAGTTGTGGCGAGGCGTGGCGAGGGAGACGCGACCGGCCGGGCGTGGGACGCGCTCCGAGTGAGCCTTGAGCGCGAGGTACGCGGCGCCTACCCCCTAGGCCCAGGGGCTGTCGTCTCGGTGGTCCGCCGCACTTCGAGCGCTGCGTGGCCATCGCCGTCAGCAGGGCCGAGGCCACCGTCAAGGCCAAGGTGGCCTCCCTCGAGCGCCGCGCGCGCGCTGGAGGCCGCCCAGCACCAGGACAGCCATAACAGCTCCAAGCCTCCGAGCTCGGACATGGTTCGCCGTCCGAAGAGCGTACGCGGCAAGAGTGGCACGCGGCCAGGCGGACCGCAGGGCCACCCGGGAGCGACGCTCGAGTTGTGCGAGGCCCCGCACCACGTCGTTACCCACTCGGCCACGCGCTGCACGAGCTGCGGCACGGCGTTCACGGAGCATGCCGTGAGTGCAGAGCTCGACCGGAGGCAGGTCTTCGACATCGTGCCCGCTCACCTGGTGGTCACCGAGCACCGGCTGCTCGCTCGCCAGTGCGCGGCGTGCGGAGCGTACGCCGTTGGCGACTTCCCCGCAGAGGCGAGCGGAGCGCCACGGTGCAGTACGGGAGCGAGCTCCTCGCGCTCGCGGTCTACCTCGCCGCGGGCCAGTTCCTGCCGCTCAAGCGAGCGAGCGAACTCCTGAGTACCCTCGCTGGGCACCGGGTCAGCCAGGCCATCCTTCTCTCGGCCGAAGCGAGAGCGGCCAGCCGGCTCCGGGCGACCGAGCAGGCGATCTTCCGCCTCATCCAGCACTCCGCTGTAGCGCACATGGACGAGACGGGCTGCTTCGTCGAGCAGAAACTCCACTACCTGCACGACCTCTCCACGCCTGCTTCGAGCCACTACACCGTGCATAAGAAGCGCGGCCGTGGGGCCTTCCACGGCATCGGCTTCCTCCCCGCGTACGATGGCGTGGCCGTGCACGACGGCTGCGAGACGTACAGGGATCATCGCTATCCGTGCGATCACGCGCTCTGCTGTGCGCACCTGCTGCGAGCGCTCACCTTCCTCGAGGAGGAAGAGCAGCGGAAGTGGGCGGGGAAGTTCAAGCGGCTCTTGCTCGATATGAAGGCAGCGAAGCAGCGCGCTGGTCACGCGCTTCCTCCATGACTTCCGCGCCATCTAGCCGCGCTGCAACTCGCCCGATCACCCCAGTGGTGGTGCGCGCGCGCCATCGTCGCGATACGCACGAGCAGGGGACATGGCGGGCGGAGTACGCGGCAAATGGAAGGCTCGGGCAGCTCGAGCGCTCGCGCAATGATGCCGTGGTTACGCGAAACGGCTCAAGGAGTGATCGCGTACACCGTATTCCCGATGAACGCGAGGAACCGGCCTTCGCGCCAGACCACCGTACCGAGCCTCGACATGATCTTCTCTAGGGTACCGCCGGGCGGCACGACGTAGCGCCCGGTGCCGTCCTCGAAGATCACGGTGCCGTCGCTGGCGAGTGCGGAGACCCTGCTGTCCGTGCCAGAAGACGAGACCTGTCGAAGCTCGCCCGTGGGGGATCGGGTCCAGACCTGGAGAACCCCGCCAGTGCCGAGCGCCGTGAACGCTGTCCATCCCGAGTTGACGGCGTAGTCCGTTGGCTGGGGATTTGGTGGCCCTTCGGGCACGGGCTCCTCCATCCGTGCCGGCGCGAGGACGGTATCACCGGCGTCGTTGTGGAGTACGATGGCGTACGTTTGCGCGGTGCAGCACGGTGTGCTCTTCCTGTAGACGACATTTACGCCATCGGTCACGGGATACGTGTTCCCTCGGCCAGTGCCATCGTCTGGCGTGAGCAGCGTAGTCGTGCCACCCCGGTAGCGGTAGACGCGGTAATCGCTGGACCAGAACGCCACGTCGCCGTTCGACGCGACGCCATTGTGCGTGTTTCCGGCGTCGGTCGAAATGGTGGTGTTCGTGCCCGCCACCAGATCACGCCGCGTCAGCGTCTCGTCGTCCGAGAAGATGGCGTAGTTCCCGCTGACTTCTAGCGATGAGGAGCCATTGAGCGTGCCCAGATCGACGAGGGTTCCGTTCCGCCACTCGAAGCCCTCCGTGCCCTGGTGGGTTGATTTACCGACGGCGAAGATTGCTCCCGTCGAGGTGACGTACCCGTACGGCGGAGCCGCACCGAGCGCCGTATCGGGGTAGATGGGCTGGGTCGCGCCGGATGTGACATCGCGGAGCGTGATCATCCCGTCCACGCCACGATACAAGACGTGGTCGCCGCGGAAATCCATGACAGATCCATCCACGGTCGCGATCTCGCTGAGCTTCGTACTCGCTTCCACATAGACCTGGCGGAAGGCCTCGGCGAGTTGGCCCCGCGAGTCGCGGGCGGTGAAGATGAGATACACGGTCTGCCCATCGAAGTCCGCGAGCGAGGCCGTGCCACTGATGTGCGATTGACCGGTGGCCAGTGCGGGGTCGTCGTCGATCTTGTCGTAGCTCACCGCGACGGCGAGACTGCTGCACCCGGCCGGATCGTCGTCCGTACAGTCGGCGGAGAAATCGATTGAGGGGCGCGCGATGGCGCCGCTGTCAGGCGCCGTCACCGTGAGCGTCGGCTTGCGATCGTGCACGAACCTCACGAACGCATCAGTCGCCGCTCCGTTCACGTCCGTGGCGGTCACTTCGAGTTGCAGCGTGTCGCGCGGCAACCCCTGAAGGGGGACCGTGCCTTCCCAGTCCTTATCCGGTGTCGAGTAGCTCAGCGCCACGCGCGTCGTGCCGACGGCGGCAGCGACCGACGCAAGCTCGGAGCGGGATGTGACACTGACGGCGACCTGAAGTGTGTCGCCAACTATGGCGTCCGCGTGCGGCTGGGAGATCGACGGCGTGACGTCGGGCGAGTACGCCCCGGCTGTGGCCGTGAAGCTGACTGCGAGGCTATCGCCGACCGACGCGGCAAGTACATTCGTTCCCTTCGTCGCACCGAGCGTCCAGCTGCCGACCGTTGCCAATCCGGCCGAGTCCGTGACGGCATCGCTGTCCGCCACGCTGCCGCCTCCCGCCATGATGGTGAAATGCACATGCGCTCCATCCACGGCATGCCCCGACTGGTCGCTGACGTGCACGGCTGGAGCAATCGGTACCGCCTGTCCCGGCGCCACTGCCTGGTTATCTCCCGCTGCCCTGACGATCTGCGCTGGCGCACCGGCGGTGTCCGTCTGCGTCGTACCCTCGCCCGTGCCGGTGATATCCCGCGCCGTTGAAGCGTCACTGCACGAGCCCGCCAACGCCACAAGCAGAGCACAGAGCACACCTGCTCGGAACCAGCGCGAACCGGCCGCGATGGCGGATGGCCAACAGTTGAACGTTCCGTGATACACGATGGGGATCTCAGAGCGGGCAGGCGGCAAACGACACACCGCCCGGGTGATCAAGGCAGGAAGAACTGGAAGAACTGTGGGAATACTGGCGTCGACAGCCCCCTTCGGCAAGAGATTCCAGGCGGAACGCCTGCTTCCTCGCCGCTCGCGGCCCTAATCCCCGTTTTCCTTCACACAACGCGAAGCGTTGATCGCTCCCCATTCGCGACGATGGGCTGCGCGGGCCCCTCCGGCGCGCCATCTGGCCAGCGTCATGACCAGCCTGCATAATAGGAAGATGCCATTGAGGACCCTTCCATCTTCACCTCCCGCAATGCATACCAGACCCTTCCGCGCCCCGGCAGTCATCCTCGGCGCGCTCGCCATCGCCGTCTCCGCCGCACCGGCGCAGCAGACGCAGGATTCGCTCACCAGCGCGGACTACGATCGCGCGGTGAAGATGCTCTCGTTCAACGTCAACCCGCTCGTGATCGGCGGGCGGGTGGATGCCACCTGGCTCCCCAACGACGACTTCTACTACCGGAACACCACCACCAGCGGCTCGGAGTGGCTGATGGTGGACCCGGCGAAGAAGTCGCGGCGCCCGCTCTTCAATGCGGCCGCAATGGTGCAGGCGCTCGCGCGCGCGGGTGCCGGCACCTTTGACGCGCAGCACATTCCCGCGCAGCGCGCCGAGCTGTCCGACGACGGCACGCACGTGGTGCTCGACATCGATCGCAAGCGGTGGCGGTGCGACGTGAACGGCCGTGCGTGTCAGGTGGACACCACAAAGGAAGTGCCGCGCCCGGGTCGCTTCCGCCGTGGCGGGCCGCCGGAGGTGCTCTCGCCGGACGGCAAGCTCTCCGCGTTCATCCGCGACTGGAATCTCTGGGTGCGCAACGTGGCCACGGGTGAGGAGACGCAGCTCACGACGGATGGGACCGAGAACTACGGCTACGCCACCGACAACGCGGGGTGGGTCCACAGCGACCGCCCGGTGCTGCTCTGGTCGCCCGACTCGAAGAAGATCGCCACGCAGCAGCAGGACGACCGCAACGTCGGCAACATGTATCTGGTGGAGACGCGCGTGGGACATCCGCGACTCCTCTCCTGGAAGTATCCGCTCCCGGGCGACAGCATCGTCTCGATGATCCATCGCGTGATCATCGATGTGCCCACCAGAAAAGTCATCCGCCTCCAGACACCGCCGGACTATCACCGCGCCATGCTGGGCGACAATCTCAGCATGAACGACCTCATCTGGAGCCCCGATGGCTCCAGGCTCGCCTACGTGAGCACGTCGCGCGGTCACAAGCATGCCACGGTGAAGATCGCGAATGCGGAGACCGGCCAGGTGCACACGCTGTTCGAGGAAAGCTCGCCCACGCAGTTCGAGTCCGTGGCCGGGTGGCGTGTGCTCTGGAAGTCGCACCAGATCGTCTGGTCGTCCGAGCGCAACAACTGGGCGGAGCTCTACCTGTACGACCTGAACACCGGCAAGCTGCTGCACCCCATCACCACCGGCGCCGGACCGGTGGACGGCATCGAGCACGTGGACGAGCAGGGACGTTCGCTGCTCGTCATGGCGCGCGGCCGCGATCCCAACGAGAATCCGTACTTCCGCCACTACTACAGCGTGGGGCTGGATGGCCGGCACTGGACGCCGCTCACGCCGGAGAGCGGGGATCACTCGATTCAGGTGTCGCCGGACGGGCGCTACTTCGTGGACAGCTATTCCACGCCGGAGACGCCGCCCACCGTGGTGCTGCGCGACGCGAAGGGGCACATCCTCATGCCGCTCGCGAAGGCGGACATTTCGAAGCTGATCGCCGCCGGGTGGAAGCCGCCGATCCCCATCGTCACCACGGCGCGCGACGGGAAGACGAAGCTCTACGGGCTCATGTTCCGCCCCACGAACTTCGACTCCACCAAGAAATACCCGATCATCAACAACCCCTACCCCGGTCCGCAGACGGGGAGCGTGGGCTCGCGCAGCTTCTCGGCCGCACGCGGCGACCACCAGGCGCTCGCCGAGCTCGGCTTCGTCGTCATCACGATCGATGGCATGGGGACGCCCTACCGGTCGAAGAGCTTCCACGACACCTACTACGGCGCGATGGGGCGCGACAACACGCTCCCCGACCAGGTGGCCGCGATGAAGCAGCTGGCCGAGCGCTACCCGTGGATCGACATCACGCGCACGGGCATCTACGGCCACTCGGGCGGCGGTTTCATCACCGCCGACGCGATGTTCCGCTATCCGGACTTCTTCAAGGTCGGCATTGCCGAATCGGGCAATCACGACCAGCGCGAGTACGAGGATGACTGGGGGGAGCGGTACCAGGGACTGCTGGTGCGGAACGCCGATGGGACCGACAACTACGCGCGGGAAGCGAACGAGACCGTGGCGAAGAATCTCAAGGGCCACCTCCTGCTGGCGCACGGCTCGATCGACGACAACGTGCCGCCGTACAACACCATGCTCGTAGCCCAGGCGCTCATCAAGGCGAACAAGGACTTCGACGAGCTGATCATCCCGAACGTGCATCACGGCTACGGCGCCGCGTCCAATTACATGATGCGCCGGCGGTGGGATTACTTCGTACGATACCTGCTGCACGAGACGCCACCCAAGGAGTACAAGATCGTCGCGCCCTCTCGGCGAGGGACGATCAGCGAGTAGCGCTCAGGTGTGACGAGCGGCTCCGCGGGGCGGCTGTGATGGTCGCCCCGCGGAGCCAGTCACAGATATGTGGCGAAGCGGGGATGCTCCTTCCTGAGCATTCCCGCTTCCCGCGGCAGGTCGCGGAGCAGCGCGAAGTCCGCGAAGTCGAAGCCGGGGCCCACGGCGCAGCCCACGAGCGTGTACTCGCCGGTGCTGCGCGCCGCCTGCCAGCATCCCGCCGGAACCACGTGCACCGGTGCCGTGGACTCGGCGTGCCGTCCGAGCGTGTGGGTGACGACATGATGGAAGCGCGCATCCGCTTCGTGCAGCTCCAGCGGGTCACCCTCCATGAAGTGCCATGCCTCGTCGGACACCACGCGATGCCAGCAACTCACCTGGCCCGACAGCAGGAGGAAGTAGATCACCGTGAGGGCCGATCGCTCCGGCCGGCCATCGCGCGCGTTGACCTGAAGCGCCGATCGGAAGATCTCGCGGAAGTATCCGCCTTCCGGGTGCTCGGACAGCCCCAGCGTCGTGATCAGTGAGGCAGCGCGAGGATGCATGGGCGGTGGCGGGTGAGTGTGAGCGGCAGCGGAGCGGTGGTGGAGGATAGTGCCGCATCACGTATCGCACATCAAGCATCGCATGAGCACCGCCAATCGGAGTACTTCCGGGCATGGGTGTAGCGCATCCGGCAAAGCGCGACGCCTCCGGCACGCGGGATGCTGCCGTCCATCCCCTTCGCGCTCGCGGCCGCAGGGCCGCCGAGTCATATCCGGAGTGCTTCGCGCACGCAGGAGGTCCCCATGCACGAACACCACGAGCATGCCGCGCACGCCCATTCGCACGGGCATCACGACCACGCCGGCGGCCCCGTCGTCCACCATGCGCCCCCGGCTGATGCGCAGCTCGCGTACGAGCGCGCCTATGCCGCTGCACAGCCCGGCGCCGGCCGCGCGGTGGTGTCCATGGAGATGGCGGCCGGGGAAACCGAGTGGGAGTTCATCCCCGGCCGGCGCACGCGCGCGTGGGGTTACAACCAGCAGGTGCCTGGTCCCATCATCGAGGCGCGTGCCGGCGATGTACTCGAGCTCCGCCTCACCAACCATCTCCCCGAGCCGACGTCCATTCACTGGCATGGCCTGCGGGTGCCGGCGGCGATGGACGGGACGGACATGGTGCAGCACCCCGTTCCTCCCGGCGACACGTTCACGTATCGCTTCCGCCTTCCCGATGCCGGCACCTTCTGGTACCACCCGCACAGCAACGAGACGGTGCAGTTGGAGCGCGGCCTGTACGGGGCGCTCATCGTGCGCGGCGAGCACGAGCCGCAGCTGGACGCCGAGCGCGTGCTCGTGCTCGACGACGTGGCGCTGGACCGCAAGGGGCAGATCAGGCCCCCGGGGTGGTGGATCGAGCAGCACAACGGCCGCGAGGGCAGTACCCGCCTGGTGAATGGCCGGAAGGAGCCCGAGCTAACGATGGCCGCCGGGCAGATCGAGCGCTGGCGGATCGTGAACGCGGCGAGCGCGCGCTACGTGCGTCTCTCCATCGGCGGGCGCCCCTTCACTATCCGCGGCACCGACGGCGGCTTCATCGACCCGCCGGTGATGGTGGACGAGGTGCTCCTCACGCCGGGTGACCGGGTGGACCTTGCCGTGGGACCATTTGCAGAAGGGGAGACGATGCGCATCGACGCGCTGCCGTACAATCGCCGCAGCGTCGCGCGCGTGCGGACGCAGCGCTTCGCGACGCTCGCGGTAGGCACCGCCGTGCCATCGCACGCCAGGGTTCCGCAGACGCTGCGCCACATCGAGCCGCTCGTCACGGGGCCGGTGACCGCCACCCGCGAGGTGCATCTGGGCGTACGCCCGAGCCTCCGCCACGGCGTGGACTTCGTGATCAACAAGGAAGCGCACCATCGCGACCAGCCGGTGTGCGTCGGAGAGCTGCAGGTATGGGACGTGATCAACGACACAATGATGGACCACCCCTTCCACCTGCATGGCTTCTTCTTTCAGGTGCTGGACGTGAATGGACAACCAGCGACGTTTCGCTCGTGGGAGGACACGTTCAACATTCCGCCGAAGGCGCGCGTGCGCATAGCGTGGATGCCGGACGACCGGCCCGGCGAGTGGATGTACCACTGTCACATCCTCGAGCACCATGCCTCGGGGATGATGGCGCACTTCGAGGTGGTGCGGTGAGCGTGGTGCGCCGTTGCGGGGATCGAAGCTGAGCGGCGACAGCGGGAGAGTGGCGGTCAGCGCCCACGTCACGACGCGGTGCTCGCGGATCGCCCCGCTCCGCCGAGCACGGACCAGAGCAGGCTCGCCAGTCCGAGGAGCTGGAGCACGAATCCCGCCGCGTGCCCGTACTCCCAACGAGGCCGCAAGGCGGCCCACAGTCGCGGCAGCGAGCCCGGATCCGTCTTGAGAGCAGCCGCGACCGTGCTGTTGACGGGCGCCACCACGGCGAGCCAGATGCCGAAGGCGACGAAATAGGCGACGACGCCGGCCAGCGTCCCCGAGAAGCCGGGCTGATGGCGAAGCGCGACGACCAGCACCGCACCGCTCAGCAGCGTGAGGATCGTGAGGGGGCCGCCGACGATCGCGAAGTAGCGGTACATCGTGGAGTTGACCGCGGTGTAGAGCTGGGGCGTGTAGTGCATCTTCTGCGGCAGCTCGAGGACGTGCGCGGCCTCCATGGTGAGCGTCAGCGCCGCAAGGAGCAGCACGATGAAGCGCAACCGTCGATGGGGCATGCCGATTTCCTCCTGCCGTGCGCGATCACAACCAGCGCCGGACGCGCGCCGTGTAGTTACGATATTCCTGTCCGAACTTCCCCTCGAGATAGCGTTCCTCGCGCCGCACCACGCCGTAGTGTACGACAAGCAGAACGAGCGGCAGCAGGATGAGCGGCCACCAACTGTTCGTCACGAGCGCGATTCCAGTATAGAGCAGCGTCTGTCCGATGTAGTCGGGGTTCCGGGTGTAGCGATACGGTCCGGCGCTGACGAAGCGAGTCGTCGGGCAAGAGGGTGGAACCGGCGTGCCCGCCCTCCCGAAGCTGCGCATCACGGCGATGCTGAGCGAGAGTCCGAGGATGATCAGCGCCATCCCCGCCAGAGGCAACAGCAGGCCAGTCGGAGGCGATGCGATGCGCAGGGGAAGAACGACGTAGTGCAGCGCGAGCGCGATGATGAGCGCGGCGCCGTATAAAGCCGGCGGCGGGACAATCACTCCGGCTGTGTCGCGGAGGCGAACATCAGGCAGACGGTTGGCGGACATGCGCGGCATCGCCCGCCAGCAAGATTCGGCCCACGCGGAGCCAATCGCTCAACCGCGCGCGCTTCCACTGGAGCGAGCACCATGCGGGTTCGGAGCGCACGATGTCGGTGCTCCCAGCCGGACCTCGGGAACACCGCGCGGCACGACTGGCTTCGTTTCGCGAGAAGACCGCCTGACATGTCGGTCCTCGTGTGATCGTCTGCACCCTGTTGGCAACTGGCCGGTCGTACGCCGGCACGACAAAAAAACTACCAGCCCAGCTGCATATGCGCATCTCGAATCTCGTCCTCCTCGGCGCCGCCGCGCTCTCGCTCCCCTCGCTGGGTGCCGCCCAGGCCCGGCGCTCCACCGCGGCCACCGCTCCCATCACCATCCGCTGGCTCGG
>DASUKA010000013.1:0-33164 GCA_036278935.1 Gemmatimonadaceae bacterium
CGATTTGATATTTCCAAGGAGCATGAGCTGCAGTACCGTCGGACATCCCGCTCCCTGGAGACGCTATGCTGCACTCCGGCATCGACTTGCACAAGCGCGACCTGGTCATCAGCACGGTGGACAGCACCGGTGCGGTGGTGACGTCGGGGAAGGTGCCCGCCACGCGGGCCGCGGTCACAGCGTACTTCGCTCGGCTCGGGCCCGCCCAGCGGGCGGTCGTCGAGTCGACGGCCAGCTGGTACTGGCTGGCCGACCTCCTCCGAGCCGAGGGGGTTGCGCTCACGCTCGGGCACTCCAAATACATCAAGGCGATCAGCTACGCGAAGGTGAAGACCGACGCCGTCGATGCGGCTACCCTCGCGCAGCTGCTCCGGAGTGACCTCGTGCCCGAGGCCCATATGATCAGTTCCGAGTGGCGCGAGCCGCGCGATCTGCTGCGCCAGCGCTTGGTGCTCGTCGCCAAACGGACCCGGTGCAAGAACGCCGTGAGCGGCCTCCTCATGCAGTACAACGTCCAGACACCAGCCGCGCTTCCCCCGCTGCCGCGGCTCACGGCCGAGCTCCACGCGGAGCAAGCGGCCCTCCTGACACGACAGATCAAGCGCGTCGAGCAACACCTGCACCCGCTGCTCGTGCCCACCGCCGACGTCCAGCGCCTGCTCTGGGGCCCCGGCATTGGGAAGATCGCGGCCTTCACGCTCTATCTCGAGATCGATGGCATCGCGCGCTTCGGTGCGGTGCGCCCCTTTTTCTCCTACTGTCGCTTAGTACCGGGCGCGAAGAATTCGGGCGGGAAGAGCCGCCACAAGCGGACGAAAGATGGGAACCGGTACCTGAAGCTCACGTTCAGCCACGCGGCGGTGCGGGCGATCCAGTATTACCCGGAGATCCGGCGCTGGTACCTCACGCGGGCTCGCCGGAAGGGGCCGATGATCGCCCGCGCGCTCGTGGCGAAGGAACTCGCGCGGATCGTCTACGCGGTGCTCTCGAAGCAAGAACCTTTCAACGGCACGTTCAAGGGGGTGCCGCTGAGTCGGACGAAGACCACGCAGTGGCCTCGCCTGGCGAGCCCGGACGTCTAACTGGCACGCGTCCTGTGGGACGTGCGATCACCGCCGATTTGATTGGGCCGCCGGCGTCGTGCCGCCGAGCATCTCGGGGAGAGGGCGAGGCCCTGAACCCGTAATGGTGTATGGACGCTGCTGCAGGGCGGCGGTCCTGACGAGAGATGATCCGGCACTCGCTGCGAATGATGGAGCCGCTCCCAGGCCGAGACGCTGAGCACGCCTCGCGCTCAATCACGCCTCCTTGCGTCGAAGCTCCTTAATGGTGTTAGGCTTCCTGCGCAGCGGATCCATCCTCCGGGTCCTCGTCTACCTGATAGATATCGAAGCCCACCCCGGCGCCCAGAGCTGCGATTCCGCTCAGGCAATCGGCGTCGATCAGCGGGCCTGTGCCCGCATAGAGGTACGTGGACTTCCAGACGACATCGAAAAATGTTTCTCCGCCCTGAGCGAAAGCCTGCAGGGCGCTCGCGTGGGGGAGCAAGCGCTCGTGAAGGTACCGAAAGTGATCGTTGATGTCCTTCGAGGTCAGCTTGCCGCGCGTTCCCAAGGCCCACCAGCCTTCTCGTTCGGGGCTCAGCAGCGTCCCGGCTCTGTTCCTGCGCTCGTCTCCGCGTCGAGCCGAGGAATCCGGCTGGAGCCCCGTCGCGGCCGTGACCGCCGCCGGATCGAGATCCGGCGCTGCCACCGAGAACGTGACGGCGACGCTGCGGATATGGGCCTCGTGGAGCGGATTGAGTGCCATCCTTATCGCGTGGTTCGTGGAAGCCTAACGCGGAGTTCACCGGCGAGCGCTTGCTCACCAAGCGCAATGATGTTCGCTCCGAGAGGTGCCCGCCAGCCACTCACATGGATGATCCGCGCGCGCTCGTCCGGTGCAACGCCTCGTTAGGGAGCCGCTCCGCGAACTTCGACGAGTGGCTCCCCGGCCTGGAGCAACGCGGCCGCGCGTGGCCACTCGCGCTGAAAGATCGCCCGCAACCGAGCGTTTGAGACATTCCCGCACGTCACCCACAGGAGTTGCGGCGGCGGCCCGTGGCGCTCGAGGAGCGTGAGGAAGTCCGCATCCTTCGCTGCCACGACCACGGTGGCCGCGCGGGCCGCCCGAAAGATTTCCGCATCCGTGGCGTGCAGGAGATCCAACTCCACCACATGCGTCGCTTCCACCCCATGCTCGCTCCGCAGCCAGCGCGCGAGCGCGGGCGGTAGCTGCGCATCGAGCCAGACCCGCAGCGGGGTCGCGGCCACTTATGCGGCGAGCACCGGGTGATCGAGCCGCCGCGCCGCGTACTGCAACGAGGCGGCGATGTCCTCCCGCTCGAGGTAGGGGAAGTCGGTCAGGATCTCGTCGGGCGTCTGCCCGGCGGCGAGAAGTTCCAGGATGTCGATCACCCGGATGCGCATCCCGCGAATGCAGGGGCGCCCGCCGCACTGCTCCGGGTTGAGCGTGATCCGATCGAGGAGATCAGGCATGGTCGGCTCCGCGTGAGGGACAGCGAATAATAGACGCCCTCCATCCCGCCCGTACAAGGGGCCCTGTGGCTCCCTAACGCCGAGTTCAGCAGTGGCGCACTACTGTCCAGCCTGGATGATGCACGCCTCGAGACGCACTCGCCAGGCGCTCACCTGGTCGCCCTGCAGGCGCCATCTGCTGCAACGCCTCGTTAGCGTGCCGCGAATTGCGCCGACCGGCACGGCGGTTGCCCGGCACTCCACGAGCTGCGCGAAGGGCACCACACTGCCCAGCGCGCCCACCACTCGCTCCTGCCCGGGCGCCTGGTACTCAGACCGGCTGACCCCGGCACGGCCGCACTTGCCTCGCGCAGCCTTCATTACCCACATAGAGGCCAGCCACCGTGCGCTGTCGGTGCGCACTCCACGAGCGCTGCTCACCGTGCACGGCAATCGCCAGCGCGCGAGGAGTCTCACAACATTGCTCTCGCGGGTGGGCAGGCGGAAGAAGTTCGTGTCACGCTAACGCGGAGTTCAGCAGTGGGCGCTGGCCCACCACGCGCGAAGATGCTCGGGCTAGCGCGCACTCGCCAGGCGCTCAAATGTACGCCACCCAGCGCGCCCATCTACTGCAACGCCTCGTTAGCGCGCCGCGCAGCCGTCCCACATGCCAGCTGCCCGCCGTGCGCTCGACGACCGGCTCGAAGGGCGCGACACCACCCAGGGCGAGGCGAGCTCGCTCCGACCCCGGCGCACCGAACTCGGATCGGCCGACCCTGGGGAGGCCGCTCTTCCTCTGCGCGGCTCGCCGTACGCACCTGGAGGCCAGCGATCCCGAGCTCTCGCTGCAACTCCACGAATCCTGATCGCTGTGCCCCACGCTCACGAGAGTGCGACGAACTCCACAACATCGCTCTCGCACATGGGCCGGTGCTCGATGTTCGTGCCGCGCTAACTATGTAATTATACCGCCATGATATCCTGCGAAACCGCGTGAATCCCTGCAGCCTCCTGCCGCGTATGCTGCGTCGCAATCGACTGGATCGCAAGGGAAACCCTTCAGCCGCACGGTCTTACGGAATTCGTTGCTGAGCCGATTCGGGGATACGCTGCGGGTCGAGTGCCGCATAACATGCGAGGTGGCCCCAAATTGCGCCGAGCGCTCAGAACGGGCCTACAGCCGGTCGATCGGGCTCCGGACTGCGAGACCACCCCTGTTCAACACATGCGTGTAGCGCATGGTGGTCCGCACGTCGGTATGGCCACGCAGTGTCTGCACGGTCCGAATATCGGAGCCGGCCGCCAGCAGGCGCGTCGCGAATGCGTGCCGCAGCGACTGCGCACTGGCGCGCTTCGTCAATCCCGCCTCGAATACGGCCTGTTTGATTGCCCGCTGAATCACCGTCTCGTGCACGTGGTGGCCGCGATACACGCCTCCCGCATCCGTGAATGTCCGCGCCGCCGGAAACAGATGCCACCACGGCCGGGTCATGTCGGCAGCGGGAAGCGTACGCAGCAGCGCCTCGGATATTCCCGTCACGCGCACGTCGGCGCGCCGGCTCCGCTGGACAGCGGGTCTCGCTGGACAGCGTGTACTGATTGCCTGGCGCGCGTGGAGCTGGAGCATCAGGCAATCGTCGCGGAGCTCACAACATCACCACCCCCGCCCCCACGGCGAGCACCCACACGCCCAGGGCAAGCGCAAGCGACGTCCTGGGCTTCGCCTCTCTGGCCACGATCAGGAGCGACGGCAGATTCACGATCGGGCCGGCGAACAGGATGACCACAGCAAGCGCCGGCGCACCGGCGGCGAACGCCACGAGCGCGATGGGCAGCTCGAAGAAGGTCGGCAAAGTGAGCGGCACGGCCACCGTCGCCGTGATCAGCACACCCACGAGGGTATTGGCCGGGGCGAGGTTCGCGTTCGCGCGCAGCACCAGGCTGGACGCGAACACCCCCACGACGATGAGCGGGATGGTGACGGCGCTGACATGCCCGAGCGACCGCGCGAAGCGCGCGAGAAACGCCCGGAGCGTGCTGGGCCCGCCGACCGCGCCGCCCGCGCCTGGCGTCGGCAGCGCCGCACTCGACAGCACGCGGCCCGGCCCGGCCATCCGCTCCAGCAGCACGGGGAGCAGGAGGACGGCCACCACTGCGCCCACCAGCCGAGTCGAAGCCACGCCCAGTGGGAAGAGGACGAACGTCAGAATGAGCGCGGCCGGATTGAGCGCCGGCGACGCGAGCATCACGGTGAGCGCCGAGCCGAGTCGCGCGCCCGATTCGTACACCGCGCTGAACACCGGCGTGATGCAGCAGGAGCAGAGCATGAGGGGAGCGCCGGTGCCGGCGGCCACGATCTGCCGCCGCAGCGCACCGCCGCGCGAGAGGAGCCTGGCCATCCGCTGCGGCGGTACGAAGGCGCACACCGCCGCGCCGATGAGCAGTCCATACACCAGCGCGATCCAGATGCGGGCGAAGTAGTAGCCCACCGCCGCGAGCGGCGCCGAGCGCGTGAGTCCGTCTGCCGGCCGGGTCCATGCGGCGGAGGACCATACGGCGGCGATGGTGCGCACGGAGCCGCCCCATTTGTAATAAAAGAGACCGGCGAGGAAGAGCGCGAGGAGCGCGAGCCCCGCGGCAACCGCGCGGCGGGATTGTCGCTCATCCCCGCCGGCGGCGGCCGCCTGCAGCTCTGGTGTCAGGGTCATGTCATCTCGTGGTGCGTGGGTCCGATGGGGAGGCATCGCCATCGGCGAACGCCAGCCGCCTGAAGAACCCGCACTGCGGCGGCAGAGTGCCCGGCGCGCGCGCGCCTGGTGTCAGCGATTCAGGGCCACCCGCATTCAGGGTTTCCTGGCGACTCGCAGGTAGAGCGGCCACTCGATGTCGCGCTGCTCCCGGGCGTCGCCCCACGCCGCGTGCAGATCGTCCCAGACTTCGGAGAGCGGGTGACGGCCCACCCGCTCGAGGTAGCGCTGTGACCCGGACCAGCTTGCCAGAAAGCCGGCCAGCTGATCGAGCGTCCACCGGGTGCGTATCACGAAGGGTGGCGTCTCGAGCTCCGGCTGCGGAAAGGGCAGCGTGCGATAGTGTTCTCGCACGTAGTGGAAGCGCTCCGGCCAGTACGGACCCACCACATCGCGCTCGTATGTACTCACTACGCGGTCCACATCGGGCGTGATCACGGGGAGATGGTACACCCAGGCCGCGAGCACACCGCGCGGCTTCAGCACGCGCCATACTTCACGGTGAAAGGGGTCGAAGTCGAACCAGTGGGCCGCCACGGAGGCCGCTACGAGATCGGTGCTCGCATCCGGCAGCGTCACCGCCTCCGCCGGTTCGACGCGATATTCCACACGCTCATGGGGCTCGGCCTGCGCGATCTGCTGTGCGCTGGCGTCGGTGGCCACCACGCAATCGAAGCGCTCGCCCAGCGCGCGCGCCGCCTGGCCGTTGCCGGTGCCGCAGTCCCACGCCAGCGCGCGCCCGGGTGCCTGGGCGGCAAGGTAGTCGAACAGCGCGGCCGGCGCGCTCGGGCGGTAGCGGGCGTACGTGGCGGACAGGCGCGAGAAGTGGTCTTCAAAGGGCATCGATCCATCGAGGTTAGGGTGGGCGCGGCGGCAGTGGATCAGTGGGTCAGTTTATCAATGAGTCAGTTGGTCAGGAACAGCCTGCGAAGCAAGATCGCCTGACCCGCCGAGCCCTTTCTGACCCACTGACCCACTGACCCACTGCCGCCAGGCAACGCTCTACCCGGCACCGACCGCCAGGATTAGATTCTCACTTTCCTGGTGCTGCCGGCTTCATCCGCTCTCATCAGCGTGGCCGGCCGCCGCGCCTCAGGCGCACCGTGATCTTCCGAGCGCCTCGTGCCCACGATGGCTCGTCGTGCCACGACATCCGCCCTGGCAACGAGGACGGCATGGATCATCGGGTTGATTCCACGGAGTTCACGCCGCTCATCGCCGGTCTCCGGGCCGGTGATGCGGGAGCGCTCGACCGCGCTGTCACGCTGGTGTACGAGGAGCTCCGACGCATTGCTCATCGTCAGCTGGCCGGCGAGCAGAGTGGCCACACCCTCGATACCGGCGCCCTGGTCCACGAAGCCTACCTCAAGCTCCGGCGGCTGGACCGCATGGAATGGCGCAGCCGCGAGCACTTTCTGGCCATGGCGGCCCGCGTGATGCGGCACGTGCTCGTGGACTACGCGGTGGCACGGCGCGCCGCCAAGCGCGGCGGCGGGTCCGCACCGGTGACGCTGGATGCCACGCTGCTGGCGGCGGCGCAGCCCGGCGAAGAAATCCTGGCGCTGGATGAGGCACTCCGCCGCCTCGAAGCACTGAGCGAGCGGCAGAGCCGCGTGGTGGAGTGCCGATTCTTCGCCGGCATGAGCGTGGAGGAGACCGCCACCGCGCTCGAGCTCTCGCCAGCCACCGTGAAGCGCGACTGGGTGGCCGCCCGCGCCTGGCTCAACCGCGAGCTGAGCGCATGATGACGCCGGAGCGATGGACCGCGGTGCAGGCGCTGTTGTACGAGGCGATCGAACGAGAGCCGGCGGCCCGCCAGGCGTATCTCGACGCGGCCTGCGAGGGCGACGCGGCGCTGCGCCGCGAGGTGGACGAGTTGCTGGCCGCGCACGAGAGACCCGGGGCGCTGGACGCACTCGCCAGCCGCGTCGTGGCGCCGCTCGTCGCGGACCTCCGGACGCCGTCGCCCGCGCACACGCCGCAGCTTCCGCGCTACACCGCGCTCGAGCGGCTGGGGGACGGCGGGATGGGGGTGGTCTACCGCGCGCGCGACGCGCGGCTCGACCGCACGGTGGCGCTCAAGTTCCTGCCACCCCACCTGAGCTCGGCCAGCGACGCCAAGGCGCGCTTCCTGGCCGAGGCGCAAGCCGCGGCCGCGCTGGAGCACCCGAACATCTGCACCATCTACGAGGTCGGCGAGACGCAGGACGGCCAGCTCTACATCGCCATGCCGTACTACGACGGCGAGACGCTGGCTGGGCGCATCGCGCGCGGCCCGCTCCCGCTCGCGGAGGCGCTGGCCATCGCGCTGGACGTAGCACACGGACTGGGCAGAGCGCACGAGCGCGGGATCGTGCATCGCGACATCAAGCCGGCCAACATCATGATCACCGCCGATGGGCTGGTGAAGATCCTCGATTTCGGGATCGCCAAGCTCTCCGGCGCGAATGTCACGCAACCGGGCGCGCGCCTGGGCACGGTGGCCTACATGAGCCCGGAGCAGGCGCGGGGCGCCAGCGTGGACCATCGAACGGACATCTGGTCGCTCGGCGTCGTGCTCTATGAGATGCTCGCCGCATCACGCCCGTTCAGCGGCGACGATGAGCGGGCCATCCTCTACGCCATCCAGTCGGGCGACGCGGCGCCGCTCTCGATGCATCGCGATGACGTGCCGGCGGCGCTCGACGGCGTGGCGGCGAGAGCGCTCGCCAAGCGACCGGAGGACCGCTTCCCCTCCATGCGCGCGTTCTCGGACGAGCTGGCCTCGCTCCAGGCTGTGCTCGCCTCCGCCGTGCGCGCGGTGCCGCGTCCCCACTCCGCACCGCGCACCGCCGGCCGACCTCCCCTCTCGCTGGACGACGAGCGCCGCCAGGTCACCGTGCTCGTCGCCGTGCTCGCCGGCTACCCCTCGCTCATCGAGCGCTGTCCGCCGGACGAAGTCGAATGGGTGATCAGCCGCGTGCGGACGGTGGCCGTGGATGTGATGCGCCGGCATGGCGGCTCGATCGAGGAGCTGCGTGGCGACCAGCTCCGAGCGCTGTTCGGCATGCCGGAGATGCACGAGGACGACGCGGTTCGCGCGGCCCGGGCCGCGCTCGCGCTGCATCGCGCCGTGCGCGAGATTGCCGCGTCCACTGCCGACGGACCCGCACGGTCGATCCGGATGCAGTCCGGCGTGCACGCGGGACCGGTGGTGGTGCAGCACTCGCGCCGGCATGGCGGCATCGCCCAGGTGGCCGGCGCGGCGGTACATGGCGCCACACGGCTGGCCGCACTCGCCACACCGGACGCGATTCTGGTGAGTCCGGAGTGTCAGCGGCTCATCGCGCCCTTCTTCGACGTCCAGGCGTGCGCGCCCGTGATGCTGGACGCCGGCGCGTCCCCGATCACGCCGTACCGCGTCGCGGGCGAGTCCGGCCTCCAGACGCGGCTGGATGCCGCCGCGCGCACCGGGCTCACCCCATACACGGGGCGCGGCGCGGAGTTGGACGCGCTGCACAGCCGCCTGGATCGCGCGCGGCGCGGCGAGGGGCAGTTCGTGGCCGTGGTGGGTGAGGCTGGCGCCGGCAAGAGCCGGCTCCTCTACGAGCTGCACCGCCGTGTGGACGGTGATGACACGCGGGTGCTCAGGGGACGCTGCCAATCGTATGGCGGCACCACGCCGTATCTCCCGTTCATCGAGGCGCTGCGCGACATGCTTCAGCTCGACGCGCGTCTCCGGCGTGACGACGCCGTGGAGGTGACCGCCACGCGCATCCGCGCGGTGGACCCGTCGCTCGACGGCTACATCCCGCTCTATCTCCATCTGCTGTCCATGCAGAGCGACGCCTACCCCCTGCCCCGGCACTTGCAGGGCGAGCGCTTCCAGGCCGCGATGCTCGATGCCCTGGTGGCGATCTTCACGCTGCACGCCGCCCAGCACGCCACCCTCGTCCTATTCGAGGACTGGCATTGGGTGGACGATGCCTCGCGCGATGTGCTCCGCCAGCTCGTGGCGATCCTCCCCACGTATCCGCTCCTCGTGGTCGCGTCATGCCGCCCCGACGACGCCATCGACTGGGGGAGCGCGGACCATCAGACGACCATCCGCCTGGGCCCGCTGGATCGCGATGCCTCGGTGGCGATCATGAGCGCGGTGCTCCACGCCGAGTGCATCGCGCCGCCCCTGGCGCGCCAGATTCATGATCGCACCGCCGGCAATCCGTTCTTCCTCGAAGAGGTGTGCCAGACGCTGCTGGAGGAAGGCACGGTGACCGTGACCGCGGGCGAGGCGACAGCCACCGACGCGTCGGGCGCGGTGCAGTTCCCCGAGACCGTGCAGGCGGTCATCCGCACCCGTCTGGACCGGCTGGAGCGGAACGAGCGCGAGGTGCTGCGCGTGGCATCGGTGATCGGGCGGGAGTTCTCGCGCGATGTGCTGGAGCACGTGCTGGCGGGCGCCATCGACCCGTCGCGGCCGCTCGAGCGGCTCCGGAGCGCGGGTCTCATACAGCAGACGAGCGTGGTGCCCGCGCCGAGTTACCGCTTCAAGCACGTGCTCACGCAGGAGGTCACGTACGAGACGCTGCTGGAGCACCAGCGCCGAACGCTGCACGGCGCGGTGGGTCGCGTGCTGGAGCGGCGGCACCCCGAGCGGGTGGAGGAGCGCCTGGAGCTGCTCGCGCACCACTTCAGCCGCGCCGAGCTATGGCGTGATGCAGTGCAGTACGGCATGCGCGCCGCCAAGCGCGCCGCCGACCTGAGCCAGTTCTCCGATGCGCTCGGCACGCTGGAGCGCGCGCAGGCATGGCTGCGCCACCTGGACGATGATGCGGACCGCCGTGACCTCGTGGGAGAGATCCTGCTGCGGCAGGAGCGGCTGTGCGAAACGCTCGGCCTGCGCGGGCGGCAGCAGCGGCTGGTGGACGAGCTGATCGCGCTGCTCGCGCCGGCTGGCGCCTCAGCCAAGCTCGCCGAGGCGTACCTGCGTCAGGGCGATGTGTACACGCTGCTCAAGCACTTCGATGCCGCGAACCGCGCGCTCGAGACCGCGCTGCGCATCACGCGGGAGCGGGGCGACGCGGCCGGCGAACGGAACGCGCTGCGCAGCATCGGGCTGCTCCGCTGGCACGAGGGCAACGACGCCGAGGCGCTCGCCTACACCGAGAACGCGCTGGCCATCGACAGGGAACGCGCGGACATCCACGCCGTGGCCGGCGACCTCTCCAATCTCGGCATCATCCTCAAGAACATGGGGGAATACGACCGCGCGCGGGTCGTGCTCGAGGAAGCGCTCGAGCTCCCGGTGGTGAACGAGGATCCGCTCAAGCGGTCCTTCGTAGTCCACAACCTGGCCAACCTGCATCGCGCGCTGGGACAGACCGAGCAGGCGCTGGCATACTTGCGCCGCGGCGACGAGCTGGCCCGCGAGCCCAAGCTCCCGATCCAGCGGTCCTTCCACCTCACCGCGATCGCGCACATCTATCTGCAGATGGGAATGGTGGAGGAGTCGCTGCGCGTGTACCGCGAGGCGGTGGAGCTGAGCCGCAAGGCGCACCACGCGGATGGGCTGGCGCAGGAGCTCCGCATGCTCGGCGAGCTGCTCTACGGGCTCGGGCGCTACACCGAAGCACTGCCGCTCTTCACCGAGGGAACCGGGTTGTTCGCGCAGCTCGAGGATCATGAGAGCGAAGCGTTCATGTGGAGCCGGATTGCCGCCATCCGCGAACGCGACAGCGCGGTGGCCGATGCAGCCGAAGCGTGGGAGCACGCCAGAGCGCTGCACCGGCGCGTGGAGGATGCGCCGGCCGAGCTGGAAGCGCTGGAGGGGCTCGCGCGGTGCACGCGCCGGCAGACGGAGGACGCGGAGAGCGCCATTCCCATCTACGAGGAGGCGATCGCTCTGGCCGCGGCCCGCGGGGAGCAGCGGCGGGAGGGCTCGATGCGCAACCAGCTCGGCATCCTCCACTGGGAGCGGGGCCGGTATGCCGAAGCGCTCCGCCAGTACGAGGCGGCGGTGCGCGTCTTCCGCGACCTCGGCGACCTGGTGCACGAGGGGTTGATGCTCAACAGCCTCGGCGTCACGCTGTGCCGGCTCCGGCGCTACGAGGAAGCACGCACGGTGCTGGAGCAGGGGCTGGCGGTCAACCGACAGAGCGCGCAGCGACTGCTCCAGGCCCATTCGCTCGCCGCGCTCGGGGAAGTGTACTTCGCCATCGGGCGGCTGGACGAGGCGGCGGAGCACTACGAGGGCGCGCTCGCGCTCCGCCGCGAGCTGCACGACGGTCCGGGCGAAGGATGGATGCTGCACTACCTCGGCGGCGTGCGCTCGGCACAGGGCGCGCACGCGGAGGCCGAGCGGTGCGCGATGCTCGCGCGGCAGCGCGCCGAGGACATGGGCGATGCGGCGCTTCTGGCCGCCTGCGGCGCGCGATCGGCGCACGCGGCACCCGCACACCAGCACACACCAACCAGGGAGTGACTCATGCCACGCTACATCATCGAGCGGAACACACCGGGCCTCACGCGGGAGCAGCTCGACGCCGTAGCCCGGCGATCGAAAGACGTGATTGCAGGCATGCCGGGCGTGATCTGGATTCGCAGCTACGTGTCGGACACGGAGGGAAAGATCTACTGCGAGTACGATGCGCCCGATCTCGAGGCCATCCTGGAGCACGCGCGGCGCGCCGGCCTGCCCGCGGATCGCGTGTCCGAAATAGCGCTGGAGATCAGCCCGGCGATGTTCGTGTAGACTCGGCGCCGGAGGGCATGCTCGGAGCGAGACTCCCTCCGACGCCACGACCACGGCCAGCTACGGCTGCGGTGCCCACGGGCAGGGTCCGTCCTTGAGGTAGCTGATCTGGAACGGCGCCAGCCCGTCCACCTGGACGATCGTTTCACCCTGGGCGATCACGTAATGATGCACGCCCTGCGCTGCGTTGACGAGCCCGCCGTTGTGCAGCGTAGTCGTTTCTGCCCTGTTGATGTGATCCCCCATCCCGAAGATGAGGTTCCCCTGGATCACGGTGACGATCTCGTCGTGGGGATGGCAGTGCGGCCCCACCGTGTACCCGTTCGGCATCTTGAGCCGCAGCGTGTAGTTCCCCGTTGGCGCGAAGGGATTGCCCTGCAGGACGGCGACTTCTGCACCGGAGGGTAGCACGTCTGGTGCAGGCCCCCACTGCACGTCGTGCGTCGAGGTTGCGAGCCCCGGCGAGGGATCGCCGCTGACATGGCGCGCCGAGGGCATGATACTGCTCTGCTTGGACGGAGCTTTGTCCGGAGCGCTCGTCTGCGCGCAGGCAATGCTCGCGCCGAGCACAAGCACCGGAACCGTCCATAACGCCTTCATGGTCTTCCTCCAGTAAGGGTAAGTGATGATGCGGTACAACGAGCACTGCGAACCGTGCGTCACCCCCAGCGCGGGGTTTCGTCCGGATTGATGCCGAGGAGCGTCTTGGCCACGAGCTCGTGCGTGAACGCGCTGTTGGCCGGGTGAATGCGGCCCAGACGGGCATCGCGGAACAGCCGCTCCATTCCCGCGCGCCGGAAGATCCCGAAGCCGCCCGCGAGATCGAACGCGCGATCGATCACGCGCCACGAGCCCTCCACCGCGTGGTACTTGGCGGCCACGATCTTGGCCGGCCAGGAATGGCCATGGTTCACCCCGGTGGACCAGTCCTCGGCGATGCGGTCCAGGTGCGGGCCGATGCTCTCCATCTCCAACCCCATCTCCGCCACCTGGTGCTGCATTTCGGCGTGGTATGACATGGGGCGCGAGAGCGCGATGGATTTCTTCTTCTTCAGTGTCTCGACGGTGCGGTCGAGGGCATACTGCGCCATGCCGTAGTAGATGTTGCCGAACCCGATGAGCGCCCACGCGAAGACCGCGAGGATGAAGAGATCGACGCCCGCGGCGCCGGCGGGGATCACGCGCACCACGCGGCTGTCGGGCACGAACACACCGTCCAGGATCGTGTCCTGGCTGCTCGTGGCCCGCATGCCCATCACGTCCCACGTCTCCTCAACCCGCAAGCCCGAGACATCGCGCGGTATGAACCCGTGCACCATCTTGGGCGCGGCCGGATCGCTCATGTCCATGGCGTGCAGTCCCATGTACGTCCACACCGGCGTGAGGCTGCCGAAGGACTTGTGCCCGGTGATGCGGTAGCCGCCCTCAACGCGCTCGGCCTTGCTGGTGGAGAGCAGCACGGGAATGTCATTGCCGCTCTCGGCGTGGCCCGCCGCGAACACGGCGCCCTTCGCCGCCTCCTGCAGCAGCCACTCGAGCGAATGGTCGCCGGCCCGCCAGAGGTCGGCGGCCAGGCCCACCCAGTAGAGGTGCATGTTCACGCCGAGCGCCGTGGGCGCGGCGTAGTACGCCAGGCGCCGCTGCTCGCGCGCCACTTGGGCCAGCGTGAGCCCCGGCCCTCCGAACTCGGCGGGGAGCGGGAGTCGGAGATAGCCGGCATCGCGCAACTCCTCGAAGTCTTCGGTGAAGAAGCGGTTCTCGCGGTCGTACGTGGCCGCTCGCTCCCGGCAGCGTTCGAGCAGGGCGTCGGTGAGCGGCGACGCGGAGGGTGTGGCACGTGGTGTGTGCGCCTTCTCGGCGGAGGCGGTGGTAGCCATGTGTGGGACTCCCTAGGTTGTAGCGACTGGAACGGCGCGGCACCGGCCGTGATGCACGGACCGCGGCACGTACCATGAGAACAGGTCGGTCATTTCCATAGGCGGAAAACCGGCGGATTTGGGCTCACAAGACGGCGCACATGACGGCGGCGATTGCGGCAACCGCGCTCGGCAAGTCGTACCTGGTGAAAGTGCGAGACAGCGGCGTACGCGGCGCGCTGCGTGCGCTCGTGCGTCCGCGCTACCGCGAGGTGCGCGCTGTAACTGACGTCTCGTTCACGCTGGAGCGGGGCGAGATCGTCGCCTTCCTGGGCCCCAACGGCGCGGGCAAGACCACCACGCTCAAGATGCTCACCGGCCTGCTCCACCCCACCAGCGGGCACGCCCAGGTGGCGGGCTACGAGCCGTGGACCGGCGGCGCGGCGTTCAAGCAGCGCATCGCGCTCGTACTCGGCACCAAGCAGCAGCTGCTCTGGGACCTGCCCCCCGAAGAGACGTTCCAGCTCAATCAGGCCATCTACGACATCCCGCGCGCGGCGTACCGCGAGCGGCTCGATGAGCTGGTCACCCTGCTCGACCTGGGCGACGTGCTCGACAAGCCGGTGCGCCAGCTCTCGCTCGGCGAGCGGATGAAGTGCGAGCTGGTCGCCTCGCTGCTGCATCGCCCGGAGATCCTCTTTCTGGACGAGCCCACGCTCGGCCTCGACGTCACTGCGCAGGAGACGATTCGTGGCTTTCTCCGCAGCTACCGCGAACGGCACAACGCCACCGTGCTCCTCACCTCGCACTACATGGCCGACGTGACGGCGCTCGCCTCGCGCGTGCTGATTATCAACCAGGGCCGGCTGCTCTACGACGGGGCACTGGATGCACTGGTCGCCCGCATTGCCGGCATCAAGCGCATCGAGCTGGTCCTGGGAGACAGCGTGACGCGCGAGCGGCTGGCCGCGTTCGGGACAGTGCGCCGCTTCGACTTCCCCAACGCCACGATCGAGATCCCGCGTGAGGACGCCACCGCCGCCAGCGCGCGCCTTCTGGCCGCCATCCCGATCGCGGATCTCTCCATCGAGGATCCGCCCATCGAGGAGGTGATCCGGCGGGCGTTCGAGGAAGCGCGAACATGAGAGAGGAGAGAGGAGAAAGGGGAAAGGAGGAACTGCCCGTAAGTGAGAGAATCGCTCCCCTGAAAGGTGGTTCCCTTTCTCCTTTCTCCTTTCTCCTCTCTCGCCTTTCCTGGTTCCACCGCTACGCGGCGCTCATCCGGGCGGGGTGGCTGGTGGATTTCCAGTACCGCGCGTCGATCGCCATCTGGCTGCTGTGGAGTCTGGTGGAGCCGGCTATCTCGCTCGGCATCTGGTGGGCGATCGCGGGCCATGGGAGCGTGCAGGGGTTCAGCCGATCGGACTTCGCGCGCTACTTCTTTGGCGTGATGCTCGTGAACCAGCTCACCTCGGCGTGGGATGCGTACTACCTGGACCGGTGGATTCGCGAAGGGGAGATGAACTTCCGCCTCGTGCGCCCCATCGCGCCCATCCATGAAGCGGTGGCGGACAACATCGCGTACAAGCTGCGCACCGGCGTCGTGGTGCTCGTCATCTGGCTGCTCACGGCGGCGGTGTGGCCGGCGGTGCGCATCCCGCTCGAGCCCGCTCGGTGGGCGCTCGCCGCGCTCGCGATCGTATTCGCCGCGGGCATCCGCTTCCTGAGCGGATACGCCACCGGGCTGCTCGCCTTCTGGACCACGCGCGCCACGGCGCTCATGGAGCTGCAGTTCGGTGTGTCGCTCTTTCTCTCCGGCCGCATCGCGCCGCTCGCGCTCCTGCCGGCCGCGGCGGGCGCCGTGGCCAGCGTCCTCTGGTTCCCCTCGATGCTGGCGTTCCCTGTGGAGGTGCTCACTGGCGCGGTGCCGCTCTCCGGCGCATACGGGCGCGGGCTCGCGATGCAGATTGTCTGGCTGGTCATCTGGTGGGGCGCGTACCGGTTCGTCTGGAGCCGCGGGATGCGACGCTACGGCGCGGTGGGTGGATGATGGGCGCCCCGATACACGGTGAGACGAGTCCGGCCGCGGGCGTGCCCGATCGCTCGGCGCCACGCACGGCGCTGGCCATGCTGCGCGCCTTCTGGCGGCTCAACGTGGTGGAGGAGATGCAGTACCGCGCCAACTTCGTGGCGAGCCTGCTCGGCACGGTGTTCTGGCTCGCGCTCGCGCTGCTCACCGTCGCGCTCTTCTTCAGCCATACCAACCGGCTGGGCGGGTGGAGTTACTGGGAAGTGGTAGTGCTGCTCGGCGTCTTCAACGCGCTCACCGGCGTGATCGAAGCGGTGCTCCGTCCGGGCGTGGGGAAGCTCGCCGAGGATGTGCGCACCGGCATGCTGGATCTCATCCTCACGCGGCCGGTGGACGCGCAGTTCTACGTCTCCTTCCGGCGGCTCGACCTGTGGCGCTTCGCCGATGTGGTGGTCGGGCTCGGGCTGTCGGGCTATGCCCTCATGCGGCTGGGACGCATGCCGTCGGCGCTCGATCTGCTGGCGTTCGCGCTCACGATGGGCGCCGCGGTGGCCGTGGTCTACGCCATCTGGGTGGCGCTCATGAGCCTCGCCTTCTGGTTCGTGGCGGTGGAGAATCTCTCGGTGCTGTTCGATGCGGTATACGAGGCGGCGCGCTATCCCGTGTCCGCGTATCCGGGCGCGCTCCGATTTCTCTTCGTCTACCTCGTGCCCATCGCCTGGACGACGACCATCCCTGCCTCGGCGCTCACCGGGCGGTTGGGCGCGGGCACGGCAGTGGGCGCGGTGGTGGTGGCCGTGGTGGCGCTTGCGCTCACGCGGCTGTTGTGGCGTGCGGCGCTCGCGCGGTATACGAGCGCGGGCGGGTGATGGAGGGCGTGGGAACAGCGAGAGAGGAGAAAGGAGAAAGGAGAAACTGCTCGTGGGGGACGGCGCTCTCCACGGGGAGCCGGTTCCTTTCTCCTCTCTCCTTTCTCCTTTCTCGTTCAGCTGGCGCCGAGTCTGGCTTCGGGCAGGATGGGCTGGAACAGCTCCACCGGGTTGCCGGAGGGGTCGTCGATGAGGATCTGCTTGCCGCCCACCCCGGTGACGATGTCGTTGCGGAAGTGGACGCCAGCGCGGCGCAGCGTCTCCACGGTTGCGGCCAGGTCGGAGACTTCGATCGCGAAGCGGTTCCATCCGCCGGGTGCCTGCATGGTGCCATCGGGCATGGGGCTCGATCCGCCACCCTGCTGGCCGGGTCCCACCGGCGACGTGAGCAGAAGACGCAGGTCGCCTCGCGTGAGCATGGCGAAGGTGGGCGCGGGGTGCATCACTTCGCGGAAGCCGAGCTGTTGGCAGTAGAACGCCAACGCGGTATCCACGTCGTTGACGATGTAGCGGACGCTGACAGTGGCCATGGGGTTCTCCTGTTCTTCGAGCATGAGCGAGGCGCCGGGAACCTAGGCGTCGTATGGCGATATGTCGAGGTAGGGGACGCGTGAGCTGTCCACGCACGCATGATGCAGTGACCACCGAGCATCTTCAACCAGGAGTGATCGACGATGAGTGGTGAACGGGAGCGGGCCGCGCAGCCGGAGGACATCACCCGGCTGTTCGTGGAGCGGGCGAACGCCGGCGACGCTGAGGGGATGGCGGCACTGTACGATGTCAACGCCGTGATGGCGTACCCGCCGGGGAAGACGACCGTGGGGCGCGCGGCGATCCAGGCGCTCTTCGCGCAGATGCTGGCGAAGGCCCCCCGCTTCGCGCCGGAGGATTCGTTGCCCACGGTCCGGCTGGGCGATCTCGCGCTCACCGCCACGCGCGCCGCCGATGCCGCGGGCGCCAGGGCGCAGGTGGCGCGCCAGCAGTCCGACGGCAGCTGGCTGCGGGTGCTGGACCGTCCCGACTTCCGCGGCTGACCCGCCGCGCCCCGTGCTTGCGTGGGTCAAATCAACCCACGGCGTGGGTTGATTTGACCCACGCCGTGGGTTAGTTTGACCCACATGGCTACCCCCGCCGGTGCGCTGCTCCCTCGGCTCCTGACCCCCTACCTCGCGCGCGCCGCCCGGGTGATGCCGGTCGTCGTGCTCACCGGCGCCCGACAGACCGGGAAGAGCACCCTCGCCAGGATGTTCGACGGGGACGACCGGCTGTACCTCACCCTCGAAACCCCCGCGGTGCTCGGGCGCGCACACACCGATCCCGAGGCCTTCGTGACCCAGGCGCGCACGATGGTGCTCGACGAGGTCCAGCGCGACGCAGAGCTCCTCCTCGCCATCAAGACCGCCGTCGACACCGATGTCCCTCGCGCACCGGGCCGATTTCTCCTCACGGGATCCGCCAACCTGCTCCTCATGAAGCAGGTGCGCGAATCGCTCGCCGGCCGGGCCGCGTATCTCACCCTGCACCCCATGACGCGGCGCGAGCAGCTCGGCCTCGGCGACGCGGGCATCTGGAGTGCGCTCCTCGAGACGCCGCCACGCCAGTGGCGCGACCTCGTCCTTGCGCAGGTGGCGCCGTTCGAAGACTGGCGCGACGTCGCGCGCCGCGGCGGCTATCCCCCCGCCGCGGTCGAGATCGCGGATCAGGAAGATCGCTGGCTCTGGTTCGATGGCTACCTGCGCACCTACCTGCAGCGCGACGTGCCGGAAATCTCGGCCATCGACAACATCCCGGACTTCGACACGATCCTGCGCTCCATCGCCATGCGCGTCGGCACCTTCGTGAACCAGACACAGCTCGCCCGCGAATCGTCCGTGCCGCAGTCGACCGTGCACCGCTACGTGAACGTGCTCGAGACGTCCTATCAGCTATATCGGCTCCCCGGCTATGCCGTCAACCGCACCAAGCAGCTCGTCAAGTCCCCCAAGTATTACTGGAGCGACTCCGGGTTCGCGCTGGCCCTGAGCCGCGAGCGCGAGCCGCGCGGCCAGCATTTCGAGAACGTCATCGTGCAGGACCTACTCGCCTGGCGCGACTCGCGCGTGGCGCCGCCGGAGTTGTTCTACTGGCGCACGTCCAAGGGATACGAGGTGGACTTCGTGATCGACGACGGACACGCGCTGCTTCCGATCGAGGTGAAGACGACGACGCAGCCATCCACGAAAGATCTGGCGGGGATGAAGGTGTTTCTCGAGGAATACGCGGACCGGGCGGCTGCCGGCGTGCTGTTGTACGCCGGCGAGCAGGCGTTCTGGATCGCGAAGAATGTCCTCGCGGCGCCGTGGTGGATGGTGGTGTAACACGCGCCTGACGCCGCGGCAGTCTTGCGCCGGGAGCGCGAGCGGGCTTCGCGCCGCGCTACCCTACTCCGCCCGCAGCACCTGCGCGGGATCCACGCGCGTCGCGCGACGCGCCGGCAGATAGGCGGCCACGAGTCCAATGGCGACGAGCAGCACGCAGGCACCCGCGAGTGCGACCGGGTCGGTGGGACTCACCTCGAAGAGCAGGCTCGCCAGCACGCGCGACCCCGCCAGGGCGCCGGCAAGTCCGACGGCGGCACCGATGCCGATCACCATGAGCGCCTCCGAGAGCACCGCGCCGCGAATGCGGCCGGGTGTGGCACCCAGCGCCATCCGCACGCCGATGTCGCGCGCCTGCTCGCGCACGGCCGATGCCATCATGCCGTAGAGGCCGAGCGCCGCCAGCACCAACGCGACGAGCCCGAAACCGGACAGCAGCAGCGAGATCATGCGGGGCTGCGCGAGCGGAGCGGCCAGCAGCTCGTCCATCGTCTCCGCGTGAAAAATTCCCGCCTCCGGTTCAATGTCACGGGCCGCGCGCCGGATTTCCGGCAGCAACGCCGCGAGCGGGCTCCGGCTGCGGATGGCGAAGAACCCCTGCGTCACCGACTGGCGCCAGGGCAGGTAGATGGTCGGCGTCGACTCGCGCAAGCTGCGATAGCGCGTGTCGGCAACGATGCCCACGACTGTTCGCCATTGCGTGCTATCGAGGACGCTGTATCGAATGCGCTTCCCGATCGCGTCCTGCCCCGGCCAGAGGCGATGTGCGGCCGCCTCGCTCACCACAACAACAAGCGGTGCTCCCTCGTGGTCGGCAGCGGTGAAGCCGCGGCCGCGCAGCACCGGAATGTCGAACGTCCGAAAGTAGCCGGCGCCGCCCGTCTCCACCGGGATCAGAGGCGTTGCGTCGCGCTCTGCCGGCGTCTGTCCCTCGACCTCGGGCTTCCACGTCCAGACGCTTGGCCCCAGGAAGGGCGGGATGAGCACAGGGGTGAATGACTCGACGGCGGGAAGCGTGCGCACCCGGGTGTACACGCGCTCGAACAGCGCCATGTACTTTGCCTGTGAGTGGTACTTCGGGTACGGGAACGTCAACGTGAATACCGACACGTGATCGGGGCTGTAGCCGAGCGGTACGTGCTCCAGCCGCTCGAGACTCCGCAGCAGCAGGCCGGCACCGGCCAGCATCAGGAGCGCGAGTGCAACCTGCGACGCGACGAGCCACCGCCGGAGCTGGCGGCGACCGCGGCCGCCCAGCCCCGCACGCACGTCGGCCCGGAGCGGCTGAGCGAGATCCGCGCGCGCGGCGGTGAGCGCCGGCAGCAGGCCGAACATCAGCACGGCGAGCAACGTCACGCCGACAGCAATCCCGATCGGAGCACCCGAGAGCCTGATCACATCGGTGCGCGGCAGATGGGATGGCGCGAGCGCGAGCAGCACTCGCAGCAGCCCCTCCGCGCACGCGAGGCCGAGCGCGCCGCCGGCAATCCCCAGTGCCGCGCTCTCGATGAGCAGCTGCCGCACGATGTCGCCGTAGCGTCCGCCGAGCGCGCGGCGAATGGCGATCTCGCGCGAGCGCGACGCCGCGCGCAGCAGCAGCAGGGTGCCCACGTTCACGCAAGCGATGACCAGCAGCAGTATCACCGCGGCAACGAGCACTGTGAGCACGGGGCGCACGTCCCCCACGACCGCTTCCGTGAAGCTGCGCCCCGTCGCGCCGCCAAGGTGCAGCTCCGGATGCAACCGGTTCATGGTGCCGAACAGCTCGGAGGCCGCTGCCATGGGCGTCTGACCGGGCGCCAGCCGAGTGATCACGTCCAGGTCACCCGCCCCCGCGACGGCGACCGGCGCCCAATATCCTACGCCCGTCGGGAAATCGAGTCCCGGCGGCGCCACGCCGACGATCCTGTAATCGAACCCTTGAAGCGGATCCCTCAACCGGTGCCCGATGACCGCGGAGTCGCCGCCGAATTGTCGCTGCCAGGTGGTGTAGCTGATCACCATCACCGGTGTCGCACCCGTTACGTCGTCTTCAGGACGTAGCAACCGCCCCAGCAGCGGCCGCGCGCCGAGCACGCGAAAGAAATTCCCCGTCACGCGCGCCTGCGGAATCACCACGGAATGGCCATCGTCCTCCAGCGCGAACGCGAACGCCCCCCAGTGCGAAAAGCCCGCGATATCGCGCATGGTTCGGCTCGAGTGGCGCAGCTGCTCGAGGTCGGCCGGGAGCACGGGAGCTTCCACGCCGTTCTCCCGCGAGGTCCAGAGTACGGCGAGGCCGCTCTGGTCGCGCACCGGCAGCGTGCGGAGCAATACCGCATCGAAGACGGTGACCATCGCCACCGCCATCCCGATGCCGAGGCCCAGAATGAGCACCACGGTCACGGCAAACGCCGGCGTACGGCGGAAGCCACGCAGCGCGATGCGCATGTCCTGCAGAGCGTTCCTCATTCTTCGCGAAGTGCTACCAATGGATCCACTCGCGTCGCCCGCCGCGCCGGCACGTAGCTGGCCACCAGCGAGACCGCCGCCAGCACGACGGCCACGCCGGCGAACGTGATGGGGTCGACGGGGCTGACACCGAACAGAAACCCGCGCACGAGTCTGCCGAGCAGCATCGAGAGACCGAGGCCGATGATGAGTCCGCCCGCCACGAGCGACATCCCGTGCCGGAGTATGATCCGGTAGATGTCCCCCGACTCGGCGCCCAATGCCACACGAATGCCCAGCTCCCGCGTTCGTTGTGAGACGGCGTACGCGACGACACCGTACAGTCCGATCGCGGCGAGCGCGAGACCCAGCAGGCTGAAAATACCGAGCAGCGTCGCGGCGGCCCGTTGCGGCAGAAGCGAGACGCCCAACGCGCCTTCCATGGTTCCCGTCTGCACCGGCAGATCGGGATCGAGCGCGGCCGCGTCGCGCCGCACGGCCGGGAGTATGGCGCGCGGATCCCCCGCCGTCCGCATCTCCAGGATCATGTTCGGCTCGTAGCTCTGGAGATACGGCATGTAGTAGAATGGCGCCGGCTCCTCGCTCACCGAGCGCGTCTTGGAGTCGCGAGCCACGCCGACCACCACGCGCATCTGGTTGCCATCCCCGATGCGTTTGCCGATCGCGTCCTGCCCCGGCCAGAAGTACCGGGCAAACGACTCGTTCACGATGGCCACCGGGAGTGCCCCCGCGCGGTCCTGTGCCATGAACTCGCGACCACGCGCCATCGGGATGCGCATCACGTCGAAGTAGCGAGGCCCCACGACATTCATGCCGAACTCGAGATCCTCGCCCGGTTTCGCCTGATAGCCCTCCACGCGCACGCCGCGGCGGTTGTACGAAAGTCCGAGCGGCGTGCTCTCGGCGAGGCTCACCGCGCGCACACCGGGGAGAGCGGCCGCCTCGCGCACGATCGCCTCATAGAATGCGCGTCCGCGCGCTTCGGAGTACGCCTGGTTCCCCAGCTCGAACGAGGCGAGCGCAATCTGCCGCGGCTCGAAGCCCAGATCCACGGTCTGCGCCGCGCGCAGGCTGCGCAACAGCAGCCCCGCCATGGCGAGCAGGACCACGCACAACGCCACCTGGCTCACCACGAGGATGCTCCGCATCGCGGGCCGGCGCCGGCCGCGCGCGCCGAGTGCAGCCCCCTTGAGCGCGGGCACCAGGTCGACCCGAGCGGCCTTGAGCGCCGGCATCCCCCCGAAGATGAGTCCGGTAAGCCCGGCCACCAGCGCGGTGAAGAGGAGCACGCGGTGATCGATGGAGAGATCGAGCGCGATGGTGATGGGGAGCGGAGGCTTGAACGCCATGAGGAGCCGCGTCGCCCAGACGGCCAGCAGCACACCGACGATGGCGCCGAGCGTGGCGAGCACCGCGCTCTCGGTGAGGAGCTGCCGCACGAGTCGCCCGCGCGCGGCGCCGAGTGCCAGGCGGACGGCCACTTCACGTTGCCGCCCCGCGGCGCGCGCGAGGAGCAGATTGGCCACGTTCGCGCAACAGATGAGGAGCATGATCCCCACGACGGTCATGAGCAACGCGAAAAAGCCGACGACCGTGCCCCGGAGCTGCGGGATGACACGCGCGTCGTGCTCGGCCAGGAG
Source organism: Gemmatimonadaceae bacterium (assembly GCA_036278935.1). Lineage (GTDB taxonomy): Bacteria > Gemmatimonadota > Gemmatimonadetes > Gemmatimonadales > Gemmatimonadaceae > DASSNR01. Next base: position 23,196 of record DASUKA010000013.1, read on the forward strand.
CGTGATCGCGCGCGGTTCCTTGTGCACGTCGGTCCAGAATTGCGGATAGGCATCGTGCAGCTGGCGCCCGATCACGCGGAAACGCGCCTGCGCCATGGCAAGCGTGGCCCCCGGGGCGAGGCGGCCGATGAGGAAGAGATCGCGGTTGCCACGATTCATGAGATCGCCGTCGCTGTCGGGCGTGAGCACGTCGTCCATGAGGTACGGCACCCAGAGGTCCGCCTGCACGCCGCGAGTGGAGCCGGTGAAGTGCGGTGGCGCCACGCCGACGATGGTAAATGCGCTCCCGTTCACGTGGATTGTTCGTCCAATCGCCCCCGGGTCGCCCCCGAACGCCCGCTGCCACAACCCGTAGCTCACCACCGCCACCGGCTCGGTGCCGGGCGCGCGGCCCTCGTCCGGCGTGAACGTGCGGCCCAGCGCGGGTGTGACGCCCAGTACGGCGAAGTAGTTCCCGGTCACCGCTTCGCCGCCGACCCGGCTCGCCGCGCCGCCCGTGCTGAAGTTGAAGGGGCGGAAGGTGAACGCCGCGAGACCGGCGAGCTGCGTGTTGTCCTTGCGGAAGTCGAGGTAGTCGGCGTACGAGGACGTGCCGTAGCGGGGACCGCTGAAGTCGCTCGTGTAGATGGAGACCAGCCGCCCGGGCTCGCGCACCGCGGCCGGGGGTCGGAGGAGCACGGCGTTCACCACGGAGAAGATGGTGGTGTTCGCGCCGATGCCGAGCGCAAGGGTGAGCACGGCGACGAACGTGAAGCCGGGCGCGCGCCGTAGCCCGCGCACGGCATAGCGGAGGTCGTGCAGCAGATCACCCATCCGTTCTCTCCTCTGGCGCTGGCGCTCGCGGCGCCGGTCGTGGTCGCGGAGCGCCGCGCCGACGCGCGTCACATCGCCAAAACGCTCGTGCGCCAACTGCCGTGCTTCTGCCCCAGACATGCCCCGCGCCTCGTACTCGCGCGAGCGCATCTCGAGGTGAAAGCGAAGCTCATCGTCGACGTCCGCGTCGATGTCCGGTCCCCAGAACCGCAGATAGCGCCTCCAGCGCGGAACCCGATCCATCGCGTCGCACTCCTCTCACGCCAGCGACGGCGTCGCGCGTAGCACCCGCGTGACCGCGCCCGCGTAGCGCAGCCACACCGCCGCCTCCGCGCGCAGATGCGCGCGGCCGGCCCGCGTGATCGTGTAGAAGCGCGCACGCCGGTTGTTCTCCGAGAGCCCCCACTCCGATTCCACCCACCCCTTGTCCTCCAGACGGCGGAGCGCGGGGTAGAGCGAGCCCTCCTCGATGCGCAGCACGTCGTCGGCGGTGTTCTCGACCCAGCGCGCAATGCCGTACCCGTGCGCGGGGCCGGCGAGCAGCGCCTTGAGGATGAGGATGCTGAGCGTGCCCTGCAGCAGGTCTCCGGTGTCCGCGTGCACGAACTCTCCCTGGGCAAGTCTATGGAAGAAGATGCAGGACCGCGCACGCGCACGCAAGGGGACGGCCGTCGCGTATGGGGCTGGAACTTCCCGATCCGGCCGCTCACGCGCGCCGGAGGACGCCGGCGCGCGCTCCGCCGGTCAGCGCACGTCGATGATCACGGTGCGCACCGCGTTGTTCCCGTACCCGTGGCGGTTCCAGCGCGCGGCGTCCGGCTGCACGTTCCCCGCGCCGTCGGTGGCGCGGCTGCGCAGTGCATAGCGCCCCGGCTGCGGCACATCGCACTGGAGCTCCCACGGGGTCCACGCATGTGTGGACGCCGCTGCGCCGAGTTGCGCGTCGCGCCACGTGTCGCCGCCGCCGATGGCCACCTCCACGCGCACGATGGGCGCCGCGCCGGACCATGCCCAGCCCTGCACTAACAGCGGGGCACTGGCCACGACATCGCCATCCTCCGGCGAGACGATCATCGACTTCACCCGCATGCGGGTGACGGGGCTGGTGGCGCTCGCGTCCTCGTATACGTACCGCTTCCTCTGGAAGTAGCCGCGATACGGCGTGGTGAGCGCCTCGATGCGCGTTACCCACTTCACGCTCGCCATGCCGTACCAGCCGGGCACGATGAGCCGCACCGGGGCGCCGTGCGGACGAGCGAGCGGCTCGCCATTCATCATCATCGCGAGCAGCGTGTCAGGCTGGAGCGCGTCCGCCACCGGGAGGGCGCGCCCGAAGGTGACGGGCCCGACGGAGTCCTCGCGCGGGCCCGCGTCCGCGCCCTCCACGAGGATCTCCACCGCCTCGGTGTGGACGCCCGCGCGTTCCAGCACGGCGGCCAGCGGCACGCCGGTCCAGCGCGCCGTGCTCACCGCGCCGCTCCGCCAGAGCTCGCCGGGCGGCGGTGGGCGCATGGACGACCGGTCGTTGCCTGCACACTCCATGGTCGCGACCACGGTGTGCATGGGGAGCGCGCGCAGCTCGCTCATGTCGATGGCGAACGGGGAGTGCACGGCGCCGCCCACCGCGATGCGATGCGCGCCGTCGTCCAGCTGTGGGTGTGCGAAGTTGCTGCGGACGTACACATGCCGGCTGGGCGTGACCTCAGCGGCCAGCGCGGGCGTTGGCGTCTCTGCATTCAGGGGCGATGGCTTGACCACCACCAGCGTATCGGTGTTCGGATCCGGCGGAGCGCTCATTTCCTCTCGGCGGCTTGGATGGAATTTGTGGGGTCGGCACCGGCCCAGGTCACGTCGGCGGTGGGGCCGTAGATCGCCGGCACGGCGCGGCCCATGACCCGCAGGTAGACGCTGAGCTGCGTGCGATGGTGCGCGGTGTGGAGCACGCGACGCCAGAACACCCAGATGCGCTGGCGCTCGACGTCGAAGAACGGGACGATCGAGAGCCACCACGGCTCTCCCTGGGTGGCAAGGAACTCCAGCCGCGCGATCGCCCGCGTGCGCAGGCGCTCACAGTAGGCCGGCACCGTGTGCTCTGCCGGCACGGCCTCAGCGGCCGGCGGCTCCGGGACGCCCAGGAACTCGGCGAAGAAGCGCCGCTCGGAGAGGAGTTGGTGCTTGAGGATATCGCCCACGGTGCTCGCGCGCGGGTGCGGCCGGAAGGAGAGGTCGTCGGCGGAGAACTCCCGCCACACGGAGACCGCCTTGTTGGTTTCGCTGGCGTAGGTGGTCATCAGGTGCTGAAAGACCGGCGCCGCGGCGACGGGGATCTGCTTGTCGGGAATGGCGGTGTAGGCATACTGCATGGACATGGCGGCACCTCGCTCGGCATGGGGACATGTATCAAGTGTACCAACACGTCGGAGCGCCCGCAGTTCGCACGTGGGCACCCCGGCACTTGACTTGCGGCGGGTGGATGAACAGCGTGTCGTACGCGTTCGCGCCGCGTGTCGTCCGGGACGACCCGCCCGATCGCACCATGTCATCGTCCAGCTGTCAGGAGGTCGAAGTGACGCAGCCCAGAAAGCGCAACACCGCCGGTTCATCGTCCGCGCAGACGCGAGCCACGCGGAAGCAGGCGGCATCAATGCAGCAGCGCGAGGAGGAGGTGCCCATCGTAGCGCAGCCACGGGTCGACGACGAGATCCGCGTTCGCGCCTACGAGATCTATCTCGAGCGCGGCGCTGGACACGGCCGCGATCTCGAGGATTGGCTCCAGGCGGAGCGTGAATGCCAGCAGCGCGCCTTCGGTCAGGAGAGCGCCGACAGAGGCATCTCGCCCTCAGCCAGCTTGTAAGCGCGGGCGGAGGCTCATGCCGCATTCCGGTGGACGGTCCGGGGTGCGTGCGCCGCATGAGAGACCGTCACAGACCCGGCGCCGCCCGGCCCGGGGCTGCGGGAGCGCACCCACTCGCCCGGCCGGGTGGCCACCGCCCGAGCGACGCGCATCAGAACTCGCGCCGCTTCATCTCGCGGAACAGGCGTTCGGCCTCCACCGCCTTCTCGGGCTCGGCGGGACGCGTGGCCTCGAGCGTCGCGTCGTAGACCGGGCGCGTCTTGGCCTTGGCCTGCGCCTTGGCGGCGTTGCGGCGGGCCAGCGCGATGAGTTGCTTCTCGTCCATTGTCGCTCCACTAGGGAAATGCCAACTGCCGGGATACGCCGTTGAGGCGCGGGCTGGTTGGTGTGCGGTGCGGCATGCTGGCGCGCCTGAAGGCTGTGGCAATGATAGCGCCGCACACCGGGGATCGGAAGCGCGCGGCGGGCGGACGCCCGTGACGCATGCTGGAAGCGCGCGCCTGTTGGGCGAGCGCGCCTACTTGCAGTTTCCGGCGCCGAGCGGCAAGCTTGGCGCGATGTCTTCATTCCCACCGCCACACCCTCTCATGCGCTCTGTGCGGTCCATTCTCCAGCTCACGGCGCGGCTGGCGCTCGTGGCCACGTGCGCCGCGGCGCTCGCCTGCCACGGCGATGCCGGCGGCGCCTCCGGCGCGACCACCAAGACGATCGGCGTCACCCTGCTCACGCGCGAGCACGAGTTCTACCGCGAGCTCGAGGCCGGCCTGCGCCAGTCGGCCGACCAGCACCACTACAAGCTCATCGTCACCTCCGGCGACTTCGACCTGGCCAAGCAGCAGTCGCAGATCGACAACTTCATCGTGCAGCACGTGGACGCGATCATCGTCTGCCCGGTGGACTCCAAGGGGATCGCGCCGGCCATCAAGAAGGCCACCGCGGCCGGCATTCCCGTCTTCACAGCGGACATCGCGGCGCAAGGTGCGCCGGTGGTCTCGCACGTCGCCTCCGACAACATCGCCGGTGGCAAGCTCGCCGCCCAGTACATCGCCAAGGCGCTGGGCGGCAAGGGGCAGGTGGGGCTCATCGGCGAGCCGGAGGTGCAGTCCACCATCGACCGCGAGGCCGGCTTCCGCCAGGCGCTCAAGGCCTACCCCGGATTGACGCTGGTGTCGTCGCTCAACGGCGAGGGCGTGCGCGACCGCGCGCTCAAGGCGGCGGATGACATGCTCCAGGCGCACCCGGAGATCGACGCCATCTTCGCCATCAACGATGAGTCGGCGCTCGGCGTGCTCTCGAGCGCGGAGTCGCGGCATGACGACAGCCTGGTGATCGTGGGGTATGACGCCACGCCGGAAGCGCAGCGGGCCATCGCCGGCCACACCCCGCTCAAGGCCGACGTGGCGCAGCAGCCGCGCGTGATCGGCACGGAGACCATCGACGCCATCGCGCAGCACTTCGCGGGCAAGACGCCCCCGGCCAGGATCGCGGTGCCGATTCGCATCGTCGATGCCGACTCGGTGCGCGCGATGCAGACGGCGGCCGCGGCGCCGCACCCGTAGTCCGTAGTGTCGTGGAGCTGGTCGCGCAGTCGCTGGTCAAGCGCTACCCCGGGGTGCTCGCGCTGGACGGCGTGAGCATCACGGTCCGGGGCAGTGAAGTGCACGCGGTGGCCGGCGAGAACGGCGCGGGCAAGTCCACCCTCATGCAGCTCCTCTCCGGCGCCATCACGCCGGACGGCGGTACGATCACCGTCGATGGCCGCGAGGTCCGCTTCGCCTCCCCGCACGACGCACACGCGCTCGGCATCCGGATGATCCACCAGGAGCTGAGCCTCGTGCCGGAGCTGTCCGTGGCAGAGAACATTTTTCTGGGCGCCGAGCCGGCGCGGCGCGGCATGGTGGATCGCGCGCGGCAGCGGCGGGAGGCGCGCGCGGTGCTCGACCGGCTCGGTCAGACCTCGCTCGACACCGATGCGCGTATCGACGACCTGTCGCTCGCCGCGCGGCAGATGACCGAGATCGCCAAGTCGGTGTCGCAGCGCGCACGCGTGCTGATCATGGACGAGCCCACCGCCATTCTGGCGCACGAGGAGACCGAAGCGCTGTTCGCGGTGATCGCGCAGCTCAGCGCGGAAGGGGTGGCGATCGTCTACATCTCGCACCGGTTGGAGGAGATCTTCCGCATTGCGAGCCGGGTGACGGTGCTGCGCGACGGGCGGCTGGTGACGAGCGCGTCGCTGGGCGAGCTCTCGCGCGGGGAGATCGTGCGACTCATGGTGGGGCGCGAGCTCTCGGCTGGATATCCGCGCGCCACGCAGCCGCCGGGCGAGGAGATCCTGCGCGTGGAGCGGCTCTCGTCGGGCCCGGTGCGCGATGCGACGCTCGCGCTCCGCCGCGGCGAGATCGTGGGACTGGTGGGGCTGGTGGGCGCGGGTCGCACCGAGCTGGCGCGCGCGATCTTCGGTGCGGAGCCCACCACGGCGGGGGCGATGTTCGTGGACGGCGCGCCGTACCGGCCGCGTTCCCCGCACGACGCGATCGCCGCCGGCCTCGCGCTGCTGCCGGAGGACCGCAAGCGGCAGGGGCTGGTGCTCGAAGCGACGATCCGCGAGAACACCTCCCTCCCCTCGCTGCGCGCGCTGGTGCGAGCCGGCATGGCGCGCGCCGCTGCGGCAGTGCGCGGGCGGCCGGCCTCGGCCATGCCGGTGCTCTCGCGCGCGGGTGTAGTGAATCGCGCGCGCGAGCGCGGCGAGGTGACGCGGTGGGTCGAGGCGCTCAAGGTGCGCACGCCATCGGTGGAGCGGCCGGCGCGTCAGCTCTCCGGCGGCAATCAGCAGAAGGTGGTGGTGGCGCGCTGGCTGCTGGCGCATTCGCACATCCTGCTGGTGGACGAGCCGACGCGCGGGATTGATGTAGGCGCCAAGGCGGAGATCTACGCGCTCATGCGGCGGCTGGCCGACGAGGGCGCCGCGATCCTGATGATCTCCTCCGACCTGCCCGAAGCGCTGGGGATGGCGGACCGCCTGCTCGTGATGCGCGGCGGGCGGATCGTCGGCGAGCTCTCGCGCGCCGAGGCGACGCCGGAGCGCGTGGCGTCGCTGATTCTGGGGGAGAGCTCGGCCGCATGAGCGTACCCGTGGAGCGGGAGCAGATCGCCGGCGCGCCGGTTCCGACCGCCGTGCCCTGGCAGCGCGCGGCGGAGTACGTACTCGTCATCGCCACGCTGGTGGAAGTGGCGATCTTCGCCTTCGCGGCGCCCGGCTTCTTCTCCGTGGCCAACGCGCTCAACATCGCGCTCAGCATCGCGGTGACCGGGATACTGGCGGTGGGTGCGACGGCGGTGATCCTGACCGCGGGGATCGATCTCTCCGTGGGCTCGGTGGTGGCGCTCACGGGCGTGACCGGCGCCATGGCCGCGGCGGCGAGCGGGATGCCCGCACTCGCCGCGCTCGCGGTCGCGCTCATCGTCGGCACGGCCACGGGCGTGGTGAACGGCACGCTCATCGCCTACTTCCGCGTGCAGCCCTTCATCGCGACGCTGGCGTTGCTGACCATCGCGCGCGGGCTGGCGTTCATCATCTCCGGCGGGCGGAGCATCGGCAACCTGGGGCCCACCTTCGGCATTCTGGGCCGCTCGCTCGTGTTCGGCATCCCGACGCCGGTGATCGTGATGGCCATCGTGATGATCGCCGGCGCGTTCGTGCTCAAGCGCACCGTGTTCGGGCGCCACATCTACGCGATCGGCGGGAACACCGAGGCGGCGTGGCTGGCGGGGATCAACGTGCGGTGGGTGATCTGGCTCGTCTACGTGCTCAACGGCGCGCTCTCGGGACTCGGCGGACTGACGCTCGCCTCGCGGCTGGGCGCCGGTGTGCCCGACGCGGGGTTGCAGTACGAGCTGGACGTGATTGCCGCGGTGGTGGTGGGTGGCACGTCGCTCTTCGGCGGGCGCGGGACGATCGCCGGCACGCTCTGGGGGACGGTGTTCATCGGCGTGCTGATGAACGGGCTCAACCTGGCGAATGTCGATCCGTACGTGCAGAAGATCGCGCTCGGCGTGGTGATCGTGCTGGCGGCGGTGGGGGATGAGCTGACGAGGAAGAAGCGGGCGGCGTGGTAAGCGGGGCGGATGGCGGCAGGCGGGGGAAGCGTGGGCGGGGGCGTGGCTGAGTGCGCGTCTGTCGGGACGCGTTCGCGGGCCGCGTGGCATTTCGCGGTTGGGGGTGCGGAGGAGGGGCGTGCGGGCTGACGCTCGGCTCCATATGGATTATGCGGCGACCAGTGCAGCATAATCCAGGAAGGGGGTTGAGGGCGCACAGCAAGTCCATGCTGGCGCGTGCTTGGGATGGGGCGATCGGCCTTCGCCGCACAGTGCCGTGTTATGCGGCGCTCCCGCGCCGCATAACACGGTGGTTGCTGCATCGAACGGGTTATAGGACAACTGCATAAATCGCGTTAGGCCGGCACAAGCACGTGTGTATGGAGGGCTTTTGCCGGTACACGCTTTCCAGGCGTGTGTGGTTAAACGCACACGCTTATCAGGCGTGCGTTCGGAGCTACCACCGAGTACTCCGGTCGCTCGCCTGCTCGCGGCGGGCGGCTCGCCTGACTCTGGATCAGGCGTGTCGGTCAAGCGCTTGGTTCGTAACCGAGCGGTCGTCGATTCAATCCCGACCGCTCGTCGCCCGGCGATCGGGGTAGCGGGGTGTGGGCCACTCGGGCAGGAGCAAATGACTCTTAATCGTTAGGTTGTAGATCTATTGCGGTTGGAATGTCGCACTGGTTGCACCTACGGATTAAAAGTCCGTTGCTCCCCGCCAGTAGCCGCGGAAGGGTTTTTAAGTCTCTCTCCAATGGGGTCGGCCGGGAGATTTTGAGTCCCCTGCTCGGCCGGCCTAACGAAGCATTGCAGTTGACGAGCGGGCCAGGGAGTGCGGCGGCTGCGCCGCCGCTCTTGTCGTACCGATCGCACCTGAATTCAGCGTTGGCCCGCCACAACGTTCATGTATATGCTTGCATGCGTTGAACAACTCATCCGAGCGTTCTTCACCGAGATCACGGATCCGGAGGAGCGTTTCTATAACGAGGCCAGCCTCCAACATGAGCTGGCGCTCTACCTCAGGAGCCGGCTTCCCGGCGGATGGCGGGTCTATCTGGAACTGCCGGCATCGTGGTTCCACCAAGCGGCTCGCGGGTTGACGAAGAAGGAAATCGATCTCGCCGTCACCGACGGTTCTCGTGAGCGCGCCGTAGCCGTCGAACTGAAGTGCCCGCGTCAGGGCCAGCACCCAGAGCAGATGTTCAAGGCGTGCCAGGACCTGCAGTTCCTTGAGCAACTCATCGCGGCCGGCTTCGCCGGCGGCGTGTTCGCCATGCACGTGCGCGATCCGCTGTACTACGAGCGCGGTTCCCGGAGAGGTATCTATGCCCACTTCCGGGCCGGTACCGCGATTTGCGGAGTGATTCGGAAGCCCACGGGCGCACGCGACCGGGTGGCGGAGATCCGAGGTTCCTACACGCCTGTCTGGCTCCCAGGCGGGGGGAGTCATCGATATTGGGTGCAGTCCGTCCCGCCGGCGGCCTGACGAGTCGTGAGGGAGCCACAACGACCTCAGATAGATGAGCACTGCGGAGAAAGCTCTCGCCCCGCTTGGCGCGAAGCTGCCCTGGATCTCGGCGTCGCGATCACCGCTCCGTTTGCGCTCGCATCGCCGACTGCCGGACCCGCCGTCTCGTAGCTCGCTGCGCCGAATGCCGAACCTCGAACGCCGATACGTCGACCGCGCCACGCTCGAATCGCGCGCAACGTTCCAATAGCGTTGAAACACATGGCCAAGCGTGTACTCCAGATCAAGGTCAAGCCCAATGCGCGCACCAGTGCTCTGGCTCAAGGACCAGAAGGCATCTGGCTCGCACACATCAAGTCGGCCCCCGTCGATGGCAAGGCAAACCGGGAACTGGTCGCCCTTGTGGCCGCGCATTTCGGCTGCGCCAGGTCTGCGGTGTCCATCAAGAGCGGGGCGTCCGGCCGCATGAAGCTCGTGCAGGTTGATCTCTGATCTGTCCGAGAGCAGCGATGCACCTTGCCCGCGGGCGAGTGAAAATCGCTCCTTCGCTCGGTGCCCGCAACAACCGTCCAGCGGCGACGCCGTCGCAGTCTCGAGATTCGTCGTGCAGGTGAGAGTGTTACCAATCCTCCCGGACTATTCTGTTACCCATCAACCCGGGCTGTACCCCCCTGCTGACTAACGAACGCTGAAGCTGACAAAGATGCTGTTCATTGTGCGCACTTCTCCCGCGCTC
>DASUKA010000014.1:0-38923 GCA_036278935.1 Gemmatimonadaceae bacterium
CTCCTCCGAATCGTATGGGATGCCGAGCCGCACGAGCATGTCCGCGAAGCCCATCAGCCCCAGACCGATGCGTCGGATGCGCTTGGAGAGCGCGTCGATCTCCGGAAGCGGGTAGCGGTTGACGTCGATGATGTTGTCGAGAAAGTGCGTCGCGAGGTGGATGTCGCGCCGGAACGCCTCCCAGTCCATCTGCCCATCACGCACGTAGTAGCCGACGTTGATGCTCCCGAGGTTGCAGACGTCGTACGGCAAGAGCGGCTGCTCGCCACATGGGTTGGTGGCCTCATAGCTCCCCAGGTGCGGCACCGGGTTGTACCGGTTGGCTTCGTCGATGAAGAAGCAGCCCGGCTCACCCGTCCGCCACGCGCCCGCGATCATCTTGTCCCATACCATGCGCGCATCGAGCTGGCCCGTCACATCGCCGGTGCTGGGATTGACGAGATCGTACGACGTGCCCGCATGCACGGCCTCCATGAACTTCGTGGTCACCGCCACCGAGATGTTGAAGTTCACCACCTGCGTGAGGTCTTCCTTGCAGCTGATGAACTCGAGAATGTCGGGATGATCGACGCGGAGGATGCCCATGTTGGCGCCGCGACGCGTGCCGCCCTGCTTCACCGCGTCGGTGCTCGCGTCGTACAGCTTCATGAACGACACCGGGCCGGAGGCAACGCCGGTGGTCGATCGCACCATCGAGCCCTTGGGACGGAGCCGCGAGAAGGAGAAGCCCGTCCCACCGCCCGACTGATGGATGAGTGCCATCGACCGCAGTGTGTCGTAGATGCCATCGTGGCCGTTGGAGAGCGCATCCTCCACCGGCAATACAAAGCACGCCGAGAGCTGGCCAAGGGGACGGCCGGCATTGAACAGCGTGGGAGAGTTCGGCTCGAAGCGACGCTCGGTCATCAGCCGATAGAATTCCTCCGCCACCGTCTCCACCGCGCCATCGCTGGCCCCGTAGCGCCGATCCGCTTCCGCTACCACCGTCGCGACGCGCCAGAACAGATCTTCCGGCCCTTCGGACGGCTGCCCGTTCTTTCCCTTGATGAGGTACCGCTTCTCCAGGACGATGCGCGCGTTCTTGCTCAGCGACACGGGGGTGACGGGGGGCTTGGATGACAGGGGCATAGAGACGACTCTCCCTTCAGGATGCTCAGCGGATGACGATGTGCGGGGAAGCGAAGCGAACAGGCCGCGCGGTGGGTAGGACCAGGTGCGGGAGGTGACGATACCCCGCATCGTGGATGCGCGCAAGTGCGCTTCGAAGTGCCACTACAACAACGAGTTGCGATATCAACATCACAAAGCCGGACGTCGCCATCTTTTCCACGCAGTCATCAACACGGGCCGCAGACTCACTCACGCACGCCGCCACCGCACCACGGTCCTGACCCACGCCGCCCGCAGGCGACAATACGCAACCATTTGCTTCACAATAATTTACACCAATCATCGCATCACCGCCACGGCTGCGCTCGCGCTCACGAAACCGGCCTCGTCCGACTCGCCCGCGCACCTACATTGCCGCGCGGTTGCTTGCATTCACGTGCCCTATGAGGTCAGCATACGCCGTGCCCGTCGCCTCGGGCACGGTCAGACTGAGGCGCGAGTCTCGCCCGATGCGCCGCGCTACTCGCCGGGCGCAGCCGCCGTCCCGCTCCCACGTCGATACCCCTCCATGAGCCGCTGGTAGCTCTCGGCTGAACGGGCGATGCGCTGTCGCTCAGCAGGAGTCGTCTCACGCACGACCCGCCCAGGCACACCCAGCACCAACGAGCCCGGCGGCACCATCATGCGCTCGGGACAGACCGCGCCGGCGCCGACGATGGAGTTGCGCCCCACCTGCACGCCGTTCAGCAGGATCGCGCCCATGCCGATCAGGCTGTCGTCCTCCACGGTGGCGCCGTGGATGATGGCGCGATGCCCAACCGTCACGCGCGCGCCGATCGTGGCCGGCAGCCCCGGATCCACATGGATCACGACGCCGTCCTGAATGTTGCTCGCCGCGCCCACGACCACGGCCGCGGAGTCCGCCCGCACCACCGCCATGGGCCAGACCGAGACGTGAGCGCCGAGCGTGACGTCGCCCACAATCAGCGCGCGCTCGTGAATGAATACCGTCGGATGAATGTTCATGCGTACCACGTGTTGTTCTCACAGTGTTGTAAATGCACGACAGCCGGACAGCCGTGTGTTGCGGACGTACCACCCATGGGACGCGCCGCACCACACTTCTCCCGCGATCACGCAGGTGCTGCGGCCGGCACGGTTGTTGAACACGGCCAGCGAGACCTCCGGCCGCGCTCAGGCGGTCGCACGCGCCACAGCCCAACACGCACACGGAGCACGGACGCCACACCAGTTCCGCAATCCTCCAGGATCCCACCTCCGGGCGCGGTCAGCGCCTGCCGTTCACCCGTATGCTGTCGCAATGGCGCGACACTTCAGCATGATCCGCTGGTCGGAGAAAGAATGATGCTCAGTGCAGAAACCCACTTTGGTTGCAACGACGCCCAATGCAGGGGAAGGGTGGTGGATGAGGACGCGGCGATCGTCAGCCTCGTCGACGGCACGTACTATAGCATGGACGGCGCCGGAGCGCTCGTCTGGTCTCTCGTCGAGCAGCAACGCTCCGAGCGCGAAATCGCGAGTGCGGTGGCTGTCTGGTATAACGTTGCACCGGCGCAGGCGAGCGCTGACGTGCACCGCCTGATCGAGGAGCTCCTGGCCGAGCAACTCATCATCGCCGTCGCCAACGCGTCGGCTCCCTCGCTCGTGCTACCGTCCGCACCGTCTCGCCGTTACATCGCCCCGCACCTCAACATCTACCGGGGCATGATGGAGCTGCTCGCCCTCGAGCCGCCCACTCCCGCTCTGGCGGACATTGCACGGAGCGCCCCGGTCGTATTGGCCGGCACGATGTCGTGAGGGCAACATGACGCGCGCGCTCTTCTGGACCGGCTCGTTCTGGCCGCACGTGGACGGCACGGAGTTGCTTGCCGCGCGGCTGATCCGTGCACTCGCCGACCGCGGCTACGACGTGGCCGTCGTCACGCGGCGGACTACGCCGGAGTGCGCCGGGGATGATGAGGTATATGTCGCAACGCCGGTGCACCGATTCCCCTTTCTGCGTGCGCTTCGCAGCGGCGATGTCGCGTCATGGATCGCGTTGCGGCAGCAGGTGGCGGCGCTCAAGCAGAAATTCAGACCGGATGTCGTGCACCTTTTCCATCTGAGCGCCGACGCAGTGTTCCATCTTGACACGCGCAGGGCACATCCGGCGCCGACGCTCTGTACGGTTCACGGCGCGCTCTCCCCGCGCATGCTCGGCCCGCATACAACCCTCGCCGCCGCGATTCGCTCGTCCGAGTGGATTGCGGCGTGCTCACACGCCTCCCTGCAGCCGGTGCACCGTGCAATGCCGCGCACGGCGCAACGCTCGTCAGTAGTCTGGAGCGGGCTGGAGCCACCCCCTCTGGCGCCCACACGCATCGGTGCGACATCCGAGCCCCGCGTGCTCTGCATCGGTCGACTGAACAGTCCCGAGCAGGGATTCGATCTCGCGTTGGGCGCCTTCACCTCGATCGCGGAGCGCTACCCGCGTGCGCGGCTGATCATCGCCGGGGACGGCGCCATTCGTCCGGAGTTGGTGCGGCTGACGTACGCGCTGCAGATCAGCACACGCGTGGATTTTCTCGGCGCGGTGCCGCCGTCGGACATCCCGGCACTCATCCAGCAGGCGTCGGTGGTGATGATGCCATCGCGCGCGGAAGAAGGCTTCCCGCTCGTGGCGCTGCAGGCCGCGCACATGGCGCGTCCGGTGGTGGCCACCCGCACCGGCGGCGTGTCGGAGGTGGTGGCGGACGGCATGACCGGGCTGATCGTGGAGCGCGAGGACGCCGCGGGGTTGGCACGGGGTGTGACATCGCTGCTGGCCGATTCCGAGCGGGCCAATCGGATGGGGAGTGTCGCACGCGCGCGTGCGCTCGAGTCCTTCGGCTGGAATCGCTACGTGGACGCGTACGACGAGCTGTACCAGCGAATCGCGCGGAGCGCCCGAACGGCGGTGCCCAGCTGAGGCGACTCGGCGCCGCTCAGAACGCGGCGCCGAGTCGCACGTACACGCTCACTGCGCGCGTTGCCAGAAAGGAGTGATTCACCACAGGGACGGCAACGCCGAGTCGCACCCGATAAGGGATGTCGTACTGCCACGCAGTATCGAAGTTGAGCTCCCCGCCCACCGACGCCAACCATCCATCAGCAAAGCTTCCGAACAGCGGGTTGGCGCTCCATGCCGTTCCCGCATCGCCGAAGAGCGCGATGGAGACGCGATCGAGGAAGATGGGCAGCAGTCCCAGTCCGCGCGACGGATGAAAGAGGGGCGCGCGGTACTCGAGCGATCCGGAGAGCACGCGCGACCCACTGCGAGCACCGGAGGGAAAGCCACGCACGCCGAAGGTGTGGCGCGAGCCGATGGTGACGCCGGGGACGATCGACACGGGCGTACCGGTGGTCCCCCCGAGATCGAACTCGCCGGGGTCGGCGCCATTGGAGAAGCCGGCTGCCACGCGCGCGGCCACGACCTGGTGCGAAAAGCCTCCGGCGTTGATCGCCTGGAACGCCTCGAGCACGCCGCTCATGCTCTCCGCCTGCAGCCCACTCATGCCCTCCAGCCAGCGCAGGCTCCCGGACGCGCTGACGGTGATGCCGTTCTCCTGCGAGACGGCGAGCACGGGGCGCTGCGTGTTGCTCCATCCCGCAGACGCCAGGAGCGACCGATAGGTGGGCCCGGAGCTGTAGTACGCCGGCAGCCGGCTCAGCAGCGGCGAAGGCGACGTGGTGTAGTCGCGCCATTCGAGCTCGCCCGCCACCGATGCCCAGCTGTAGGTGCGGAAGCGCGGCCGCACGATGGTAGCGCCGATGGAGGCCGCGCGCGTTCGCCGGTGCAGATCACCCACACGGCGCCCCGCGGTGTCCACGATGGCGATGCGATCCCAGTACTGTGTGCCCGCGGCGGAGAGGACAGGCATGCCGAAGCCGCTGTAGCTGTACGTGGCATCGAAGCTGTGCTCGCCGCGCGTGGGATCGAACAGTGCCTGTGCGTAGTAGGAATGACGGCCCACGATGTCGCTGCCGCTGGTGAACGCGCCAATGGCGTAGTCATCCATCGCGGTTTCTCCCAGCATCGGAGACCAGTAGCGAGGCACGAGCGAGGCCCAGGGCGAGTAGGGTTGCGCGGGGGACGTGTCGCGTGCCGCCGCGGCGAGTGGAGGCCGCTCGAGGGACGAATCGAGCGGCGACGCACCGGCGGAGGCAGTGTCGAAGGGCGCCAGCCCCACGTGCCAGCCATCCGGCTCGTAGCGCACGCCGGCGAGGTAGCGCGCATCGGCTGATACCGTGGGGTAGAAGAGTCCGAGCGTGGCGCGGCTCAATCGCCGGGGCGGATCGTCGTTCGACGTCGCCGCGGTTGTATCGAGGACGGCAATGTAGATCTGCGCCGTGCCGGTGCGATCGGAGGTGAAGAGCACCGCGGAGCCATCGGGCGTCCAGCTGGGCGAGCTGTCGAAGGCGCGGTCGTGGGTGATCTCGCGCACGAGGTGCCCCAGCGTGTCGATGACGACGATATCCGCGTAGCCGCCCCGCGTCCACCGCGTGGCGGCAATGCGGTCGCCCGAGGGCGACCATCTCGGCTCGGCCCATTCCGTGTCCAGCGCGGCGGGCGTGATCGGAACGATGCGCGCGCCATCCGGGCTCACGCGCACGAGCTGCGTGGTCGCAGGCGCGCTTTGCACGGCGACAATCCACCCGTCGCGGCGGACGTCGGGCTCGCTCAGCCGGGCACCGTGCGTGAGACGCTGCACGCGCTGGCCGCGCTGCAGGTAGAGGTCCGAGCGCACGTGGTATGGATCCACGTACTCGAGCTGCGCGAAAACGAGCGTACCATCTGGGCCCGGCGCATTCACATCGGTGCCGTTCCGCCGGCCCAGCCGCTGCACGTCACCCGCGGTGTCCACGCGATACGCGCCCGGCGTGGTGATCCATGGCGAAGCCGCATAGACAAGCGCCGTGGAATCCCGCCAGCGCGGGTAGCCGGCGAGCCGCCCGCGATGCGTGAGGTCGCGCCACCCGGCGAGCGGTGCGCGAACCACGGCCGCGCGCTCGGCCAGCGAGTCGCGCCAGGCATGCCACGCATCCTCGAACGAGATGCCGAAGCTCTGCTTCGCGTCATGGTCGAGGAGAAAGAAGGGGATGATCGCGTGGCTGGAGCGGTCGACAAAGTCGCCCACGCTCGCGCGGCCGTGCTCCTGCGCCAGATGCTCGAAGAAGAGCGACCCGAAGGCGTACGCCATGTCTCCTCCGGGATAGCGCGTGGTAGCGAGGCTCCATTCGTCGAGGCGGGGAAGACCGCCGCCCTCCACGCTCGCGCGCAGAAGCATGCGCTCGTGCGTGCCGTTCACGCGGCCGGCGCCAGTGATGGCTGACTCGAAGTAGGTCGCCAGCCCCTCAGTGATCCACCCTGGCGAATAGGCGTTGGGGAAGAGCCAGGGCGCGCGCCCGAAGACGTGCTGGGCCACGCCCCACCAGCCGTCGGCGCGGTCCAGGTGGAAGACGTGCGTCAGCTCGTGCGTGATGACCAGCGCAATCCAGTCGTCGTAGAAGCGGAGGAAGGGGACGTCGAGCGGCGGGTGAGTGTAGATGACAATCCGGTTCGAGGGAAAGACGGTGGTAAATCCGTTCGAGACATCCAGGTTGTCGGCCACGACGAGATCGATCGGCCCGCGCGGCGGATCGAGCGTTCGCGAGAGCGCGGCGTACGCCTGCTCGGCATCCGCGGCGGCGCGGCGCGCGGCGTCCTCGAGGGCCGGCGTGAAATGCACCTTGAAATGTTCGGTGCGGATGGTCTCCCAGTGCGCGTTGGGCGCCACCTGGGCCACGGCGCGCCCCGCTGGGGCCAGAAGCAGCACGACCGCCAGCAGCACGGCCAGCCATTTCATCCCCATACCGCTCCGCACCGCACCCGAACGGGTGCCGGCACACGGCGCGAAACCTGCGCGCGCGCGCCGCGTAGTGTGTCCGCACCCCGTGCGCTCACACGCGCCATCGGCGCCCCGGTCCGCGCGGCCGGGGCGCCGAGCGGCATGATCGTGAAGGAGTGCAGGGCCAGCGGAACGGTAACGGAGCCATGGATGCTGCGCATGCCGAAGAAGGTAACGCGCCGGTCGGCGAGCGGCGAGAGAACCGGGTGCGCTCCGGCAACTGCTTCATTGACCCTCGCGTTGACCATCCTCTACATTCGAACGTCCATTCCGCGGACCTATCGCCGAGCGGCCGCTCGCCGCTTCACCGGCCGCGTGCCTCTCTGACCTCCGCGCGCTTTCTGTGAGCACTCCTTCCTCCACTCCGTCCCCGCTGACCGGTTCCACTTCCGGCGACGTCGTCGTGCGCGTGTTCGCTCAGTCGGACGTGGGGCAGACGCGCGAGCACAACGAGGATTCCTTTCTCGTGGCGGATCTCTCCGCCGACCGGGCCTCGCTGGCGCCGGAGGTGCAGACCCATGCGCTGGGACCGCACGGCACGCTCTTCATGGTGGCGGATGGACTGGGGGGCGCCGCGGCAGGAGAGATCGCCAGCCAGATGGCGGTGGACACCGTCCTCGAGGAACTGCGCAAGCACTGGCGGGACGCATCACGCGTCTCCCCTGATGCGTTCGCCACCGCGCTGCAAGCGGCGGCGGAGACCGCGAACGCCAGAATCTACGCGTACGCGCTCACCCACCCCGAGCACCGCGGCCTCGGCACCACCGCCACCATTGCCGGGGCGCTTCACGATACGCTCTATATCGTGCAGGTGGGCGACAGCCGCGCCTATCTCGTGCGCGGCGGCAGGATTCAGCAGCTCACCAGGGATCAGTCGCTGATGCAACAGCTCATCGATGCCGGTGAGATTACGCCGGAGGAAGCCGAGCACAGCGACCGCCGCAACATCATCCTGCAGGCCCTCGGCCCCGATCCCGTCGTCAAGATCGACCTCACCTTCCAGCCGCTCCGGCGCGGGGACACGCTCGTGCTCTGCACCGATGGGCTCTCAGGGTTGGTGCGCGCCGAGGAGATGGCCGCCGTCGTGGCGCAGGAAGAGGAGTTGAGCGCCGTGTGCGCGCGGCTCATCGCCATGGCCAACGACCGCGGAGGTCCGGACAACATCACCGTGGTGGTGGCGCGCTTTGGCGGGGGCGGGTTGTCGGACGTTGCGGCGGGCGATCGCGTCGGCCACGCGGCCTATCCGCCATCACGGGGCGGGAGCGGCGAGTGGTCCGTGATGCAACAGCCGAACGGGCGTCAGACGACGCCGTGGATGGCGCAGCCGCTCATCGCATCGGACGATGCCCCGCCCGCGCGGCGCCGCAACTTGGATCGCGGTAGCCGCGCCCTGTTTCTCGCGATCATCGCCACCGCCATCCTGCTGGGGCTGGTGTTGATCGTGCACGAGATCAGCCACGCCGGCGCAGCCAACGCCGGGAACACGCCGGCGGCCGCGGATAGCGCGCAGGCACCATAGCGCAGCGACCGACACGCGTCTGTCACGCCTGGCCGGCGCAGTAAGATCCGGAGGCCGGCCGCCCGCCGAGCGCTCAGCGCTCGCGCACGAGCCAACGCGCGGCCGCCTGCTGCATGGCCGAATCCCCGCCCCATGTACTCAACACCGCGCGCGCGAAGGGGATCTCCGCAACCAGGCGCGGGGGGCCGAATTGCACCACCAGCGCGCCCGGCGCGGCGGCGCACGCCCATTCCACGGCATTCCGTGTGGCCAGCGAGTAGCCTGCCCTACCCTTCCACGAGTGCACCTCGCCGAAGAGCGCGATTACGAGGCTCCGACCCGGCTCGTTCGTCGGGGCCTGCACCGGTCGCACCGCCCAGCCGGCCTCGCGCAGCGCGGTGAGAAACGGCTCACGCGCAGGAACCGGGATGGCGCCGTCCTCGTCGTCATCGACCACGAGCACGTCGAGCGGTGAATGCAGCCGCGGTGGCATGCCGCGCACCATGTGCACCACACGGTCGGCGAGCTGCGCCCCCCACACGACATCCGTCGCGGAGGGCTTGCGGTATTCGTTGGGCGGCGAGGCCCACTGCGCCCATTTGAGGCGACGGCGAACGGAACGATTCACGCGGTCCGCGTCCAGCTCGCGCGCGTGCAGCGCCCGCTCGAGCGCGCGCGCGACACCCGCCACGTCGCGCGGACAGAGCAGCAGATCGCACCCCGCGTTCAGGGCCCGCACTGCGAGCGCGCCCTCATCCTCCTCCGCGCCGGACGGCGCATCCAGCGCGAGCGCATCGCTCACGATCAACCGGTCGAAGTTGAGCTGCTGGCGCAGCAGCCACCGCAGCATCTCGCGCGAGGTCGTGGCGGGCGCACCGCTGGGATCGAGCGCGGGATACGCCACGTGCGCCGTCATGATGGATGCCACGCCCGCGGCGATCGCGCTGCGAAAGGGGACGAGATCGGTGTCCATCAATTCCTGCTTGCTCGCGTTCACCACCGGCACAGGCGTGCGCGAATGCGCGCCGGCGCGGCCATGCCCGGGAAAGTGCTTCGCACAGGCCAGCACCCCCTCGGATTGACAGGCATCGACCCACTCCGAGGCCAGGGCGCCGACGCGCTGCGGATCCGCGCCGAGCGAACGCGAGCCGGTCACCGCGTTGTCCGGCAGGAGATCCAGGTCGACAACGGGCGCGTAGGCCCAGTTCACGCCGAGCGTGCGCGCCTCGCGCGCGGTGAGGCGCGCGGCGCGACGCAGTGCATCCACATCGTTCAGCGCCGCGATGGCCGCGAGCGGGGGAAGCCCCGTCGCGCCCGCGAACTGCTGGCCCGCGCCTCGCTCCAGCTCGGCGCCAATGAGCAGTGGCACGCTCGATCGATGGCGCAGCTGCTTGGCGAGCGCGCGCACCGCATCCTGCTCGCCACCGTGCAACACGAATCCACCGACCCCCAGCGCCAGCGCGCGCCCTATCCCCTCCTGCGCGGCGTCGTAGCCGCGATGCGGATCCCATCCAATGGCGGGGAGCAACAGCTGCGCAACGCGATTCATGAGGCCGGAGTGAGCTTGCCGAGGACGCGCGCGCCGCGCGCTCCGGTGACTGCCGGGAGATTGCCCGTGCGCCGCTCGAGATGCAGCAGGCCCAGAAAGGCGAAGGCCACTGCTTCCTTGGCTTCCCCATCGAAGTACAGTCCATCGAACAGCCGCACCTGGCACGGATCGAGCTCCGCGGCCAGCGCGGCAACCAGGGTGGGATTCCGCGCGCCGCCACCGGAGAGCAGCACCTCGCCCACCGGCTCCGGCACGAAGCGGCGATAAGCCTCCCCCACCGTGCGCGCCGTGAGCGCGACAGCCGTGGCGATGGCGTCCTCCGGTGTCGTGCCCGCCTCCGCGAGACAGCACGCGCGCACGAAGTGCTCGATGTAGCGCGCGCTGAACAGCTCTCGCCCGGTCGACTTGGGAGGCGGCGCGGCGAAGTACGGATGCCGGAGCGCCTCCTCGACCACGGCCTCGATCACGCGGCCGCGCGCGGCGAGTGCCCCGCCTACGTCATACGGCAACTCGGGAAAGTAGGTTCGTGTCACACCGTCGATCACCGCGCATCCCGGCCCCGTGTCGAAGGCGCGCACACCGGCCAACGAGTTGCGAGGCGGCACCACGGTCACGTTGCCGATGCCGCCCAGATTCTGGAGCGCGCGCCAGCCGAGCTCCGGGGCGAAGAGCAGCGCGTCCGCCACGGGCACCAGCGGCGCGCCCTGCCCGCCCGCGGCAATGTCGCGCACGCGGAAATCACTCACGACGTCAATGCCGGTGCGCTCGGCGATCACGGCCGCTTCCCCGAGCTGCCAGGTGGAGTGCACGGGCTCGTGCCAGATCGTCTGGCCGTGCGTGGCGATCGCCCGCACCTGGGTGAGGGGAATGTTGCCCTGCGCCAGTACCTCGAGCGCCGCATCAGCCAACCACGCGCCGAGGTCGAAGTTGAGGCGGCAGTACTCGGCGGGCGACGCGCCCTCCATGGCACGCAGGATCCGGTCGCGCTGGGAGGCCGAGTATGGGCGCGCCAGATGCGCAATGAGCTCGACGGTCGTCCGGCCGTCGGGGGCGGAGTCGAAGCGTGCGACCGCCGCGGAGACCCCATCGGTGGAAGTGCCGGACATGAGCCCGACCAGCACCGAAGCGCGCGTGGAGCTGTTCACTTGACCGGCGGCGGCGGTTCGCCGACCGCGCGACGCACCACTCCGCCCGCCCGCGCGAGCGCGCCCTCGGCGTCGGTACGCGAGCATGCGCACGCGTGCATCACGATGGCCGTCTTCACGCTCCCCCCCGCCGCGTCGATGAGCGCGCGCGCCTCCTCGCGCGAGACATCCGAGACCTCCATGAGAATGCGCTCGCCGCGATCCACGAGCTTCCGACTGAGCGCGCGCAGATCCACCATCAGGTTGCCGTACGTCTTGGCCAGGCGCACCATGGCGCCGGTGGAGATCATGTTGAGCACCATCTTGGTGGCGGTGCCGGCTTTCATGCGCGTGGAGCCCGTGACCGCCTCGGGGCCCGTGATGGGAACGATGGCTACATCGACGAGCGCGGTGATGCTCTCCGGCGGCGTGGAGCAGGCGAGGATGGCGGTGTGCGCGCCGAGTGCGTGGGCACGCTCCAGGGCGCCATGAACGTAGGGCGTGGTGCCGGAGGCCGCGATGCCGACGACGAAATCGTGCGGCCCTACATTCCGGTCGTCCATGGCGGCGGCGCCATCGGCCGCCACGTCCTCGGCGCCTTCGCGCGAGCCCACGAGCGCCTCCGGGCCGCCCGCGATGATCCCCTGCACCATGGCGGGATCGGTGCCAAACGTGGGAGGACATTCGCTGGCATCGAGTACGCCCAGCCTGCCGGAGGTTCCGGCGCCAATGTAGAAAAGGCGGCCACCGGCACGCAGCGCGCATTCCGCGAGCTCGATGGCTCGAGCGATGTGCACTCCCTCGGCAGCGACGGTACCGGCGACGGTGCGATCCTCCGCATTCAAGAGATTGACGATCTCGAGGGGCGTGGCGAGATCGATGTCTACCGTGCGGGGGTTGCGGCGCTCGGTGAGCCGCGGGTCGCGGAAGGAGCGGGGTTGGTGGTCGGGCTGGGAGTGGGGACGGGGCTGTGGCACGGTCGGCGGGGCTGCGTAGATGACATAACTGGCGCGCGCTCCCGCGTGGGCGCGGCACGACTCGCGCTAACTTAGCCCGCGCTTCGCGGCAAGGGCAACCCACGCACGCCTACCCGGTGCCGGCATGGCGGGGTTGCACCGAGCCGCGACGGATTGTCGATTGTCATCGACGCATGCGTTGCTCCCGCATCGATCGCGACCCGTCACTCTCTGCCTCGACTGTCATGATCAGCTTCACCCGTCCCCTCCGCATCGCTGCCCTGGCGGCGCTCACCCTTGGCGCCGCCTGTCATCCGTCGCACGTCGCGCCGCCTGCCCCGGCACCCGCGCTCGCCACACCCCCGGCCATTCCTGCGCGCCAACCGGCCACCTTCCCCTCCGGCTGGCGCTTTCAGCCGGGGCGCAAGGGCACCGTCGCGCCACACGCGATGATCGCCAGCAACAGCGCGCTGGCCAGCCAGGCGGGCATCGAGATTCTGAAGGAGGGCGGGAACGCGGTGGATGCCGCGGTCGCAACGGGCTTCGCGCTCGCCGTCACCTTTCCCGCTGCGGGGAACATCGGCGGCGGCGGCTTCATGGTGATTCGCATGGCGGATGGCCGCAGTGCGGCGCTGGACTACCGCGAGATGGCGCCGCTGGCCGCCACGCGCAACATGTACCTCGACTCCACGGGCAAGCTCACCAACAAGAGCCTCATCGGCCCGCTGGCGTCCGGGGTGCCGGGGTCGGTGGCGGGGATGGCGGAGGCGCTGCGAAAGTATGGCAGAATGTCGCTGCACGAAGTCATGCAGCCCGCCATCCGTCTGGCGAGCGAGGGATTCACGGTGGACAGCGCGCTCTGGCGCTCGCTGCGCGGGGACAGCGCGCGCATCACGCGTTTTGCCGGCGCCGCCGTGTTCTTTCCTGATGGCCACCCGCTCGCGCCGGGTACCAAGCTGGTGCAGCCCGCGCTCGCGCGCACGCTGCAGCTCATTGCCGAGAAGGGCCCTGCGGCGTTCTATCGCGGCGCGGTTGCGGACAGCATCGTGGCGGAGATGCAGCGCGATGGCGGGATCATCACCAAACAGGACCTCGCGCGCTACGCGCCGCACTGGCGCGACCCTGTGCGTGGCAGCTATCGCGGTTACCAGGTCATCGCCATGCCGCCCGCGTCTTCCGGCGGCATCACGACCGTGGAGACGCTCAACATCCTGCAAGCCACCGGTCCCCTGCCGCCATTCGGGAGCGCGGAATACGACCACCTGGTCACCGAGGCGTTCCGCCGCGCCTTCATCGACCGCAACACCAAGCTGGGCGATCCGGACTTCGTGACCGTGCCGATGGCGCAGCTCACGAGCATGTCGTATGCGCGCACGCAGGCCGCCACGATCGATCGGGCGCACGCCACGCGCACCCCCACCTTCGGCAGCGCGACGCCTGAACCGATGCACACCACGCACTACTCGGTGGCCGATGCGATGGGCAACGCCGTGGCCACGACGACGACGATCAACAGCCTTTACGGCTCGGGGGTGTACGTGGCGGGGGCCGGCTTCTTCCTCAACAACGAGATGGACGACTTCGCCTCGGAGCCCGGCAAGCCGAATCAGTTCGGCTTGGTGCAGGGCGAAGTGAACGCCATCGCGCCCGGCAAGCGCATGCTGAGCGCCATGTCACCGACGATCGTGCTCGATCCCAAGGGGCAACTGCTGCTGGTGGTGGGCGCGGCGGGCGGCCCGACGATCATCACAGCCACCACGCAGGTGATCCTCAACGTGATCGACGGTCGGATGTCGCTGGGGGATGCGATGGCCGCGCCTCGTATCCACAACCAGGCCTGGCCCGATCAGCTCCGCTACGAGCGCGGCGGCCTCTCCCAGGCGGTGATGGACTCCCTCACCGCCATGGGCCATCACCTGCACGCCGTGCGCTCCCTTGCCAACGCGAATGCCGTGATGCGAGCCCCCGCCGGCTACGAAGGCGTCGTGGAGCCGCGGTCGACGGGCGGGGCGGTGGGGTACTGAAAGGGCGAGGGGGTCGGGAGTAGCGTGTCGGGTAGGTAGGGGAAGCTCCGCTCGCAGGGCCGTTCCTTTACACCCTACACCCTACTCCCGACACCCTAGCTCCACGCCTCTCTGCTACTCCGTCTTCACCGTCATTGGCTGATCCAGCTTGATCTGGATCGCGCCGCCTTCGGGGATGCAGCCGATGTAGTCGGCGGTGCCCATGGCGACGGCGGTGCCCGCGGCGGCGCCGGTCGCGGCGCCGATGACCGTGGACTTGGTGTTCTTGCCGAGCACCTGGCCGAGGATCGCGCCGATCACCGCACCGCCAACCACCTTCTTGGCATCACTTCCGGTGGACGAGTTGCGCACCTTCTGCACATCGACGTGCGTGATCTCGGAAGTCACGGGGTAGGTCTTTCCGTCGAACACGATGCTCTGAACGATGAAGGCCATCTGCATCGGGTCGCCCGCGTGAGTGCTCGACTTCACCGAGCTCACCTCGACGACCGCTTTGGCCCCCTTGGGGATCACGGCGCCATTGGATCCAATCACTGGTGCATTCACCGTGGCGGTGAAGCGATCGCCGGGGTGGCTCGTATTCGTGCAGACGCGCTTGCCCGAGCTGAGAGCAACAGTCGTCCCCTGCGCGATCTGGCCGACGGCCGTTGAGCTGCCCTTGGCTGGCGTCGCGACCGTATTGCCCGACGCGGTGGTGACCGGCGGCGGAGGCGCGGCGGGCTTGCTCGGCGTCGTGCGCTTCGGGGTGCGGTGACGTGGCGTCGTCCGCTTGGGCGTGGTCGTCGCGGCCGGCTTCTCGGTAGGCGCGGGTGCCTGGGCGGTCGGCGCCGTGGCCGTATCGCTGAGCTGTGGCTGCGCCGCGGTATCCTTGTTGGCGAGCGCGAGGTCGCGGCTGAGGCTCGAGTCCTGCGATAGCGCATTGGACTGTCCATGGTCCCCGCAACCTCCGGCAACGAGGGCGACGGAGAGCGCCAGCGGGGCGGCGAGATATCTGAGCGATCTGGACATGCGGTCTCCCGAATGGGTGGAGCAGCTTCCGGTGGTGATGAGACGGCTGGTGATGATACGGCGTGCGCTAGAATGACGGCGCTCTGCCGTGGCCGTAACGGAACCCCGCGGAGGGGCAATCCATATGCCATGCGCCGCTTGACCCTGAACAGAGCGCGGCGGGAACGGCCCGGCGCTGTGACGCGCGTCACCCCACGTTACTACCCCAGAGCGCCGCATTCGGGTCGCGCCCGTTCCCGTGCGTCACCCGCCGGTCGCAAAAGCATTGGCAGCCGCCAGCCCTTCCGCTAAACTACCACCATGCCCCGTACCTACACCGACCAGTCCCCGGTGGAAGAGCGGCTTGCCATGCTGGAGGAGCAGAATCTCCGGCTTGCGCGCGAGCTCGCGGAGTTGCGCAACCAGGATGCGCTGAAGATGCAATTCCTGTCGAACATCTCGCACGACCTGCGCACACCGCTCACCGCAGTCATCACGCACGCCGAGATCCTGCGCGACGGCATTCTGGGCGGGCTCAACGGCCGCCAGCGCGAGAGCATGTTGGGAATCATCGGCGGATGCCATCAGTTGCTCGACATGGTCGGCGAGATCCTCACCTACGCACGCGGTGCGGCGAACCAGCTCGTGGTCACGCGCACGGAGTTCACCGTCGAGTCCATGATCGAGCAGGTGCGCGCGCTGAGCGAGCCGCTCATCATGAAGAAGGAGCAGCTGCTCACCATCGACATCGAGCCGGAGCTCCCGCCGCTCGCGGCGGACCGCGATCAGATCACGCACGTGCTCTCCAACCTGCTGAACAACGCCATCGAGTTCACGCCCAAGGGCCAGCGCCTCTGGATCCGCGCCAGCCGCGGCGCGCCATCCGACCACGGCGCCACAGTGCTGTTCGAGGTCGGGGATACGGGCATCGGCATCGCTCCCGAGCATCACGAGATGGTGTTCCGCGAGTTCGCGCAGGTGGATGCGAGCGCGTCGCGCAGTCATCACGGCACCGGTCTGGGGCTGGCCATCGCGCGCACCTTCGTGGAGCTGCACGGCGGCCGCATCTGGGTCGAGAGCATTCTCGGACAGGGCAGCCGCTTCTACTTTACCCTGCCCGTCGGCGCCACCGAGCCGTGAGCGTCTCCGTCCTGCTGGTGGAGGACAGCGCCCTCGTCGTGGGAGCGCTGCATCTCCTGCTCAGCGAGCGCGGCTTTGCCGTGCAGGCCGCATCGGGCGTGCGCGAGGCCATCGAGGCGTGCCGCCACAAGGTACCGGATGTGATGCTCCTCGATCTCTCGCTGGGTGATGGGAGCGGCCTGGACGTGCTCGCGGCGCTGGCCGCCCCGACGCGGCCGCGCGTGACCGTGGCCATCACCGGCCACGACGAGCGCCGGGTGCGAGAGGACTGTCTGCGCGCGGGATGCCGCGACGTGCTCGTGAAGCCCATCGACTCCATGACGCTGGCCGGCCGGATCAGCGACTGGCTGGCGGAGGAGGAACACCGAGTGCGCGCCTAGATGCGGCTCCGCAGCACGGCGGGCGTGAGCGCCTGCAGCGACGACGCCAGGAGGCTGAAGTAATCGGTGAGCAGAAGGACGCCGACCACGATGAGCAGCACGCCGCCGGCCCTGCTCACCCACACCAGATGGGCGCGCACGCGCGCATAGCCCGCCAGGAAGTGGTTGATGGCGAGGGCCGCGATCAGGAACGGAATGGCAAGTCCCAGCGAATACATCAACAGCAGGATCAACCCGCGTTGGAGATCGGCGGCGCTCGACGTGTAGATAAGGATGGAGCCCAGGATCGGCCCGATGCAGGGCGTCCATCCGGCTCCGAAGGCAACGCCCACGAGCACGGTGCCGAGGTAGCCCACCGGCTTACTGGCGAGATGCAGCCGCCGCTCCCGTGCCAGCGGGCCCACATTGAATGCGCCGAGCAGGTACAGGCCGAAGCCGATGATCAGCACGCCGCCCACGCGGCTGATCCAATCGCGGTAGGCCAAGAGCGCGCGGCCGAGCACCGTGGCGGTGGCGCCGAGCGCCAGGAAGATGAGCGTGAAGCCGGCGATGAAGAGGAGGGAATGGACGAGGACCACTCGGCGTGAGCGCTGGACCTCCTCCAGGCTCATCCCGGTAATGAACGTGACGTAACTGGGAATGAGCGGCAAGACACAGGGGGAGAATACACTGAGCAGGCCGGCGGTGAACGAGACGACGACGCCAAATGTCGCGGTAGATTCCATGCACGCTCGCGAAGGGGAGCGGCGCGCCACGCGGCGCATGGGTCCGCTGCTCCGTTGGTACTATGCGCTGAAATATCGCGCCTTTCGCCGGGAACGCCGCGCATACGACGGGCGCCGCGGACTGATCGTGCTGCAGATCGACGCCCTCGCGCACGCCGACCTGCTCCGCGCCATGGAGCGGGGCTACTGCCCCACGCTCAGTCGCCTGCTGCGCGACGACGGATTCCAGATCCGCCGCTGGTTCTCGGGCCTCCCCTCCGCCACGCCCTACGCGCAGGCCGGCATCTTCTACGGGGAGAACGGCGGTATTCCGGCCTTCCGATTTTACGACAAGACCGCGCGGCGCGTGATCACATGCAACGTGCCGCACGGGGTGCAATATATCCGCGATCGCATCCACGTGCCGGGGGCGCTCGCTGGCGGATCGAGCTACGTCAACCTCCTGGATGGCGATGCGCAGACCGTGGCGTTCACCGTCGCGACGCGCGAGCGCATGTCGCTCTACCGCCGGCTGGGCGGCACGCGCATGGCACTGCTCATCGCGTTGCACCCCATCCGTGTGGCGCGCATGGCGGCGCAATCGGCGGGCGAGTGGCTGCGCGAGGAATGGGGGAGGACGGTCGCCTCGTTCACCGGGCGCCTCACACACGCCGAAGGGATCTTTCCCTTCGTGCGCATCCTGTGCAACGTGATCGTGCGCGAGCTGCAGACCATGGCCATCACGCTGGACATCTACCTGGGCGTGCCGGTGATCTACAGCACCTACATGCAGTACGACGAGCTGGCACACCACTTTGGCCCGTCCAGCCGCCAAGCGCTCGGCGACCTGCGGCGCACCGACGCACGCATCAGGGAAATCTGGCGCATGGTCAATGCGGTGAGCTCGCGGCCATACGATCTGGTCATTCTCTCGGACCACGGGATGACGCCTGCGCACAGCTACCGCGTGACCTTCGGCGAGACGCTGGGGCGCACCGTGCGGCGGATCCTTCAGGGCGACCGTGTGCCTGCGGGCACGCAGTCGCTCAGGGTGCTGACGAGCGCGAGCGAGGATAGCGAGTACGCGGATCTGAGCGCGCAGATTGTCGAGGCGGTAGCGCAGGCCGCCTCTCCAGAGGAGGCGCCGCTCCGTCGCCGGTTGCGTCGCGTGCGCGACTGGGTGCGGAGCCGCTACGGCCTGCGCGAGCTGATTCTGCCCGAGAAGTACACGGTGGATGCGCGCGACGAGGTGGTAGTGACCTACAGCTCGTGTCTGGCGCTGGTCTATTTCGCCGACGTCACCGCGCAGCTGGACCACGCCGCCATCATGGGTGATGCGCGGCGCGCGCATCTCTACGCGGCGCTGCGAGCCCACCCCGGCATCGGGCTGCTCGCCACGCGTCGCGATGGCAGGGTGCACCTGGAGAGCCGCGAGGGCGAGGCACGTATCGTGGGCGAGTGCGTGGAGGTGACGGCCGGCGAGAATCCGCTGGCCGTCTACGGCACCGAACCGTACGTGGTGCGCGCGGTGCACGACCTGGTGATGCAGCCCAACGCCGGCGACATCGTGCTCTTCGGCGCCTACGATGGGCGGGATATCATCTCGTTCGATGACCAGGTGGGCGCGCACGGCTCCGCGGGCGGCGACCAGATGTATCCCTTCCTCATCACGCCCCCGGAGCTGGACGTGGCGGCTGAGACGATCGAGGATGCCCGCGACATTCACCGCGTGGTGATGGCCCCATACGCGAGGCTACCGCGGTCCGCCGGCTGACGACGGCAGATGGGCGATCACCTGACCCTTCGCATCCAGAAAATCCAGTGTCGGTGTGCCCGCGGAGTCCACGCGCATGGTGATGCGCGGCCGGCCGCGCCGGTCCGACAGCACGACCGACGCCGTGCGCCCCGGCGCCTGCCCCACGAACACGCGCTGCTCGCCCACGAGTCCGCTGTCGCGCAGCGCCTGCACTGCGCGCCGCTGCGCCTCAGGGCTGCTCAATTTGCGGATCGCCTGCACGCGATCATACACCTCGGCCACAGGGACATCGGGACGATCCCACACGCGCAGTCCGGCTGAATACCGACCGTCATGCTCGCTGTACTCGATGCCCACGGTCTGATCCTGATGGAAGCGATCGAAGAGCAACGATCCGCCAGCGCTCGGCTTGCCGTTCACGAGCTTCCCCTCGAAGCCCAGCCCGCCGTCTTCGTCCCCCTCGTCGTTGTAGAACAGCATGCCCGGGCTCGGCGCGACGGAGCGCTTCAGAGTCCGGCCGTCCACGATCGGATCGGGGAAGCGTGCCCGATTGGAGAGCACCATGTCGAGCTTTCCGTTCGGCTCTACGAGGTTGAGCCGCTGGACGTCGATCTCGTCGAAGCGCTGATGCGAGGGCGACCGCGCGAACGCCGCGAACGCGACGATGACAAGGGCCGTGGTGGTGATGAGCGCGTGCGCCTTCAGCAGCCGCACCTGCTTCCGCAGGGCGCGCACCTCCGAGTGATCGGCAGGCTGGGGAGTGGGCATCTACAGAATCTCCTGTACGTGGGATACGAGGGACAGCGTTGTCATCGAGCGATGGGGCCGCATGGCTGCCGACGACCGCTGAGAGCGCGGCGTGGCATGTGCTACCGCGCGGAATGTGCGCTGTCCGGCAGGCTGTACACGACGTGCTGCTGCGCATCGAGGAAGTCGATCCTTGGTGCCCCCAGCGAGTCGACGGTGAGCCGGAGCCGTGGTCGGCCCTGCGGATCGGACAGCATCACAATGGCCGCCTTGTTCGCATCCTTGCCGGCGTAGAGCCGCGGCGTGCCTGTGCCACCGAGGGCCACGGCGTTCGACTTGAGCTGCTGCAGGCGGCGGGTCTTCTCCGCCCCGTCGGGCAACGAGCGGATGGCCATCACGCTGTCGGCAAATCCCTGAATCGAGACGGCTGCACGATCGGAGATCAACAGACCGGCGCGGCGCTTCCCATTGGCGTCCGCGTACGAGAGGGTAACGGTCTCGTCCTGGTTGTACTGATCGAAGGTCAGGCCGGCCGACGCCGAGTGCCCCTGCGCCGTGCGCTTGCCGGAGAAGACGAGCCCGCCGTCCTCGTTCCCTTCGTCGTTGTAGAAGATCATACCGGCGGCGTTGACGCCGTTCCCGCCACGCAGCGGGTACACCTTGCCGCCGATGACCAGATCGGGAAGTCGCGCACGGTTCGAGATCACGAGCCGTGGCGTGCCATCCTTCTCCACGACATTGATCCGCTCGACGTCGATCTGCTGAAAGTGCGGAATGCTGTGCGCCTGCCGGAACGCGGCAAGGCACACGACGACGAGGAGCGTGGTGGCGGCGAACGCATATGCCTTGAGGAAGCGGAGCGCCCGCCGTGTCTCGCCATCCATGTGACTCTCTCCGGTGAACGTGGGGGACGGCCGTTTCTATGGATCGTTCAATCGCTGCGCGTAGCTGACGGCGCGCACGCAAGAACGTGTGCTGACGGGTCATCTGGCATCCGCATCGGGCAGGCGCAGGATCGGCTTGACGGTGCGCATGCCCGCGATCGCGGTCTCATCGCCGTGGCCCGCCTTGACGGCGGCCAGGGCCTCCTCGTCCGACGGGCGCTTGCCGTCCACCACCCAGAGCCAGAGATAGCGTCCCTCGGTGAGTGGCATCTCGACGGTCCATACATCGCCGTGGCGCGTAGCCGGGACCGGCTTGATGAGGAAGTTTCCGAACAGCGCCACCGTCTTCGCCGCGGGCGTTCGAAGCGTGAAGCGCACCGTATCGCCCCAGTGCCGGCGGAGCAGAAAGTGGTGGTCCGGATCAACGCGCACCTGCGTGACCGGGCCAAGCGCGCCGAGATTCACCGTGTCGGCGCGAGTCGTCAGGTGCACCTGCCTGCGGACCGCGCCCGATGGCGTGGCGAGCTCCACGTCGAGCGGCAGATCGAAGGGCACCGTGGGCTGCGTCTGCATCACTATCAGCGCGTGACCCGCGACGCGTGCCGTAACATCGGGGATGTACGTCTCGGAGAGCCACGGCATGATGAAGGGCGCGAGGTCGCGTCCGGCCGCGTGCGACATGTCGGCGATGAATTCCTGATACCCGTCGGGGCCGTGACCGGAGTGCGCGATGTACGCCCGCATCCCGCGATCGAACACCGAGTCGCCCAGCATCTCGTTGAGCGAGTGGAGAATCCACGACCCCTTGTAGTAGTGGATGCGCCCGTTGTCCGGGTTGCCGAGGATGCTCTGCTTGCCCTCGAAGCCGCCGAAGTAGCCGTTCCGGTCGCGCCCGGTGACGTAGGAAGTGCGCATGCGTTCCCAGAACGCGCGCTCCATCGCGGGCCCGTAGACGTCGCCCAGGAGCAGCGACTCCGAATACGATGCCCACCCTTCCGTGAGGAAGTTGGCCGCGAGACCGGTGGCGTTCATCGTCCATCCGTGCGAGGTCTCGTGCGCGAAGACGAAGGACGGACCGAGCGCCGTTTCGTCCAGCGACGTGGCGTTGCCGGCGGAGATCACCGCGTTGTTCATGCGCACCGTGAAGCCGCCATTGCCCAGTGCCCGGTCTTCGACCACCGCGAGGTAGTGCGACGGCAGCAGCGGGATGCCGAACCGGGGAACCAACACGTGGTAGACGCGGGCCGCCAGGGCGGCGAGCGTATCGTGCGAGAAGTGGAACGACGGCGTGAGAAAGGTCTGGAACCGCAACGCGCCGATCTGCGTCGTCACCGGGCGCCAGTCGCGGTCGTAGATGAGCGCCAGCAGGAACTCCGGATGCATGCTCTCGCCATGCACCGTCCGGACGCCGTTCGCCACGCGCTCCGTCTGCGGCACTGTGGTCGTGAGCTGATACGTGGCCGGGATGGTGGCGGTGACGGAGAGCTGCGCCAGGTCGTGCCCGCTGTCGTAGCCGAAGAACGGGTGCCACACGTCGGTGTTGTTGAGCGCGCCGTATGCGCGCGCGGTATCAGCCTGCGCTGTGTTCGCGGCATGCGCGGCTGTAGCCGACCCGGATGCCGTCGCTCGATGCTCATTCGCGATCGCATAGCGCAGCACCAACCGCAAATTCTTACGAGGCGGCGCCTTCACCCAGAGCACACCGCCGCCGAACAGGTGCTCGGCCGGGTTGCCATCCAGCTGCACGGTGGCGAGCTGAGCGGCGTTGTTCAGGCGCATGGCGAGTCCAAACGGGCTACCGATATCGATCGCGAGCGTATCCACGATCGTACTCCCCGTGCCCGGTGCGAGTGCGACGTGCAGCGTCTGCGCGCGAATGAAGTTCGCCGTATCGAAGGGGATCTGGCGCGTGAGACGCCACACGCCGCCGGAGTCCGCCGCTTCATACAACCCCGAGAAGCGGCGCACCAGATTCGTCACGTTCCCACCGGTCTCGAGGCCCGCGCCGCGTCCCGGGCGCATCGTGCCCGTGATGAGGAGCACAGCATGCCGCCCATCCTTCCACAGCACCCGGTGCGGGCCTGGTCCTCGGGTCGCGTTCCGCCTCAGCGCGTACTCCACCTCGGCGCGTCCGAGCGGATCGGGGTACACGCTGTCGAAGCCGGCCTGCGTGCCCGTGGCGAAGCGCGCCACCACCAGCCCCGCCAGTGAATCCGGCGTGGGCGCACCCTCAACCACGTGCGCAGGCTGCGGCAGATGATACGCGGGGGCGGCATGCGCGCCGGGAGTGTTCCCCGTTCCCGCGGCAGAGCAGGCGCCGATCCCCACGAGGCCATACAGCGCCGCGCTCGCGAGCGCGGCGCGCACCGGACGTGGCGCCCCGTGCGGCCCGCTCATCGTGGCACCCGCACCGGCTTGATCGCCGCGGCGGGAAGATCGCCGAGCTTTGCGCGCAATCGCGGCAATGTTTTCGTGATGATGTCGTTGAGCGTCGCGATGCCGGCGCGCACGCCGGACACGGCGCGGTCCAGCGTGCGCTGCTCGGCCTCGGTGGGCGCGGTAGATGACGACTCGAGTCCGCCCAGCAGGTCGAAGCTCTGACCGACAGGGCTGGAATACCCCGGGCTGAGCCTCCGCGCCACCGCCCGGAGCTGCGTCTGCACTTGCGCGAGCAGACTGTCGTGCTGCGCCGACGGCGCGTGGCGCTTGAGCAGAGCGGCGATGTGCGTGTACTCGCTGTCGACCGCCGCCATGGTGCTCCGGCCGTCGGCCACCACGCGGCTCAGGGAGTCGATCCGCGCCTCCATCGTCGCGCGCGCGTGCAGTGCCTCCGGCGTGGCCAGAGCGTTCGGATCGGTGCGCACCTGCACGGGCTGTGACACCGTCTGCCCACGCGCGCGCAGCGTCACCGTGTAGCTGCCGGCCGGCACATAGGGCGCGCGATACGCGCCGTAGTACCCGGAGTCCTCCGCCGCTGGCACGAACGCGAGCTGCCCATGGAGATCCCAGACGATCCGGTGCATGCCCGGCGTACCAGGACCCGAGAGATCGCGGACGACAGTGCCCTGGGCATTGGTGACCTGAATGCGCGCAGATGTCGTGTCATGCTGGCCGCCACCCGCGAGGTCATACGTGATGAGCGCACCCACGGGCGTGTTGGGCGCCCGAAAGACGCGCGCGCCGAGCGGATTGTCCCGCCACTGATAGACCTCGGTCGCTCGGCGCATCGGAAAGAGCTGTGCGGCACCCTGCGGTCGCGCGGGATCGCCTGCCTCGAGCGCTCGGATGTCATCCAGGATGATGACGCCGCGCCCGTACGTGGCGAGAATGAGATCGTTCGTCCGCTCGTTCACGACGATGCGATCGACCTTCACATGAGGCAGGCTCCCACCCGGGAAGGCCCAGTGGCGCCCGCCATCGAACGACCAGTAGAAACCGAACTCCGTGCCGGCAAAGAGGAGCTGTGGATCGCGCGGGTCCTCGGCGAGCGTCGTCATCACGTCACCGGCAGGAAGGTTGCCAGCGATCGAGTGCCAGCTGGCGCCGCCGTCGTTGGTCATGAAGACGTACGGCGTCATGTCGTCGCTGTAGTGCCCGTCGAAGGTGACGTACGCGGTCCTCGCGTCGTGCGGCGATGCGAGCACACTGCTCACCCAGCGCGGGCCGGGCAGATGGAAGCGCGACGTGAGGTTCGTCCAGTGCGCGCCACCATCGGTGGTCATCTGCACATTCCCATCATCGGTGCCGACGTACAGCGTACCCTTCGCCCTGGGCGATTCGCTGATCGTCGTGATGGTGCCGTAGAAGTTGATGCCGTCGTCGCGGGAAAGCGTGGTGCGGTCGCGCGGGGGGATGCCCGCTCCGAGGCTCAGCGTCCGCCACTTCTGGTTCCTGGTGAGGTCCGGACTGATCGCCTGCCAGGTCGTCCCGTGGTCGGTGGTCTTGAGCAGCCGATTGGCCCCGTAGTAATACGTGTGCGGATCGTCGGGCGAGACGAGGATGGCGGTGTTCCAGTTGAAGCGGTAGCCGTGCGCGCTATCCGCCGCGACCGGCGTGATGCGCCGCTCCTCGCGCGTCTCGAGATCGGTCACGTAGCCGCGGCCGTTCTGCGAATTCGTGTAGACCAGGCGTGGGTTCGTCGGATCGGCCGCCACCTGAAATCCGTCGCCGTAGCCGATGAAGGCGACCTGATCGTCCGTAAGCGCGCCGCGCGAGTACGTGCCGCTCGGAAAGGCGAACGTCCCGTTGTCCTGCACGCCGGCGTAGATCCAGTACGGCTCGCGTGTGTCGATCGAGATGTCGTACAGCTGACCGATCGGCAGATTATTGACGTAGTCCCAGTGCCGGGCGGCGTCCTGCGTGATGAACACGCCGCCGTCGGTACCGAGCATCATGTGGGCCGGCTGTGTGGGATCGATCCAGAGGGCGTGCGTATCGGCGTGCACGAAGCGGAAGACCGAATCTGTCGTGAAGGTCTTGCCGCCGTCGATGGACGTGTAGAGGAAGGTCGCGAGGAGCCACACGTGATCGGGGTTCGTGGGGTCCACTCGGATCTGGCTGAAGTACAATGGGCGCGGATCGAGATCGCTCTCTTTCGTCCAGCTCGCGCCGCGGTCGTCGGAGCGGAACACGCCGCCGTGGCGATTCTCGATCACCGCGTAGACGATGTTCGGGTTGCTCTTCGAGATGGCGATGCCGATGCGCCCGGTGGGGCCGCCCGGCAGCCCGGCGGTGATGCGCTGCCAGCTGTCCCCTCCATCGAGCGAGCGCCAGAGCCCGCTGCCGGCTCCGCCGCCGGAGAAGCCCCAGGCGCGGCGACGGCGTTCGTACGTGGCCGCGATGAGCGTATGCCCATCGGGCGCCATCGCCACGTCCGTTACGCCGGTGTTCTCGTCCACGCCGAGCACCTTTCGCCACGTGTGACCGCCATCGCGCGTGCGATACAGCCCGCGCTCTTCGTTCGGTCCCCACAGATGGCCGACCGCGGCCACGAACACCGTGTTCGGGTCGTGCGGATCGATGACCACCCGCCCGATGCTCTGCGTCTGCGTCAAGCCCATGTGCTGCCAGGTGGTGCCGCCATCCAGCGAGCGATACACGCCGTCACCCCATGTGGAGGTCTGGCGGTTGTTCGCCTCTCCCGTTCCTACCCACACGACGTTCCGGTCGCTGGGCGCGATGGCGATGTCGCCGATGGAAAGCGCGGTGCCGTAGGCATCGAACACAGGCTGCCACGTCACCCCACCGTTCCTGCTGCGAAACACACCGCCCGAAGCGCTGCCCACGTAGATGATCCGGGGATCATCAGCCACCGCCTCGATATCGTCCACACGACCGCCGAACGACGCCGGTCCGATGGCGCGCCACGCGGAGTCCGGCCAGTCGCGAGACCATGTCGCTCCGGCGGCCGGCGCGCCGTCATCTGCCTGGCTGCGCTGCTGTGCGCGTCCGGCGACAGGCCACGCGAGCAGCGCGCCGGCCAGCAGCGCGGCGCACCGCGCGATCGTCCGCCGCGGCTCGCCGCCGCATCGGCGCATCGTCATCGCGAGGGAGCGCCAGCGCTATCCGCGCCCGAGATCCGCCGCGTGACATGGCCATTCGCGTCAAGGAAATCCAGGCTCGCCACGCCGAGTGAATCCACGCGCAGCCGCAGCCGCGGGTTGCCCAGTTTGTCGGCCAGCGTGACCACGGCATCCTTGGCCTGATCCCGTCCCACGAACAGGCGCTGGGCCGCCAACGGCTCGCCCGGCCTGGGATGCTCGAGCGCCTGCATGGCCGCGGTCTTCTTTGGCCCGTCGGGCATCTTCCTGATCGAATCGAGCCTGGCCGCCAACTCCACGATGGGCACATCGGCGCGGTCGACAAAGGTGAGCCCTGCCTGTCGCTTGCCGTTCCGATCGTTGTACTCCAGCACGATCACCTGGTCTTCGTTGTACTGATCGAAGGAGAGATGCTCGGTCTGGTGGAAGGTCCCATCCTTCTCGCGCTTGCCGCCGAAGGTGAGACCGCCGTTCTCCGTCTCCTCGTCGTTGTAGAAGATGATCCCGGGCCGGGTGCCGCCAGGGTAGCCGAACGCCTTGCCGTAGGCGATCGGGCCGGGCGAGTGCGCGGCGTCGGAGATCACCATGCGTAGCTTCCCGTCCGGTTCCACGATGTTGATCCGCTCGGCGCTGATCTCCTTGAAGTGCGGCGCCTGCGACTCGCGGAATGCGACGATCGAGAGGACGATCACCAACGACGTCGCTCCGTACGCATACCCCTTGAGGAAGCGCAGGTCGCTGCGTTTGTGCTCCGTCACTGTACTGCCTCCCCGAAGTGGAGTGGAAGGTGCGCTCACCGGTACTTCCATGCGTCGGTGTTCGCGCCAGCCGGCGCGTTGCGGGTCATGGCCGCGGCCATGGCGCGCAGCATGTCGCCGGTTGACGTGGGGCGGATGCCATGCGGCTTCATCGGCCGGCCATAGCTGAAGGAAGCCTCGGCACGCGGGTGCAGGGTGCTCTCGAGGAACTCCTGGAGCCTGTACACGGCCATATTGAGGTAGAAGTTGTCCATGTCGCCCACGTAGACATGCAGCTTCCCCACGAGCTGTGGGCCGATGGTGGTCCAGTGCTGCTGGGCATATGCGCGCAGATCGTAGCCGTGCTGGCGCATGTAGGTGGCGACCGAATGATCGATCGTGCCCGTCCGCTTGTTCCAGAGTGGCTTGGGGTAGCCGTCGTCGCCCACCGGGCCGTACACCGCTTCCCAGGCTTCCTGCTGCTCACCGGAGCGGCCGTGCGTGCCGAGCACGGATTCCAACTGTCCCTGCTGCCGCTCGGTGATCAGCACCTGGCCCGCGGCGTTGCGCATCATCGGGCGATCGGGGACGACCCACTGCGCGCCGGGCATCGTGAACGCATTGCTGTCCGCGTAGATGTTCACCAGTGCCCACTGCCGGAAGTCCACCGGATCCGGATAGTAGATCCACGCGCCACCGAAGAACTCGGGGTGATAGAGCTGCAATGCGAGTGATTCCCACCCGCCCGTGGAGCCGCCGGACAGCACCCGCGCATACGGCTCGCGGATGATGCGGAAGTGCGATTCGATGTACGGAATGAGCTCGTGCATGATCGCGTCGCCGTACGGGCCGTTGTTCGCCGAG
Organism: Gemmatimonadaceae bacterium; assembly: GCA_036278935.1. Taxonomy (GTDB): domain Bacteria; phylum Gemmatimonadota; class Gemmatimonadetes; order Gemmatimonadales; family Gemmatimonadaceae; genus DASSNR01. Next base: position 27,928 of record DASUKA010000014.1, read on the forward strand.
TTGACCGCGTACGAATCATCGAAGTACGGCGTCGGATGCAGGAACGTGACCATGAGCATCCGCGGGAAGTCGTCCGAGGTCCAGTCCCTGTAGAGCCGGTAGCCCTCGAGCCGTCGCAGGTTCACGACCCATGCGCGGTGGCCCACGACGTTCGAATCGACGGGCGTCGCCGGCGCCGACTGGAAGTGATACGGCGGGGCGAGGCTGAAGTGATCCTGCTCGTAATCCACGGGGTAGCGCACGTCCGGGTGCGTGTCGTAGCCCTTGGGCAGGAGCACCACCGCGCCCAGATACATCGGGTGGCCCCAGAACTTCGTGAGCAGCGCGCTCTGGATCTTCACGTGCTTCACCCACTTCGTGTCCGGCGCCACCTGCACGGGCGGCAGCACGCGCGTGAGCGAGAGCGGAATGGTGTAGCCCGAGCGCGGGTCGAGGTGCACCCGCGTGGGGGCACTGATCAGGTTGCCGGGTGAGGTGGTGAAGCTCTGCCCTTCCCACTGGTCCATATGCGCCCAGATGGTATGCCCATCGGCGCGATGGAACTGCGTGTAGACGTTCATCACGGCCTGCACCCAGTAGTCGCCCGCGGGAATGGCGGTGAGGCGCTCGACGGGAAACCCGGGAGTGGAGCTGTCGATGCGTGCCTCCTCGCCCGGCGCGAGCGCGCTCACATCCGTCGCGAAAAAGGGAGCATTGGCGCCCAGCGCTCCCCCCTGGAAGCGCGGCTCCGGCGTGCTGTCCGTCGTGATGAACACGTACACGCGTCCGGTGATCGGCTGGCTATGCACCGACGCCGGGAACGAGATCTCGAAGCGCGCACCACGCCCCTGCGCGGCGAGGGGCGCCGCACCCGAAAGCGCCGCGGCGGACGCCATCAGGGCGGCTGCGCGCCAGATGGCGATCCGCCTCATCACGACGTTCTCATCATGGCGCGCACCTGTTGCTCACGACTTCGGGAAGTTGGGGTTGGCGTTCGTCTCCTCCGGTGGAATCGGCGCGCAGAAGTTGCTCCCGAACTGGTCGGCGCCGGCGGGGTTGTAGAACGCCGCCCCCACGGGATCCGTCAATACCGCATCCAGCGGCACGGAGGGATTGCGGCGCAGATCGCCAAGCTTCTTTCCCTCCAGCCAGAAGTCGCGTGCGCTCTGATTCAGCAGCTCGGCCATGACCGAGGCGCTGTCCGCGCCGCCGCCGTAGGCTCCCTGCCCACCCGCCGCGCGTCGCTCGGTGATGAGCGTGAGCGCCGCGCCGGTGTCGCCGTTCCCGTGTACCGCCGCTTCGGCGGCGATGTAGCGCGCCTCGAGGCCGGAAGCGAGCCGGATCTGATCCGCGTAGCTCGTGTACTTGGCGGGGATGACGAGTGGAACGCCGTTCTCCGTACTGCCTCCCACGGAGCTGTCCACCGGCATGCGCGGATCACCGACGCGATAGCGCGCCGGAGCGATGGCATCAGCGATCGTCGTGTAACCGAAGATCTGGTTGCCGAGCGTCGCCCGCGCGCTGACGTCGTTGGTCGTGATCGCGTTCGCGACGAAATCAGCGGGCACCAGCGCCGCGGTCTTTGCGGCGTTCGCGTAGTCGCCGTGTTGCAGATAGGCGCGGGCCAATCCGACATTGGATGCGTTGACGATGTCGGTGCCCGCCGCGCCGGCGGCAGTCGCCACCGTCACGGCCGCCGTGAATCGCGTGATGGCCGAATCGAGGAGCTCGGTGTCGCTCAGCTCCGGCCCGCCCTGAATGACGCCGGAGCACATCGTCTCCGCCATCAACTCGAGCGAGAAGCCCAGGTTCATCGACGCCCGAGCCAGGTTCACATCCGTCGCGGCATCCGGGCCATCCTTCAAGGCCGTCACCGCGTTCTCGTTGGAGGCGACGGCAAGGCTGAGCGGGCCGAAGATGAACGAGGCGATGTCGTCGGACCCGGAGAAGGTGCGCGCTGAGAGGCGGTTGATTTGCAAGCGGACCTGCCCGGTCCACAGCTCTTCGGAAATGAGGCCGCCATACAGCGCAACGCTCTGAAACGCAGTGAAGAAGTTCGTCTGTGCCGAGAGCGACAGCGTCTGCCCATCGGCATTCGGGTTGAACGTCGACGCGTCGATCACCGACGGATTCGTCACGTCCATATTGCATCCGGCGAGCCCGATCATCGCCGCACACGCCAGCAGTGACATGCGCATCGACCGCAAAAGAGTGCTCATGGTCATCTCTCAGAACTGAACGTTGAGCCGGACCAGCCAGCGCCGCGGCGGGGGCACGGTGAACTCTTCCGTGTTGACGAGCTGATCGAGTCCCCCGTTCGCCGTATTGGAAAGGACCTCAGGGTCGAAGCCCTGGAAGTCGGAGCTCTTCCACAGATGCAGGTTGCGGCCGCCGACCGTGATCGATGCGCCGGAGGCATGGAGGCGGTTCGCTAGACTCGTGGGCAGCGTGATCGTGGCCGACACCTCCTGCAGCCGCACGAAGTCCGTGGGCTGCAGATAGCGGTCGAGCACGAGTCCCACGGGGTCGCCGTCCACGGTCTTGAATGGCCCGAAGCGGGCGATCTGCTCGGCCTTCGAGTAGCCTCCCTTGCCTGCGGGCAGATTCACTCCCGCGCTCGTGCCCGACAAGTCCTGGATGAGCGGCGTGACGTTCAGGATCTTCGCGCCGCGCTGGCTCGTGAACAGCGCATAGAGCCGCAGATTGTGGAACAACGTCACGGTATTGCTCAGATTCGCGGTGAACGTCGGCAGCTGCGGGCCAATGTAGACCGGCTCGTTGGTAACGGTGGCGAATCCCCCCGCGGTGTCGACGCTGAGTATCTTGCTGGAGAACCACGCCGCCAGGGGCCGTCCCGGCGTATAGCGGAAGGTGAGATCAGGGCTGATCTCCGCCTGGTCGGGAATGACGATGCCGCCCAGGCCCACCAACCGGTTCCGCAGTGTGTTGCCGGTGAGCGTGGCGTTCCACGAGACGGCATCCCGGTCGATGGGCGTGGCGTGGAGCGTGAACTCGATGCCGCGGTTGTCCACCTTGCCGGCGTTGACGTACGGATTGACCAGGAAGGCCAACGATGGCGCGAGCGGATTCCGCAGCAGCAGGTCGGAGGTGCGCTTGTTGTAGTAGGTCAGCTCGAGGCCGGCGCGCTCGTGGAAGAAGCCCATATCGAGCCCGCCTTCGAACTCGGTGCCGCGCTCTGGCTTGAGGTCGGGGTTCCCGGGGCTGGCCTGCACGACGCCCGGCCCCACGCCACCCGTGGGCGTCACGTAGGGGAAGGGCGCGTACGTGCGGAGCGACGCGCCCGGCGTGGGCGAGCGTCCGGTGGTACCGAAGGCCGCACGCAGCCGGAGCGTCGAGATGAACGGCGCCACGTGCGCCCAGAACGGCTCCTTCGAGATGACGTACGACGCGCTCACCTTTGGCAGAAAGAACGCCCCGTAGGCGTGCCCGAACGCGGAGTTACGGTCGACACGGGCGCCCGCCTGCACGAAAAGCACGTCGCCGAAGCCAACCTGTTCCTGCGCGAAGAGTCCCCACGATTTCGCCTGGCTGTAGTCCTGATGCGATTCCGTGGACGACGCTGACGACACGAGATTCGAGGAGTTGGCTGCCAGTCCGATGCCGACACCGGCCAGATAGTTATTCTCCGTGTTGATGTACTGGCTCCCGAACGAGAGATCGGACGAGATGTGGTCGTCGTGGCCAAACGCCGTCTTGATGTCGCCCAGGTAATCGACCGTGTAGATGTGGATGGGGTTCTGCACGTCCTCGACGTAGCCGTTTGCCTGGTCGCCGTTGTACCAGTTCTGGTCGTTCTTGGGAAAGAACGTGAAGCCATGCGTGGATGAGAGATCGGCGCCCACGGTGAGCCGGTTGGTCAACCAGTTGAACGGGTCATAGTGGATCTGCGCGGACGGCGTGAGGCGCGTGGTCGTCAACTGATTCAGCACGGCTTCCAGCCCCTCCGCCGGCGTGGGGAGGCCGCCGGTTCTCTTTCCGTCCGGGCCCACGCTCACCGCGAATGGGGAGGCGAAGAACTCGCCCTGCGTCAGATAGCCGTAGTTGGCGTCATCCCCTTCGGGGATCTTATACTGATTGCGACTCAGCCCCACCATGGCATCGACGCGCAGCGTGGACGTGGGCGCCCAATTGAAGCTCGTACGACCCGTGGCGCGGTCGTAGGAGTTGTTCGCCGATGTGCCGGTCTCGTTGTTGATGCTGCCCGACACGAAGTAGCCGTAGTTGTCGCCCCCGCCATGGGCGTTGTATTCCACGGAGCCGAGGCTCCCGTTGTGGAACACGCCGTCGCGCACGAGCGGGTTGGCGGAGACGACGTCGCCGGCGGCTTTCCCCTGACACAAGTCCGGGCCGCCCGGTGCGACGAACGCGGCCGAGCAGGTGCCATAGGCTGCCAGCGGGGTGAAGTTCGGCTGGATCCGGTTCCACTCGGCCGTGATGTTCTGCGTGAACGATCGCGTGCCCAGCCGTCCCTTCTTGGTGATGATCTGGATGACACCGGCCGAGGCGTCCGCGCCGTACAGCGTGGCGGCGGCCGGCCCCTTCACGACCTCGATGCTCTCGATGTCATCCGGATTGATGTCGTTCAGCGCGGTGACCGTCTGGCCGCCCAGCCCCTCGAGGTTGTGGTAGCCGCCGACGTCCTGCCGCGAGCCGCTGGAGACGCGCACGCCATCCACGAAGACGAGCGGGGCGTTGGAGAGGGAGATGGATGTCGCTCCGCGGATGTTGATGCGCGGTGCCGCACCGAGAGTGCCGGAGGCGGATGTGACGTTCACTCCCGCCACGCGCCCGGTCAGCACATTGGTGACGGTGGAGACCGGAGCCTTGGCGGTCACGTCCGCCGCATCGATCGAGGCCACCACTGCACCCTGCGCGGCCCGCGTCTGATTCCCCGCGGTGCCGGTCACCACCACCTGCTCGAGCGCGATGGCCACCTCCTGCATCATCACGTTCACCGTGATGTCGCCCGCGCGGAGCGCGAAGGGGACCACGGCCGGCCGGTAGCCAATGCGGTTGACGCGCAGCGTATCCTGCCGCTCGGTCACCTGATCGGAGGGGACGACCAGTCGGAACATGCCGTTGTTGTCCGTGGTGGCGGCAAGGTGCGCGCTGGCCAGGCGCACCACTGCGCCGGGCACCGGCACGAGCGACGCGTCGGTCACCCTGCCGGTGATGGTGGCCGGCGCTGCGCGCACGCTGCCGTCCGCGGCCGCCGCGGTGGGCGACGACGCGTCCACTTGTGCCGTGGACGCGAACATTCTCGCGGGCGCGTGGGGCGCCTCCTCCGGTGGTGACTTGGGGATGAGCACCACCTGCCCATCACCCTCCAGAAAGGTGAAGACCGTGCCCGAGAGGAGCGTCGTGAGCGCAGCGTTCACCGTCGCGGTGTCACAGGCACACGTCACCCGCTTGTCGGCCGGCAGCAGGCTCGGGCTGTACGCGAGCGGTACGCCGGATCGCTGGCTGAGCTGCTGGAGCGCCGTCACGAGCCTTGCCCCCTGCACGCGCAGATGCGCGGGGCGGCTGAGCAGCGACGCTGCCGTTGTCGATGCCGATGCATACCTCGCGGGCTGGACAGCCTGCGCGATCCCGACACCCGGCGCGAGGCCCAGTGCCATGGAGGCGAGCAGCTGCCCTACAGCGATTGTGTACATACGCGTTCCCTCGGAAAGAGACCTGCCGCTAATTCCGTCAATGTTGCACGCCGCATCACCGCGCTCGCTTCGGTGAGAGCGTCACTACCCCGCCCTGCGCATCGCACCGCGCCCCGACAATCTGACACACCACCGCCAGCACCTGCGTGGCACTCTGGTCGGTGAACGTTGCCGTGATGGTCTGGCTGGCCAACTCCGCATCGGTGATGGCCACGTGGATGTCGTACATCCGCTCCAGCTCCGCGGCCACCTGGCGCAGCGGAGTGGACTGAAAGACGAGAAACTTTCCCACCCATGTCACCAGGCTGTCCGCGTGGACCAGCCGTACCGGCGGGGAGGCCGCTCCGTTCGCGACATCGCTTTCTTCGCCCTCATGCACCTCCACGCTGTTCTCCTCCGTGGAGAGCGCCACGCGCCCCTTCACCACCACCAGCCGCAACGCCCGCGGCTGCGTCGCGATCTCGAAGCGCGTCCCCAGCACCTTCGCCTCACCCGCATTAGTGCGTACGACGAATGGGTGGTGCGGCATATGGGCAATGGCAAAGAACGCCCGGCCATCCAGGTGCACCGCGCGCGGATCACCGCCCTGGGCGAGCTGCAGCCGGCTGGATGGCGCCAGCCGCACCACGCTTCCGTCGCCCAACTGCACGGTGGCCAGCTCGCTCCGCCCGGTCACGACCTCGGCCGGCGCGGCCGGCGTGCTGGGCAGCCCGCCGCGCAGCGGATGCGCCAGGTCGACACCCAGGAGCAGCAGCGCCGCAGCGGCAATCGCGTAGGGCACCCATCCCGGCATGCGCGAGCGACGGCGTATCGCGGCCGGCGCCGCGGCGCGCGCGCGCGCCAGGAGCTCCGCCGCGCTCGGCGCCGCCGAGGCGCTGTCGAGTCCGCGCGTGAGCGCCCGCGCTGCGCCCAGCAGCCGCACGAGCTGCTGGTAGTGCCGCTCGTTCTCCGGCGTGAGCACACGCCACGTTGCCAGACGTTCCTGCTCCTCCGTGGTTGCTTCGCCGCGTAGCGCGCGCTGGATCAGTTCGTCCATACGTGCCGATGATACGCACGCGGACCGGCGATCATACCATCCGACGGGGCGGCCGAGGACAAAGGGCTACGATGCCGCCGTGATCCGCCGCCTAACGGTCAGCATGAGCGGGTCATGGCCGCGGCGGCGCGCCGCTCAGTCGCCGAGCAGGTGGGAAAGGGTGCCGCGAAGGGTGGAGAGCGCGGAGCTCAGCTGGTTCGCGACGGTCTGGGGTGAGGTCCCCATCACCTCCGCGATCTCCCTGTACGATAGATCATGTACGCAGCGCAGGATGAACACCTCGCGGCGGCGCGCCGGCAGCGCCTGCACGGCCGCGCTCAGCTCCTGACGGAGCTGTTGCGACTCCAGCAGTTGGAGCGGCGTCGTGCTGGACGGGATCCATTCCGCCAGCACCGCAACCGCCCGCGATTCGGCGTCCGCGTGGCGCCGGTCGCTGATCGCGAAGTTCCGCGCCATGCGGTACAACAGACCACGAAGCGAACCATCCGCGCGCCACTCCATGCGCCGGTCCCAGAGCTGGCAGAAGGTCCGCTGTGCCATGTCCTCGGCCGTCTCCCGACTCCCCGTGTGCCGGATGAGAAAGACGATCAGGGGCGACCAGTAGCGGCGCAGCGCATGGTCCAGCGCCACGGTCTCCCCCGAGCGCAGTCGCGCCAGCAACTCGGCATCGGAGGGCTCGTCGGGCCGCGCCGAACCATCCGGCAGTGGGAGCGTGGGGTTCGCTCTCGGCAATGTGCGTAGGCGCATGGGCGGGTCGATTATAGAGTTCGCGTCGCGCGACCGCAATAGTAGGGAACGCGACGCCCACGCGTATTCCTCAACGCAGGCGTGCGACACCGCTGCCGCGTCGCTGCCGCTTCCCTCCTCTCCAGACGCTCGAGGCTCGAGATGCGAATTCGCAGGGTCTGTCGCTCCGCCATCGTTGTGTGGCTGGCCATCGCCGCGGCACGCGCGACGGCTGCCGCCACACCCACCACGCCCGCCACGCCGCCGCGCTTCGCGGTCACTGTCTCCGGCAACGTGCACCCCGGTGCCATCACGGGACGCTTGCTGCTCATCGTCGCGAAGACGGCCAAGCCCGAGCCCCGGCTGCGCGTCTCCCCGCTGGGCCCCGCGATGTTCGGCATCGACCTGCACCAGCTTGCGCCGGGCAAGACCGCCATCATCGACAACAACGCGGTCGGCTATCCAGTACAGCTCGCCCAGCTGAAGCCGGGCGACTACTACGTGCAGGCGGTGATCAACGTCTACGAGCAGGTACACCGCGCCGATGGACATACCATCTGGGTGCACATGAACGACGGCACCATCGAGTTCTTCAACACGGCCGCCGGCAACCTCTACAGCGATGTGCAACGCGTCCATATTGGCAACGGCGGCACCGTCCACCTGAGCATCACCCACGTCATTCCGCCCGCCACACCGCCCGCCGACACCAAATGGCTCAAGCACGTGCGTATCCAGAGCCAGCTGCTCACGCACTTCTGGGGGCGACCGGTCTACGTTCACGCCACTGTTCTGCTGCCGAAGGGATATGACGAGCACCCGAACGCGCGCTATCCCAGCGTGTACGTGCTGGGACACGGCGGCGACCCGTTCGAGTTCACGACGGACTCCACCGAGGCCAGGCACGTCGGGGAAATCAATCCAGTCAGCGGTTTGAAGAGCGGCTACGACATGTACAAGGCGTGGACGTCGGACGGCTTCCCGCGCGTCATCGCCATCACGCTCGAGCAGCAGACGCCCTACTTCCCCGACTCCTACTCGGTGAACTCCGCCAACAACGGCCCCTACGGCGACGCCATCGTACAGGAGGTGATGCCCTACCTTGATGCGCACTTCCGCACGATCGGCAAGCCGTACGCGCGGATCATCGAAGGCGCCTCCACGAGCGGGTGGCAGACGCTCGCCCTGCAGCTCAAGCACCCTGACTTCTTCGGCGGCGCGTGGGTGCTCCAGCCCGATCCCATCGACTTCCGCCACTATCAGCTGGTCAACATCTACAAGGACGACAACGCGTTCACGGTGCCCGCCGGCGACTTCGTGTCCACGGAGCGGCCGTTCCGGCGCACGGTGGAAGGACAGGTGGTGTGGACGAACCGGCAACTGAGCCGGTTCGAAGCGGTGCTTGGCACGCACGGCCGCTCGGGCTACCAGCTCGAAGCCTGGGAAGCGGTGTACGGCCCGGTAGGCGACGATGGCTACCCCAAGCCGCTCTGGAACAAGTTGACCGGGAAGATCGATCACTCAGTCGCGATGTACATGCGTGACCACGGCTACGACCTGCGCTACTACGCCCAGCAGCACTGGGCCACGCTGGGGCCCAAGCTCGCCGGGAAGCTGCACTTCTTCGCGGGAGACATGGACAACTTCTATCTCGACCTGGCCGTCTACGACTTCCAGCACTTTCTGGAGAGTACGACCAACCCGAAGTCCGACGCGACCTTTACCTTTGGCCGCCCGGAAAAGGGGCATGGCTGGCACGCATTCACCTGGGCCGAGATGGTGCGCGACATGGCCACGTACGTGAAGGCGCACGCGCCGTCGGGAGCGAATACAAGTGCGTGGAGCTACTGAGACCATCCGAGTGCTCGCCCTGGCGGCCATGCTGGTGGCCGCGCCGATGCTCCAGGCACAGGCGCCTGGAGCGTCCGACTCGACCGCTACACGCGGCGCACCGACTCCGGCCGCGCTGGGCGAGCTCGTGATGCATGAGTTCGCGTCGGGCACGCCGGCCGCCTTCGACAGCGTCTATCCGGACCAAGCAGGGCGCGCGGTGGTGCAGCAGGCGGTGCAGCGGCACGCGACGCGCCGCGCGGACGTGTCGCGCGTGGTGTGGAGCGGGCCCTCCCGCGCGGTGCTGCTGCTGGGCGGAACGGTCCTCTCAGAGAGCTCGGAGGACCAAGCCAACCGCACGCGCGATTTCTCAGGCCTGTACGAGGCTGCGAAGCAGGGCGGCAGCTGGATGCTCAAGCGCAAGCTGCCGCTCGACAGCGGCAACCACATCCGGGCGCAGACGCTGCATGTCGCGCTCACGCCCGGTACCGGCATTCGCGTGACCGATACGCTCACGCTGAGCATCGGGAGCCGGTACGGATTCACCGCCCGAATGAACGGCGACGCGCAGCTCTCCATGGTGCATCTTGACGGCCGCGCGGTGTCACACGCTTTTGGCGGCAACGTGCTCTGGATTCAGAGCGCGCAACGCCAGCGCGCGCAACTGGTGCTCGCCTATACGCTACGAGAGGACCGAGCCAGCTTCGCGGCCTCCGATTCGGCGGGAAGCTCGGCGCACCCGGCGTTCGGCGAGTTCAACAACACCGACGTCTGGCATCCCTTCTTCGGCTATCGGAGCGCCAACGATGTGGGACGCTTCGACATCACGGTGCGCGTACCGGCCGCGTACGCCCTCACCACCACGCTCTCACAAACCGAGTCCGTTCGGGATGGCATCCGGACGGTGCACGGCCACAGCGTCAACCCGGACTTCCTGCTGAGCCTGATGTACGATCGCGACTGGCATCCACGCACGACGATGGTGGATGGCGTGCGCGTCGAGACGTTCATCACGCCCGACTTTCACTCGTCGCACGACTCGCTCGTGGCGGCGTTCCGCCGGGTCTACCGTGTGTTCCGGCCGCGCTTCGGCGCGCTTCCGTCAGGATACGTGGCGGTGGTGGAGGACCGGGGCGCCGGCCACGGGGGCTTCAAGGTGCGGATGAACGACGCCGTGATCTCCGGCGCGGGCGGCAAGGCGCTCAGCGAGGGCGGGCCGATCCCCGGCGCGGCGTTCGGCCATGAGATCTCCCATGCCTGGACGATGGATGCCAGCGGCCCGGCGGCGAATTTTCTGCGCGAAGGATGGGCCACCTTCGCGGAGTCGCTCATCGTGGGGAGCCTGTACGGTCCGGACACCGCGGCCACGCTGCGCGAGATTTCCCGCTCCGGTTACATCGCGAGCGGCGAGGGGAAGAAGAGCATCCTCGGCAGCCCGCACAACGGGCAGCTGCATTACTCCAAGGGCGTCTGGATCTTCTCCATGCTGCAGTACGCCATGGGCGACTCGGCGTTCGACCGCGGGATCCGCGCTTTCTCGCGCCGCGCCGGCGGCCCTGCCGGCTACCGCGAATTCATTGCGTCCATGTCACAGGCCGCCGGCCACGACATGACCGGCTTCATCATGCCCTGGCTCGAAGGGAAGTATATGCCCGACGTGCACGCGCGCATCGATGGTTCGCGGGTGATCTTCACGCAGGCGCAACCGGGCGACGTCTTCGAGCTGCCGCTCGACGTGGAGCTCGTCACC
>DASUKA010000015.1:0-8553 GCA_036278935.1 Gemmatimonadaceae bacterium
TGACCACGCAGCTGGTGAGCACGGCCAACGGTACCGTGCTATGGGACAGCATCTACGAGAGCCCCTCGCGCGATGTCTTTGCCGTGCAGGATGAGTTCACTCGTGCCATCGTTGCGGCGCTCGCGCCCTCGCTCGGCGATCATGGGGCAGCCGCCAGTGCGCCGGATGCGTTGCGCGGCACCACCGATCAGGAGGCGTACGACCTGTACCTCAAGGGCCGCTACTTCTGGCTCGAGCGTGGCGCCGCGAACGTCGAGCAGGCGATTGCATACTTCCAGCAGGCCCTCGCGCGTGACCCCACGTTCGCGCGCGCGCAGGCGGGGCTCGCGATGGCCTACGCCGTCCTGCCGAACTACATCCCCGACGCGGCGGATTCGCTCGCGGGGCTCACCATGGAGAACGCGCGTCGCGCGGTGGCGCTCGACTCCACGCTCGCCGATGCGCAGCTCGCACTGGGTCTCGCGCTCGATATCCATCTGCGCTTCCGCGAGGCGCTGGCGCGTTATCGCACCGGGCTCGCCCTGGAGCCGTCGTCGGAAACCGTGCACCACTGGCTCGGCTTCAGCCTGCTCAACCTGGGACGCACCGACCAGGCGCTTGTGGAGCTGCGCCGTGCGACGCAGCTCGATCCGCAGGCCACGGCGCCCGCCAGCGCGCTGGGCACCGCACTCCTGTACGCGCGACAGTTCCCCGAGGCCGTGGCGGCGTCGCGGCGCGCGCTCACGCTCGACTCCACCTATGCGTTCGCCATCTGGACGCTGGGGCTCGCGCAGGCGTTCGGCGGGCAGCCGGACAGCGCGGCCCTCACGCTCGAGCGCGGCGCGCGCATGCATCCCGACGATTCGCGCCTTTCCTCGGCGTTGCTCTTCGCCTACGCGGCATCGGGCCGGTGGGCGGATGCACAACGGATTCGCGAGCAGCTCCGCCGCGCGGGAGGCGACCGCTACGGCGGCGGCGACGCCGCGCTGGCCGAGCTGGTGTTCGGCGATCGTGAGCCGCTGGTGCGCCTGCTGACCACGGAAGCGGGTCAGCGGAGCCGCGAAGAGCACGGCGGCACCTTCGGCTGCGACCCGCTGCTCGACCCGCTCTGGGCCGACGCGCGCTTTCGCCGCGCGATGCGCGCGCTCGGCGTGGAGGCGTGCGCGCTCGCGCGGCCGTGGCCGATTCCGAGGCGTGCCGCTCGCGGGGTGGCGGGATAGTTCACGGCAAGTGGAGCATCCCGAACCGCCCCGCAATGCGCTCCGTGAGGTATTGCTGCATGAGCAGCAGTGATGAGCCTCGGCCGCGTGCGAATTACTCACCACGGTGAGTAATATTACTCACCTTGGTTGCGCGCAACGCGCTCACCGCACGTGGGCCACGCCGGCTGATTGCAAGGTTGCCGTTCCGCCATTCGAAACCCGCGATCCGGCCGCGATGCGCCCCGCCCGGCGTACACCGCGTGCCACCGGCGATCAGAAGGTGTAGCCCTGGTCGAGCCAGTAGTGCCAGTCGGCGACGGCCTCACGCGTCTTGGCGTCCACCCCGCGCATCCCGCGCACTTCGAGTTGCGCGAGCGGAACGGCGAGCGCTCGGTCATGCCAGCGGATCAGCACGAACATCTCGTGCTCACACTCTGATTCCGGTGCCATGCCGGTGACGGTGACTCGCTCGCCGATACTCAGCGGAGAGATCGCGCGGGCCGTGCGGCATCGCGCCGGGAAGGGGACGTGAAGCACTTCATCGAGGTAGTAGTACCAGCCCATAGCCTGTTCTTCCTGGCCGTAGGCGTCGACGATGATCTCGTTCTCGATGCGGTGCTCCCGAGCTGGCTCTCGGGCGTTGCGCTTTCTGGTTGGCATGACTCACTCCCCGCGCGGCTGGTCCCTGGCCATGGCAGCGACGACGGTGGTGTTCCCCGCTGCGCCTCACCCAGCGCACGTGCGCGATTCACGGATGCGACGAACTCGCCAGCGATCAACCGGCGCGGGGCAGGGGAGACAACCTGGCAATCTCCCGCGCCTCCGCGGAGCGGAGCGCATGCCAGAGATCCCAATCCATCTGCAGCCCCAGCCAGAACTCGGCGCTCATTCCGGTCACCCGCGCGAGCCGCAATGCGGTGTCTGGTGTGACCGAGCGCTTGCCGCGGATGATCTCGTTCACCCTGGGGAACGAGACGCCGAGCCGGATGGCAAACGCGGACTGTGAGATTCCCAGCGGCTTGAGAAACTCCTCCAGCAGCATCTCCCCTGGGTGCGTGGGGGGCACGTCGGTCGGGAGCCGGCGGCGGACGAGCGGCGTGCTGCCGACTCCAGTGCGGGCACGCTTAGTGGCAGTCCGTGACGTCGACTTCGTCGGCATAGCCATCCTCCCATCGAAAACAGATTCGATACTGCTGATTGACGCGAATACTGTGCTGGCCGCGGCGAGTGCCCGCGAGTCGTACCAATTCCCGGGGCATGGTCTCTGCCCCACCCAGGACGCATACAGTACCCCTGACGGAGTCGCGTTGAAACGGAACTCCTTGCGAACCACGCGCCCACGCTCTTGACAGGTCGGATTATTCGTATAGATGCCCTGTACAAGTCTGCGGGAGGCCGAGATGGCGCTCAAGGTGAGCTACAGTCACGCGCGCGAGAAGCTGGCGAAGATCTGGAACGAAGTCGAGAGCACGCGGGATGCGGCCGTGCTCCAGCGGCGCGGCCACGAGGATATGGCCCTGATCCCCGCAGACGAGCTGGCCAGTCTCCGGGAGACTGTGTACCTCCTCCGCTCGCCGGCGAACGCGGCACGGCTCTTTTCCGCCCTCTCCCGTGCGCGCCGGGGAAGTCGCGTTCCTAGCAGACGACCTGTCCACCGCAGCCTGGAAGCCACCTGTCCGCGTAGCTTGCCGCACCGGCTGATCGCAACCTTATGCATCGGCCATGTGAAACCCGCCCCCTACGCCGAGCGACGCAGCTCCACCCCGCTCCTCGCCCGCACGTACGCCTCGTACAGCTGTCGCGCGACCATCAGTTCATCGCCCCGCGCCTCGGTCGGGAATCGCTCCGTCCGCCCCGACCACGTCCGCTCCCACGCCTCCATGTCCGCCACGAACCGCGCGCGGTCGAACGGCGCGCCGCGCGCCACCGACCGGTTGAGCCGCCGAAAGAATTCCTCCCACCGCGGCCGGTAGTAGTCCGCGAACATTCCCTGCCACTGCTTGTGCGCGTACAGGTTCAGATCCTCGTACTCCCCTTCGGTGCACCGCGTGCCCCACATGGTGATGAGGTTCCGCGCGTTCCACTCGTACAGCCGCCGCTCGGTGTCCGTCACGCCCCACCGCCTGGCCGCCTCGATCCACCGTCCCGGCAGAAACGCCGGTCGCGTCCCCACCAGCCGGTCGAGATCGGTGATCAACTGGATCACGCGCTACTCCGCGTGCAGCAATGCCGCAAGGTTCTTCCGCATGTAGGCGTCCTCCACCGCGTTCACCATTGGAAGCGCGAGCTGTCCCACCACCTGACGGGTGAGGTTCACCACGGCGTAGCGATACGAGTCGCTGCCGCCCAGTCGCGGGGCCGCGCTGAGCAGAAGGCCGAGCGCCCGCACCAGCTTCCCTTCGTCGCACATGACGACGGGCGACGTGCGATACGCGGTGCCCTCTCGATAGAACCTCGGCCGCTCGGCCACGAACGTCCCGGCCTGCGTGGAGCACTGGTAGGCACTGGCGAGCAGGAGTTGCCATGCGCGCCACGCGGAGCGGTCGTGCCGGCCGTAACGCCGCGCGACATACTCGCGAAGCCATCCGTCCACCGCGGGCACGCTGTGGCGCCACACCATGTTCAGCACGAAGTCGGGGACAACCGGGTCGGCGCCGAGCGCTTCCATGCTCATCCCGATCCCGACGTGCTTGCCGCGGTCAGGACTCTCGATCGCCGAGCGCATGTTGCGCGCGATGCGCGGCAGGTCTCCGCCCAGGCTCACCTGCCCACCGAAGTTGTGGAGCGCGTTCCAGATCCACGGCTTCCCGTGGAACGCGCCGCACTCGGGCCATACGGGGTGACCGTCGCCATAGACATCGAGCACGAGCATGCCGTCGTCCGACACTGCGCCGAGGAAGGCTCGCGCCTCGCGCTCCTTCCAGAAATCGGCCTTGTAATGCAGGAACCAGCTCTGGAGCACCCATACCGCTTGGGGGTCGGCCGCGCGCATGGCTTGATGAATGGCGCGGCTCATCCCTGAGAGGAATGCGGTGTCGTTGGTGGGAGGGTCGACCTCGTTGAACGGATCAGCGGCGTAGAGGTGATCGGTGCCGTAGAGCTCCCGTTGTCGCTCGAGAAAATGGGAGCCGATCTGTTGGAACAGCGGGTCGAACGGATCGAGCAAGCAGGTGCCGGGGAAGCCGGGGCACCAGTCGCCCGTGCGATGGATGGTCGCGCGCGGCATCACCTCGCGAATGGACTCGGGCACGTGTCCGGTGAACCCTTGCAGCACGGGCGTCATGCCGAGCTCGCGCTCGCGCTGGAGGATCTGGCGCTCGAGCTCCATGTGCGTTGTGATCCAGTGCTCGGGTAGCGGGCCGCCCAGTCCATCCACGTTTCCCATCCATCCCCACGGGAGATACGCGGGGCCGGGCAGAAAGCGCGCGATCTGTTCGCGGCTGAAGCCGAGGTCGCGGAGCACGAGCTGCCAGGTGGCCTCCCGTCCCGTGATAGCGAGCGGAAGGTTGATGCCCTTGAGCGCCATCCAGTCGATCATGCGCTCCCATTCGGGCCAGCCCCACCACGTCATGGTGTAGGCGAAGGTGCAGTAGTTGAGGAAGTAGCGATAGCGATGCGGGGAGGTGCGACGTACGCGCCGGTGCGGCACGTTGGGCAGCGGTGCGGCGAGGTGCACCGGCCGGAACGGATCGCTCACGCTGATTCGGGCCGCGTGCTCCAGATACCAGTTGAGCGCCGATGCGAGTGCGACGCCGTTGGAGCCGCGGAGCACGACCGTTCCGCGTTGGCTCTCAACCTCGAAGACATCGAGCCCGTCGACACGCGGGGTCAGCTCCAGCGCGAAGCAGCTTGTCGCTTGAGGGATGACGCGCGCCAGCAGCGCTCGAGCGCCGCGCAGCTGCCGCGATGCGGTGGGCGCGGGTTCAGACGGTTGTTCGCTACAGATCGGAATACGACGGCATCTCCATGGTGGGGCAGCGCGGGCCGTCCATCACATCGCTTCGACGGCGGAACAGGCCGGGGCGTGGTTGCCCATGTCGACTTGAAGGCATGCACCGCGCCAGGCAGAGCGATCTCATGGAGTCAGCTCACGGGGCTACGGTCTCTTGAGTGGTGTATACCGGGCGAGTGTCGCCATCAACTCTCCCACAGCGCCCCGACCGGCACCGCGTACAGCTGGTCCCCGAAGCCCGCGCTCGTCTCGCCATCGTACAGCACCACCCCCGCGGCGAACCGGCGCCCCGCGGCGGATGCCAGTCTGCGCAGACCGCGAAAATCGGCCGCGGTCACGGTGGCGCCAGCCTTTACTTCCACACCTGCGACCCTCCGGCCACCCTGCTCCAACACCACGTCCACCTCATAGCCATCCTTGTCGCGGAAGTGATGAAAGCGAATTTCTTCATCATGACCGCTCGCCTGGCGGCGTAGCTCCTGATAGACGAAGGTCTCGAGCAACTGTCCCAGCGTCCCGCGATCCTCAGAGAGCGCAGTTGCATCGAGTCCCAGGAGAGCTGCGGCGACGCCGGTATCACCAACATGAAGTTTCGGCGTCTTCACGAGACGGCTGAGTCGGTTCGTGTGCCAGGGCGGAAGTTCCTCCACGAGGAAGACCCGCTCGAGGAGTGTGACGTAGTCGCGGATCGTCGGACGGCTCAACTGAAAGGGGGCGGACAGGTCGGTCACGTTCAATAGGTGCGCTGTCTGCCCCGCGGCCAGCGCGAGCAACCGGGGGAGCGCATCGAGGGACGCGATGCGTGCGAGCTCCCTCGCGTCGCGCTGAACCATCGTCTCGACGTAATCGCGGTACCATACGGCTCGACGTCGGTGACTCCTACGGGCCAGGGCGGTGGGATACCCCCCTGCTACAATACGCTCTGCCAGCGCTGGGCCAATTCGCTCGACGCGGCGAGTCTTGAACCGTGCGCCGAAGAGCGCGTCAAGGAAGGCCGGGGAACGCCCTTCGATCTCGCACTGAGCGAATGGGAACAGACGGACGATCTCCATGCGGCCCGCTAGCGAGTCGGCCAGCCTTGGTACAAACAATACGTTCGCCGACCCCGTGAGCAGGAACCGCCCGGGTTGCCGGTCCCGGTCCACGGTAGCCTTGAGTGCTGTGAACAGCTTCGGGACGCGCTGGATCTCGTCGAGGATGGTGCGGCGCGGAAGGCCGGCGACGAACCCCACCGGATCTGCCTCAGCGGCGCCGCGGACAACATCATCATCGAGATTGAAGTAGGCGTACCGCCGCTTCCTGCCCACACGCTGCGCGAGCGTCGTCTTGCCACTCTGGCGTGGCCCATGGATGAGGACGACGGGACTGTCGCCGAGCGCCTCCTCCAGGCGGGGTTCGACGAGCCGGGGGGCAATCTGGCCAGGTTCCATGCCGGCCAATTGTAACTTTTGTGGTCGGCTGATCGCAAGGTTGTGTATCGGCTATTTGAAACCTTTACCAAGGTCGTCGAACGATCTCGTGCGCCGGGTGACGTTGGAGATCGCGGCCGCCCTCGGCGCATGTAGCCCGATACCGCGAGGGCCGTGTCCGATAGCGGACCAGCGTGGCGTTGCGCGCACAGAGTGCGTTGCCCGCGATTCGATCAAGCTCCTGAGTGGACAGCCGCCGACTGACGCGCGCCGCGACACGAGGAGCGAGCTGGTGCTCGACAGTGCAACGGATCCGTCACCCGACTTCCAGTATCCGTCGCGCCGCCCGCTCCCCCGACGCGAGCGCCCCGTGCACCGTGCCGGTGCTCGCCGGGCGATCGGCTGCTTCGCCCGCGTACCAGATGGTCTGTTGAATCGGCCGGGCCAGCAGCGCCGACATGCGCGAGCCGCCCACCCGCGCATACGAGTACGCGCCACGCGAGAATGGATCTCCGCACCAGTCGTGATAATGCGACGCCACCAGGCACGTACGGACGCGCCGCTCGGTGACCGAGAGCATAGCGGCGAGCGAGTGCACCGCGCGGCGTTCGAGCTCGGCGGCGGGGAGCGTGGCCAGCGCCGCCGCCGGCGGCCCGCCCGCCCAGGCGACGAGCACCGGTGCGCGCACCGGATACGCTGACCACCAGACGCGAAAGGGCAACGGGCTCCGCGACTGCATGAAGCTCATCCGCTCGAGCGTGTGCGCACCGAGTTGCCGGGCGATGCGCGGCTCGAGCCAGAACGGCTCGGCGAAGTGTAGCACGACCTTCACCACGGGGCCCATCACACCAGCTGTGCTGGCCCGCTCCAGCGCCGGCACCGCCGGATCGAAGCGAATGGCGCCGGTGGATGCCGGCGGGGCATGCAGCACGCCGAGCGGAACCGTGATCAGGATCGCTCGCGCCAAGAGCCGGCCTCGCTGCACGCCGCGGCCGGCCTGGTATTCCACTTCCACGCGCTCGCGCTCCCATCGAACCACCGACACCGTGGTGCTCAGCCGAACGTGCTCGCCGAGGGGTCGCGCGAGCGCGCGGATCAGGCTGCCGTAGCCATCCACCAATCGCCCGATGCGCACCTCACGCGGGTCGTATGCCGGTGCCATCGTCTGGGCCAGCCATCGCTCACTCACCACCTTCGGGTCCGCCGCGTCGAAGCCCTCCACGAATTGCCTGGCCATCGCCCGATCCGCCGCGGGCAGCCGGCTTCGATTGGCGCGCAGGCCCTCGGCGAGCGAGCGGTCCGGATCGCAATGCGGATCGAGGCTGGCCAGCACGCGATCGATGCGTGACCACATGTCACGAGCCGGGATGAGTCGTGTGCCGAGCCGCTCGAATCGGTCGCCGGCGATGTCGAGCGCTCGCAGCCCGTAGCGCTCCGCGAGGCGCGGGATGGGTGGTGCAGCGCCGTGGATGAACTCCGCGCCGAGCTCGATGGGTGTCAGACACCCGGGCGCCCACTCGGTGGCGATGCGGCCGCCCGTGCGGCCGCGGGCCTCCAGCACCACACACTCGGCGCCGCCTTCGACGAGGACGTTCGCCGCGGCAAGACCGGCCGCCCCCGCGCCGACGATGATGACGTCGGTATCGACACGTTGCCGCCCGCTGCCGGTCCTGGCGCGCGTGCGGCGGTCAGAGCGATCGGCGGGCTTGCGCGCACTCGTCATGGACTCTCACATTCATCGTGAACTGCTCCTTCGTGGGGGCGGCCGCACGTTGCGGCCCAGCAAGCCTGGACTCCACCTTCGCGCGCAAAGATAGAGCATAGCCATGCATGCCGCAGTCGCGTCCCACCTCGCCGCGTGGGAGAACTTCTACCTCATTACGGGTCCGTCCGCCGCGGCACTCACCGGCTTGCAATTCGTGGTCATGGCGTTGGTGGCGGACCGGGAAGCGGGCAGTTCGCTCAGCGTGTCGGCTTTCGGGACGCCCACCATTCTGCACTTCTGCATGGT
>DASUKA010000016.1:0-6202 GCA_036278935.1 Gemmatimonadaceae bacterium
GCAACGCCCTCGGGGGTCCTGGTGTTGAAGGCGATGCGGCTGTGGATGCATCCCTGGCCGAAATGCCCGAACAGTGTGAAGGCGTAGTCGTAGCGTTGGATCAGCGCGATGAGGTCGCGGAGGTAGGCTCCCAGCTTCTCCGGCGACACGGCGCTGTCCTCCCAACTCGGCCACGCATCCTCCACGCCGGGTACGCGACTGGCGCCGACGCCAGCCTCGCGCACCTTCCACACCGCGTCCTGTTCGCCCGGGTCGTCGATCAGCTTCATCCCCTCGTGGTGGGCACCAGATGCATCGACGCGCCGCATGGCATCGCGCGCGCGACCAGTGGCCTCGTCCTGCGTATCGCCGCCGAACTCGACGAGCAGCCAGGCGTTGCCCTGCGGAAGCAGTTGGGCGCCGGCCAACGGATCGCCCTTGCGCGCCATGTTCTCGGGGACGTGCCGGTGCACCGCCTCGAGCGCGATCGGCTTGATGTCCATGATGGCTGGAACCTGGTCGGCGGCGACGCCGACATGCTCGTAGCCGATGACGACCAGCGCGCGCTTGGGCGGGCTCGGAATGAGACGCAGCTTGGCGCGCAGCACCAGCACGCACGTGCCCTCGGAGCCGACCAGTGCGCGCGCGACATGAAAGCCGTACTCCGGGAGGAGGCTCACGAGGTTGTAGCCCGACACGCGGCGCGGAATGTCGGGGAAACGCTGGCGGATCTCGTCGGCGTAGCGATCGCGCAGGTCGCGCAACTCGTTGTAGACCTTGCCGCGCGGCCCGCCCTCGCGGATGATGCGCTCGATCTCCGCATCATCCGCCGGTCCGACGTGGAAGCGGTGCCCCTCATACGTGAGGATCTCCAGCTCCTCGATGTTGTCCACCGTCTTGCCTCCCATGACGGAGTGGACGCCACATGAGTCGTTGCCGATCATCCCTCCAAAGGTGCAGTACTCGTGCGTGGCGGGATCGGGCGCCCAGGTGAGCCCGTGCTTCTCCGCCTCCCCCCGCAGCTGGTCGCAGATCACGCCGGGCTCGACCCACGCGGTGCGGTGCTCCGGATCGATCTCCAGAATCCGGTTCAGATACTTGGAGAAGTCGATGACGACGGCGACGTTGCAGCACTGGCCGGCCAGGCTCGTACCGCACCCGCGCCCGAGAATCGGGATACCGCGGCTGCGGCATGCGGCAACCGTCTCCACCACATCGTCGACGGTGCGGGGAACGACCACGCCGACGGGCACCTGTCGAAACATCGAGAGGTCCGCCGCGTAGAGCGCGCGGTCGCCATCGCTGAAGCGCACCTCCCCCTGGATTCGCCGCGTCAACTCGTCGGCCAACCCCTCCGCCTCCTTCGCATACGTATCTGCCGAGGGGGCGACGCTCCCCCAGTGTAGCCGCTCCGCAAGATTCACTGCACCCATTGTCCACTCCTCGAGCTCCAGAAAGGCGATGTCATCCGACGCCGGATGGCACAGCCCATCGGGGCAAACAGCAGGCCGCTACCAACGTAGACATCGATGTACCTGCAAGGCACAACGCTTGCGACACGCATCGCTGAGGGGATGACAACGCCGAGCAGATGCGATGTCGGCGGTGCACAGCGTGTGCGCCCGAACACAGGGCACACGCCGCGTCACGAAGCACGCAGCGAGGAAATGTCATGACGAGTCCGATGAGCGAGCGCGATGTCGATGGCGGAGTGCCACAGCCCATCCGCGGCAATCTGGGCGCGTCCATCCTCGGGCCGCGCAACGTGCCGCTCGAGCGAGAGAACCCCGATCTGCTCGCGCCGCCCTATACCGATTCCGGCACCGTCCCGAACCTCAAGTTCTCCTTTTCGGCTGCCCGTACGCGCTTGCTCAAAGGAGGCTGGGCACGCGAGGTGACGCAGCGGGAGTTACCCATCGCCACGGAAATCGCCGGGGTCAACATGCGCCTCACGCCCGGCGCCATTCGGGAGCTGCACTGGCACAAGGAAGCAGAGTGGCAGTACATGCTTGCGGGGAGCGCGCGCGTGACGGCGATCGATCCCGAGGGGCGCAACTTCATCGCGGACATCCACGAGGGAGATCTCTGGAACTTTCCGGCCGGAATTCCGCACTCGATCCAGGGGTTGGAAGACGGGTGCGAGATGCTGCTCGTGTTCGACAACGGCACGTTCTCCGAAAACGAGACGTTCCTGCTGACAGATTGGTTCGCGCACACGCCCCGCGACATACTGGCCAAGAATTTCGGTGTGAGCGCGTCCGCGTTCGCGCATCTGCCCACCGACATCGAGCACGAGCGCTACATCTTCCCCGGGCACGGGCCCAAGCCGATCGACTCGGCGCACGTCCAGGCGCCCGCCGGCGCGGTGCCGGCAAGCTTCGCGTACCGGTTGAGTCAGCAGGTGCCCATCAAGGCACCCGGCGGGCAGGTGCGCATCGTCGACTCCAGGACGTTCCCCGCCGCGACGACCATCGCCGCCGCGCTGGTGGAGGTGGAACCCGGCGGGATGCGCGAGCTGCACTGGCACCCGAACACCGACGAATGGCAATACTACATTGCCGGGCGCGGACGCATGACGGTGTTCGCGTCGTCGGGGAAGTCGCGCACGTTCGACTTTGCCGCGGGCGATGTCGGCTACGTGCCCTTCGCGATGGGCCATTACATCGAGAATACCGGCGATGAGATGCTGCGCTTTCTGGAGATGTTCCGCAGCGATCACTACGCCGGCGTGTCGCTGAACCAGTGGCTGGCGCTGACCCCGCCCGAGCTGGTGAAGGCGCACCTGAACGTCGACCAGCGCTTCATCGCGGCGCTCTCCAGGGACAAGTCGATCATCGTGCGATAAGCGCGGTCTGATGCGATCGGGGGTGCTGAGTGCGCCGAGCGCAGCCAGGCCGCCGCCCTCGCGCGCCCACCGCCTGCACTGGTGCATACCCGCTATGCCTTGACATCCGACAACAAGCACCGTATTGTTGTTGTCGAATGTCAAGGCATTACCGCTTCGGAGATGCTCACATGGCTGACCGCGCCGACCTGCTCCAGGGCACCCTGGACCTGCTCATCCTCAAGACCCTTCGCCTCGGTCCCCTGCACGGCTGGGGGATTTCCAAACGCATCCGCCAGCTCTCGAGCGACGTGCTCGAGGTGGGGCAGGGGAGCCTCTACCCCGCGCTCTACCGGCTGGAGGACAAGGGGTGGATCCGCGCCGAGTGGGGCGTGAGCCCCGAAGGGCGGCGGGCAAAGTTCTACACACTCACCGCCGCGGGGAAGAAACAGTTCGCCGCGGAACGGTCGCAGTGGCGGCTCTTCTCCGGCGCCGTGGAACAAGTGCTCGGCGCGACCTGACCGCGACGGAGGGTCCTATGCGTCAGTGGCTGAATCGCGTGGCGCGTCGCGCGCGTGCGCTCGTGCACGGCAGCGCGCTCGACCGGGACGTGGATGCGGAGATGCGGCTGCACGTGGAGCTGGAGGCCGAGGAGATCGCGCGCACGCAGGGGCTCACGCCGGAGGAAGCGCGGCGACAGGCGCTCGTCGCCTTCGGCGGCGTGGAGCGCTATAAGGAAGCGCACCGCGACGCGCGTGGGGTGCGGTGGATCGGAGAGCTCGCACAGGATGTCCGATACGCGGTGCGCGGTCTGCTGCACGCGCCGGCATTCTCACTCTCGGCGGTGGTGGTTCTCGCGCTCGGCATCGGGGCGAGTACGGCAGTCTTCAGCGCGGTGGACGCGGTGCTGCTGACGCATCTGCCGTACCCGCATGATGAGCGACTCGTGCGCATCTACGAGCAGAACTCGCCGACGAACCGGTGGACGCTCTCGGTGGCCGACTTCCAGGCGATCGAAGCACGGGCGCACAGTCTGAGCGCGGTCGGCGCGGCGCAGCAGCGGGACGTCGCTGTCTCCGCGCGGCACGGGCCGGAGCAAATGCGGGCGGGATACGCGACGTCCGGCTTCTTCCGCGCGCTCGGTGTACAGCCGACGCTCGGGCGCAGTATCGAGCCGAGGGACGATCGCCCCGGCGCGCCGCGAGTGGCGCTGGTGAGTCAGGCCTTTGCCGTGCGGACGTTCGGCGGCGCCACGAGCGCCGTTGGACAGAGCATCCTCGTCGACGGCGTCGCGCACGCGATCGTCGGCGTGCTGCCGCGTGGCGTGAGTGAACTGGCGGGGATGCACGCGGATGTCTGGCCTGTACTCCAGCTGGAGCCGCCCAGGTTCAGGGGTCCCTTCGGACTTTTCGTGGTGGGACGGATGGTCGAGGGAATGACGCTGGCCGCGACGCAGCGCGAACTGGCGGCGATCAGCGTGGCGCTTCTCAAAACGTGGCCGATGCCGGATCACACGGCGCGACTGACACCGCACTTGCTGAGAGAGGCGATCCTCGGGAATGCCGGGCACACGCTGGGCCTGCTTGTGGCGGCGGTGGGGCTTGTCCTGCTCATCGCCGTGGCGAACGTGGCGAGCCTGATGCTCGTGCGCGCTACCGGGCGGTGGCGTGAAGTCGTGCTGCGCACGGTGCTCGGCGCGACGCGCGGCCGACTGGTCCGGCTGCTCGTGACGGAGAGTGTCGTGCTCGCGGTCGCCGGCGCGGTCGCGGGGATCGCCATCGGCGCGTTTGGCCTGGAGGTGCTGAAGGTGACCGGGCCGAACATGCCACGATTGGATGGAGCACATCTCGATGCGCGGGCCGTGGCCTTCGCCGTGGTTGTAGCGCTGTTGGCCGGCATCATTGTCGGAGCGTATCCGGTGGCGCTGCTCCTCGGACGCGACGCGGCGCCGGCGTTGCGCGAGGGCGATCGCACGGCCAGCGCCGGGCGCCGCACGCATGCGATTCGCGGCGCGTTCGTGGTCGCCGAGTTCGCGCTCGCGCTGCCGGTGCTGGCGGGCGCCGCGCTCCTGCTCAACAGCTTCGTGCGGCTGCAGCGGGTGGATCCGGGCTTTGACCCGACACGCCTGGTCGCGGTGCACGTGGCGCTGCCGTCTGGACGCTACCGGGCCGATTCGACGATCTCCACGTACTGGGCGCGGGCACTGCCACTCGTTCGCGCCGTTCCCGGAGTGGTCGATGCGGGGATCGGCGAAGCGCTCCCCCCTGCCGATTGGTGGAACACGGACAACTTCGACCTGATCGATCGCCCTGTTTCACCGGGCTCGGCGCAGCCGACGTCACCGTGGATGAAAGTCGGACGGGGGTACTTCGCGGCGCTTGGCATTCCCCTGGTGGCGGGCCGTCTCTTCACTCCCGTCGACACGGGCGCGCAGCCGGTCGTCGCCGTGAGCCGTGCGTGGGCCGAGCACTACTACCCGGACGGCACGGCGATCGGCCGGAAGCTTATCGAGGGCGGCTGCACCACGTGTCCACCGGTGACGGTCGTCGCTGTCGTGGGCGACGTGAAGTACCAGGGGTTGAGCGGATCCGCCGACGCGGTGTATGCACCGGTCACGGAGGCGTGGCCGCGGGCGCTGAATCTGTTCGTGCGCACGGCGGGTCCGCCGGCACGGGCGGTGGATCGCGTACGCTCCGCGCTCCGATCCGTCGACCCTGACATCCCGCTGAGGGATGTGGTGCCGATGGAGGATCATGTGTACGAGACGCTGGCGCAGCCGAGGCATCTGACGACGCTGCTGGGCGGCTTTGCCATCGCCGCCGTCGCGCTCGCGGCGGTCGGGATCTTCGGGATGCTCTCGTACACGGTGAGTGCACGACGGCGCGAGATCGGGGTGCGAATGGCGCTCGGTGCGTCTCACGGTGCGGTGATCGGCATGATCGTGCGGCGCGGGATGGCGCACGCGGTCGCGGGCGCGGTGCTCGGGCTCGTGGTGGCGCTGCTGGGGACTCGCTTCCTCGCGAGCGTCCTGTTCGATGTGGGTGCAACGGACCCGGTGACGCTCGTTGCCGTCACCGTGCTCCTGCTGGGCGTCGCGTTCGTGGCCTGCTGGCTGCCGGCGCGGCACGCGGCGCAGATCGATCCGGTGGAGGCGATCCGGGTGGAGTGACGCTGGCGTACGCCTGGCCGTGCGACGACCATCCTGACACAGGGCTGGTCCGATTGTGCCGATCAAGCGTACCATGGGCCCTCTGCGGGCGGGGAACGCACGGCACCTGTCGTAGGTTCGTGAGCCATGGCGGTTCGATTCATTACCTACGCAACAACCTGTGCCTTACATGTTGAGGAAGTTCCTCTTCCCAGCCGTGCTGGTCGCCGCCATCGCTGGATGGCAGAATG
>DASUKA010000017.1:0-22374 GCA_036278935.1 Gemmatimonadaceae bacterium
GAGGTCGGGTCGAGACCGGAGTCGGGCGTCATCTGGCGCACCATGCGACGCCATCACCAGTGCGCGATAGACGACCGGGCGCCTCTTCGCTCTACCAGCGCGCGAGCGAGGCCAGGCGCAGTGACCGCCGCGAGCGGCGCCGATCGTGCTTGACCGCTACCCGGATGCCACCCATCTTGGGGCAGTCCCCGCGCGGGTTAGCTGTCGCTCGCGGCCCCGCGTTCCACACCCTGCGCGACCCATCATGGACGCGTCCATCGGGAACGCCGGCTCGGCGTCTCCCCTCACTCCGCAGGAGTCCACGGACCGCATCGGCCCGTACCGCGTGCTGCGAGTGCTTGGCGAGGGCGGCATGGGGATCGTCTACGAGGCCGAGCAGACCGCGCCGGTCCATCGGCGCGTGGCGCTCAAGATGCTGCTCGCTGGCCTCGACTCCGGCGATGTGCTCGCGCGATTCGAGGCGGAGCGCCAGGCGCTCGCCGTCATGGACCACCCGAACATCGCGAAGGTGCTCGACGCGGGCGCCACCCAGGCCGGACTCCCCTACTTCGTGATGGAGCTCGTCAAGGGTGTGGCGCTCGCCGAGTACTGCGACGCGCACCGGCTCGGCGTGCGCGACCGGGCGACGCTGTTCATCGACATCTGCCGCGCCATCCAGCACGCGCACCAGAAGGGCGTCATCCACCGCGACCTCAAGCCGTCGAACATCCTGGTGACGGAGGACCAGGGCGCCCGGCCAAAGGTGATCGACTTCGGCATCGCCAAGGCGGTCGCGCAGCGGCTCACCGAGCGCACGCTCGTCACGGCGTTCGGCCAGTCGGTCGGCACGCCCGCCTACATGAGTCCCGAGCAGGCCGAAGCGTCGGGGCTCGATGTCGACACGCGGACGGACATCTACAGTCTTGGCGTCATGCTGTACGAGTTGCTCGTCGGGCGGCTGCCCGTGGACCCCGCGGAGATGGGGCTGCCGAACTTCATCGTCTCCTTGACGATGCGGCAGAGTGACCCGCCGAAGCCAAGCACCCGGCTCACGCAGGTCCAGCAGGCGGCTGCGGTCGCATCACTTCGGGGCACGGACGTGGTTGGGCTGAGACGCCAGCTCCGCGGTGATCTCGACTGGATCGTCATGAAGGCGATGGAGCCGGAACGGAACCGGCGCTATGAGACGGCGAACGGACTCGCGCAGGATCTGGAGCGCTTCCTCGCCGACGAGCCGGTGACGGCGCGTCCGCCGAGCGCGCGCTACCGGCTGGGGAAGTTCGCCCGGCGGAATCGGGCTGCCGTGATCGCCGCGGGGCTGGTGGCGGCGAGCCTCGTTGGCGGTGCATCGCTCGCGGTGGGCGGGATGGTACGGGCGAACCGAGCCGAGGTCGCGGCGCGTCGCGACGCGGCCGCGGCCGCGCAGATCTCGAACTTCCTCGTCGGGCTCTTCGCCACGTCCAATCCGAACCACAAGGACGCGAGTACGCGCACCGTGCGCGAGGTACTCGACTCCGGGGCGGCCCGTGTGGCGAGCCTGCGCGGGCAGCCGGCGGTGCAGGTCCGGCTGCTGCGCACCATGGGGCGCGTCTACACGAACCTGGGGCTCTTCGCGCCAGCGGACACGCTCCTCCGCCAGGCGCTTGCGCTCAGCCGCGCGGCCGTTCCCGTGGACAGCGGGTCGCTCGCCGAGAGCCTGGTCGACATGGGGCGCGTGCTCGCGCAGGAGGGGAAGCTCGCTCCGGCGGAGTCCACCATCACGGCATCGCTCGCCATCCAGGAGCGCATGCGGCCGCCGAACGACTCGGTGCTCAGCGACGGGTACTACGAGCTGGGGCGGATCGCGATGATCCGCGACGACCCGAAGCGCCTGCGCGAACTGACAGCGAAGGCGCTGGCGTACGCCGAACGGAGCAGCGCGGACCCCGCAATCACGCGCCGGCTCAACGTACTCACGCTCATCGCGAACAGCCACGTGATGGAGAACCGGTACGACACGGCCGCGATGCAGTACCGCGCGATCCTCGCCGTCGCGGAGCCCGCGTATGGACTCAGGAGCAGTCAGGTGATCGGCGCGATGGTGAACCTGGCGCTCACCGACCGAAACCTCGGCCGCTACGCCGAGGCGGAGTCGCTGCTCACGCGCGTGGTCCCGCCCGTTCGCGACATCTATGGTCCGAATTCGTCGCGAACATCCACGGTGCTCACGAACCTCGGCCAGGTGTACGCAGCCGAGCGTCGCTGGGTGCAGGCCGAGGCGACGCTCCGCGAGGCGATCGCGATCGACGAGCGCGTGCTCGATCCTGCATCCCCCGACCTGGCGTCCGATCTGCGGCCGCTCGCCGACGTGCTCGCCATGTCCGGCCGCCCGCTCGCCGCGGACTCGCTGTACCGGCGGGTGCTCGCCATCCAGAGGCGCGCGCTCGCGCCCGACTCCCGTGATCTGCGCGAGACCGACTCCGCGTACGCGGTGGTGCTGCGCGCGCTCGGGCGGACGCGGGAGGCGGATGCGCTCACGCGGACGATGGGCGCCGGGACCGGCCGTCCGTAACAGCCGCGGCCTGGTGCATCTGGCATGTCACGCCTGGCTCGATTCCTCGGCGTACTCGTACTCGCGTCCTGGCTCGCGCGGTGCACAACGTCGTCTATGCCGGAGCCCGCATCCCGCGCCGAGCTCCGCGCCTTCCGCACACTGGCCGGTTCCGTTACATCGGCCAGCACCAGCACCAGCGGGACGCGCGGCCGGTACACGGAGTACCGGGTTCACCTCACCGGGAGCGCCGGACTCTCGGCCACGGGTCTGTTGCTCCGTCCTGAACGCGGGACGGGCCCCTGGCCCGCGGTCCTCCTGGACGACGGCCGCGAGCTGAACAGCCGGGCTGTCGACTATCTCCCCCCGGAGTTCGGCAACGTGGTCGTGCTCGCACTCGACTATCCGCCGCAGTTCCCGCACACACTCACCTTCTCCACGCTGCTTGCGCACTCCAGGCAGCTCCGCGCCGTGGCCCGCCGCGTGCCGGCACTCTTCATCCTCGGCGGCGAGTATCTGGCACACCGGCCGGACGTGGACAGCACGCGCGTCGCGATCGCCGCTACCTCCTTCGCCGTGCCCTTCGCGGTGATCGCGGCCGCGAGCGACTCCATCTTTCGCAACGTCGCCCTCATCTACGGTGCGGGCGGCCTGGCGCATGTCATAGCGGCGAACCTCTCGCTGCATCCCGCCTTTCTGCGGTCGATCGTGGCCCGGCTTGCTGTTCAGCCGTTTACGAAGCTCGAGCCGGAGCGATACGTAGGGGGGATCGCCCCGCGTCCGATCGTGATGGTCAACGGAGTTGACGATCCGCAGATGCCGCGTGCTGCCGTGGAATCGCTCTACTCGGCCGCGCGACAGCCGAAGGCACTCATCTGGCTCCGCACCGGGCACCTCATGCCCACCGATACCGCGCTCATCCGGGCGCTTGTGCATACCGCGCTGGCCCGGCTGCCGGTGCTGCGGGCCGGCGATTCCGTGGGCGCTGCCTCGCGCTGAAACAGAAGCGGCCTTCCTCACCGTAATCGAAAAAAATTCCGCAGGCGATGTCGAATCGGGGCGCATCCGTTCGTCGTAGGGGTGAGCGGGACATCCACGCGCCCCCAAACAGCGGAGATGATCGAGATGCAATATCTGGTTTCCGTGATCGACGACGGTACTGCCATGGCCACCGGGACTGAAGAAGCGGCCATCGGCATGTTCAACGAAGGGCTTCAGTTCCACCCGCGGCCTGAATGATGCAGCACGCGCGACACCCCTTGGCGGATCTCGCCCGCGATCGTGTGCGCGCGATCACCAGATGCGACAGATGCTGCCCGCCACGGAACCATTCGACGCCGCCCCCCGTTGGCAGACGTGACCTCTCGTTACGTTGTGCAACGCGCTGTTCGACCAGAAGCGCGCCGACCCACCCGCGTATTCATCGAAGCCAGAGAATGACCCATATGCATTCCCTCCGGTTGCCGCTCGCTATCGTCCTCCTGTCCGCCTGCGGAAAGAAGGCCCCTCCGCGCATGCCGGTGCCCCAAGTCTCCGTTGTGACTGTCACTCCGCGTCCGGTCGCCGACCAGGTGGAGCTGTCCGGCGAAGTCCAGGCGTTCCGCACCGTTCAGGTGCGCGCCCAGGTGTCCGGCGTCATTGTCGATCGCCCCTTCCGCGAAGGGTCGCAGGTGCAGCCGGGCACGGTGCTCTATCGCATCGACTCCACCACCTATTACGCCGACTGGCGGAGCGCTCGCGCGCGTGCCGCCGAGGCGGAGGCGCAGCTCGCCAACGCCGAGACGAACCTGAACCGGCTCCGGCCGCTCCTCGCCGACAACGCGGTCGCGCGGCAGGACGTGGACAACGCGCAGTCCGCTGTCACGGAGGCGCGCGCCGCCTCGGAGGCGGCGAAGGCGGATGTCGACCACGCGCGCAAGCTCCTGGATGAGACGGTGGTGCGCGCGGAGATCGGCGGCCGCGTGGGGCGCGCGATGCTCGACATCGGGACGCGTGTGACCGGACCATCTGACGTGCTCACGACGATCGACGTGCTGGATCCCGTCTATGTGAGCTTCCGCCCGTCCGCCGAGCAGCAGGCTGCCTGGCGCCGCCACCCCGACACGCGCCGCGCGATGGCGCCAGGCGGGTCGGCGCGGGTGCAGGTGTCATTCGCGGATGGCTCGACCTTCCCCACAAAAGGACGGATCGGTTACGTGGATCCCGTGGTCGATCCCGCGACCGGCACGCAGGAGTACCGCGCGCAGTTCGCGAATCCCCAGCACCTTCTGCTTCCCGGGCAGTTCGTGCGCGTGCAACTGCTCGGCCTGGTGAACGACAGCGCGATCGTCGTCCCGCAGCGCGCGGTGCTGCAGCAGCTGGGGCAGCAGAGCGTGTACGTCGTGGGCGCGGGCGATACAGTGCGGGCGCGCGAGGTGGCGGCGGCCGGGTGGAGCGGCGGTGGCTGGTTGATCGACAGCGGCCTTGTGGCCGGAGACCGCGTGGTGGTGGACGGCGTGCAGAAGATCGGACCGGGGATGGTCGTGCATCCCACGTTGCTCGCCGACAGCGCCGCCTTTGACAGTACTTCAGGCGACCGGGCGAAGCCGGGCCGCGTGAGCGCCGCGGGTGGCAGCCGATGACCAGTCCCGTTCAAGAGCCGCATCCGAACGCGACGCGCGACTACCTGTTCGTCCGCCGGCCAGTGCTGGCGATTGTCATCTCCATCGCCATCACGCTCCTCGGCGCGTTCGCGCTCACCACGCTTCCGGTGAACCGCTACCCTGAGATTACCCCGCCGGCCATCCAGGTGACGGCGGTCTTTCCCGGTGCGAGCGCGGAGGACGTGGCGAATTCCGTCGCGGCGCCCATCGAACAGCAGCTCAACGCGCTGGATGGGCTGCTGTACTACAAGTCGTCGAATTCCAGCGACGGCACGATGAATCTGCAAATTTACTTTGACATTTCGCGCGACCAGGACCTGGCCGCGGTGGATGTGCAGAACGCCATCAGCCTCGCCGAGCCGCAGCTCCCGGCCGCCGTGCGGCAGAACGGGATCACGATCACCAAGGCCAACACCAACATCCTCTTTTTCGGCGCGCTCGAATCCACCGATCCTCGGTACGATGCGGCGTTCCTCACCAACTACGGGACGCTCTACATCGCGGATGAGTTGAAGCGGCTGCCGGGCGTCGGCAACGCGACGTTCTTCAGCACGCTCAACTTCTCGATGCTCATCAGCCTCGATCCGGAGAAGATGGCGCAGCTTGGCGTCACGGTGGACGACGTCGCGGCCGCGGTGCAAGAGGAGAATGCCACCAAGCCAGCAGGCCGCCTCGGGCGCGAGCCGGCGCTGCCCGGCACGCAGCTCACGCTCACCGTCACCACACGCGGGCGGCTCACCACGCCGGAGCAGTTCGGCAACATCATCGTGCGCGCGCGGCCCGACGGCTCGATCGTGCGGGTGAAGGACGTGGCCACCGTGGCCCTCGGCGGCCAGGGCTACGACATCTCCACGCGCATCAACGGCAAACCGACCGCGGTGTTCGCGATCTACAGCCGCCCCGACGCCAACAACCTCGACGTCAAGAACGAAGTCGAGACGCGCATGAACGAGCTGGCGAAGTCGTTTCCGCCGGGCGTCAGCTGGTCCACACCGTTCGACACCACACCGTTCATCACGGAGTCGGTGATCGAAGTGGCCAAGACGCTGTTCGAGGCGCTGCTCCTCGTCACTCTGGTGGTGTTCATCTTCCTGCAGAGCGTGCGGGCGACGCTCATCCCGGTGCTGGCGGTGCCGGTGAGCATCATCGGGACGTTTCTCGGGTTGAAAGCGCTCGGCTTCTCCGTCAATACGTTAACACTATTCGGGATGGTGCTGGCCATCGGCATTGTCGTGGACGATGCCATCGTGGTGATCGAGAACGTCGAACGCATCATGGCGCAGGAGCATCTCTCACCGCGCCAGGCGACCAACCGCGCCATGCACCAGATCGCGGGCGCGCTCATCGCGATCGTGCTCGTGCTCTGCTCGGTGTTCGTCCCCGTGGCGTTCGTGGGAGGGATTACCGGGAGCATGTACCAGCAGTTCGCCGCGACGATCGTCATCTCGGTCATTCTTTCCGGTATCGTGGCGCTCACGCTCACGCCGGCGCTCTGTTCGCTCATGCTGCGGCACGCACCGG
Source organism: Gemmatimonadaceae bacterium (assembly GCA_036278935.1). Classification (GTDB taxonomy): domain Bacteria; phylum Gemmatimonadota; class Gemmatimonadetes; order Gemmatimonadales; family Gemmatimonadaceae; genus DASSNR01. Next base: position 6,673 of record DASUKA010000017.1, read on the forward strand.
AGGAGACGGACAACCGCCTCGCGCGCTGGTTCAACTCCCGGTTTGCGCGCATGACCCGGCGGTATACCGGCGCGGTGGGGGGGATCATCGGCCGGCCGCGCACCTGGTTCGCCGTCTTCGCGGTGATCCTCGTGCTCATCGTCGTGCTCTTCCGCGCGGTGCCGGGCGGCTTCCTGCCCACCGAGGACAAGGGCGTCTTCGTGGTGAGCGTGCAGCTGCCCGACGCGGCGTCGCTGCAGCGGACGACGGCGGTGGTGCAGAAGGTGGAGGGGATTCTGCGCGCCGAGCCGGCCACGCAGAGCGTGGTATCGATCGTCGGGCTGGATCTTCTCACGCAGTCCAACCAGACCAACTCCGCGACGATCTTCGCCTCGCTCAAACCATGGAGTCAACGCAAGGCCAAGAAGGACCAGGTTGACGCGATCATCGCGCGCGTCAACGGCCAGCTGTTCGGCCTCAAGGATGCGATCGCGTTCGGCTTCAACCTGCCGGAGATCTCGGGGCTCGGCACTACGGCCGGCCTCGAGATGAATCTGCAGCAGCGCTCCGGGACCGACATCCGCCAGTTCGCCGCCGCCGTCCAGAGCTTCGTGCAGGACGCCTCCAAACTTCCGTCGCTGCAGAGCGTGAACGGCGGACTGCGCACCGAGGTGCCGCAGGTCTACGTGAAGGTGGACGAGGAGGCGGCGCGGGCGCGCGGCGTGGGCACGGGCCAGATCTTCTCCACGCTCCAGACGATGCTCTCGAGATTGTACCTGAACGACTTCAACCTGTTCGGGCGTACGTACCGCGTGCAGCTCCAGGCGCAGGCGCCCTTCCGCCAGAAGCCGAGTGACATCGGGCGCTTCTACGTGCGCAGCACCAAAGGCGACATGGTGCCGCTCTCGGCGCTGGTGCAGACCTCGATGCGCGGCGCGCCCAGTCTCATCACGCGCTTCAACGGCTTTCCGTCGGCGCTCATCACCGGGGTCGCGGCGCCCGGCCACAGCTCGGGTGAGGTGCTCGCCGATGTCGCCAAGCTGGTATCGACCAAATACGCGTCGCAGGGAATCGGCTATGCACTGAGCGGCCAGTCGTACCAGGAGCAGGTGTCACAGGGACAGACGGGGATCGTGATCGCGCTCGGTCTGGTGCTCGTCTTCCTCGTGCTCGCCGCGCAGTACGAGAGCTGGGCCGTGCCGTTCGCGGTGCTCCTCGCGCTGCCGTTCGGCGTGTTGGGCGCGCTCGTGGCGGTATGGCTGCGCGGGATGCCGAACGACATCTACTTCCAGGTCGGCATCATCGCGGTGATCGGGCTGGCGGCCAAGAACGCGATCCTGATCGTGCAGTTCGCCACCGAGCTGCGGCGTGAAGGACGCTCCATTCGCGAAGCGGCCATGGAGGCGGCGCGCGAGCGGCTGCGGCCGATCCTCATGACCTCGTTCGCCTTCATCCTCGGCGTGGCGCCGTTGTTGACCGCGGGCGGCGCCGGCGCGCTGAGCCGCCATTCGCTCGGCACCAGCGTGGTGTTCGGGATGCTCGGGGCGACGTTGATCGGCGTATTCTTCATCCCGCTCTTCTTCTCGGCCATCCGCTCGCTGGCGGAACGGCGCACGAGGCGGAGAGCGAGCGCCGTGCCGGCGCACGCCACCGTGGAGGGACGCTGACGATGCCGGCAATACGGAAGTTCATCATGCCGGCGACGTTCGCGCTCACCGCCGCAGTGCTCGGCACCACTGTGACGGCGTGCGCGGTGGGACCTTCCACGCGCGTGGAGCCGCCGGTGTATCCGGTGCCGGCGCGCACCGACAGCGCCATCTCGCCCGCCGCGCGCTCCTTTCTCGATTCGCTGGCGAGGGCGCGCACGTCGGGCGCCGAGCCGAGTGGAAACGTGATCACGCGGCCCGACTCGGTCCGTCGTGCGGATACCACGACGCGCACGCTGCCGCGGCCGGTGCCGCTCTCCATCGACACGACCCGCGGGCGGGCGTGGCTGGATGTGCTGCACGATTCGACGCTCGTGGCATTGGTGGACAGTGCGGTTGCCAACAACCGCAACCTGCGCGTGGCGGAGGCCCGCGTGCGCGAGTTCCGCGCGCTGTACGGCGAGGCGCGCTCCGGGCTCTTCCCCCAGCTCTCGGTCACCGGCTCTGCCAGCAAGAACAAGGCGGCCTTCGGCCCGACCGTGGTGAAGTTCGACGCGGTGCGCCTTACCGGCGACCTCTCGTGGGAGCTCGACTTCTGGGGGCGCCTGCGCCGGCAGAAGCAGGCGGGAGAGTTCGACCTGCAGGCCACGCAGGAGGACGCGCGCGCGACCGCGATCACGCTGGTGAGCGATGTGGCGACGGCGTACCTGCAGCTTCGCGAGCTGGATGCCGATCTGCGCATCGCGCAGCAGACACTCGCCTCACGGCAGCAGACGCTCACGCTCGCGCGCCGGCGCTTCGCGCAGGGTCTCATCTCCGAGCTGGATGTGCGGCAGTTCGAGGCCGACCTGGCCGACCCGGCGGCGCGCGTGGCCGAGTTCGCGCGCGACCGCGTGCAGCAGGAGAACGCCCTTGCCCTGCTGCTCGGCAGGCCGCCTGGGCACGTCCCGCGTGGGAAGTCGCTGGAGGAGGCGGTGCAGGCTGTCTCCGTGCCCGACACGATTCCCGGGGCTCTCATCGCGCGCCGTCCGGATGTGATGTCGGCCGAGCGACAGTTGCAGGCCGCCACCGCGCGGGTGGGCGTCGCCATTGGCGACCGGCTGCCGGCCATCACCGTCGGCGGCAGCTACGGCACGCAGCGTCCAGACTTCACCGGGCTGTTCAACCGGAGCGGGGAGCTGTATACGGCGCAGCTGGGGATCTCGATTCCCATCTTCACCGGCGGCCGGTTGGCGAACGCGGAGCGCGCCGCACGCGCCGTGGCCGACGAGGCGCGCGGGCAATACCAGCAAACGATTCTCAACGCGCTGCGCGAGGCGAGCGATGCGCTCGCGAGCGTGCGCCTGGACCGCGATCAACTCGTGGCGCAGGCTACGCAGACGCAGGCGCTGCAGCGCGCGCTGGCTCTTGCGCAGGAGCGTTACGGAAGCGGTGTGTCGAGCTACCTGGACGTGCTCGATGCGCAGCGCGGTCTGTTCACGGCGCAGCTCGCGCTGGTGCAGACGCAGCGCCAGTACCTGGTGTCCACCGTCGACCTGTACCGTGCGCTTGGCGGTGGATGGAACGTCACCCCCATGCGGTGATCGATCGAGGGATACATCTGAAGACAGGGAGGAGCAGCGATGAAGATCGGCATCATTGGCGCAGGCCACATCGGCGGCAACCTCACGCGCCGCTTCACGGCGCTCGGGCACGACGTGTCCGTGGCCAACTCGAGAGGCCCACAGACGCTGGCGGCGCTGGCCGGCGAGACCGGCGCGCACGCGGTGACGGTCGCGGACGCGACGCGGGACAAGGACGTGGTGATCGTGACCATCCCGGAGAAGAGCATCCCGAAGCTGCCGAAGGATCTGTTCGCCAATGCGGCGAAGAACACGGTGGTGGTGGACACGGGCAACTACTACCCGCAGCGCGATGGCCGCATCGACGCCATCGAGAAGGGGACCACCGAGAGCCGATGGGTCTCGCAGCAGCTTGGCCGGCCGGTGGTGAAAGCGTTCAACACCATCTACGCGCAGCATCTGCTGGATCATGGCCGCCCGGCGGGCACGCCCGGGCGCATTGCGCTCCCGGTGGCGGGCGATGATGCCTCCGCCAAGGCAGTCGTGATGCGATTGATCGACGAGCTGGGCTTCGACGCGGTGGATACAGGAACGCTGGACGAATCGTGGCGGCAGCAGCCCGGCACGCCGGTGTACGGCGCCAGCCTGGATGCCACGGGCGTGCGGCGGGCACTTGCGGAGGCGAGTCCGGAGCGGAAGGCGGAGTTCCGGGGGTAGGGACAGGCGCATGCGGCGGCGGGACTGCGCTGCCACTTACCGCGCGGTCCAACGCTTCGGCCGCCTTGCTCGTTCAGCTATTAGCCACGCTCCATCAGCCACGCTCCATCGCGCCTCGCAGGCCCCGCCGTCGCACGCTGTCAGCCTCTTTCATTCACCCGGACAGGCCCACCGTGATCCAGCGCACCCTCTCGACCATCGGCCGTCTCAGCATTGTCGCCCTGCTTGCCGTCCTGCTCGCGTCGCCGGCCGCCGCGCAGCTCTCCAGCGGGATCGATACCACCCACTTCGACCATTCCGTGCGGCCGCAGGATGACTTCTTCCGCTACGTCAACGGCGGATGGTTGAAGAAGACGCAGATTCCCGCGGACGCGTCCAGTTGGGGCGCGTTCCAGGAGCTGTCGGAGAACAGCCGCAACGCACTACACGCGCTGTTCGAGTCGGCGAGTACATCCAACGCGCCCGCGGGAAGTGCGCGCCGGAAGGTGGGCGACCTGTACGCCAGCTACATGGACAGCGCACGGGTCGAGCAACGCGGTCTCACCCCGCTCCAGCCGTTGCTCACGACGGTCGCGAAGCTCCAGAGCAAGGCCGAGCTCCCCGCGACCTTCGCGTCGCTCGCGCGGGTCGGCATCCGGGGTCCGGCGGGTGTGCGCGTGAGCGCGGATCCGAAGCATTCGTCGGTGAACATCGTGCAGGTGAGCCAGTCGGGACTCGGCCTGCCCGATCGCGACTACTATCTCAAGCAGAACGCGAAGATGGAGGAGACGCGCGCTGCATACGTCGCCTACATCACCAAAATGATGGAGCTGGCGAAGCAACCGGATCCTGCAGGCGCCGCGACGCGCATTCTGGCGCTCGAGACCGCGATCGCGACGCCGCAGTGGGCCCGGGCGCGAAATCGGGATCGGGACGCAACGTACAACAAGATGACGGTCGCCCGGCTGGCGGCGCTGACGCCGTCGTTCAATTGGAAGCGCTATCTCGCCGCGGCCGGACTCTCGAAAGCGACAGACGTCATCGTGCGCCAACCCGATTACGTGCAGGCGCTCGATCCGATATTCGCCAGCACGCCGGTGGCGACGTGGCGCGAGTATCTCACCTTCAAGGTGCTCGACAGCTTCGCCGACGTGCTTCCTGCCGCGTTCGTCCAGGCCAACTTCGAGTTTCACGGCCACACCCTGTCGGGGCAGGAGCAGCTGGCCCCGCGATGGAAGCGCGCGGTGAATGGCACCAACCGGACCCTGGGCGAGGCGGCCGGCGCCCTCTACGCCGCCAAGTATTTCAAGCCGGAGGCCAAGGCGAGGATGGCGGCGCTCGTGAAGAACCTGATCAATGCCTACAAGGTCGGGATCGACAGCCTCGAGTGGATGAGCCCCGCCACCAAGGCGCAGGCGAAGGCCAAGCTCGCGCTCTTCACGGTGAAAATCGGCGCGCCCGATACGCCGCGTGACTACTCCGCGTTGCGGATCGTGCGCAGCGATCTGTTCGGCAACGAGCTGCGAAACCGCGAGTTCGAATACGCGGACATGGCCGGCCGCCTGGGGAAGCCCGTCGACAAGAGTCGATGGGGAATGACCGCGCCAACGGTGAACGCGCAATACAGCCCGACGTCCAACGACATCACCTTTCCGGCGGGCATTCTGCAGCCGCCGTTCTTCAACGTGCACGCCGATGACGCCGTGAACTACGGAGCGATCGGCGCGGTCATCGGACACGAGATCGGACACGGCTTCGACGATCAGGGCCGGAAGTCCGACGGGCATGGGAATCTCCGCGACTGGTGGACCCCGGCGGACGCGAAGGCGTACGAGGCGCGCACCGCGAAATTCGGCGCGCAGTACGACGCGATCAACCCGATCGGCGACCTGCACATCAACGGGAAGCTGACGATGGGCGAGAACATCGGTGACCTGAGCGGTCTTGCCCAGGCCTACCGGGCGTATCACATCTCGCTCCACGGCAAGCCAGCACCGGTGATCGATGGGCTCACCGGCGATCAACGCTTCTTCATCGGCTTCGCGCAGATCTGGCGCGGCAAGATGCGCGACGATGCGTTGCGCCGGCAGCTGCTCACGAATCCGCACTCGCCGGGCAAGTACCGCGCGTTCGTCCCCCTGGTGAACAACGACGCGTTCGAGAAGGCGTTCAACGTGCAGCCCGGTGACGGCATGTATCTCGCGCCGAAGGATCGCGTGAAGATCTGGTAGCACGACGCGCGGTTCGCCGGGGCGTGTGAGAGGCCCCCGGGCCGCGCACACGCCCCGGGGCTGTCAGGAGAACCGGCGCGGGCCATTGGCTCATACTCTCCTTGACAGTTTAGGACGAGGGACACGGAGTGCGCGGACTGCGCCACCTGCTCGTGGTGCGACTGTCGGTGCTCGACGTCAAGCTCGGGCTGCGCATGCTCGGCAAGTACCCGGCGCTCTCCCTCACCGGCGGCCTCGGCATGGCGATCGCGATCGCCGCCGTGGCGTTCACGCTGATCTCCACACTCATCAACCCTGTGCTCTGCCGCTGGACGACGGGAGCCGCATCGTCGCGATTCAGAGCACCAACACGCTGACCCGGGTCGAGGACGCGACGCAGCTGCACGACCTGCAAACGTGGCGCGAGTAGCTCACGACGGTCTCAGAGCTTGGCGCGTACAGGATCGTCACCCGGAATCGGTGAGGTGCAGTATGCTGATGACGAAGCGCCGCCCGGCGAGCGTCGGCGAAGTACTGGTCGAAGAATTCTTGAAGCCGATGGGTCTGACGCAGGGCGCACTGGCCGAGGCGATGGGCGTGCAACGCAAGCATGTCAACGAGCTGTGCAACGACCGCAGGGCAATCACGGCCCCGACTGCACTCATCCTTGCCCGCGTATTCGGCAACAGCCCTGACTTCTGGCTGAACACGCAGCGGCGCACCGACCTCTGGGAGGCGATGCACAATCCCAAGGAGCGCGAGCGGATCAAGCGCGCCCGGCCGCTGACGACGGCGGCGTGAGGGGGGCCTGGTCCGCTCTGGCACCGCGCACGGAGCGCTCATGGGGGCACGGGAGCGTGGTCCCGGCTCGGAAACGATCGCCGAGTGTGGAGGGCGACTTCAAGCACAGGCCCATCCCGACCCTCACAACGGATGCCACCCTCGCGCTCCTGCGTGCCCGCTGATCACTCGCTCCGCCCCGCCCGCTTGACTCCGCTCCCCCTATCGCCGAATATGTTGCGTAGCGAAGTCTCTCCTTGCCGCTGCCCACGAGTCAGGAGGGTCGCCTGCCTGCCCCCGTGCCGCTTCCCGCAGTGTGGCCGCTGGTTGGTCGTCAGACAGAGCTGCGCCTCATCCAGCACACGCTCGACTCCGCTGCGGCCGGGCGCTGTTCCGCCCTGATCCTGAGCGGCGAATCGGGCGTCGGAAAGACTCGCCTGGCCGAGCTCGCCGTGCAGCACGCCACGGAGCACGGCTGGACCGTCGCCAGCGGGAGCGCCTTCCCCGTGGAGTCGGGCGTACCGTACGCGCTCTTTGGCGATGCGCTGGGACCGGTGTTCCGGCAGCTCGGCGATCCCGCCATCACCCTCCTCTCGCGCGGCGCCAAGTCGCAGCTCGCGTACATCTTCCCCGCACTCGCCCCCGATGCGCCGCGGGATGAGTCCGTGGCGTACGCCCCCGAGTTCAAGGGACGCCTGCTCTGGACGATGACACAGCTCCTCTCGGGCATCGCCGCGCGAGCGCCGCTGCTCCTGGTACTCGAGAATCTCCAGTGGGCCGACCCGTCGTCGCTGGAGATGCTGCACTTTCTCGTGCGCCAGCTGCGCGACGCGCGCGTCGCGGTCATCGGCACCTACAACGACACGGAGTTCGAGGCGCTGCGGGAGCTGCAGTCGGCGGCCCGCTCTCTCGTCGAGCTGGGCGCCGCAGTCCAGCACACGGTGTCACCGCTGGGGCGCGCGGACATCGACGAGTTGCTCCGCCGCGTGTTCGGCAAGGGCGCGGTGCCGCGCCACGTCCGCGCGCTGCTCTACGAGCGCACGCGCGGCAATCCGTTCTTTCTCGAGCAGACGCTCAAGGCGCTGGTCGCGAGCGGGCGGCTGGAACAGCAGGAGGGAAGTTGGATCGGGTGGGACCTCGAAGGGCTCGAGTTGCCGCGGAGTATCCGTAACGCGCTGATGATGCGTGTCGATTCGCTCAGCCCCGCCACGCGTACGGTGGCCGATTTCGCGGCGGTGATCGGCACGCGACTCGCCGTGGACGTCCTGCACGCCGCGAGCGGGCTTGAGATGCCGATGCTCATCGGCGCGCTCGAGCAACTCTGCCGCCGCAACGTGCTGACGGGACAATCGGCCGGGGAGCGCGTGACCTACGACTTCACGCACCCGATGATCCGCGAGACGCTGTACCTCGAGCTCGGCGTGGGGAGGGCCGCGCTGATGCACGCGCAGGTGGCCGGTGCGATCGAACGGCTGCGCGGCACGCGCTCGACCGAGCACGCCGACGAGCTGGCGTTCCACTACGTGCGGGCGAGTATCGGCGACCTCACCCCGAAGGCGATGCGCTACCTCATGCTGGCCGGGCGCGCCGCCCTCGAGAAGCACGCGGATCGCGAAGCCGCGCGCTACCTGGACGCCGCCGCGCGCCAGTTCCGACGGCACGAACACGAGTCCGGATCCGACGGAGCGCGGAGCGAGGACTTCATCCAGCTCCTGACCGATCTCGCGATCGCCAGCCATCGACTGGGCAAGCTCGGTGAGGCGCTCGCGCTCTGGACCGAGGCGCGCGTCGCGGCTATCGCGCTGGGCGACTACCGGCGCGTCGCATCGATCGAGCGCCGCATGGCCCTCGCGTGCTATTGGCAAGGGAGGCACGCCGAGGGGCTGCAACATGCGGAGGCGGGACTGCGCGCCATCGCCGACGACGAGAGCGCCACGGCACAGCGCGCGAAGCTGCACATCGCCCGCGGCGCGTGTCTCATGGAGATCGGGCGCCCGGATGAGGCACGCCGGGCGCTCGCCGATGCGCTGGCCGACGCGGATGCCACCGGCGACGATGTACTCCGCGCCCGCGCCCACCGCGAGCTGATCCTGGCGGACATCGTCACGTGCCGGCCGGCCGAAGCACGCGAGCATGCGGCCACCGCGCTGGAACTGGCGGAGCGCGCCGGCCGGCTCGACGTCGCGGGCAAGGCGCACTGGGCGCTGGCGGTGCTCGCTGCTCTCACTGGCAGCGTATCGGAGGTCCAGCACAGCCTGGCCCACGCCGAGCGCATTGCCGACGAGCTGGGCTCGCCGGAGCTGCGATTGCTCATCAGCGAGGTGGCGGTCGAGCTGCTGGCGGGGCTCGGTGAGTGGGACACGGCGCTCGCACGCGCCGAACAGAGCATCTCGCTCGCACGCGCGCTTCGCCAGCACACGCTGCTCCCGCGACTGCTGGTATGGACCGCCGTGATCTATGTGGGGCGCGGCGCCTTCGACCGCGCGAAGCGCTATCTCGACGAGGCCGCGCGCATCACCGGCGCCGATCAGGCGGACCCGATGCCGCGCGACGTCAACAGCGGGCTGCGCGTGTACATGGGGCTCGCCGTGTACCACAACGCGCGCAACGAGTATACCGATGCGATTCGCGTGAGTCGCATCGGACTGGCGGTGGCGGAGAAGTCGGGGCACGCGATCTGGGCGATCTACCGACTCTGGCCGGCGCTCATCGAGGCGCATCTGTGGATACACGAGTTCGACGAAGCCGACCATCTCCTGCGTGAGCTGCGGCAGGCATCAGAGCTCATGTCCCACCGTCTCGGCCTGGCCTGGACGGAGTCGGGCGAAGCGCTGGCCGCGATGCTACGCGGTACCACTCCCGCGTTACTGCAGCGCGTGGTCGACTCGCTGGCCGGCCTGGAGCAGGTGCCCTACATCTTCGACGCCGCCCGGCTGCGGCGCGAGATCGCTCGGCGCTACGTGGAGCTCGGTGACAGTGCCGCCGCCGTGCGCGTGCTCAATGAGGCGTGCGTGACCTTCGAGCGACTCGGCGCCGTTGGGGAGCTTGCCGGTGCCCGCGAGCAGCTGAAAGCGCTTGGCGCGGCATCGCGCACACGTGCCCGTCCGCCTGCGACGCGGCGCGAGGGTGTCCTCAGCGAGCGGAAAACCGCGATCGCCCGGCTCGTGGCCGAGCACCGGACGAACAAGGAGATCGCGAAGGCGCTGGACAACAGCGCCCGCACCGTCAGCACGCAACTGTCGCAGATCTACCACGAGCTCGGCATCCGCAACAGGAGCGAGCTGGCGGAATGGGTACGCGCCGGCGGCCTGCTGGAGAACGCACAACCCGCGGCGCGAAGGAAGCGGCGACGTACCGCGGCAACCCGCCCCGTCGAGACGCGCCGCCGCCCCTCACGCTAGCCCGCGCATGACGCACGTCACGCGTGCTGGCGCGTCCAGCGCGAGCCCGATGCGATCATACAAACCGAGTCACTCACCACCCACAACTCACGACTCGCACCTCCTGACCCATTCCCGTATCGCCTTCGCGTGAATCGGGTAGTGGCCGTACGTGTCGAGCCGCAAGCGGCGGCGAAATCGCGTCTCGCGCGCATACAGCTCATCGGGCGCGCTCCGCACGTACCGGATGAGCCGCGCATGCACCTCGTCGTGCTGCCGCAGGACATCCGCGAGCGAGAGGTCGCGCCGCTGCTCCGTCATGAGCGCGTTGAACGTATCGATGCCGCCGTACGTCGCGGAGTAGCGCGGCGGCCTGCCGCCCTCGCGCACGAGCGGCAGGTGCTTCAGCGCTTCCTCCTCCCACCAGGTCACATGCGCGATGATGTCGCGCGCCGACCACTGGCCGGTGACGCCCGGCGTGAGCAGCTGCGCCTCGGACAGGCCGGCGTACGCTGCTTCGAAATCCCTCCATGCCGCGTCGAGTCGCGCGAGCACCTGCTGCACGTTCATCGTGGGCCGCTACGCGGCGTCATGGAAGATGACACCCATCGTGTGACGGTGTCCCGACCGAATACGACTCACCCCATGCCGCAGCTTCACCCGGTAGAACCCGCGCGTGCCCTGCACCGGGCGATGATGCACGGCGAAGATAGCCGCGTCGCCCTGCTGCAGCGGCACCACCTCGGCGCGCGATTGCATGCGCGGTCGCTGCTCCACCAGCACGAACTCCCCGCCCGTGAAGTCCTCGCCCGGGCGCGAGAGCAGGAACACGACCTGAAAGGGAAAGACGTGCTCGCCGTACAGATCCTGATGCAGCGCGTTATAGTCGCCTTCGCCGTACTGTAGCAGGAGCGGCGTCGGCCGCGTCTGTCCCGCCGCATGACAGCGCTCGAGGAACTGCGCGTGCTCGGCGGGATACCGTACATCGATCCCCATCGCCTCGTTCCACCGATCGGCAATCGGAGCCAGACGAGGGTAGATCGACGCGCGCAGCTCGGCGATGATGCGTGGCAGCGGGTACGCGAAATACTTGTACTCACCCTGCCCGAAGCCGTGGCGCGCCATGACGATGTGCTTGCGAAAGCTGCCGTCGCCCTCATACAGTCCGGCCAGCGCTCGACACTCCTCGGGCGAGAGAATGCGGTTGAGCATCGCCCAGCCGTTCGCATCGAGATGGCGGCCGATGTCGGGCCACGCATATGCCTGCACGCGCGACGCGATGCTCGAGCCCATCGCGACGACATTTCCCCCGCTCGGCATGTCGTGACCTCGCGTTTCCGTGCGCGCTCGTTCCTGTGTGGCCTTCATGCTGCTCCCTCCCGCCCGTGATGGCGTCTCGCCTGGTGTCATGAATACAGGCGAATACTAGCCCACCATCTCCACCGCATCTCGCCATTTTCGGACGCGGAAGTGGCTCGTGCGGTGCCGCGGCGTGCCGACTAAGCCCTCAATCTTCCCGCAGCGAGCGCGCCGGCTCGATCGCCGTCACACGCCGGGCGGGCAGGTAGCACGCCGCCATCGCCACCACCACCAGCCCGGCGGCGACGGCGCACAGCGTGACCGGGTCGAACGGGCTGATCCCAACCAGCATCCCGCCGAGCGTGCGCCCCGCCAGGTAGATCCCCGGCACGCCCACGAGCAGTCCGAGCAGCACGAGCAGCGCTCCCTCGGCGAGCACCTGCCGGAGCAGCCGGCCGTGGTCCGCGCCCAGTGCCAGCCTGATCGCCAGCTCGTGGCGCCGGCGCGTGACTGACCCGGAGACCACGCCGAATAGCCCCATCGCGGCAAGCAGCAGCGCGGCCAGGGAGAAGCCGGCAATGAGTACCGCGCTCAGCCGTTGCTGCCGGAGCGAGTCGCCCACCAGCTGATCCATGGACCGCACCCGCGAGACGGCGAGCTGTGCATCGATGTGCCGGATCGCGGCCCGCACCTCCGGCACCAGGCTCAGTGGATCGCGTCCCGTGCGCACGGCCAGGGAGACCGTCCGCGCGGGATAATCCGCATCCCGGAGGTAGACCTGCGGGCGATCATCCTGGTAGATGTCATACTGACGCGCGTGATCCACCACACCGACCACGGTGAGCGAGTCGCGGCCGAACAGCAGTCGTCTGCCGAGCGGACTGCCGGTGGGAAAGAATCTCGCCGCGAGCGTGCGGTCGATGACTGCCTCGTGTATCGCGCCGCTGTCCGGTGCTGCCCTGCTGAACGTACGGCCGGCGAGCACGTGGATGCCCAACGCCCGGAAGTAGTCGGGGTTCGCGCGCATGTGATCGATCAGCGGGTGATCGTGCGCCCTGTCGCCATTGTTGCCGGGCGCTCCAGGGAAGTACACCGTCGTCTGACTCGCTTCCGCTGACAGCGGCAGCGCCGAGGTCACGCCGACGGTCGTGACTCCGGGCAGCGCCGCGATCGCGCGCTGCAGCTGCGCATGGAGTGCGCGCACGGCCGCGTCGTCCGGATAGTTGTACTCCCGGGCCGCGACTTGCAGCGTCAGCACCCCAGCCGGCTCGAACCCCGGATCCGCGCTCAGCAGTCGCGCGAAGCTCCGCACCACCAGACCGCCCGCGCTCAGCAACACCAGCGAGAGCGCGACCTGGACCACGACCAGCACACGCCGCATGCGTGCACGGGCGCCGCCTCCGCGCACCGCCGCATTGTTGAGCAGTGCGGCCAGTCCGGTCCGTGCCGCCCACGCGGCGGGCACCGCGGCGGCAAGCAGCCCGAGCAGCGCGCCGATACCGATGACGACTGCGGCGATCCCCCAGTCCACGACAATCGACTCCCGCCGTGGAAGCGTCACCGGCGCGAGTGCCACCAGCAGCCGCGTTCCCCAGACCGCCACGAGTGCGCCGGCCGCCCCACCCAGCAGCCCGAGGAACCCACCCTCCAGAAGCGTGGCCCGGGTGAGCGCGAATCCGTTCGCGCCGAGCGCGCGCGAGACGGCGAACTCCCGCTCCCGATGCGCGGCGCGCACCAGCAGGAGTGTCGCCAGGTTGAGCAGCAGCACGAGCACGAGAAACACGCCCGCCAGGCCGAGCACCACGAGTGCCGGACGGACCGCGGAGACGAGATCGGACTTCGCGCCCACAGGGTAGAGACGCAGACCGCGGTTGTTGAAGTCGCGCTCGTCCACCGTCTCGCCCACCGAGCTCACCGCCGCGGCCACCAGTTGCGGAGCCGTGCCCGCCCGCGCGCGAATCAATCCCGCGTAGCTGCCTGCGCTCGGGCTCGTCTCGGCCAGGCGGTAGTCGAAGGTGATGTAGGCGTCCGCGCCCTGCGGCGGTCCGAGACTCGAGTTCTCGACGAAGTGGAAGTCGCGGCCCATCACACCGATCACCGTGTACGGCCGGCCGTTGAGCCGGATCTGCGACCCCACGATCGAGCGGTTGGCGCCGAACCGGCTCTTCCAGAGGTCGTAGCTCAGCACCACCACAGGCGGGCGGCCCGGGCCAACCTCGTCCGGTGAGAACCCTCGGCCGAGCATCGGCCGGACGCCAAGCAGCTCGAAGAGGTTCGGCGACGACATCATCAGCCGCACGTCTTCGGGCTCCTCCGTGACGCCGGTCGAGAGCGTCGCATCGTCTCGCAATAGTCCGGCCGCGCCCTCGATCACCCCGCCCGCGCGCTGCAACTCGGCGACGTCGGTACCTCCCAGCCATCCACGCTTCAGGTCGAAGATCGGACCGTAGTCACGCCACACGAAGTACAGGTCCTGTGGATGCGCGTACGGCAGCGGCGCGATCAGTACCTTGTCCACGACCGTGGAGACGACGGCGAATGCGCCGAGCCCCACCGTCAGCGTCCCGACCATGCTCAGCACGAACACGGGTGAGCGCACCAGCCGGCGCATCACCAGCTCCATGTCGCGCCCCCAGTTGCCGCTGCGCCGCCAGTCGACTGCGGGCCGCATGCGCTCGCCGAGTCCGTTCCAGAGCGAGTCGCCAAGCGCGCGCAGCCAGAGCCAGGCGAGCGACGCGATACTGCCCCGGCGCAGCGCCGCCGCGCAGCGATCGCGGTACGTCTCCACGAGCGACTCGCCCATCTCGTCGCGGAAATCGGCGGGATAGAGATGCAGCAGGAGCCGCAGCCACCGCTCGCACGCGCGCATGAGTCGCTCGCTGCTCATGTGGCGACTCCTTCCAGCAATCCGCCGAGTCGCGCGGCGCGGGTGAGCGCCGCCAGCCGCCGGGCCTCCGCGCGCGCGACGCGCAGTCCCATGGGCGTGATCCGGTAGTAGTTGCGTCGCTCGTCACCCGTGTCGGGCGCCTGCCGGCGGTTGGCCGCACTGATCAGCCCCCGGTCCTGCATGCGCCGCAGCGCCCGATAGAGCGTTCCGACATCGGGCACGGTCGTCTGGCCGCGCGCGTGCGCGTCCTGAATGATTCCGTAGCCGTGTCGCTCCCCCGATGCGAGACTCAGGAGTATGGCGAACTCCACCGGCCGCAGGGGGAGCAGCCGCTCGATCGCTCGTTCCCGGTCCATGCCCATTCTGGTCTCCAGCGAAGAGTGACGTCGTGCAACGATGCGTGATGCATATATGCGCAACGCATATAGTGGCTGTCAAGCATCTTCGGGAGAAGCGCCGAGCTACCGTGTCAGCGTGGTCGAGATGCCATGGGCCGCTCGCGAATGCCGAGCTCCTTGTACCAGAGCAATTGCGCCTCGTGGGGCAGCTCGGGATACGCGAAGCGATGGATGCCGCCGAGGGTGCATCCCTGTCGGGCATAGAAGCGGCACGCCCCTGCGTTGATGTTCTGCGTCTCGACCTTGAGCCACCGCGTGCCGTGAAGTCTGGCCCATTCTTCCGCGGCCTTGAAGAGCGCAGCCCCGATTCCCTTGCCCCGCATGGCGGGTGTGACCCGAAGGTCCCAGAGCACGGCCAGGTCACGCCGTCCCTCGAACATGTCCATGCCAGTGCCGCCGAAGGCGATCGCCGCACCGCCCACTCGCTCGCCATCCACACGCGCGGCGAGGAAGCCCCATGTCGAGAGATCAAAGCGTTCGGCCCAACGCAGCGGATGGTGGGCTGGGTCGGCGTCGTAATCCTTCACGTATGGGACGTCCAGCATCCGTGGCGTGAGCGTGAGGCCACCGAGTCCGTGGTCGGAATCGACGACATCGAGCACGGTGCGAACCTCGAACGCGATGGGCACCTGTGCATATGACGCGAGCGATGCCGCGGATTCTTCCGTGATCTCCAGTGGCATCAACGGAAGTCCTCAGACATCGCGGAACATCTGCACATACCACGAGCGGAGGGATGCATGAACGCATACCGGCTGCCCTGAAAGGCCGAGCGCGCGGGCTCCCTGTTGGATCTCCTCAATGCTCACGACTATCTCGACCCCGCCCGCGGCGGCGCCACGAAGCGGCGCGACTTCCGCTCGTA
>DASUKA010000018.1:0-1391 GCA_036278935.1 Gemmatimonadaceae bacterium
TCGGGGAGGGGCAGAGGGCCAGACAGTCGCCGCCGTCGATGAGCCCGCGCCACGTCCGGTGGACCAGGATGCCCTGAATCTCCAGGGGCTCATCGAGCGTGGGGCCGTTGAGATACTCCACCGACCCGTACATGGGACTAGCAGGTTGCGGAAAAAGGGGCGAATTGAGGATGGCGCGGTGGATGCGCGATGGTTAGTATGGCGCGACCTCAGAGTGAGCGTGCGCGATGCGAGGGAGCGAGCCCCAACAGATGGCGCTATTCAGTGTGGTATCGTTAGAGGCGCGGATTCCGCTCGACCATCCGCTGCGGGCGATGCGCCCGCTGGTGGATCGCGCGCTGGCGACGCTCTCGCCGACCTTCGATCAGATCTATGCGGATGGCGGCCGGCCGTCGATTCCGCCCGAGCATCTGCTGCGCGCGCTCCTCCTCCAGGTGCTCTACACCGTGCGGAGCGAGCGGCAGTTGATGGAGCAGCTCGAGTACAATCTGCTCTTCCGGTGGTTTGTGGGGTTAGGCATCGATGACGCGATCTGGGACGTGACGGTGTTCACGAAGAATCGCGAGCGCTTGCTCATTGGGGATGTCGCCGACGGGTTCTTCACGGCGGTGCTGGCGGAGGCGAAGGCGGCGGGACTCCTCTCGGCCGAGCACTTTACGGTGGACGGCACCTTGATCCAGGCGTGGGCGGGCCAGAAGAGCTTCCGCCGCGATTCGACCAAGATGCCCGCGGTCCCCAAACACCGGCGGAAATTGCTCCCACCCGATGATCCCCGGCGCGATCCGCCTGCGGATGGAACGCGCAATCCCACGGTGAATTTCCATGGCGAGCGGCGAAGCAACACGACGCACACCTCGACGACCGATTCCGACGCCCAGTTAGCGCGCAAGGGCGATGGGCGCGAGGCGCAGCTGGCGTATCAGGCGACGGTGTTCATGGAGAATCGGCACGGCTTGGCGGTGGGCACCTGTACGAGTCCCGCAACGGGAACGGCCGAGCGCGACAACGCGATCCTCCTCGCCGCGGGCGCGCCGTATCGGGCGCAGCACATCACGGTGGGCGCGGACAAGGGCTTTGATACGCGCGCGTGTGTGGACGAACTCCGCGCGGTGGAGAGCACGCCGCACGTGGCGCGTAACGACACGGTGCGCCATCCGAGTGCGATCGACGGGCGGACGACGCGGCATGCCGGCTACGGCGTGAGTCAGCGCAAGCGCAAACGGATCGAGGAGATCTTTGGCTGGCTCAAGACGGTGGGCGGGTGTCGGCAAACGCGCTTGCGAGGCCTCGACCGCGTCGGCTGGCAAGTGACCTTCGCGACGGCGGTGTACAACCTCGTGCGGATGCGGCGGCTCCTCGCGCCGGCGCAGGCCTAACGATGCGTGCCCGGG
>DASUKA010000019.1:0-39731 GCA_036278935.1 Gemmatimonadaceae bacterium
GCCGTCATCGAACGAGATGTAGATGCCATGTTCCGTCCCCGCGTACAACAGCCCCGCGCGCGTGGGATCCTCGCGCACCGCGTGCACGTAGGAGCCCGCGGGAATTCCGTTCACGATCTTCGTCCACGTGGCTCCGTAGTCGTGCGTGCGGTAGATGTACGGGGCGCGGTCGTCGAGCATGTAGCGCTTGACGGCGGCGTAGGCCGTGCCCGGGGTGGTGGGCGAGGCCTCGATGAGACTGACGCGTGACGGCTGCGGCATCCCCTTGGGCGTGATGTTCGCCCAATGCTCGCCGCCATCGCGCGTGAGGGAGATCACCCCGTCATCGGAACCCGTCAAGATGGTGTTCGTGTCGAAGTGCGAGGGCGCGATGGTGAAGATGGTGGCGTATATCTCCGGCCCGTTCATGTCGTGCGTGATCGGCCCGCCCGAGATGCCGAGCGTCTTCGGGTCGGCGCGGGTGAGGTCCGGGCTGATCCGCTGCCACGTCTGTCCCTCATCCGTCGTCTTGAACAGGTGCTGCGACGACGTATAGAGGATGTGCGGGTCCTTGGGCGAGAAGACGATCGGGTACGTCCACTGCCACCGCTCGGGCAGCACGCTCGCCGGCTCGCCGGAGAAGAACCGCGGGAAGGGCTGCACATCGCGCGTCTGATGCGTGCTCCGGTCATAGCGCGAGAGCAGCGCCCCCTGGCTCCCGGCGTAGAAGATGTTCGGGTTCGTCGGATCCGGAGCGATGTACCCCGATTCTCCGCCCCCCACACCATACGCCTCCCCGCGTCCCTCGCTCGGCACGCAGACGGTGCTCCGATCCTGCTGCGCGCCGCACGCCTGATAGGGAACGTCCACGGTGGTGGCCACATGATAGAGCTGCGCGGTCGGCATGTCTTCCGCCGTCCACGTCTTCCCCCCATTGGTCGTCACCGTCGCCCCGCCGTCGTTCGACTCGACCATCCGCTCCGGGTCGTTGGGCGCAATCCACAGATCATGGTTGTCGCCGTGCGGCGGGCGCAGCGCCGTGTCGAACGTCTTGCCGCCATCGTCCGAGCGGTAGAAGCCCACGTTCAACACGTACACCCGGTCCTTCTTCTTTGGATCGGCGTAGATGCGCGAGAAGTAGAAGGCGCGCTGCCGGAGCTTGCGCTCGTCGTTCGTCTTCGTCCACGTCTTCCCACCATCATCCGAGCGGAAGACACCGCCCGAGTCGCTCTCCACGATCGCGTACACGCGGTTGGGGTCCGCGCCCGACACCGACACGCCGATCTTCCCGATGAGCCCCGTGGGCAGCCCCGGGTTGTGCGTGAGGTTGGTCCAGTGATCGCCACCATCGGTGCTCTTGAAGAGTCCA
The DNA here is from genome assembly GCA_036278935.1 of Gemmatimonadaceae bacterium. GTDB lineage: Bacteria > Gemmatimonadota > Gemmatimonadetes > Gemmatimonadales > Gemmatimonadaceae > DASSNR01. The sequence continues at coordinate 1,349 of DASUKA010000019.1, forward strand.
CCGCCCGGGCCGCCGCTCGACATCGCCCACGGGCTCCGCCACGCCTTCCAGAAGGTGGCGTACAACACTTGCGGATTGCTCGGGTCGATCACCAGATCCTCGGCGCCCACCGAGTCGCCCATGAAAAGCACCTTCTTCCACGTCCTCCCGCCATCTCTCGAGCGAAAGACGCCCCGCTCCGGATTGTGCGCGAAGGGGTGTCCCATGGCTGACACGTAGACGACGTCGGGGTTGGTGGGGTCCACGCGGATGCGCGCGATGGCCTGTGTCTCCTCCAGCCCCATATGCTTCCACGTCTTCCCGCCATCGGTGCTCTTGTACACGCCATCGCCCTGCATGACGTTGCCGCGCAGCGCCGTCTCGCCCATGCCGATATAGACGATATCCGGGTTGGACGGCGACACCGCCACCGCGCCCACCGAGCTGCTCGTGATCTGCCCATCGGTCACCGGCTTCCAGCTGGTGCCGCCATCGGTGGTTTTCCAGAGCCCACCGCCCACCGCGCCGAAGTAATACTCGAGCGGACGCGAGGGGCTGCCCGCCGCGGCGAGCGAGCGCCCGCCCCGGTCCGGTCCGATGTTCCGCCACTTGAATGCATGAAGGAAGGCGGAATCCGGAACCGCCGAGCCCTGCGCGGCGGCGGCGGCGGAACTGCTGACACCCGCCACGGCCAGCGCCGCGACGGTCGTGATGGTGCGAAGGGATGGGAGCCGAATGGAGCGCATGGCGGATCTCGGAGGAGATTGGGGCGGCATATGACCGACGCGCCGGGTGGGTTCGCCAGCGGAGGCCATGGGGGCCGCTGAGACGCGGCTGACGAATCAGGGACCGCTATCGCGTGCGGTGTGCAGAACGTAGCGCCATGCAAGCACTCGGCAAGGGGCGGAAGGTTGCGCGCCGCGAGGCAATGAATGGGTTCTGCATCATGGGCACGGGTCGACTATAGTGCGCACCGGCTCAGGACAGGGCACTCGCATGCGCAGACAGAATACCGCGGCGAGATTGGCACGCCCGGACGTACCAACTACGCTCGAAGAATGCTCGCCCGTCCCGCCGATGCGTTCGCCCAGTCGCGAACTGGATGCGCCGGCTGGCTACGCCGCGGTGCTTGGCGGCTTGAAGGACCGCATCCGCTCCGCGCATCTGGCGGCCAGCGTATCAGTGAACCGCGAATTGATCGCGCTCTACCGGGACATCGGACGCGAGACCTTGGAGCGGCAGGAGCAGAATGGATGGGGCAGCGCCGTAGTCGAACGTCTGTCCGCGGACCTGCGGCGCGAGTTCCGGGACGAACCGGCTTCACGCCCGAAACCTGCAATACGCGCGGTCCTTTTACGTCGCCCATGCCCGGTGCTCGCCAATTCTGCCACAAGCTGTGGCAGAATTGGCGAGTGCAAAGCCGCCCGAGCCGCACCTGAACATCCCCTGGGGCCACAACCGCTTGCTACTTTGGGAGTTGGATGATCCATCGCTACGCCGGCGTCGGAAGTCGGCCGTCGAGGCGCGCCGCCGACGCATCCGCCTGCACCTCGTGCTGCGCCTCGATGAGAAAGCCGAGCTCCCTCCCGATCTCCCGCGCGGCATCGAGCACCGTGGTGAGCGGCTCGAGGTCGGTCGCACCACCATGCAGGCGCAACAGGTCCAACCGAATGGATTCGAGCGCAGAGACGGCCTGGGCGAGATCGCGCTTCGCCTGGTCGTGACTGGCCCGGAGCGCGTCCACGGTCTCCTCGCGCCGTGGTCCACCTTGCCATGGAGCACCCTCCGCCGTGACTTGAGGGGCGCCGTGGACCGACGACAGGAGAGAAGTGGTGGGCGTCCGTTCACCTCCCGTGCCGCTCACGAGGGGCGCTGCGCGTGGCTGGCCCTGTTCGGCTCCCTCGAGCAATATGGCCAGCTCCTGGACGCGTGCACGGAGCGCGGTGGCGCGCGCCCCGAGCTGTTCAACCACGCTTGGCAATTCATGTAACTGCGCGCGGTACGCCTTGGGGAGCGTGGCAAAGAGCTCACTCGCCGCGAGCCCCAGCGCCATTTCGGTTGGGCGGTAGACGAGCTGATCCGGTGCGCCATGTTGCCGCCGCCCGCTCAACAGCCGGGCAGTCCAGGCCCCCACGCGGCTGTTCCAGAATCGCGAGCGCAACGTCCCGAGTGCGTGGGCACGACGCACTCGCTGCGGGAGTAACGGAACGTCGAGCGCGTTGCAGGCGACGATGGTGGCCGGAATGGAGAAGAACAACGTGCCGAGAACGGCTTGCACGACCTTCCCGGGTCCCCATGGCCCGAATCCTCGCAGCCGCATCACGGCCGCCACGCTCAGTGCGAACGCGGGCACGGATGCGTAGGTGGCGATGCGCAGAATTCGGAGCGGAAGTGAGAGCCGCTCCTGCATCTCGAACGCCAGTTCCTCTCGACGTTCGGCGCGCCACCGCTCGAGCGCGAAGCGCATGTCGGGCAGCGAGTATCCAGCGTGCAGCACGCGGTAGGCCTGTCTCAACTGAAACACCGCGCTCGGAATGAGCGGCAGGAGCGCCAGCCCGATCGGAACAAGAATATTCTCGCGCGGTGCCGTTCCTCTCATGTGGGCGTGCGACCAGGTGAGCATACTGATGAGCTCACCGGCCGCGACCATGCTGCAGACCCCGCTCCACGCGAGGTACAGGGAGCGAGCCGGGTTCCGTTGCTGCACCCACATTCGAAGTCGAGCCGGCAGCTGCCGCCCCGCTGAGGACGCAGGCTCCAGCGCGTCGGCCAGTGCCTCGCCGCCGCCAAAGCGCGACTCGCGATCCTTGCGCAAACAGCGATCGATGGTGCGTCCCAGCCACTCCGGCACCGCCGGCGCCACCGTGCTGAGGGCGGGCGCCGGCTCGCTCAGATGCTTCGCGAGGAGCGCCGGCACCGTGGGCGCCTGGAACGGCAGCTGTCCGCTCAACGCGAGATAGCCCACCACGCCCAGCGCATAGAGATCGCTCCGTCCATCGAGCGGCTCGCCCACAGCCTGCTCCGGACTCATGAAATGCGCCGTGCCCATCACCTGCTCCGGACCGGTGAGCACCTGCAGGTCGTGCCCCGCTCCCGCCTCGCCGCGCACCGGGCCTGCCGTCACCTGCGCGATGCCGAAGTCGGTCACCAGGGCGCGCCCCGTCTCCCGCTCCAGCAGGATGTTGTCCGGTTTGATGTCCCGGTGGATCACGCCACGCCCGTGCGCGTACGCGAGCGCCCACGCCACCTCGCGGAGCATCCGAGCCGCGGCAGGCGCACTCAGAGGACCGTGCTCCCGCAGCCGGTGTCCCAGCGTCTCCCCATCGATGTAGGCCATGACGAAGAAGACGAATGCGCCGACCTCGCCCACCCGGTGGATCGGCACGATGTTGGGGTGTGACAGGCCGGCCGCCGTGCGCGCCTCACGCAGGAACCGCTCGCGCAGCTCGGCGCGCGCGGCCAGGTGCTCGGGGAGGACCTTGATGGCCACCAACCGGTCGAGCTGCACATCGCGGGCAAGGTAGACGATCCCCATTCCGCCGCGCCCCAGCTCGCGCTCCAGCGAGTACTCGCCCGCCAGCGCCTGTTGCAGCGCGACGAACTCCTGATCGATTGTCCGCTCTTCCGCTCGCGCCATCTGCTGGTCCTCCCGGACGAAGCCGCCGATTGCCCGTACGCGCTCGGTCGCGCCACGGTTTCTCCGGCGCCGAGTGTGCTACCCCGCGCGTACGCACCGAGGCGACTCCGTGTGTCGCGCGACCACGACGCACTGTTGACACCGCCCCTTCCGTACGCCAAAGAGTATATATGCGGTTCACGCACGTGTCCGGCTCGTGACGCCAGCTCTGCCGCGCCTCCGCGCGCTCGCCGTCCTCTCTGCTCTGGTCGTCGCGGCCGCCGCATGCCAAGCACGCCATGATGCGAGAGTGGTCATCACCTACTCCGGCAGCGCGGTCGGCACACAGGGGCAGATTGTCAAGGAGCAGATCGCGCGCTTCATGTCGCTGCACCCCGACATCGTGGTGAAGGTACAGTCCAGCCCGGACGACGCTACCAAGCGACACCAGCTGTTCGTCCAGTGGCTGAACGCGCACGTGGGCGACCCTGACGTGCTGGAGCTGGATGTCATCTGGACGCCGGAGTTCGCGGCAGCCGGGTGGATCCTGCCGCTCGATCGCTTCGCCCCACATCCCTCCGATTTCTTTCCCGCCGCCATCACGGCCAACACGTGGGACGGGCATCTCTTCGCCATCCCCTGGTACGTGGGCGTGGGGCTGCTTTACTGGCGCACCGACCTGCTGAAGCACCCACCGGCGAGCATGCGGGAGCTCGTGACCCTTGCGCAGAAGGGGATGCGGGAGCCGGGCGGCCCGCCCTACGGCATTGTCTGGCAGGGCGCGCGCTACGAGGGACTCATCACGACCTTCGTGGAGTATCTGGGCGGCTTTGGCGGCGAGATCATGGACGACAGTGGCCGAGTGGTGGTGGACTCTCCCCAGGCCATCCGGGCGCTCACCTTCATGCGTGACGAGATCACGCGCTCGCACGTGGCGCCTCCTGAAGTGCTCACGTGGCATGAGGAGGAAGGGCGCTTCGCCTTCCAGAACGGGGACGCGGTGTTCATGCGGAACTGGCCCTACGCCTACGCGCTCCTTTCCGACAGCACGAAGTCGCGCGTGGCTGGCCATTTCGCGGTATCCACCATGCCGCCCGGGCCGGGCGGGCATGCCGCGGCGGCGCTGGGTGGTGCGGAGCTGGCCATCAACCGCTACTCCGAGCACGCCGACTCCGCGTACGCGCTGGTGCAGTACCTCACCGCCCCCGCGCAGATGCTCGAGCGCGCGCAGGCCACGGGCGACTACCCCACCCGCCCGGCGCTATACGATGATCCGCGGCTCGCGCGCGCGCTCGCAGTGCCGATCGATCAGGTTCGCGAGGCCATCGAGCACGCCGTTCCCCGCCCGGTCACGCCCATCTACACGCAGCTCTCCGGACTCTTGCAGGTGCAGCTCCACCGCGCGCTCACGGGACAGACGACGCCCGCCGATGCGCTGCACCAGGCGGCGCGAGCGATGACCGCCGTGATTCGCGAGTCGGGGCTGGATAGAGCGAGAGAGGCGAGCGGCGAGGGTGCGCCCTCGGGGGAGCAACGTTGAACCGCCAACGGGATCATGAGATCGCGCGCGGCGGGACAGGGAAGGTGGCAACACACAGCGTCGCGACTGCCCCATCCGTCGCCTCTCCCCTCTCGCCTCTCTCCTGTCGCCCCCCGCACTCCGACGCGCGCTTCGCCGGCGTGCTCGTGTCACCGACGCTCCTGGTCATCGCGCTCGTCGCGATCTTTCCGCTCGGCTGGACGGTGTGGGAGTCGCTGCACCGTCACGACCTGCGGCTGCCCTGGCTGGGCCGTCCCTTCGTGGGGCTCGACAACTACGTGCGCATCGCGCACGACCCACGCTTCTGGGGCGCGCTGGCGCATACGGCGTTCTTCACCGGCGTCACGGTGTCGCTCGAGCTGGTGCTCGGACTCGTGTTCGCGCTCGCCATGAACCGCGCCTTCCGCGGCCGCGGGCTCGTGCGCGTGGCCGTGCTCGTGCCGTGGGCCATTCCCACCGTAGTCGCGGCATTGCTATGGCGCTTCATCTTCGGCGCGAACGCCGGCATCGCGAACGCCGTGCTCGCTGACCTCGGCGTCATCCACCATCCCGTCGTCTGGTTCGTGCACGCGGCCACCGCCTGGGTCCCCGTGATCCTGGCCGACGTGTGGAAGACCACGCCGTTCGTCGCGCTCCTCCTGCTCGCCGGCCTGCAGAACATCGATCATGCCCTGTACGAAGCGGCCGCCGTGGACGGCGCCGGCCCCTGGTGGCAACTCACGCGCATCACGATCCCCCTGCTCCGGCCCGCCATCCTGCTGGTGCTCATCTTCCGCACCCTCGATGCGTTCCGCGTTTTCGACCTCATCTACGTGCTCACCGGCGGCGGCCCCGGCACCTCCACCGAACCCCTCGCGCTCTACACCTTCAACGCGTTGCTGCAGAATCTGCAATTCGGCTATGGCGCTGCACTTTCGGTCGTGATCTTCCTCATCACCTTCGGGCTGGCGTTGCTGTACATCAAGGGACTGGGGGCGGGAGTAACGGGAGTGAGTCAGTGAGTCAGCGGGTCAGTGGGCCAGAAGAAGCCCGCAGGGCGAGCCCATCTCGCCCTCGCAAGCCGTTTCTGACTCAGCGACTCACTGATATACTGACCCACTCTTCTCTTGCCTCTCGGCTCGCCCTCGGCATTCTCGTCCTCCTCACCGCTTTTCCCCTCTACTGGGCGGTGGTCGCGTCGTTCACGCCGACGGCCACCCTCTTCCGGCAGCCATCGCTCTGGCCCACCCACTTCATCCTCGACCACTATCGCGCGCTCTTCACCACGCGGGATTTTTGGCTACCCATCCGTAATTCCATAGTGGTGGCGGGGAGTACCACCATCTTCTGCGTGGTCGTGGGTTCGCTCTCGGCGTATGCACTCGCGCGGCTGCACTTCCGTGGCAAGGGGCCGATCCTGGGCTTCATTCTCGCGGTCTCGATGTTCCCGCAGATCTCCATCGTGAGCCCGCTCTACCTCCTGCTGCGTGCCCTGCACCTCATCAACACGTACCCGGGGCTCATCCTGCCGTATCTCACCTTCGCCATGCCGCTCACCGTGTGGCTGCTGGTTGGCTACTTCCGGCAGCTGCCGCGGGATCTGGAAGAGGCCGCGCTCGTGGATGGAGCCAGCAGATGGCAGAGCTTCACGAAGGTGATCCTGCCGCTCAGCGTGCCCGGGCTCGCTACCACCGCGATTCTCACCTTCATCTACTCGTGGAACGAGTTTCTCTTCGCGCTCTCGTTCACCGTGGGCCCGTCACGGCAGACGGTGCCGGTGGCGATCGCGCTCTTTCGCGGCCAGTACCAGGTGCCGTGGGGGGAGATTCTTGCGGCGGCCGTGGTGGCGACGGTACCGGTCGCGGTGATGGTGCTCGCGTTCCAGCGGCGCATCGTGCAGGGGCTGACGGCGGGGGCGGTCAAGGGGTAGAAGATCGAGGGGATCAATAGAGACTGCCCCCTTTGATGCTCCTATCGCCCGGCCCAGAGATACGGAATGCCGTACTGCGGCAGTGTGGGATCGGCCGTCACGAAGGTGAGGTCATCCACGTATGCCTGTGCGAGGAGCAATCGGTCGAACGGATCGCGGTGATGGGCGGGGAGAATGCACAGCGCGGCGATGTGACGGAAGTGGACCGGGAGCTCCGAAAATCCGCCCGCGTCGACGGCACCCGCCACATCATCCGGTGCGTCGAGCTTCCCCAGCGCCGTCTTGATTGCCATCTCCCACGCGGAGGCGGCACTCACGTACACCTCGGCCGCGCCCATGATCGCCGCCCGGGCAGTCTTCGATAGACGCCGGTCGTCGGCCTGCCACCAGAGCCACACGTGTGTATCGAGAAGGAGGCGGGCGGACGGCCCTGGCACAGATGCCTGTGCTATCATGCCTTGGTGCTGCCGCCTCCTTCGAAGCCCTCCAGGACGCTCTCCGGTAGCGGCGCATCGAAGTCACTCGTGATTCGCACGCGCCCGCGCCACGCGCCAGGGCGGCGCTTGATACCAACATCGCGCAACGGTACCAGCCGCGCCTTCGGCTTGCCCGCTTTGGCGATAATGATCTCCTCGCCACTCGCCGCGCGATCGACGAGCTTGGAGAGATGTGTCTTGGCCTCGTACAGATTGACAGGCTTGCTCATGCGTGCCCTCGTCGGCCGGTGACCGAGCGGGGATGGAAGGAGGTCCCTCTCTTCCGAAAGGTAGCGGCCGGATCGAATTGGTCAAGTTGGTCAAGGTCGGCGGCAGAAATACGATCCGTGCAGAAGTGAGGACCGCGCTCGCCGGCACGGCCACTCCTTCGGCTGCCGCGAGCTACTCCTTCACTCGGCTCTGAGCGCGTCCATGGGATCTACGCGCGTCGCGCGCCGGGCGGGGATGACGCTCGCCAGCACCGCGACCGCCAGCAGCACCGCGGCCACCGCACCGAACACCAGTGGATCGTGCACCGAAGTGTCGTAGAGCAGAGACGCGATGAGCGTGCCGGCGGCCACCGCGACGACGCAGCCGACGCCCACGCCTATGAGCGTCACGCGCACACTGTGCCCGAGCACCAGCTGCACCACGTCGCGCGCGCGCGCGCCGAGTGCCACACGAACGCCGATCTCATGTGTACGCTGCGCCACCGAGTACGACACCACGCTATAGAGCCCCACTCCGGCTACCACGAGCGCGAGCAGGCCGAACGCGCCGAACATCATCGTGCCCAGCCGCCAGGGACGGAGCTGGGGGGCGATTTCCGCCTCGAGCAGCGTGACGCGCACCGTCCAACCACGGGGAAATTCGCTCCGCATCAGCGTCCGCAGCGGAGCCACCAGACGATGTGGGTCCCCGGTCGCCCGTACGATCAGAGATCGCGATCGCACAGGCCCCGGCGGTTGCTGCGCAAGCGGCTGGTAGATCTGCATGAACGCCGGCTCAACAACGTTCATCTCGTGCGTGTCGTGCGCGACTCCCACGACGGTCGTGCACGGCAGTGCGTCGCTCTGCATCCCCATCTCGATGCACTGCCCCAGCGCGTGCTCGTGAGGCCACACGGCGTGCGCCAGCGTCTCATTCACGATGGCTACGTGCGCGGCGCCCTTCCGGTCCGCGGGAGTGAACGCTCGACCGGCCACGATGCGCGTGCCCACCGTGGAGAAATAGCTGGGCGACACGTAGTTCTCCGCGTGTGGGAGCCGCGGGAGCGAATCGCGTCCCGGCACGCTCCACGGCCCGCTCATCTCCCCGAGCAGCGGCGATATGGCGGCTGTCGTGACGCCAGCCACGCCGGGCAAGGCGCGCACGCGCTCGGCCACCTCGGCCATCCGCGCATCAAACGCGGGCGGCAGCGTGTCGCTCCCGCTCTGCGCCGACGGGCGCGGCGTCAGTGCGATCAACCGGCCGGCATCCACACCCAGGTCGACGTTCCGGGCACGCACCAGGCTCTGCACGAATAGCCCCGCGCCCACCAGCAGCACCACCGAGAGCGCGGCCTGCACCACCAGCAGGGCGGCGCGCAGCCGCGTCGCACCGCCCCCACCCAAGCCCGAGCGCCACCCGGCCTTGAGTGCCATGCCGAGGTCCGCACGGCTCCCGCGCACCGCCGGCGCAAGACCGGCCAGCAGCGCCGTGAGCAGCGTGACGCCAGCAGTGAAGCCGACCACGCGCAGATCCACCGGCGGGCCGGCCCAGGTGATGCCCGGCAGGAGGAGCATGCGCAACAACAAGCCGGCCCAGAACGCGAGCAGAATCGCCGCCGCGCCGCCCATGAGCGCGAGCAGCGCGCTCTCAGCGAACAGTTGCGCGATCAGCCGTCCGCGGGTGATCCCCAGTGCCAGCCGCACCGCGATCTCCCGCCGCCGCTGTACGGCACGAGCCAGCAGCAGGTTCGCGATGTTCGCGCACGCGATGAGGAGCACGATCGCCGCGACGCCGACCAAGCGTGTGGCCATCGCCGCATCGCTCGCGATGCGCGCCACTGCCTGAGCGCGCGCGACGACGATCGATGCCAGCCCTGCACGCACATTGCAGCTAAACGCCGCGCGGCACGTGGCTGCGACCGTATGTGCCCACATCGTCGAGCCAGACAGCGCGCCCCAGAACGCGCGGATCGCCGCCGAAGCGTTCCTGCCACAGCGCATAGCTCAGCACCACCACCGGCGCACCGTCGGGCGGGCGGTTGTCGTCGGGCGTCAAGAAGCGCCCGAGCGCGGGCCGCACCCCGAGCAGCCGGAAAAAGCTCGGCGTGACCGCCTCCAGCTGTGCATGGCCGATCAGGCTGCCATCGCTGGCGGCCACTGTGGTGGTGAACGGACCGTCGTAGGCCGCCACGCTGCTGAACGCGCCGTGCTCGCGTTGCAATTCGGCGTATTGTGCGTACCCGGTGCGCCAGAACGCGTTGCTCGGTCCAGCGGAATTGCGCTCGACCGTGTACAGCCGCACGACGCCGTCGGGATCCCGCACCCCGGCCGGTGCGCGGAGCAACAGGCGGTCCGCGATGGTGAACAGCGCCGCGTTCGCGCCGATGCCGAGCGCGAGCGTGCCGGCGGCAAGCAACGTGAAACCGGGGCTCCGACGGAGCGCGCGGAGGGCGTGGCGCAGATCGTACCAGAGCGCATCCAGCGGCGACGTCCGCATCCAGGGATTCTCCCAGTCGACGATGCCCGACATATACCGCGCACGATGATCCCCGTCAATCTCGCTGATAGATCACGACCGCCCGATTGAATGTTCCACTACTCCAACTTCCAACGGTGGAACATCAGCAGTCCGGCCTCCGACCCAACGTCAACACGCACCGGCCGCCCGTGCCGCCCACGGGCTACCTGCACCTCCCTCCCCCGCTCACCGCAAATGCGCCACGAGCCAGTCGGCGATGGCGCCCAGCACCTCGGGGCGTACACGCTTTGACGGGAGCGCCGCGTACCTCGCCGGATTCCCGCTCGAATCCGCGAGGAAGAGATGATCCGTGTTGGGGAAGATCTTCATCGTCACATCCCGGTTGCCGGCCGCGCGGAACGCGGCCGCGAGCTTCGGAGCCTGCTCCGGGGTCACCTGTTGGTCCGTCGCGCCCTGGAGGATGAGCACCGGCGTGCGCACCCGCCGGGCCGTGGGAATGGGATCGTACGCGATGAAGTAGCGCGCCCAGGCGTTCGTGGCCGCCAGCTTGTCGATGGTGCTGTCGACGCGCGCGCGCGCCGAATCGCGCCGCGCGGGCGAGTGTCCCGCGCCCTGCGCGATGTTCCGGCCCAGCTGATACTCGAGTATCCGCCTCCCCGTGTACGCCGGACCGGCAAGCAGCACGATGCCGCGCAGCCGTGTATCCGACGCGGCGACCATCGGCGCGATCATCCCGCCCTCGCTATGGCCGACCAGCCCCAGCCGCGAGCTGTCGATCTCCGGTCGCGTGCGCAGATAGGCGAGCGCCGCGCGGATGTCGTTGACGAAGTCGGCCGATGTCGCGCCGGCCGGCCCCGCTCCCGACCCGCCGACACCACGATCGTCCAGCCTCAACACGGCAATGCCGCGTCGGCCAAGCGTATCAGCGATCTGTCGAAAGGGACGATACCCGTTCATGCCGGGGAGCGATTCGTCGCGGTCCTCCGCCCCCGATCCGGTGATCATGACCACCGCACCCACGCGCGCATCTGTCGAGTGCCGGGGAACGGTGAGCGTGCCTGCGAGCGTGATCCCTGCCTTGGGATCGGGCACGTGCACCTCTTCGGCCGTGTACGGCGCGCCCGGCGGGGCGGAGTAATCCGGCGGTGCCGGGGGTGGAGGGGGCGGCGCGGCGGACGCGACGCGCATGAATCGCACATGTTGGCTCGGAACCACGCCGCCCAGGAAGCGTCCGTCGCGCGACACGCGCGCCCGGATCTCCACACCCCCCACACCGAGTGCCGCGGAATCCGCGCCCACCCATCGCACGGTGGCATGCACCAGGGCTCCGCCCGCCATGACAAACAGAGGCACATCCGCCGCCGTGCCGCCGAGCGCCCTGGCACGCAGCAGTATCTGCTCGATGATTGCGGAAGAGAGGTTGATGAACGGGAGTGTGCCCGCCGGCACCGCGAAGCGCTGCGACGGGGTCGTCTGCGCGCCGATGGTTACCAGCACGCTGTCGCCGGTGAAGCGGAGCACGGCGCTCTGCAGGGGCGCGCTCGACGACGCGGTGCTCGCGTGGCGCACGGTGGTCTCCACACGCGACACAGTTGCATCGGGTGTCAGCGTCAACGTCACCGCGTAGCGCAACGCCTGCGGTCTGTTCACCATGGTGGTGGACACGAGCGTGGCGGTGCGCGAATAGTCCTCGGTGGCCACCGTGTCCGCACCCGCGGTTACGACGAAGTGCATGCTCGATGAGGCTCCGCCGGATTGCTGCGCGCGCGCCGTGCCCGGCGTCGCCAGAGCCGCGCAGGCGACAAGGAGCGCGGCCGGCACCGCGCGGTGCGTGGGCACTCTGCGCATCGGTTCCGCGAGCAGCGGGCCGGCCAGGCGCCGCACGACGGCGACTGAATTCACGGCCGCGGCTCCCGTCGCCAGGCGACGTACGAATACACGACGGTGGCCAGTGACGCGAGCACGACGCCGCCAAAGCCGATGACGAACGATGTTTCCCTCTGCAGCGTGAGCGACGCGAGCAGCAGCGCCGCGCCGGCAAGCATGAGCAGGTAGCCGCCCACGCGATGCGTGCGCTCCCACACCCCATCGCTCGACAACGTCCACGGCGTGCGGATCCCCACCATCCAGTTGGAGCGCACGCGCGGCAGCACGTTCCCGATCACCACGAGCAGGACGCCCACAAGTGCGGGAACGATCCGTGTGATGGGCACCGCTTTGCCCAGCGCACTCGCCAGAGTGACCAGGTAGATGACAAAGACAATCGTGAGCACCGCGCTGAAGATCAGCTCGTAGCTGGCGCCGAACTTCTCGTAGTTCCGCGCGCGTGGGTCGATCTTCGGGAGGATCGGAATCAGGATGGCGATGCCGAGCATGATCAGCGGTTGGAGGTACGCGGCCACGAACCGGGAGCCATAGCCGTTCACATCGCCATGAATGTCCCAGTGGACGGGCACCCGGGCGGGTAATCGCGGGTAGGCGGCCACGGCCACGGCAAACGCGGCGACGACGAGGACGGCGGGGTACCACTTACGCATGCCGGATCGCATGCTTGCCTCCGGGGTGGTTGGCAGGTTTGGGCGGCCCGGCCGGCTTCATCCAGCCGAGCAGGTGCTCCACGACATCCTCGAGCACCGTGGTGTTCAGCTCGTAGACGATCTGCTGTCCGTTGCGCTCGGCCAGAATGAGCTCCGCCTCGCGCAGCACGCCGAGGTGGCGCGAGATGGTGGGCCACGACGAGGCGAAGTGCGCCGCGATGTCGCCCGAGGAACGAGGACCGTTCCGCAGGAGCTGCAGAATTTCCCGGCGCGTGGGGTCGGCGAGCGCCTTGAACGCGGTATTCACAGCGCGGAGTGTATGCATACTTAGCTAATTACGCAAGTATAGACTCCGGCCGCCGCGCGCTCGCCACGACCGCTCCGATGCCGTGCTACATTTCCTGTCGTGTTCGCGCCAACCGTCCATTCCTCGGTGACACGTGCCGCGCGGCCCGCTGGACAGACCGGTACCAGCCCCGACATGGGATCCGCGCCGGCCGGTGCGCCCCTGCGCGAGCGCGCCCTGCGCCCCCTGCGGAGGCGCGGCGTGCCCCGCTGGGTGGCGGCGCTCCTTGGCGTGCCGCTCGCGGGCAAGCTCGCCGGCGCCAACGCGCTCATCGTCATGGCGGCCGTCGGTGCCGCCATCGCGGTCCAGGGCGTGGGTCCGCAGGACAGCTCGGTCATCCTGATCCTGAGCAGCGCGCTGGGCGGCAGCCTGCTCGTCAATCTCGCGCTCGTCCTCGTGGCGCTCCGCCCGCTGCAGGGGCTCGAGCGCACGGCGGAACGCGTCTGGCGGGGGGATCTGGCGGCCCGCGTACCGCCATCGCTCCTGGCCGACCGCAACATGAGCCGCCTGGGCGGTGCGCTGAACGTGGTGCTGGACAGCCTCACCGCCGATCGCGCCCGGCTCCGCCGCCTCGCCTCGGAGATCATCAGCGCCGGTGACCGCGAGCGTGCCTACATCGCGCGCGAGCTCCACGACTCCACGGCGCAGGAGCTGGTGGCGCTCATCTTCCAGCTCAGCGCCGCGGCCCGCGACAGCGCCGACCCCGAGCTCACCGCGCGACTCGAGACCATCAAGGCTTCGGCCGCCGGCGTGCTGGAGGAGGTGCGCATGCTCGCGCACACCGTGCACCCGCGCATCCTGGACGACTTGGGGCTCGCGGCCGCGCTGGAACGCCTTGCCCGCGAGGCGCGCGACCGGGGCATTGCGGAGGTCTCGGTGGCGGCCGGCGGCGACACGACGCGCATCCCCGCGCCGGCGGCATCCATGCTCTACCGCGTGGCGCAGGAGGCGGTGACCAACGCCCTGCGCCACGGCGATCCCCGCACGATTACCATCGCGCTGGCGGTGGGCGATCGCACCGCGTCGCTGCAGGTGAGCGACGACGGCCACGGCTTCGAGGTCGCGGACGCGGAGCGGCGGCGCCCGGGTATGGGGCTCTTCACCATGCGCGAGCGCGTGGCGTTGGTGGATGGACACTTCAGCGTGGTGAGCCAGCCCGGCCACGGCACACGCATCGCGGTCACCGTGCCGGTGGACGGCGAGGTGGTATCGTGAGCACGCGCTCCATTCGTGTCGTCCTGGCCGATGATCATGCCGTGGTGCGCGCGGGGCTCAAGGCTGTGCTCGGCACGGCGTGGGACATCGCGATTGTGGGCGAAGCGGCGAACGGAACCGATGCCCTCACCCTCGCCGAGCAGCTCCGGCCTGACGTCGTCGTGATGGACCTGGCCATGGATGGCGGCGACGGGATCGAGGCAACGAAGGCGATCGTGGCGCGCGACCTCCCCTCACATGTGCTGATACTCACGATGCACAGCGAGGACGATTATCTGGCGCCGCTGCTGGAAGCGGGAGCGAGAGGGTTCCTCATGAAGAGCGCCGCGGATCGTGAGCTCGTGGCCGCCGTGCGAACGGTCGCGCGGGGCGAGGTCTACGTGCGACCCGCCGCGGAACGCACGCTGGCGCCGCGCATCACGCGTGAGGACCCGCTTCGCGCCGAGCGCGCCAGGTATGGGCGGCTCACCGAGCGCGAGCGCGAGGTGCTGCGCCTCACCGCGCAAGGCTACTCGGCCCCTGAGATCGGCGAGCAGCTCGCCATCAGCCCCAAGACGGTGGACACCTACAAGCAGCGCATCCACGACAAGCTCGGCTTCGCGCATCGCGCCGACTACGTGCAGTTCGCGCTCAAGCTCGGTCTGCTCGCGCGCGGGGCCGGCGCCGAGCCCTGATGGCGAGTATCATCCTCGAGCAGCTCGGCAAGACCTACCCCAACGGCTACACGGCCGTGCGCGACCTCACGCTCGAGATCGCCGACGGCGAGTTTCTCGTTCTGGTGGGGCCATCAGGCAGCGGAAAGACCACCGTGTTGCGCATGATCGCGGGGCTGGAAGCGCCCACGCATGGCAGCATCAGCATCGGCGAACGCGATGTGACAGTGCTGCCACCTCAGGAGCGCGATGTTGCCATGGTCTTTCAGAGTTACGCGCTCTATCCGCACATGACCGTGCGCGAGAATCTCTCGTTCGGCCTGCGCCTGCGGCACCATCCCTCGAGCGTTATTGACCAACGCGTGCATGCGGCGGCCGAGCGCATGGGGATCGCTCCGCTTCTGGATCGGCGGCCGGCCCAGCTCTCAGGCGGCCAGCGGCAGCGCGTGGCGCTCGGCCGCGCGATCGTGCGCGAGCCGGCGGCATTCCTGTTCGATGAACCGCTCTCCAATCTCGACGCGCGACTTCGCGTGGAGATGCGCACCGAGCTGGCGCATCTGCATCGCCGCCTGGACGCGACGATGGTCTACGTGACACACGATCAGACCGAAGCGATGACACTGGGAGACCGCGTGGCGGTGTTGCACGAGGGCCATCTGCAGCAGGTCGCGCCGCCGCAGGAGCTCTATCGCAACCCTGCCAATCAGTTTGTGGCAGGATTCATCGGCACGCCGGCGATGAACTTCATCGATGGCGCGCTTCAGGGAAACGGCCAGCCCCGCACCCTGTGCACCAGCACTCTGTCCATCCCCGTGCGCACCGACCACGCCGCGGTGGACGAAGACGAGCCCGTGGTGCTCGGCGTGCGCCCACAGGCGGTCGAAGTTGATGTCGACGGCCAGGCGGATGGCGCAGACGGCGCGCACGCAGTGGTGGCGCTGGTCGAACCGCTGGGAAGCGAGCAGATCGTCCACGTCGCCCTCGACGACGACACGCGCATCGTGGCCGTCGTTCGCCCGGACGTGCCGGTGGCGGAAGACGACCGGGTGACCGTCCGCATCCCGCCGGAGCGCGTGTACCTCTTTCGCGCGCGCGACGGAGTGCGGATTCCTGTGGCTACTGGTCCCCACTCACATCCGTAGCCGGGACCATGATGGTCTGGCCCGCTCGGATGCGCGACGAATCCAGGTTGTTCAACGCTTCGAGCTGCTGCACACTCGTACCATAGCGCCGGGCGATCCCCCAGAGCGAGTCGCCCGGGCGGATCTCGTACTGCTGCTTGTCGCCGCTGGCCACCACCACATCATCGTGATGGGTGATGCGCCGCACGTAGTGGCGATACGGTACCGAGTACACGGCCACGTGGAAGTGCGGTGGATGGTGCTCCTCCGTGGCTTCGATCACACCGGTTTTTTCCAGCGAGAGCAGCACGTGCCGCAGCCAGCGCAGGCAGCGACCGTGCGGTTTGCGCAGATCCACGGCAATGCCGGTGGGGTGCACAGATTCTTCCGCGCTGTTGGGTGGCTGCCACGTTTCGGGCCGCATCGCGCTGGTGACGACCATCGGTTTCCCACATGTGTTGTGGTACTCCGAGGCCAGGCGGCGCACGAAGGTTCGCGTGGCTGGCTTCACCCACGGAAAGCTGACCTCGCTCAGGCGGTAGTCGCTGTTCCCCGACAGCCGCACGAAGTCACCGGCGTGAGCGGCCTTCTTGAACCCCTTCGACGTCTCGTAAAAGTGTAGATCATGTGCGACGGCATAGTGGTACATCCGACCCACGCTCGACGGCGATCCACGAAGCGACTGCGCGCTGAGGTAGCGCGGCATGGCGGCGAGGACCGAAATGATTACGAGCGAGCGGAGTGCGGGGGATGTTCGGGATGTCCACATGATGCCCATCAACGACTGGAGGGATGGTAGAGGGCGCCTGGGGAAGGCGCCGCGATGCACGCGTCCCGCGTAGCTCATGTGCGACGACCACGATGGCTCGCGGTTACACGAGCGGCAATCCTGCGTCATCTCTCTACACAGAGTCCGCATGAGTCCGCTGGAGGAGTTCGCATGAATGAGACGTGGGAGACGCGCTGGGAAGCGTACAACCAAGCAGGACGCCGCCTGTTCGGTGTGGGCGACTACCCGCAGGCCGAACAAGCCTTCGAGAACGCGATCCAGGAGGCGGCGCGCGCTGGTACCGATAACCTGCAACTTGCTTCGAGTTTGAGCAACCTCGGCCAACTCAAATGCAAGCAGAGAGAGTTCGGCCAGGCCGAGGTACTCGTGCAACGCTCGCTCGACATCCGAGAACGGGTGCTGGGAGCCGAGCACCACGACCTGGTGCAGCCGCTGACCACGCTGGGCATGCTGCATGCCACCCGTGGTGAGACCGAGCAGGCCGAAGCATGTTTCCGCCGCGCCCTTGCCATCGGCGAGCAACACGGCGGTCCGGAGCATCCGGAGCTGGCGGTCCTGCTGAACAACCTCGCGAGGTTGCACTTCCGCTGTGGCAACTTTGCTACAGCCGGTGAGTTTCTCACCCGGGTGCTCGACATCAAGCGGAAGTCCGTGGGCGAGGATCACCCGGAAGTCGCGGCCGTCCTTCGCAGCCTGGCCAAGGTACACTACGCGCAGCTCGACTACGAGGGCGCTGAGGCGTTGACGCGGCAGGCGCTGGCGACTCGCATGCGGCTGGAGGCGAGCGACGCGCCGGCAGTGCAGATGCAGGCGGAGAGCACGCAGGAGAAATCCGACGGCACCACCGGACTCCTGATCGCTCAACAGGCGGCGGATGCATTACCTACCGCGAGCGAGCCCGCCCCGAGTCCGCACGCGGAGGCGGCGCTGGCCGCGCTCGAAGAAGCTGCGCGGCTGTATCACCCGGAAGCGATCGAGAACGACGAGAGCGCTTCCGCGGCGCGCGCCGAGGTGCTGGATCCCATCGAAGTGCCGGAGCCGATCGAGATCTCGGAGGCGATCGAGATACCGGAGGCGATCGAGATACCCGAGGCTGTCGAGATCCCGGAGGCTGCCGAGATCCCGGAGGCCGCCGAGATCCCGGAGGCCGCAGCGGTTGCGGCGGCAACCACGTCGCGGCGATGGTGGAGACGGGGGGCAGCGGCCAGGCGCCCGGCGTCGTGGACCCGACCGCCTTCGTGGAAGATGGGCGTGGCCGCGGCGGTCGTCGTGAGCGTGGCCGGCGTCTCCATCGCCTTGGCGCACGGCGGCGAGCCGGCGCACGGCGCGATGGCATCCGCGCAGAAGCAGACCGCGGCCACGACGATGGCGGAGACTGGCACGGAAGCGCCCGTGGCAGGCGTGGTGGATGGCGCGCTCAGCCAGCGCACCGGGCAAACGGCAGCTGTCCACGTGGTGCCCACCAACGCCACGATGGTGGCGACGGCGGCCGCGGAGCCACCAGAGGCGCGGCTGGCTCCCTGGTCCCCTCGGCATCGCGTCCGTCGTCCGGCGGCAGACTCCGCCGCGCTGCCCGCGCTCCCGGCTCCGAGTGAGGAGATGCGGCACAGCGTCGCGCGGGCATCGCGGGTGATCGATGCCCGGCTCGATCCACACTCACTCGTCAACCAGATCAAGCGGGCGCAGCTCGCCGTCGATTCGGCAGGCCGCATCACCGCCAAATCGCCGTTCTGGAACCCGTTCAAGGACCCGCATCAGCGGTGAGGCGAGGCACCCGCAGGGTGTGGATTCAGATAGGGATGACTCCCTGGCAGATGATCGAGCGCCACGCCGTCTGAATGCGCTGACCACGCGAGTGGTGCAGGAACAACGAGTGACATGCACATGAACCGCCACGGCGACGCCGTGGCGGTTCATGTGCTTCTGGGAGGATGAGTCATCGGCCGACGTGATGAGACACGCCGTTCACCCTTCGGCACCGTGCATTCGCCCCAATTTCGTACCGGCGCGAACGTGGTGGATTCTAGCTTGACCTCGTGGCACAACGAACATTCACCCGAGGTACAGTCATGCCCGAATCGATTACGACCCGTCACTCGCTTGTCAGCGCTGCGCGCGCTCATGCACGCTTCATCGCATGTCTCGCTCTCGCTGTCCTGATCACGGCGTGCAGCGCTGACGCGCCGACAGCACCCGGGACTCATATCGCGACGACACCTCTCGCATCGAAAGGCCCGGGCGGTGGCGGCGACGACGGTGGCAGTGGTGGTGGCGGCGGTGGCGGGGGAGGCGGCGGTAGCGGGAGCGGGAGTGGGAGTGGTGGGGGCACACAGACGCCCGTAGCGCAGGGCCCGCTCGCCGGCGTATGGGCCGGGGAGGAGACGTGGGCCACCGGCGTCGCGCAATGGACCGTGCAGGTGATTCAGGACAGCGGTAGCACCACTCTGTCGGGATCCGCGACCACGACGCTCCAGCTGATCACCTCGTCCAACCGTACCATGGCCGGTACGGTGCTCGACTCGACGCATGTCACCATGAACTTCATCACCCCGGGCGGTAAGCCGGGCAGAACGGCCAGCGCCCGCATCGAGACGGCGAATTTCACGCTGTCGCCCGACGGCCGGACGCTGAGCGGACCGATCACCCCATTCGAGCCGGGGATCGTGACGACGCTCACGCTGCGGCGATAGAGGCTCCAATGCGGAGGGAGACACCCCGGTCCTCATCGGCCGGGGTGTTCGACCGAAGGAGGCCGCATGTGCGTGGCATCTCACAATCGGGCACCGAACGGCTCGCAACGGAGCTCGGGATCCAACCCCGATTTCTCAGCGCCCAACCCCCGTCGCTCGTATTGACTTCAGGGACGCTACGCACCGCGGCCTCTCACGTTCCACCCGCCTCTCTCACCTCCGCCCCCTGAACGCATGTCCAGCTCTCACGCCCGCCTCGCCGCCACCGCGGCACTTCTCGCCTTCATCGCCGCCCCGCTCGCCGCGCAGCGCCGCGCGTCCCCCTACGCCGGCGACACGGCCAACACGCAGATCAAGGAGATGGTCTCCCGC
The DNA here is from genome assembly GCA_036278935.1 of Gemmatimonadaceae bacterium. Taxonomy (GTDB): domain Bacteria; phylum Gemmatimonadota; class Gemmatimonadetes; order Gemmatimonadales; family Gemmatimonadaceae; genus DASSNR01. The sequence goes on from DASUKA010000019.1 coordinate 21,281, forward strand.
CTCTCGCTCGACCATTACAAGGCCACCATCAAGGGGCTCACGAAGTTCGGCGACCGCAGGCAGGGCACGGCTCGCAATCGCGCCGCCCTCGACTGGATCGAGGCGCAGCTCAAGAGCTACGGCTGCACGAACACGCACCGTCTCACGTACAACTACGCGCCCCGGCCGCGACGCGCGCGGAATACCCAGCGCCCGCCGCTGACCGCCGCCCAGCGCGAAGCCTTTCGGCGCGCACGGGAGAACAGGAGAGGTGCGGGCGGCTCGCGCGCGCGTGGCAATCGTGGGCCCACCGGTGTGAACCGGGATTCGCTCAAGCAGCCAGATCCCACGCTCCGCGCGCTCGATACGCCGCCGAGCGTTCCCGGCGAGCGGCAGGACCTCTACTGCACCAAGATCGGCTCCGTGCACCCGGATGAGATGTACATCGTGAGCGGCCACATGGACGGCATCGGCTGGGGCCAAGCCGCCAACGACGACGGTTCGGGCACCGCGCTGGTCATGGAACTTGCCCGCGTGTTCAGCATGCCCGACGTGAAGACGAACGTCTCCATTCGCTTCATCCTCTGGAACAACGAGGAGACCGGGCTGAACGGATCACGCGCGTACGTGGAGCAGCGCGCCGCGCTGCAGGGGAAGGAAGATCCGGCGGGCTCTGGCAAGTACCCCGAGCCGAAGTGGCTGGGGATGATCCAGCATGACATGATGATGTTCGACCACGGGATGCCGGACGCCAATGGCAAGGTGAGCAAGACGCAACGCCCCGAGGCCGATGTGAACATCGAGTTCCAGTCAACGTCCAAGTTCGCCGAGGGGGCGGAGAAGCTGGCGTGGATCTTCCGCGATGCCAACGAGAACTACGCCACCGACTATCCCGCCGCCGTCGGCCCGCACATGACCAACACCGACTCGGCACCGTTCCAGGACCTCGTGCCGGCCATCACGCTGCGCGAGAATCAGCGCGGCCAGCAGATCGGCGCGGGGTGGGACCCGAACTGGCACCAGCCCACGGACGTCTTCTCCACCTACAGCGACAAGGATTTCCGTCTCGGTCTCAACGCGGCGCAGACCACGCTCGGCGCGGTCGCCACACTCGCCGGTGCGCACCTGACGCGATAGGGCGCCCGGGCTTACGATTCGCGCGCCGTGATGTATGCGGCGCGCGGATCGCAACCGGGCGCGTCACAACGCTGGATGCTTCAGGTAGGTGTTGTCGTGCACCTGAAACTGGTGCGCCACAGAAAGGATCTTGTCGTCGTTGAACAGATTGCCCACGATCACGCCGCAGATCGGCTGCGCGGTGAGGTGGAGCGGCGGGCTACCATCCCGGTGCCTGCGCTGCTGCGGCACATCGAACTTGTAGGGCACCACCGTGCAGGGATGACCTGTCTGCGCGTTCGGCCCCACGTCGGCGAACGGGTTCCCGATGAACATGTCCAGATCCTTCAGGAACTCGGCCCACTTGCTGATGAGGACGTAGCGGCGCCGCTCGGTCTGCAGGTACTCGAAGCCGGGAATGGTGCGGCCATGGACGAAGCGCGGGTTCCAGTCCGCCGGCGCCATCGGATTGGCCGGTGCGGCCGAGCGACCGCCGCCTGATCTACCGCCGCGCGACCGGCCACCGGCACCGCCAGCGCCGCCCCCGCGCCCCGCATACTGTGGCAAGGCGTTCAGGTCGAGCCCGATCTCCTTGGCCTTGCGCTGTACGTAGGCGTCGAACGCCGCGGCGTCTTCCACGTCGAGTCCGCCGCCGCGCAGCCCCGGCACCGTGGGACGATCTCCGATCGTCACCGGCTTCACCCCCAGTTCGCGGAGCTTGGCCACCAGCTCCGGTGGCGCATGGGCGTCAACGCCCACGCGCATGGACGCGAGGTCGATGTTGCGGTCGAAGTGAAAGGGCATCGTCACCGTCGACGGGTCCTTCTCGTCCACGCCGTGGAGCACGTTGAACACCATCCCGCAATCCTCGATCGTACGGCAGAGGGGACCCACGCGATCCTGCGACCAGGCCAGCACCATGCCGCCGTACCGACTCACGCTGCCGAAGGTCGGGCGCAGCGCGCTCAACCCGCAGCGGATGCTCGGCGACACGATGGATCCCGACGTTTCCGTGCCGATCCCGAACGCAACGCATCCCGCCGCCGTCCCCGAAGCAGGGCCGGCCGATGACCCGCTCGACCCCTGCACCAGGTTCCAGGGATTGTTCGTCCGCCCGCGAAACCACTGGTCATCCTGCGCAAAGAGCCCCGTCGCGAGCTTGGCGATGAGCACCGCACCGGCCTCGCGCAGCCGCACCACCACCTCGGCGTCCTCATCGATGATGCGATGCTCGAAGTCCTTCGCGCCCCAGGTGGTGGGCACGCCCTTGGTGGCGAACAGGTCCTTGATCCCGTAGGGCAGTCCGTGCAGCGGACCGCGGTCGTGTCCGGCCGCCAGCTCCGCGTCAGCCTGCGCGGCCGCGGCGCGCGCCTGCCGCTCCATGATCGTCACCGCGCACAGCAGTTTAGGATTGAGCCGAGCGAGGCGCTTCAGGTAGATGTCGGTGAGCCGGGCCGAGGTGATCTTGCGCGCCTTGAGGAGCGCCGAGAGACGGTGTGCGGGCAGATAGGCAATCTCCTCCTCCGAGGTGGGCACCGCGCCGCTCCACGGTTCCACGGTGAAGGTGGCTCGGTCGAACGCGGCACGACCGCGCTCACGGGCCACCTTCTCCATCAGCGCGCCCGTGCCGCCCGGGTAGGGTTGGAACTGCAGCGCGGGGGGCTCGCCATTGCCGAGCGAGAGCGGCGCGGGCTGCTGCCCCAGGCGCCGAGCGCGATCGTGCGCGACCGCGGCAAGCGTCTCCGCATGCGCCGGCTCGACACCCAGAGTGGCCGCCGCCGCGGCTGCGAGGGAAAAGAACATGAAGTGGCGGCGGTCCATGCCGCCGTGCTCTTCGTCGTAGTCGAGCGCCTCCAGGTCGGCGTGCGTCTGTTCGAGCAACTCTTCAGCGTTGGTCACGGTGAATCCTCGTGCGGAGAGGGAGCGGTGTGGCGAACATCAGGAGAATCGCGCGCGGGCCGCGATCTGGCCAGACCCTTCCGACCCACGGAGCGCCGGAGCGCCTGGGCGCCATCGGCTGGCCGGGCACCTGAGCGGTTAGCCGGCCCCAGGGGCCACGCGACGGCGGGGAATGGGGCCGATTCGGGTGTCCGGTGCGGCGGGAAGTACAGTTCTTGCCCCATGGAGTGTTCTGCGCGGTGAAACAGCATGCCGGCGCGCAACCACTCCGGAGCTTATCTACTGACCGATTCAGGAGGTCACCATGCAGGTTCAATTCACTCGTCACGCCGGCCTGGCGTTGGCGCTTGCAGCTGGGGCGACCCTCGGCGCATGCAAGGGTCGGCGAGCCGCACCAGGAGTCCCCGAGTCGGCGGCTGGCGCCGTTGGCGCGCCGGCCATGCCCGGCTCCGCCTCCGCGGATACGTCCACCATGTCGGACACGTCCAGCATGAATCCTGACACCACCTCCCAGATGGGTGGCAACGCGTCCGCGAGCCTCGCCAATCTGACGGACGTGAACTATGCCGCGCTGGTGGACGAGGCCAACAAGGCGGACAGCACCGCCGGCGCCCTGGCGGCGAAGAAGGGCACCAAGGCCAGCGTGAAGGCGTTCGGGAAGCGGATGATGGGGGAACATCATGCGCTGCGCTTACAGGACCAGAAGCTGGTGAAGCAGCTGAACATCACGCCGCAGGCACCCGCAAACGACCCGGTGCAGCAATTGGCGTCACAGGAGATGCAGGCCCTGCAGTCCGCCCCCAAGGGCGCGGCCTTCGATTCCACGTACATCGACAACGAAGTCAAGGCGCACAAGGCCGTGCTCGGTCTGCTGAACGCCATCGATGCCAACGGGCAGAATGCCCAGCTCAAGGCGCTCGCCAAGAAGGCGACGCCGATTATTCAGAGCCACCTTGACCGCGCGCAGAGCATCCAGAAGTCGCTGACCGCGGCTACCTGACCCGCACGCAGTATCCGCTCGACGAGACGCGCGGCCACCAGACTGGTGGCCGCGCGTCTCGCGCGTTGCGGCGCCGGCGGCTCCCAACATGGCCGCGCACTCGGACGTACACTCCTGAGGGACGCGAACCCGCGCGCCATCGAGCGGGTTCATCCAGCATCATCTCTCTGGAGGACGGCATGACGAGAAAGGCAACAGCAGCGGTGTTCGCAGGCGTGCTCGGGTTCATTCTGGCCGGTGCGGCCGCGCCCCCAGCCGCGGCTCCGGCCGCGGCGCACTCACTGCGGCTCGGCGCGCCGCCGGCGGGCACGCCGCTCCGCCTCGTGCTGGCGCCTTCCGGGAACGAGGTGAACTACCGCGTGCGCGAGCAGCTGGCGCACCACGACCTCCCCAACGACGCCATCGGCAGAACATCCGCCGTCACCGGCGCCCTCGTCATCGGGAGCGATGGGCAGGTGATTCCCGGCGAATCCAGATTCGTCGCCAACGTCTCCGGCCTTAAGAGCGATCACGACCGGCGCGACCGTTACGTCCGCGAGCGCATCCTTCAGACGGACAGCTTTCCGAACGTGACGCTGGTGCCCACCGCCATCCACGGACTCCGCACGCCGCTGCCGACCTCCGGCGCGCGAAACTTCACGCTGGATGGAAAGCTGACCGTGCACGGGGTCACCAGGCCGACCACGTGGCAGGTGAAGGCGAACTTCGACGGGCAGAGCATCACCGGCGCCGCATCCACAGGCTTCACCTTCGACGACTTCGGCCTGCATCAGCCGCACCTCTCCTTCCTATTGAACGTGGCCGACAGCATTCATCTCGACTACACGTTCCACCTGGTTCCGGCCACCGGGGCCAGCACCGACGCGCAGCCGCAGCGTTGACGCTCGGTGTGAATGCACCCGTGAATGCACCACAGAGACACAGAGGACACAGAGAAAGACGGGGTGGTGAGGGTCAGCGAGCTGGGGGTCAGGCACTGAACCGTGGGGCGTCACTGTCCAAGACGGTTGCTGACCCTAACGCCCCCAATTCCTTCAGCCTTTCTCTGTGCTCTCCGTGTCTCTGTGGTGCATCCCCGCAGTAGACGGCTCTACCGCCTCCCGCCGGCATCGGCCGCTACGGGCGTCGCGGCGGTGCCTGACGTCGCGTCGATGAAGGCGGCGATGTTCTGCTTGAGCTTGGCCAGCGAGGGCTGGTGCACGTACATCATGTGGCCGGCCAGATATTCCTTCTCCTCGATATGGCTCCGGAGCTTCGGCGGAAGTCCCTGATGATCCATCGTCCACTCGGCCGCGAAGTATGGCGTGGCCAGGTCGAACAGCCCGCTGTTGAGCAGCACGTGCAGCTTCGTATTGTACGAGAGCGCCTCCGCCAGATCGGTGGCCACGTTGGTGTGACCAGGCCAGCCGCGGCTGTTGCCATGTGTCCAGTCCCACGGCTGCACGCGCCCGCTTACCACGTAGTGCATGTCCGTGCCGAAGTTGAGCTCGGTGTGCAGATAGTGATTGAACGTTGACACGAACGCCGAGCTGATGTCAGCGGACTGCGGGTCGTACGGCGCGCGCTCGGCGAGCAGGTCGCCGGTGGGGCCGGTGAAGCGGGCATCCAGACGGCCCACCACCTGGCCGTGCTCGCGCAGCAGCTCCTTCTCGAACTGGCTCGCATCCACGCGCAGGTCAGCCTTGTCGATGTAGTCCGTGCTCAATCCCGTGTAGCGGTGCAGCTGCTGGATGATGGAGTCGCGACGAGCGGGCGTGATGGTGGAGCCGGCCAGCAGCGCCTCCGCGTAGTCATGCGTCGCGAAGTGCTCCACCTGCTTGAGGAATGGACGCAGCTCCGCGGGCTGGTTGGGCAGGGCGTGATAATACCAGGCCACCGCGGCGTACGACGGGAGGTACATGATGTACGGCTCGTCGTTCCCCGGATCGAAGGTGATGGTCTGAAAATCGAGCACGGAGGACATGAGCACCACGCCGTTGAAGTCCATGTCGTCGCGTGATTGCAGGTAGTTCACCAGCGCCGCGGAGCGCGTGGTCCCGTAGCTCTCGCCGAGCAGGTAGCGGGGGGAGTTCCACCGCTCGTTCTCGCTCAGGTAGCGGCTCACGAACTGCGCCAGCGAGCTGGCGTCCTGATCCACACCCCAGAAGTCCTTCCCCTTCCCCTTGCCAACGGGCTTGCTGAAGCCGGTGCCAATGGGATCGATGAAGACGAGGTCCGTCTTGTCGAGCAGACTGTACTGGTTGTCCACCAGCGAATAGGGCGGCGGGGGCGCGTGCGTGGTATCGGGAATCGCGACGCGGCGCGGGCCGAAGGCGCCCATGTGCACCCACACCGACGCGGAGCCGGGGCCGCCGTTGTACGCGAAGGTGATCGGGCGGCGGCTGGTGTCGCGCACCCCTTGCTTGGTGTACGCGATGTAGTAGAGGCTCCCGATGGGCTGGTCGGCGGTATCGCGCAGGATGATGTTGCCGACCGTGGCATCGTAGGCAATGTGCTGACCGTCGATGACGATACTGTGGTGCGTGACGGTGTGCTGCTCGGTGGTGGACGCCTGGGCCGTGGCGGTCGGGCTCGTCTTGCTCGTGTCGGACTCGGCGTTCCGTGCGCCACGCCGCTGGTTGCTGCGTTGCGCGGACGCGCCCGCCGGCAGAAGTGCGGCGACGACAAGCGCCAGGAGAGCTGATCGTGTGGTATGCATGGCGGGTACCCTGCGTGACTGGATGGACGAGGCTTCCGAAGAACGTAGAATGCGGTGCACGGGCTGTCTACCATATACGGCGCGGGCGTCCCACGGTGTCAGCAGCGCACGCCGGCGCGCGTTCCGTCGGCCTCACGCACCACCCAGTGCGGCAAGCACCTGCTCGCTCGTGACCACGGTCGCCTGCCGCGGAAAGACCTTGTCGAGGAGACAGGCGTGCACCTCGGCGTCGCGGTCAGCGCAGCAGTCCCGCACGACGATGCAGCGATAATCCGCATCCGCCGCATGCCGCAGCGTGGAGAGCACGACTCCGCTCGTGGCGATGCCGCACAGCACGAGCGTGTCGATGTCGTGCGCCCGCAGGATCATGTCGAGGTCGGTACCGAGGAAGGCGCCGACGCGATGCTTGACGACGGTGATGTCGCCGGATTCAGGGGCAACGGCCGGGTGCACCGGCTCCGGCGATTCACCCGAGAAGCGATTGGACTGCTTGATGGTGCTGAAGCTCACGTTGCGTGCGCTGACTTCCGGGTAGCCTGGCCGGAAGCCGACGGTCACGTAGATCACCTGGACGCCTCGGTCGTGTGCGGTGCGTCGCACTCGGGCGGCGCGTTGCAGCAGGTCCTCCTGGTTCGTGCCATACGCGTTCACGATACCGGTCTGATAGTCCATGATCAGGAGGGCGGAACGGGCGGGGTCGATAACGAGTGATTCAGGCATGAGGGGAGCCATTCAATGAGTGAGGTACGGTAACCATCAGGGAATCGCAGGAGTGAGGGCGAAGCACGCGCCGCAACCTCCGCGCTCAAACATGGCGGAGTAGTGCTAGCACGCCCGCCCCGCCTTCGGCAGCGCCAGCTTTGCCAGCACCGCCTCAAAACGCGGATCGCCGTGCAGGGCGCGGAGCAGCGGCTGGCAGCCAATGGTATACATCGCAGACGACCGATCCGCGATCCCCTGCTCCAGCGTGGCGAGCGCCGCGTCGCGCTCGCCCAGCGCCACGTGACTCATCGCGCGATACACCGCCGGGAAGCTGCTGCGATGGACCGGATCGAGAATCTCGTGCGCCAGCGCGGTCCGACCGGCCAGTGCGTGACAGAGCCCGACCGGCCAGCGATAGTGCGGCGAGTCGATCCCGAACGACGCGAGCTTCTCCACCACCTGGAGCGCCTCGTCGCACCGCCCCTGCAGCGCCAGCGTGACGCCCAGATAGACGAGCCCGGTGCGGTATTCCGGTTGCATTGTGAGCACTCGCCGGAAATCGCGCTCCGCCCCCGGCAGATCGTTCGCCTGGTTCCGGATGATCCCGATGTTCATGCGCGGGAGCACCGACAGCGGATCGAGCAGCAGCGCGCGCTCGGCAATCGGCATCGCCTCGTCGAAGCGCCCGATCCCCGCCAGGTACGCGGAGAGCCAGCGATGCGCCGATTCGAGATTCGGGTTGAGCGCGATCGCGCGATGCAGCTCGTCGAGCGCGCCGGCCCAGTCCCAGTCCCAGTGCAGCTTCACCAGCCCGAGCGAGGCATGCGCGTCGGCCAGCGACGAGTCCAGCTCGATCGCGCGCCGCGCCGCCTCGGCCGCGACGGGAAACATCTCGGCCGGGAGCGCGAAGATCGACGTCGCGAAAAGCGCCGACGCGTCGGCCAGCCCCGACCACGCTGGCGCGTACGCAGGATCGAGATCGATCGCCTGCTGGAACAGCTCGCGCGCGCGGCGCAGCGACGCCTCGCTCCGCTGATTCACCTGATGCCGGCCGAGCAGGTACAGGTCGTACGCCCCCAGATTGTGTGTCGCGGGGACCGGCACCTGCCCGCGCAACCCGCCGAGCTGCAACGCGCGCGTGACTGTCTCGACGATGCTTGCGGTGATCTCGTCCTGCACGGCGAAAACGTCCTCCATCGTGCGGTCGAACGTCTCGCTCCAGAGCGGCGCATCGTCCGAGGCCTGGATGAGCTTCGCGGCGAGCCGGAGCCGCCGTCCCGCGCGGCGCACGCTCCCCTCCACGACGAACTCGACACCGAGCCGAGCGGCGATCTCGGTCAGCGGAAGATTCTGCCCGCGAAATGACGAGGCCGACGTGCGCGACACGACGCGCAACCCCTCGAGCCGCGACAGCGCCGAGGTGAGCTCCTCGGTCAGCCCATCGCCGAAATAGTCATCGTCTCCTCCGGCACCGATGGTCACGATCGGGAGCACAGCCATGGAGAGGCGCGCGGCCGTTGCGCCGCGCCGGAGCGCCGAGCTCTGCTGCGGGATGGTCCGGATCTCGCCCGACGTGCCGGAGCCGTCCGCCAGCGCGCGCGCGAGGTCGCGCGCGGACGCGGGGCGCTCGCCGGGGTCCTTTGCGAGCGACTGTGCGACGGCCGCGGCGACCGTCGCGGGGATGCCGGGGCACAGCGAGCGGACATCGGGCGGTATCGCTGTGAGATGCCTGGACAGCACGCTCATGGGGTTGCCGGTGAACGGCGGCGCGCCGGTGAGCATCTCGAACAGCATGCACCCCAGCGCATACAGGTCGGATCGGGCGTCGATCTCCCGCTCGCCCATCGCCTGCTCGGGGCTCATGTAGGCCACCGTCCCCAGCGTGACGCCAACCTGCGTTATCGTCGCGCCCTGCGCGCTGGCGAGCGCCGCACGCGCGATGCCGAAGTCGGCGAGCAGCGCATGGCCACTCCGCGCGAGGAGGACGTTCTCCGGCTTGATGTCGCGGTGCACGATCCCTTCATCGTGTGCGGTGTGCAGCGCGTCCAGCAGTTGCCGCACGATCTCGAGCGCGTCCTCGACCGGCAAGTGCCCCTCGCGCTCGAGGCGTGTGCGCAGCGACTCGCCGTCGATGTACGGCATCACGAAGAAGAGCGACCCTGCCGCCTCGCCCGAATCGTACAGCGGGAGGATGAACGGGTGCCGCAGGCGCGCGAGCACGCGGATCTCGCGCTGGAACCGTTCCACGTCGATCGGCGCATCCGCGTCGCGTAACACCTTCAGCGCGACCGGCCGGTCGTGTCTTGCGTCGTGCGCGAGGTAGACGGTCGCCATCCCGCCGCGGCCGAGTTCGCGCTCGAGGACATAGGCTTCGCCGAGTGCCTGCTGCAGCTCCCCCGCCACGCCTTGCATGTGTGGCCCGGCGTCCGGCGGGCCGTGTGCCGCGTCACTCATGGAGTGTTCACGTCACGCACATGCGATGAGGCCTCTCTTCCAACACCGTCTCGCCCCGCGTCACGTGCCACCCCATCCCTCGAAAGTGCTGGGCGGTATCGGGTCTGTTTGGAGTTCCAGTGTCGATCCCTTGCGGAGCCTTCGTCCTCACACCACGCGTTCAGGAGTCCCCCGGCCACGCGCCGAGCAGCCGGCGCACGACTACCAGCTCCCCGACGTGGTAGGACGCGTGATCGGCCGCCAGCAGTAGCTCGCGCAGATACGTCTGCCCCGTTCCGTGCGGAATCTTCGCGAACAGATCGATGGATGCGTCCCGCGCCAGCGCCTGCAGCGCCGCGCGGTCACGCCGAACGGCCTCCACGCACTCATCCCAGGCCCCCGGGGACGGCGGCTCCGGATCGGGCGGCCAGTAGTCCTCCGGCCAGCGGCGCTCAGCGTAGTCCGGGTTGCGGCAGAAGTCGAGGATGTCGTCCTGCGCCAGCCGGATGTGCTCGAGCAGTTGCCATGGGGAGTACGGCAGATCCGCGGGTTGCATTCCGCGGAGTCGCGGCGGCATGTCGCCCACCGCCTGCTCGAACGTCGCGTGCGCCGCGTGCCAGTCGAGCAGACTCGCCATCTGCTCGCGAAGTGCGTCATCCGCCGCCATCACATCTCCCTCCACCAATCGCCGCGCCAGCGACTACCGCATGGTCGGCGTGGGCGTGGCGGGCGCCGAATGCGCCGCCACGCCCACGTTCTTCGGCACGACGTAAAAATTCTCATCCACCTTGAAATCACTCGGCGCCTGCACATGCAACGCCGCCGTCTTCCACGATTCGGTGGGATGGATGAAGCTGTATGAGTTGTCCGACAGCGTCACCTTCACCGGCATGTCGAAGCCGGGCACCACATTGGTCCACCGGTACGAGAGCGTCGAGCCGGCGATCTTATATTCCAGCACCGGAAGCTTGGTAGTGGTGAGATACTGCTGGAATACCTTGTCGAAATCGATGCCGGACTGCTGGTCGATGTACTGCTCCACCTGCCGGCCGGTGACTGTCTGGTGGCGGAAGTGGGAATTGAGGCCGCGCAGAATGCTCCGCCACTTCGCATCGTCGTTGATGATCTGACGGATGGTGTGGAGCATGTTGCCGCCCTTGTAGTACATGTCGCCCGACCCTTCGTTGTTCACGCCGTAGTGCCCGATGATGGGCTCATCGTTCCGCACGTTCTTCCGGGTGCCGATCACGTAGCGTGCGCCCGCCTCCTTTCCGTGCTGGCACTCCTCATAGAGGTTCTCCGCGTAGTTGGCGAAGGCCTCGTGCACCCACATGTCGGCGGCGTCCTTGTCGGTGAGGTTGTTTCCGAACCACTCGTGCGCGCTCTCGTGGACGATGATGAAATCCCATTTGAGGCCGAGCCCCGTGTGCGAGAGATCGCGTCCCAGATAGCCGTTCTCGTAGTGGTTGCCGTAGGCGACCGCGCTCTGGTGCTCCATTCCCAGATGCGGCGCCTCCACGAGCTTGTAGCCGTCGTGGTACCAGGGATACGGGCCGAACCAGTGCTCGAAGCACGCCATCATCGACGTCGCCTGCTGAAACTGCGTCCTGGCCGTGTCCAGATGATACGCCAGCGGCCAGAAATCCATCGTCAGGATCCCCTGCTCCCCGTTGTAGAACTTGGCGAAGTGCGCGTAGTGGCCCGCGTTGATGGAGACGTCGTAGTTGTTGATGGGGTTCTCCACGAACCATTCGTACGTGTCCGTCCCATCATCATGGTGCACCACGCTGCGCAGCCGCCCGTTGGACACATCCTCCAGCGAGTCGGGCACGGTGATGGCGATGCGCTGGCTGTCCGGTTCGTCGGCCAGATAATCCTTGTTCGGCCACCAGACGCTCGCCCCCAGCCCCTCACATGCGGTGGAAATCCATTCATTCCCCAGGCTGTCGCGCGCCCAGATGAGCCCGCCATCCCATGGCGGACGCTTGGCCACGCGCGGCTTGCCGTGGTAGTACACAGTCACTGTCTTGCGATCGCCCACGCGTTGCGGCGTGCCCAGGGTGACGAAGAACGCGTTCCCGTCGCGACGGTACGTGAGGTGCCGTCCCCCTTGCAGCATGCTGTCCACCAGCAGCGGCATCTGGAGATCGATCTGCATCTCGGCGGCGGCCGGCTTGATTATGCGGTAGGTGATGCCGTTGTAGCCGCTGATGCTGCTGTCTGCCGGGTTTACACGCACGTGCAGATCGTAGAACGCCACGTCCCACCAGGCGCGCTGCGGCGTGTTGGAGCCGCGGATGCTATCCGCGTGGGTGAAGACCTCTGCGTGTCGCTGCGCCAGGCTCGTGGCGAACGGACAGAGGAGGAGACAGACGAGCGAGACGATACGTCGCATGAATGGTCAATCGGTCGTGAGAGAGTCGGGAAGCGGCTGCCGGGACGTCAGCCCGCGCGGGTTGCGCCGAGCGCGAGTGCCGCCGCGACAGCGACGCGTGCTGCGTCACCTACATCCTCAAACTGGCGTGTTGCCACGGGGCTCGCCAGGGCGCGGCCGGCCTCACGCCTCGGGGCGAATGGGCGCCGCGCGAGAATGGTCCGGCGTGAACGATCGCTCGGCGATCTGCGCCGGCGTCTGACTGTAGTCGCTGTAGCGCAGCCAGGTGGGGCGGACGCGGATGTACGTGATGTCCGGCCACTGTTCCCGCTCGCGCCCCTCGGGGAACTTGTCGAAGTACACCGCCTTGCACCGGCGGAGCTCGCTCCCCCGCGGCTCGTCGGCCATCCCTTCGTACTGCAGCGTGACCTCACCCCGCCGGCCGATGACAAACGCCACGCGCGGATTGTCGCGCACGTTGGTGCATTTGCGCGATGTGGCCGCCGTGTCGAGGATCAGCTCGAGCTCGGGCGTGACCGCGATTCCCACCAGCGCCGCCTCCGGCGTTCCCGTCGGGGACACTGTGGCCATGACGCCCAGGGTATGCTGCCGGATGAAGTCGTAGAGCTCCTGCGTGGTCACCGCTCAGAACCCCGCGAGCTTCGTGATGCGGCCATGCAGCCCCACGGCCCACCCTGCGTGCGGCGAAGAAACACCCACGCCCCAGTAGTCGAGCGTATCGATCACCGTCCACGTCGCGCCATCGTCCCGCGAATACGCCGCGCCGTGCGGTCCGACCGCCACCACGGTCGGCGCCTGGGCACCGGGCACGTACACACCGCCCCAGATACCCGTCGCGAAGGGCGGGCTGCCGGCGAGCGTCCAGCGCCGCCCGCCATCGCGCGTCGTCGCCACCACGCGGTCGCCCGCGCGCGCCGCGTTGCCGCCCGCCATGGCCATCCCGTCGCGTGCGGTACGGAACGCCACCGACTGTACGCCGGCCCCCTCACGGGTCGTGACGGGGAGCGTGTCGGCGCTCCATGTGCGGCCATAGTCGGTAGTGTGGAGCAGACGCGAGGTGCCGGCGGTGGCCGCCGTGATCCACGCCGAGCCGCCGCGCTGTGTCACCACGCAGGTGCCGCTGGCCGCGTAGCTGCCTTCGCCCTGTGCCGCGTGTGGGCGCTCCGCCGCGGGGGGCGACGTCCAGTGCGCGCCGCCATCGGTGGTCGTGAGGAGACCTACCCGGCCATCCACCGCATCGCCCACCACGATGCCGCGCTGCGCGCTCCAGAAGTCGAAGCAGTCGTAGAATTCGTGGGGGTCGGTGTTGGTGAACTGCAGCGTCCAGTGCCGCCCGCCATCGCCGGTCTTGTAGATGCGCGACAGCGCTCCCGACCCGATGCTCAACAGGTAGGCGGTGTCCGCGCTCACGGCGTGCACATCGCGGAACTGCAGACTGTCGGCGCCGGGCACCTGCGCCGCCTGCCACGTGGCGCCGCCGTCCAGCGTGCGCGCGTAGCTGCCCTTGGTGCCGCTCACCCAGGCCACGCGATCGTTCACCGCGCTCACCGCGATGAGCAGTGCGTCCGTACCGCTCTGCTGCGCGGTATGCATGATGGCTGCTGGCGATGGTGCGCGGGGCGCGCCGCCCGCACAGGCGGCGAGGAGCGCGAGCGCCGCCGCGCGGCCGGTTCTCAACGGGGTGCTGGACACGATGCTCTGGGAGTGAAGTTCACACTCGGGCCGGACGACTCGCCATCCGCAATACCGCGTGCGAGATTGATGCTGACATGCACATTGCCACCGATGCTCGGCGCATGGCCGCGGCCCTCCGCGTGCACGGAGGCCGTCTGACGCGGGTTGTCGGGCTGGCTGTGGTTCTCATCGTGGCCGTGGGCGCCGCGCGAATCGTCACGCCGCCATCCGCGCCACGCCAGGGCGCGGAGCAATGGGCGATCGCGGACTCTGCGCCGTGCGCGGGGCTTACCATTCGCTGGGCGGTACCGCTCGCCGAGCTGCGCCGTGTGGTGGGCGCGGGAGTGCAGCCGGCCGCAGGACCGGTGGCCGGCACCGGATTGCTCCTGCTCTTCACCACCACCTGTTCGGGCTCGACCATCGGCGGCCGGCCTACGGGCGCGTTCGTCTCGACGCACGTCATCATCCCGATCGCGCCTCCCCGCGCGCCCGGCGTCCAACGGTTGGTGCATGATGTGAACGGGTGGATCGCCATCCCGACGACCATCGTCGCGGCACATGGCCCTGTGGGGACGCTCTTCCGGCAGCACGGCTTCACGGTGGACAGCGGGCATGCCGTCCTCACCATCGAGCCGGCGCCGCGCGGCTCGCGCGCCCATCTGGTGCTCACCACACCCGGCGGCCGCCTCGAGGCCACGGCGACCTTCGCGGATTCCGCCAGGCGCTTCACGAGCATCACCGGGATCGTGGGCGGGAGCATGCACGCACGAGCGCTCGCGCATGGACCGGAGCATTCGATGCGCCGATCCGGAGGACGCGCACAGGTGTCCGTGCGTGGCAGGACCGTGCTGTCCGGGCTTCACCCGGTGGGCGCGCCGGTGGCGGTGCTGGACACGGACTTCGCGTGGAGCTTCGCATTCGAGCGTCCGCTCACACGCTCCGACGAGTAGACGCACACTGTCCGTCATCGGCTGACCGCGACCGGCGCGAGGAGGCGTCGCCCACTCCTCATTCCGATGTGGGCATGTGCATGTACATGGACTGAATGCCCACCCGGCCCGGTCCGAGAAAGCGATTCCAGAACACCTGGCCGCCGCCCGCGAAGATCCCGGTCGAGAGGCGTTGAAACTTGGTCGTCATCTCGACCGAGTGGTCCTTGTAGATCCACCCGCCCGACTCGATGTCGATCTCCTCGCCCCGCGCCAGCGTGACCTCGAAGACGTTGCCGTAGCCGTGCAGCCAGACGATGCCATCGCCCTGTGCGGCCGTGAACGTGTCGATGAAAAAACCGCTGCCGCCGAAGAGCATGTTGGCCGCGCCCTTCACCCGCTTGAACGTATAGTCCACCGGCGCGGTGGCCGCGAGAAACTGATGCTCGCGCACATCCACGCCTTCGCCCCGTGCGAGGTGCAGCGCGAACACGTGTCCCGCACCATCCCGGCTGAACGCAATATGCCCCGGCCCCGCGGCCTCGGTCATGAACACGGGCATCCCCGCCGCAATCCGCTTGAACGCGCCCTTGAGCGACTTGAGACCGATGCTCACCGCCGGATGCTTCCAGAGCAACACGTGATGCTCGAAGTACACTGGCATCGTACCGAGCTCGATGTGCAGCACGGGCACGAGCTCCCCTTCCAGGTGATACGTCACACCGCCGTACTGTTCACCCGTAGCGCTCGTCGCGCGCAGGACCGGAACGGCCATCGCCTTCTCCTTGGTGGATGTGAGGTGCAGCGCACGGCGAGAATATACCGCTTCGCTCTACATTCAACATGGGCGAACGGCGCATGGCGCGACCTCGCTCTGCTCACGCCCGTGCGCGCGTGACGCGATGCGCAACAGCGGCGCCCGCTACGAGCAACAACGCGGCGAGCACGAACGGTATGCCGGACCCGCGCGCGCCGCCCCAGTGCAACGTGCTGGCGAATACCTCGGTGAAGAGCACCGGCCCCAGCATCATCGCGATCCCGCGCAGGCTGCTCAGCGCTCCTTGCAGCCGCCCCTGCTCTGTCGCTCCCACGCGCCGCGTGGCGAGTGCCTGCATCGCCGGGCTCGCGAGCCCGGCCAGCGCGGCGAAGGGAATGCCGACGAGAAAGAGGACGCCGGTGGGCATGAGACCGAACACCACGGAGCCCGCCGCCATGCACGCTAAGCCGGCGAGCAGCGCGCGCCGCTCGCCCAGGCGCTTGACCGCGGGCCTGATGAGCGTGGCCGAGACGATGGTCGAGCAGATGCCGATGATGGCGAGCGCCAGCCCGATCTGCCGCTCACTCCACACATACCGGTACTGCGTATAGAGCACGAACAGACTCGGCAGCACCTCGTGCGCGACGTAGTACAGAAACGCGACAGCGGCCAGTCCCACGAGCTCGGGGCTCGATCGCAGCAGCTTGAGGGAGCCCACCGGGTTGGCCGCGCGCCAGGGGACGCGGACGCGGCGTTCACGCGGCAGCGACTCGGGGAGGATGAAGAAGCCGTACGCCGCGTTGAGCAGACTCAACCCGGCCGCCACCCAGAACGGAAGTCGGAGGTCGATGCCGCCCAGCACGCCGCCGACCGCTGGTCCGATGATGAAGCCGAGTCCGAACGCCGCGCCGAGCATCCCGAAGCGCGCCGCGCGCTCGTCCGGCGGCGTCACATCGGCGACATATGCGCCGGCCGTGGGGAAGCTGGACGAGGTGATGCCGGAGATCGCGCGTCCCAGGAAGAGCCACCACACGGTAGGCGCGAGCGCCATCACCAGATAATCGATGCCCAGGCCGAAGTTCGACAGCAGGATGACGGGTCGCCGGCCGTAGCGATCGGAGAGCGCACCGAGAATGGGCGCGCAGATGAACTGCATGGCCGCCCAGACGAACCCGAACAGTCCGGTGATTCGCGCCGCCTCCGCCATTGCGCCCCCCTCGAACTGCACGATGAGCGTGGGCAGCACTGGCGCCATGATGCCCAACGCCAGCATGTCGAGCGCGACCGTGACGAAGATGAACGCGAACGCGGCGCGGCTCGGCGGCGGAGCGCCGGCCGGCGCCGCGGCGACGCCGGTGTCACCCGGAGCATCGACAATGCTTCGTCCCATTCAGCGGGATGCCCGGCGCGCTAGCGATCGCGGGCGTGCACCACGCGCCGCACGTAGAACGCCGCCATGAGCAGGAATGCCAGAAAGAGCGCCGCGCCGAGCGCCGCGGATCGCCACATGGCCGGCGTGGCCGGGACATCGATGCTCGCGAGTGGAAGAAGCAGGCAGAGCGCCGCGCCGAGCACCCCGCACGCGACGAGCCAGATCACCGCACGGCGCTCGACCCGCCAGAGGGAGAGCGCGGAGCTCCCGGCCGCGGCGGCAAAGAGGATGCCGCTCGCGGCCAGCATCTGCCAGCGCAAGCGTGGATCGCGCGCGGTGACCATCATGGCGGCCAGGAGCACGCCACCCATGGCGTACACCGCGAGTAGCGCGGCAAGCAGCTTGAGGCTGAACAACGGGCTCCGCGACGCCAACGCCCTACTCTTCCGCCATCATCGAATCGCGCACCGCCTTGAACTCCGTGCCCGGCTTCCACTGCGGCATCGAGTCGCTCTGCGCGACGACGTACCCCACGCGATAGAACGCGCGCAGATCGTCCACCGCGCCGGAGAGGTCCCAGTCCGGCTTCACCTCGTCGGTCACGTTGTGGTAGTCCTTGCTCGTGTACGCGTTGCGCTTCTCCATCCCGTAGCCGGCCGGCTTTCCGATGAAGTCGATCCCCGCATCGGGATCGAGCGCGGGCACACCGCGCTTGGCGAACTCGAAGTGGTCGGAGCGGTAGTAGAACCCCTTCTCCGGTTCCGGGTCGGGACGAATCGTGCGTCCCTCGGTGGCGAGCACGCGCGAGAGCACATCATCGAGCGTGGAATTGCCCAGCCCGATCACGGTCAGGTCCTTGGTGCGCCCCCACAGATTGATGACATCCATGTTGATGTCGGCCGCCGTCTGATCGAGCGGATACAGCGGATGCTCGGCGTAGTACTTGGATCCGAGCAGTCCTTTTTCCTCTCCGGTCACCGAGATGAAGAGCACCGAGCGCCGGGGGTGCGGATTGAGCCGGGAGAACGCTTTGGCGATCTCGAGAAGGCCGGCGGTGCCGCTCGCGTTGTCGGCCGCTCCGTTGTAGATCTGGTCGCCCTTGAGCGTGGTGTCGCGCCCGAGATGGTCCCAGTGCGCGGTGTAGATGACGTACTGATCCTTGAGGTCGGTCCCCTCCAGCTTGGCGACGACATTCTTGGACGTGATGTGCCGCACGTCGGTCTTCACATCGAAGCTGGCCTTGGCGTTGAGGACAACCGGCTTGAAGTCCTTACGTCGCGCGGCAGCCTTGAGCTTCGCGAAGTTCTGACCGGCGGCCGCGAGGATGGCCTTCGCCTTGTCCACCGTGATCCACGCCTCAACGGGCACGCGCTGCGCCGCATCGGGCGACGGGACGTCGAACTGCTCGCGCGAATTGCTCCCCTCGATCACTTCCCACGGATAGCCCGCCGGTCCCGTTTCGTGGATGACGATCGCCGCCGCGGCGCCCTTCTTGGA
>DASUKA010000020.1:0-16443 GCA_036278935.1 Gemmatimonadaceae bacterium
GCTCAGCTTCGGGAGTCCAATGACGACGGCGGAGATGTTCCAGCGCGCCGTGGCGAAGTTCGACACGGCGATGACCGTTCCGGGCATCACCGCGGAGTTCACGAATCTGGCGAAGGTGGGGAAGGGGCGCGCGCTGCTCGATCTCGGGCAGTACGCGGCTGCCGCGGCCGCCGTGTCCGGCGTGCCGGATAACTTCGCCTATCTCATCCAGAGCTCCGCGAACACCACGCGCGAGGCGAACGGGGTGTGGTGGTTCCAGTACGTGATCGCGCGTCTGGGGCTCTCGAACAGTGAGGGAAAGAACGGACTCGATTACATCTCGTCGCACGATCCGCGCATCCCGGTCGTCGTGCCCACCGACAGCAAGGGGACTCAGCAACTGGGACAGGACGGCTCCACGCCGCTCTTCGAGCAGGCCAAGTACCCGGACCGCGATTCGGACGTGCCGTTGGCGACGGGCATCGAGGCGCGATTGATCGAGGCGGAGGCGGCCATGCAAGCGGGTGACAATACCACCTTCCTGACCAAGCTGAACGCGGCGCGCGCACAGGCCGTCGCGTCCGTGGAAGCCGTGAGCGGCGACACAACGAGCCTTCCGGCACTCACCGCGGCGGATGTGCCGGCCGATCAGGCCGGAAAGGTCAATCTCCTCTTCCGGGAGCGGGCCTTCGACATGTGGCTCACCGCCCACCGGTTGGGCGATCTGCGCCGCCTCATTCGCCAGTACGGGCGCACGGCTGATCAGGTCTTCCCCACCGGCGCCTGGTTCAAGGGCGGTGCGTACGGGGACGATGTGAGCATGCCGGTGCCGCAGCACGAGGCGAACAACCCCAACTTCACGCAGTGCGACCCGACGGTGCCGTAAGGCCGAAGGGCCACACGTGAAGGGAGATTCGGGCGGTGCATCCATACGGGTGCGCCGCCCGAATCGCTTGCGCTGTTGCCGGCCTACTGTCCGGGCCCGACCCGCGTGTGGATGATGATCGCCCCCGCGCCGGCGCCGGTTCCGTAGTGGACCGTGGCATCGATGCCGCTCAGGATCTCGATCTCCTCGATCGATTGCGCCGAGATCTGCCGAAGCGCGCCCAGGTTGCTCAGCTGCGCGCCGTCCACGTAGATGAGGGGCACATCGGCGTTGTGCAGCAGGATGCTGCTCGGGCCCCGTCGGCTCTCGATGCCCGCCGGCTCGTCGGCGCCGGTGTCCGAGAGGTTGAACGTCGCGTCGTGCCTCAGCGCATCCCAGGCGTTGTTCACATGCCAGCCGGCGATGGTCGTGGCGGTGATGATGTGGGAGCCGGCCGAGCCGACATGCTTGGCGGTGCGGTTCGCCGGACCGCATGCCGCGAGGAGGGTGGCGAGCGCGATGGCGAATGGCGCCTGCGCGGCCCATGAACGAGGTGGGAACATACGGTGCCCCCAGGGAGAGGTGGTTGGGCGTGCAGCATTCGCACTATTGTATGGCGTGGTGTGATCACGCGGAAGCACCAGCCCCCGCCTGCCGGCGCTACTCCGGGCTCGCTCCGTCCGGCAGCACGTACGTCAACGGGTTCACCACCTTGCCATCCACGTGTATCTCATAGTGCAGATGCGGACCGGTGGAGAGCCCCGTATCGCCGACGAGCGCAATCTTCTCTCCGCGTTCCACGTGTTGTCCCTTCTTGACGAGAATGCGCGAGCAGTGCGCATACTTGGTCTCGATGCGGTTGCCGTGGTCGATCTCGAGCACATTCCCGTAGCCGTGCTCGCGCCCGACAAAGCTGACGACCCCGGCCGCCGGCGCCACGATCGGAGTGCCCATGGGCGCGGCCACGTCGATGCCATCGTG
The DNA here is from genome assembly GCA_036278935.1 of Gemmatimonadaceae bacterium. Taxonomy (GTDB): domain Bacteria; phylum Gemmatimonadota; class Gemmatimonadetes; order Gemmatimonadales; family Gemmatimonadaceae; genus DASSNR01. The sequence goes on from DASUKA010000020.1 coordinate 1,826, forward strand.
CGGCCGCCGGATGTGAAGGATCGGATGGTAGCGGTCCCGGCTGAAGGCGCTCGAGAGCCAGCCCGCAGTGGGCATGATGGACGGCGTGTGGTTCAACAGCTCCACATTGCGTTCCAGCGTATCCGAGACTTCCGCAAAGCTGGCCGCAAGCCAGTTGGCGCGGTGAATGAGGCGGTCCACCGCTATGTCGGCATCGCGTGTGTAGCGGCCCGCCGCGGGGCCCGAGGTGATCGGCTCGCGCAAGCCGGCATCCGTAACGTCGCCCAGCGAGAGCTCCTGTGAGTCCGCGGGCAGGCCGGCGAGCATCCGGATGCGATCATCGCGCTCTGTGATGGCCCGGAGCGTATCGCCCACACTATTCAGCCGGGCCTGTAATGCCGCGACGTGCGCGGTGACCTCCTGGTTGCCATGGAAGCGCGCCCGGAGGCTGGGCATACTGAGCTCGACGACGACGGCGGCCACGCAGAGCATGGCGACCACTCCCGCGATCGCCGCTACGGTGGCGAGGGCACGAAACCCCCGCTCCGAGAGCGAGATGGTGCGCGGGGAACCACATCCATGGGGAACGACGAGTAGCGTCCAGCGGCGCTGCGGCATACGGTCTCCTCTGAGGCGGCTGCTCCGGGGAGTGGACGGTTCTCGCGAGGGCGGCGTAACAGTGTTGCGCCGCTACCATTTATGCCCCGCCGAGCGCCACAATGCCGCGGTGGCGCAACGATGCCTCAGTGCGTCACGTAGCGCCCGCTACCGACCCGCGGATCGTGCTGCGAGCCGGATTGCTCCATCACGCTTCCCTGGGAAAGAGTGGCTCTCCCTTGCTCACCCGCCACCCGGTCGGATTGATCAGATGCCGTGCGTCCTGATCCGTCCACCGGAACGCGTCCACGCACCCCGGCGCACCCAGCGAGCGCCAGAGCGCCTGCGCCTTGCCGGGCATCACGGGGGAGGTGAGCACCGCGTGCCAGGCGAGGAGCCACGCGAGCGTCGCGAGCACCTGATCCAACTCGGCGCCCATGGCGGGATCCTTGGCCAGCTTCCACGGGGCGCTGTGGTCCACGTACTCGTTCGCCCGGGCAATGCTGCGCCACACGGCCGAGAGCGCATCGTGGATGCGCTGATGCTCCATGGCCTCCGCGTACACCGCTCGCTCGGCGAGGAGCTCCGCCACCACCGACCCGGGCGCCGGCTCATCCGCGCGCCACTCGGGCACCACCCCTCCGCGATAGCGCTCGATCATCGAGAGCGCGCGGCTGGCCAGGTTGCCGAAGGCGTTGGCCAGGTCCGCCGTGTAGCGCTCCGCAAAGCGCTCCCAGGAAAAATTCCCGTCGCCGTCAAAGGGGACTTCGCGAAGCAGGAAATAGCGGAATGCATCCGGCCCGTAGCGCTCGATGGCGCTCCCCAGCTCCAGCCGCACGCCGGCGGATTTGCTGAACCGCTCGCCGCCCAGCTGGACGAAGCCGTGCGCCCAGATGCGCTCGGGGAGCGCGAGCCCCGCCGATTCCAGCATGGCGGGCCAGATGGCGGCGTGCAGCCGGATGATGTCCTTCCCGATGACATGGAGCTGCGCCGGCCACCGGGTGCTGTAGGTGGCCTCGGGAAAGCCGGTCGCCGTGAGATAGTTCGGCAGCGCGTCGAACCACACCCACGTGCCCTGTTCCTCGCCGGTGCTCGTGGGCTTGGGGAAGGGGATGGCCCAGCTCAGGCGCGAGCGCGTGACGGAGATGTCTTCCAGGCCACTGGCGAGGAGGGCGAGCATCTCGTTCCGGCGGCTTTCAGGCTGCAGGAAGTCCGGGCGGTCGGCAAAGAGGCGCTCCAGGAAGTGCTGGTAGCGCGTGAGCCGGAAGAACCAGTTCCGTTCTTCCGTCCACTCCAGCGTGCGCGTGGGGTGCAGGACACACTTTCCATCCGCGATCTCGTTCTCTCGCTTGAACTGCTCGCACCCCACGCAGTACCACCCTTCGTATGACTTCTCGTAGAAGTCATCGGAGTTGCGCTCGAACATCCGCTCGATGAGCGCGCGCACGCCGCGCGCGTGCTGCGCATCGGTGGTGCGGATGAACTGGTCGTACGAAATCGTGAGGCGGCGCCACATGGCGCGGAAGCTCTCAGCGATCTCGTCGGCGAGTTGCTGCGGGGCGATCCCGCGTTCGACCGCGGTCTGCGCCACCTTCTGACCGTGCTCGTCCATGCCGATGAGGAACCAGACATCGGCGCCGCGCAGCCGGTGATAGCGGGCGAGCGCATCGGCGCCGATCTTCTCGAAGGCGTGGCCGAGATGGGGCTCGCCGTTGGCGTAGTCGATGGCGGTCGTGATGTAGAAGCTGGGCACGTGCGTGGTGGCTGCTGGCTTCAGGACTCGCTCTGGCGGCCGCCGCGTCGGCCGGCACGCCGGCCGCGCCGGCGGGCGCGCGGGCGTGCCCCCGAGGGCGCCGGCTCCGGGGACGCGTCCTCTACCGGCGCGCGCTCCGCCGTTGCGACGTGGGATTCGATCTGGCGCTTGAGCTCGCTCAACGGCACGGCGCGCACGTCTCCTTCGGCGTTCCGGAGCGTCACCCGATCGTTGAAGATGTCGTTCGCCACCACCTTTTCCTCACCCGCCGCCGTGCGCAGGATGCGCCCTTCCTTGGGGAAGCGCTTGCGACTCTGCACGTAGAACTCGTGCTCGTAACGCAGGCAGCACATCAGCCGCCCGCAAGCGCCGGAAATCTGCGACGGGTTGAGCGAGAGCCGCTGGTCCTTGGCCACTTGCAGGTTGACGGGTCGCAGCTCGGGCAGCCACGACGCGGAACAGTACTGTCGTCCGCAGCGGCCCACGCCATCCAGCCGCTTGGCCTCATCCCGCACGCCGATCTGCTTGAGCTCGATGCGTGTGCGGAACGTGGAGGCGAGATCGCGGACGAGGGCGCGGAAGTCCACGCGCTTCTCGGCGGTGAAGTAGAGCGTGAGCTTTTTCCGGTCCCACTGCCACTCGGCGTCGGTGAGCTTCATGACCAGGCCGTGCGCCATCGCGCACTCGCGCGCTCTCCGGCGCGCGTCCTCATCCTGCGCGCGCAGCTCGGCGGCGCGCCGCTCGTCAGCGCTGCTGGCCTGTCGGAGCACGCGCCGCGAGGGCTCGGCACTGCCGCACCCGTGCGCGCAGCCCGTGCAGCGCGTGGCGGCCAGCGGGCCGATGGAGTGCACGCGTCCCAGGTCCTCGCCGCGGTCGGCCTCGACGATGACGGGCGCGTGCAGCGCCAGCGGCTCGTCGCCGTCCCAGCGAAAGAACTCCTTCCGGTTGCCCTTGAACGCGACTTCGATCAGGTGCATCAGGTGGACTCCGAGAATTGCCCCATGGCCAGAAACTTCTCGCGGCGGCGGCGCACGAGCTTCTCCGGCTTGTAGCGACGCAGCTCATCCAGGTTGCGAATGAGCGCCTCGCGCATCGCCCGGGCAGCGGCCTCGTGGTTGGCGTGGGCGCCGCCCACCGGCTCGGGGATGATGCCATCGATCACCTTGAGCTCGAGCAGGTCGGCGGCGGTGATGCGGAGCGCCGTGGCCGCGCGCTCCTTCATCTCGGCGCTCTTGCCATCCTTCCAGAGGATGGCCGCGCACCCCTCGACGGTGATCACGGAATACACGGCGTTCTCCATCATCAACACCCGGTCCGCGAGCCCAAGCCCCAGCGCACCGCCGGAGCCGCCCTCTCCGATGACCGTGGCGAGAATGGGCACCGCGAGGTGGCTCATCTCGATGAGGTTCCGCGCGATCGCCTCGGATTGGCCGCGTTCCTCCGCGCCGAGGCCAGCCCACGCGCCCGGCGTATCGATAAAGGTAACGACCGGCACCTGGAACTTCTCGGCCAGCTTCATGAGCCGCAGCGCCTTGCGGTACCCTTCCGGGTGCGGCATCCCGAAGTTGCGCTTCAGGTTCTCCTTAGTATCGCGCCCGCGCTGGTGCCCGATTACCATGACCGTCTCCCCATCCAGGCGCGCCCATCCGCCCACGATGGCCGCATCATCGCGAAAGAGCCGGTCGCCGTGCAGCTCCACGAAATCGGTGAAGATGCGCTCCAGGTAGTCGAGCGTGAACGGCCGGCGATTGTTGCGCGCGACCTGCACGCGCTGCAGCGGCGTGAGCCGTTTGTAGATACCCGCGCGCAACTCGGTCAGTTGGCGCTCCAGCGGCGCGATCTCCTCCTCCACGCCGTTCGATCGCTTGCCGGCCGCCTTCCGCAACTCGTCGATCTGCCGTTCCAGCTCGGCAATCGGCTTCTCGAACTCCATCACTGTCGGGCTTGCCATGCCTAGCTCCCCCGTGTAAGCCGCACCCGGTCGTCGCCGAGCAGGGCTCTGAGATCACCCAATGCCGCCTGCGTCACGGCAATCCTGAGCGTGCGCGACCGGAGCCGCGTGCGCTCACCATTTCCATTGCTCCAGTGCACTTCCAGCGGCGCCGAGCCCGCGTGGACCTCGGCCAGGACGCGAAGATCGGGCATCACCTCCGGCGCCAGCCCGTTGCCCGGTGTCAGCGTGATGGCCACCGCCACATCGCCCGTGGCACGCAGCTCGGCAAAAGGCGTGGCGGTCTCGACAATGAAGGTCGGGTTCTCCCCATCCTGGTCGCGCTTCGAGTACCCCCCCTTGAGCAGCACCGGCACATCGGGCTTGAGTCGATCGCTCAGCAGCGTCCACGCCTCGGGAAAGACGAGCACTTCCGCCGATCCCGAGAAATCTTCCACGGTCAGCCGGGCGAACTCCGCGCCGCTGCGCTTGCTGAGCTGGCGCTTGATGGCCGTCACCACCACGCCGAGGGCGATCGGCTGGCCGGTCCACGTGCCCAGCTGCGAGACGGTGTGTGTGGCGAACAGCTCGACCTCCATGCGAAAGGGCTCGAGCGGATGCCCCGAGATATAAAAGCCCAGCGTCTCCTTCTCCCTGGCGAGCCGCTCGCCGTCGGTCCAGGGCGCCACATTGGGCAGAAGCGGCGTCTGGCGAATCGGCTCCGCCTCGTCGTCGCCCGGGCTGCCGAAGAGTGAGCCCTGCCCGGTCGCCGCCTCGTCCTGCATGAGCGCCGCTTCATGCAGCGCGGTATCCAACCCTGCAAGATACTGCGCGCGATGGCCTCCAAGCGAATCGAGCGCGCCGGCCGCGACCAGCGCCTCGAACACCCGCTTGTTGCACGCGCGCAGGTCCACGCGCTCGCACAGGTCGAAAAGGGAGGTGAAAGGCTGCTCCGCGCGGGCGGCGAGGATCGACTCGATAGCGGTCCTCCCCACGTTGCGAATGGCGCCCAGGCCGAAGCGGATGCGACGCTCTCCCACCACCGTGAACTTGTACCCCGATTCGTTCACGTCCGGCGCCACGACCTCGATATCCAGCTCGCGCGTGGCGTTGATATACTTCACCACGCTGTCCGTGTCCCCGATCTGCGAGGAGAGGAGCGCGGCCATGTATTCGGCCGGGTGATGCGCCTTGAGCCACGCCGTCTGGTACGAGATGATGGAGTAGGCGACGGCGTGGCTCTTGTTGAAGCCGTAGCGGCCGAACGTCTCGATCTGCCCCGCCAGCTCCTCGATCACGCGCCGGTCGTGCCCCCGTGCCGCGGCCTTCTCGATGAACTTGCCCAGTTCCTGCTGAATGAGCTCCTTGTTCTTCTTCCCCACCGCCTTCCGCAGCACGTCGGCTTCGGCGAGGGAGAGCCCGGCCAGGAGCTGCGCGATGCGCATCACCTGCTCCTGGTAGGTGATGACGCCGTACGTCTCGCGCAGTACCGGCTCCAGCTCCGGGAGCGGATAGGTGACCGGCTCGTCGCCGCGCTTGCGGTGGATGAAGACGCGGTGCATCCCCGTATCCAGCGGCCCCGGCCGCATGAGCGCGTTGGATGCGATGAGATCGTCGAACCGGTCGCAATGCATGCTCCGCAGCAAGTCCGTGGCGAGCGGCGACTCGAACTGGAAGACCCCCGCGGTGCGGCCGGCCCGGAGCATCCGATACGTGTCGTCGTCGTCGAGCGGGAGCGCGCCGAGGTCGAGCCGCTCGCCGGTGCGCGCCGCGATCATCTCGATCGCGTCGTGCAGCACGGTGAGCGTGGTGAGACCGAGGAAGTCCATCTTGAGCATCCCGGCCTTCTCGAGGTTCGTCATGTCGTACTGCGTCACGACGATCGTCTCGTCGGTGCTCGCGCTCCCGCCCGCGCCCCGGGACGACTGCGTGCACACCGGGACGTAGTCGTCGAGCGGGCCCGGCGCGATCACGACGCCCGCAGCGTGCACGCCGGCGTGGCGCGAGAGCCCTTCCAGCGCCACCGCGTAGTCGAGGAGCTGCGCGTAGCGCTCGTCCGTCTTGTAGTACCTGGCGATTTCGGGAATCTGGGTGATCGCCTCCTTGACGGTGAGCGAATAGTTCGGCTGGTTGGGAATGAGCTTGGCGAGCTGGTCCGTCTCTGCCGGCGTGAAGCCGAGCACGCGCCCCACGTCCTTCACCACGGCGCGCGACTTCATGGTGCCGAAGGTGATGATCTGCCCCACTGCGTCGCGCCCATACTTCTGCCGCACGTACTCGATCACTTCGCCGCGCCGCTCGAAACAGAAATCCACGTCGATGTCCGGCATCGAGACGCGCTGCGGGTTCAGGAAGCGCTCGAAGAGCAGATCGAACTTGAGCGGACAGACGTCCGTGATGCGGAGTGCGTAGGCGACGAGCGAGCCGGCGGCGGAGCCGCGTCCCGGTCCGACCGGGATGCCGCGGTCGCGCGCCGCCTTGATGAAGTCGTACGTGATGAGGAAGTAGCCGGCATACCCGGTCTTGGTGATGATGCCCAGCTCATAGTCGAGGCGCTCGCGCGCTTCGGCCGGCAGCGGGTCGCCGTACCGCTCGCGCGCGCCCGCCTCCGCCAGCCGCACGAGCAGGTCGTTCTCGCTCGCCACGCCCTCGGGAAGCGGGAAGGACGGCACGTGGTACTTCTTCTCGAACTCGACCCCCGCCTGATCGGCGATCAGGAGCGTATTCTCGAGCACGTCCGGCCGATCCGGGAAATGCTCGGCGATCTCCGGCGCGCTCTTGAAGTAGAGGCCGTTGTCGTACCGCATCCGATCGGGCTCGTTGCGGTCCTTGCCCAGGCCGATGCACAGGAGGATATCGTGCGCGTCGTGGTCCAGATCGCGCAGAAAGTGCGCATCGTTGGTCGCCACCACGGGGAGTCCCACCTCGGTCGCCAGGCGGAACACCATGGCGTTGAGCTTCGACTGGAGATGTCCGGCGTCGTGCGCCTGCACCTCGAGGTAGTAGCGGTCCTTGAAGACGTCGGCGTACCAGCAGGCGGCGGCCTTCGCTTCGTCGTACCGGTCCGCCATGAGATGCACCGCGATCTCGCCGGCAAGACATGCGGACGAAACGATGATCCCCTCGCTGTAGCGCGCGAGCAGCTCGCGGTCCACGCGCGGCTTGACGTAGAAGCCCTCCGTGTAGGCGAGCGAGGAGAGCTTTACCAGGTTCCGGTAGCCGGCGGCGTTCTGCGCCAGCAGCACCAGATGGTAGTAGGATTTGGTGGGCCTGGGCTCCGCGGAGCCCCCCCGGGCACGGGGCGTGGCGCGCGTGCGTTCGCGCCGGTCGCCGGGGGCCACGTACGCTTCCATCCCGATGATCGGCCGAAGCCCTGCCTTGCGCGCCTTTTCCTGGAACGCCCAGGCGCCGTGCAGGTTACCATGATCGGTGATGGCGAGCGCTGGTTGCTCGAGTTCGAGGGCGCGCGCGATGAGATCATCGATGCGGTTGGCGCCGTCGAGGAGGGAATACTCGGAGTGACAGTGCAGATGGACGAAGGACATCAACCGGGCAGGAGGAGCGTGCCAGTCACGGGGAGTCATCCTCCGGATGGCCGATTCACGCGGGCGGCGGGCGAGTGGCATGCCGCCGAGGACCTGGTGCGCCGGGTCCGGCGAACGGCCCAATGGTCCCGCGTATTATATCGACGGATCGCGGCACCCGCCACATGAGTCGCCGGGTGACGCCCGGGAGCGGTGCGCTCCCGGCGCTGCACGGAGATGGCATACCTTCCGCAGTGATCCGTCTTGCTGCGCGTGACGTGCAGCGGTGTATCTTGGTTGCGCCGTTCCGGTTCGTGAGGTGCGTTCGCGTGCCTCGCCTTTCTCGTGAGGATCCATATGATCACCCTGCGTCGTCTGCCCGCCGCCTGCGTGCTCCTGCTGGCCATCGCTGCCTGCCACGACGACAGTCCCACACAGCCGCCGGCGTTGAACTGTAGTCCGTCGACGCTGATCTCCCTGCGGCGCATCGGCGTGAACGCGGCAACCACCAACAACACGCTGGCACCGCTGCAAGGGGCAACGGCTTCGGCAGCCGACCTTGCCGCCTGCCTGGACCTCATCAACGACGGCTCGAGCTACCTGGTGGTGCCGCAGTTCCCAGCGGACACCGTCCCGTTCACCCCAACGGGGTTCTCCATCGGCAGCCAGCCGGCCGCCGGCGGCAACGTGGCGGGCCGGCTGGTGTCGGGGGCGCCGGATAGGGGTCCGGGGCTCGGGGTCCGGGAGCTGCCCCGCGTGGCGTTCGACAACATGCTGCGACGCGCCGATCATCGGATGGCAATGCGTGCGCCCGCATCGCGGATCAGCCCGAATGCCGAGCGGACGCGTTCACCGCGCCCCCTGGCGGTGACGGTGCCGGCCGAGGGGAGCATACGCAGCTTCCATGTGCTGTCCAATCTCGACGGGACCCAGTTCAAAACCGCGGCGGCGCGGTTGGAGTACGTCGGTCAGAACATCCTCATGTACGTGGACACCGCATCCCCGCCGGGCGGTTTCAGCAGCGCTCAACTGCATGCCTTCGGCGATCTGTTCGACAAGGTGCTGTACGGGATCGACGTGAACGCGTTCGGGCCGCCCTCGGACATCGATGGCAACGGCCACATCGATGTACTGCTGTCTCCCATCGTGAACGCCATCACGCCGCGGCCGATCTGCGACAGCGGCTTCGTGGCCGGATTCTTCTTCGGGCTGGATCTGCTTCCCCACATTCCGCAGCCGGACACCATCAACTCCAACGGCGCGGAAGTGTTCTACGCCATGGTGCCAGATTCGGGCGGCACGGTGAGCTGCTCGCACGGCGAGGGGGCGGTGGAGAGCATCACGCCCGCGACCTTCGTGCACGAGTTCCAGCACATGATTTCCTTCAATCAGCATGTGCTCGTTCGCAATGGACCGGACGAGGTGGCGTGGCTGAACGAGGGGTTGAGCCACATCGCTGAATGGCTTGGTGCCAAGTACTACATGAACAAGTATCCGCCGCCCACAGGTCGCACGAGTCCGGACCAACTCTACCCCGATTCCGCCGAAGGATTCGTCTCCGGCGACATCTTCAACTCGTACACGTATCTGCTGAACACGGCCTCCCAGGAGGATAGCGCGGCCGTCCTGAACTGGCCTGGTGACGGCACGCTGGCAGAGCGCGGAGCGGCGTGGCTCTTTCTCCGCTGGCTCGGTGACCAGAAGGGCACGGGCATCTACAAGAAGCTGGATCAGACCATGCTCACCGGCGTGGCCAACGTCGAAGCGCAATCGGGGGAAACGTTCCCCACGCTGTTCGGGGATTTCAGCCTGGCGCTCTACACCGACAGTCTTCCCGGCGTCCCGCGCGATCACGTCGCGCAGCGCTACCAGTTCCCGGGCGAAATTCCGTTACGGGAGATCTACGCCCGCATCTTCCTGACATCCAACGGCCCCACGCCACAGATTCCGCGTCCCTTCCCCTTGCAGGTGACGGCGATCCAACCCGCGACCAGCACCTCGTCGCGCATGTTCCCTGGCACAATGAGCTTCTTCAGCGTGCAGACAGGGCAGGACGGCTCGGCGCTCGACCTCTCCTTCACCGCGCCGGACGGCACACCGTTGGCCGCGTCGCTGCACCCTCAGGTGACCATCTTCCGATGTCCCTCGGCGGACGCCTGCCCGTTGGTGGTGAATCCGTGACGGCGGTGACGGCGGGCGGTGAGGACCGGTGGGCGCATTGCGACTCACCGCTCCTCACCGCCCGCCGCGCCAGGCACCGCTCATAGCTCGCGCTCACCGCCTCACTGACCGTTCATCGTTCCTCGCTCGTTCCTGCCGCCATGTCGTCTCCATTCCACACGCTCCTGCGCGTCGTCCGGTGGGTGCTGGGCACTGTGGTGGTGCTGGTCGCGCTGTTTCTGATCGTCACCCCGATCGGCCGCTATCTGGCGCAGGCGGCGTGGGCCGAGGGGAAGATTCTGGCGGCGCGCCGGCCGATTGTGGGCATGGTGACGGATTCCACCGTGAATCCGGCGGTGCGGGACAAACTCCAGCTCGTGCTCGCCGCCCGCGCCTTTGCCGTAGACTCGGTTGGCTTACGCGCGCGCACGAGCTTCACTACCTACAGCCGCGTGACGCACGACACGCTGGTGCTCGTGCTCGCCGGAGCCTACCGCGACCGCCTGGTGCCGTATACCTGGTGGTTCCCCATTGTCGGGCGGGTCCCATACAAGGGCTATTTCGATTTTGCCGCCGCGCATGAAGCGGCGCAGGCGCTGGAGCGTCGCGGCTACGACGCGTATCTCCGCCCCTCGCCCGCGTTCAGCACGCTCGGATGGTTCAATGATCCGCTGCTCTCCACCACGCTGGGCGGCGACTCCGTTTCGCTCGCGAACACGGTGATCCATGAGCTCACGCACAATACCTTCTATGCGAGCGGGCAGGCCGTATTCAACGAGTCGTTCGCGAACTTCGTGGGTGCACGCGGCGCGGAGTGGTTCTTCGCCGCCAGAGGCGATTCGGGGAATGCGGCGTTCAGCGCGGCCGAATGGAGCGATCAGCGAACGATGGGGCGCTTCTGGGATGCGCTCTACGGCGCGCTCGACTCCGCCTTTCACGCACATCCGTCAAGCAGACCAGCGCGTCTGGCAGCGCGCGACACGATCTACGCGCGAGCGCAGATGCTGTTCGCCGACAGCGTGCTCCCCTCGCTCAAGACCGTGCATCCCCGCGCGGGCTCGCAGCTTCGCCTGAACAACGCCGTCCTGCTGGCCCGCCGCATCTACCGCACTCGTCTCGACCTGTTCGATGCCGTGTACGCCGACGAAGGGTTCGACCTCCGCCGCACCGTGCGCGAGGTGATCGCCCTGGCCAAGTCACGCCCCGATGATCCGTACGGCGCGCTGGCGCGGTGGGTGAAGAGCGAGAGAGGAGAGAGGAGAAGGGCGGGACGGCAGTGAGTCAGTGAGTCAGGAAAACCTTGCAGGAGCACGGGTCTTTCCCGCGAGGCCCGATCCGCTTCCCACAACTCATCACTCACACCTCACAACCGTCCCTCGTCCTCTCGCCTTTCTCCTTTCCCCTCTCTTTTTTCGAACCGACTGCGCACGAGGGCACGGACATCGAGCACGGGGGCGGCAGCCGGTGTGGCGGCGGGCAGCGCCTCACCGCTCGCGGCAACCACGCGCTGCATGCGCGCCTGCACACTTGCATCGATGAAGCGCGAAAGCTGACCGAATGAGTAGTCGGCCCCAAACCGCGAGCTGTAGCTGTTGAGCGGATAGAGGATGGACAGCTCGTGGCGGGCGCGCGTCATGGCGACGTACATGAGGCGGCGTTCCTCCTCGGTGTCCTCGTCCCGGCGCAGCGAGCGCGAAGAGGGAAAGGAGCCGTCCACGGCCGAGATGACGAACACCGCGTCCCACTCTCGCCCCTTGGCACTGTGCACCGTGCTCAGAATGAGCGCGTCATCGTCCGCGGGGCCCGCCGCTCCGGCCAGATCCTGCGTGGACGCCGGAGGGTCGAGTGCGAGTTCGGCCAGGAAGGCGGCGCGGCTCGGGAAGCCGCCGGCGATCGTCTGTAACTGATCAAGATCGGCGAGTCGCGGGTCCGCGTGATCGTAACGCTCGCGCAGCACGTCGTCGTACATCGTGCGAAAGAGGGCGATCTCGGCGCCCGGCGCGCTTCCGGCCGGGTCCTGCGCGCGCACCGCATCGAAGAGCTGCGCCAGCGCGTGGTGCGCCTCCCGCGCGCGGGGCGGCGGCACGTACGCGGCAAAGGCGCGCGGATCCCAACGCCGCTCCGTCATGGCGTCCACGGCGGAACGCGCGGTAGCATCGCCGATGCCGGGCAGCAGGCGCAGCACGCGATACCAGCTCACTTCGTCGCGCGTGTTCTCCAGAATGCGCAGGAACGCGAGCACGTCCTTCACGTGCGCCGCCTCGAGAAACTTGAGGCCGCCCCACTTCTCGAAGGGGATCTTCCGGTTGGCGAGCTCGATTTCCAGATCGGCGGACATGTAGCCGGAGCGGAAGAGCACCGCCATCTCACGCAGCGGTGTGCCCTCCTCGTGCAGCGCCAGCACGCGGTCGACCACGAAGCGCGTCTGCTCGTGCTCGTCGCGCGCCACCACGAGGCAAGGGGGAACGCCGCCCGTGCGGTCCGTGCGCAGCGTCTTGGCGTAGCCGCGCGGCGCGCGCGCGATGAGAGCGTTGGTCGCGTCGAGGATCGGCTGCGTGGAGCGGTAGTTCTGCTCGAGCGGCACGATGGTTGTGCCCGGAAAGTGCCGCGGGAATTCGAGGATATTGCGCACGTCGGCACCGCGGAAGGCGTAGATGCTCTGCGCGTCGTCGCCCACCACGGTGAGATTCCGGTGGGTGTCGCACATCCCCCGGAGGATGCGCGCCTGCAGCGCGTTGGTGTCCTGGTACTCATCCACCAGCACATGGTCGTACAGCGCCGCGATGCGCGCACCGAGCTCGGGCGCGTTGCTCAGCATCGCCGCCCAGAAGAGGAGCAGGTCGTTGTAGTCCACCAGGTTGCGCTCCGCCTTGCGCGTGGTGTACACGGCGAAGACACGCTCCATGGATTCGGCATCTCTCAGAAAGCGCGGGTAATCATCCCGGAGAATCTCCTCGACCGGAATGTCCGTGTTCACGTGGCGGGAGTATACGTGGTGCAGCGTCTCCTTCTTGGGGAAGCGCGACCCCCTGGCGCCGTAGCCGAGATGGGCGCGCGCGATCCCCATCAGCTCCACCGCATCGCTCTGGTCGAGGATGGTGAAGTCCTGGGCGATGCCGGCTGCGGCGCCGTACATGCGGAGCAGCCGGTGCGCAGTGGCGTGAAAGGTGCCGCCCTGCACCTGTGCGCTCGCGGGTCCGACAAGCCGCCCCACGCGGCCGAGCATCTCCTGCGCAGCGCGGCGTGTGAAGGTGAGTAGGAGGATGCGATGTGCGGGGACGCCGCGCTCGATCAGGTGCGCCACGCGGTGCACCAGCGTGCGGGTCTTTCCCGTGCCGGCGCCCGCCACGATCAACAGCGGACCATCGCCAAAGGTGGCAGCGGTCCGCTGCGCCGCGTTCAGCCCGCTCGCGGCGTCATGCGCGTGTGGCGGGGTGGGCGGGCGTGAGCGCGCCGGCGTCCTGGTGCGGTGGGACATCCCGAGAAATATACGCCGCCGCCCCTCGCAGGGCCGCCACATCGTGCGGGCGCGGGACGAGCGAGAATATCTCGCCGAAGGCGCGGGTCACGGCGTCCTCCACGGCGGACATTTCCGGAGCCGCCCCGTTCAGCTCCTTCGCCATCGACGTCATCACCACCCCATCGATGCCGCACGGCACCATGAGACCGAAGTAGGAAAGGTCTACCGTGACGTTGAGGGCGAAGCCGTGCCACGTGACCCAGTCCCGGGCATGCACGCCGATCGATGCCATCTTGCGACCGTTCGTCCAGACGCCCGTGAGCCCCGCGTTGCGGCCTGCCGGAATGCCGTAGTCGTGCAGCGGGCGGATGAGCGCCTCCTCGATCTGGCGCAGGTACCAGTGCAGATCGCGCGTGTGTCGCTTGAGATCGATGATGGGATAGCCCACCAGCTGCCCCGGGCCATGGAAGGTGACGTCCCCGCCGCGCTCCACCTCGAACAGCTCCACACCACGTGCGCGCAGCAGGTCGGGCGAGGAAAGGAGGTGCGCCGTCTTCGCGGTGCGGCCGAGCGTGATGACGGGCGGGTGCTCCAGCAGCAGGAGCACGTCCTGGCCGATCGCTCCGCTGATCCGCGCACGGGCGACGTCGCGCTGCAACGCCAGTGCGTCCGCATACGACATGGTGCCGAGGGAGACCACCCAGAGCTCGCGGACCCCATCGCCTGTCGCATCTGAACCTTTCTGCATATGTTGAAAGAGAGGGCAGGAATCGACGCGGATCAAGAGCGAGTATGCGACACGCCACTCGAGAGACACTCTGCGTTGTGACGATGCTGCTGTGCGGCATCGCGGCACTTGGCGCACAGCAGCCGGACACGGCGCGGACAGCGATGCTGACGGGGCTCGTGCGCGACAGCTCCGGGTTCCGATCCCCAACGCGGAAGTGACACTCGGCGCCCTGAAGCTCGGTGCGTATACGAACGCGCAGGGGTGGTTCACGCTCACGGGCGCGCCGCCCGGCGCATATGAGCTGCGGGTCGAGCGGCTGGGCTACGCGGCGGTGACCTTCCACTGGCAGGCACAGGCCGGCGACCGGACGGAGATCGCCATCACGCTGCACGCCGTCGCGCACCGTCTGGACTCCGTGGTGGTCGAAGGACGCGCTGCGCACAATGCACAGGGAAAGGCGGTGCTTGCCGGCGTGGTTACCGACG
>DASUKA010000021.1:0-8181 GCA_036278935.1 Gemmatimonadaceae bacterium
GAGCTCGCCATCCGTCTCTCACTTGGAGCCGCGCGCCGGCTGCTCGTGCGGAGCCTGTTCATGGAGAGCGTGCTGCTCGCGGTGGCAGGCGGCGCGCTCGGTCTGCTGCTCGCGTGGTGGGGTGTGGATGGGCTTACCGCACTCCGCCCGGAGCGACTGTCCGATCTGGCGAAGGTCGGAATCGACATGCGCGTGCTCGCGTTCGCCATCGCGATCTCGCTCGGCGCGGCGCTGCTCTTCGGCGTGGTGCCCGCACTCCGCGCGACCGACGTACAGCTCGGCGAATGTCTACGGAGTGGAGCACCCGGGAGCGGCGGCGCGGCGCGCGGCGGTCGGATGCGCAATCTGCTCGTGGCCGGCGAGATGATGCTCTCCGTCGTGCTGCTGGTGGGCGCCGGCCTGCTGGTGCACAGCCTCATCGCGCTGCAGCACGCCGACCTGGGGTTCCGGCCGGACGGGCTCGTCACGGTGGAGACGATGCTCCCCACGGCGCGCTATCCGAATGCGGCGGCGCGCACGGCATTCACAAATGAGCTGGCCGAGCGTGCGCGGAATCTGCCGGGGGTCATCGGGGCAAGCATCTCCACCACTGCTCCGCCCGACTATGGAATGAGCGGCTTCGGGAACGTTGAGATCGAAGGTCGCGGCCCACTCGGCGCGGCAGCGCCGCATGCCGTCGCAACGGACATGGTGCGCGCCGACTACTTCCGCGTCCTCCGCATTCCGATGCTTCAGGGTCGCGGCTTCACGGATGCCGAGGTCGAGACGAGTGCCCCGGTGACCATCTTGAGCAAGGGGCTGGCTGCCCGGCTCTTTCCGGATGGGCCGGCAGTCGGTCAGCGCATTCGCTTCGGATCGCAGGGATCGTGGAAAACCGTAGTGGGCGTCGTCGGGGACGTGGCGGCGATGGGGGCCCAGGGGACCACCCGGCATCTGCAGGCTTATGACCCACTGGGTGGCGGGCTCATTGCGCTTGGGGGCAATATGGCTGCGCCCGGACTGCTCATCGTGCGCACGTCGGGAGACATAGCCGGCCTCGCCCCGGCGCTGCGCGGGCTCGTGCACTCCATCGACCCGTCGCTCCCGGCACCGGACATCGCGACCGTGCGCTCCCGCTTCGCCGCGGAGCTCGCCGCCCCGCGCTTCAATACGATTCTCCTCGCGCTCTTCGCGGGCCTCGCCCTCGTGCTCGCCGCCGTCGGCCTGTTCGGCGTGCTGAGCTACGCCGTCGCGCGGCGCACCCGCGAGATCGGTATCCGCGTGGCGCTCGGTGCGCAGAGCGGTGACGTGCGGACGCTCGTGGTGCGGCAGGGAATGTTGCCGGCGCTGGTGGGACTGGGGCTGGGCATCGTGGCGGCGCTGTTCGCCACGCGCGTGCTCGCGAGCCTGCTCTACGGCGTCGCGCCGCGCGACACGGCGGCGTTCGTGGCGGCCGGCCTCGTGCTCCTCGCCACCGCACTCGTGGCGTGCTACCTGCCGGCGCGGCGGGCCACCCGTGTAGATCCGCTCACCGCGCTCCGCAGCGAGTGAGCTCGATGCGTCGGATCACACGCCGCCGGTTGCGGTCAGATCGGGCGGAAGAGTTCCTCGAGCGCGAGCGTGAACGGCTCGGAGGTGCCGGCCGGGTGCCAGCGCAGGACCTCGCGCTCGACGCGCGCCTTCTTCGCTTCAGGAGTCCAGATCTCCGCCGTCTGCGTCTTCGGGTCGATGATCCAGTAGAGCGGCACCCCTTCGCGCTGGTAGAGCGCGCGCTTCACCTCTCGGTCATGGCGCCGGCTGCCCCGGCTCAGCACTTCGACGGCCAGCAGCAGCTGACGCACCGCCGGCCACCTGAGCTTCCGCGCCTCCTCGATCGGTATGACGAAGACATCGGGCTGCACGAGCTTCTTCGGTGCCCAGGAGATATCGGCGGGCGAAGTCAGAGCCTGCCCGATCGGCTCTCGCTCGAGGTACAGAGTCAATGCAAAGAGCAGCCTATCGGCGACCAACTGATGCACCAGCCGCGGCGCGGGCGTCACGAGCAGCTCGCCGTCCACGACTTCGTAGCGCGGCCAGCCCCAGTCGTGCTGGTCGTTGAGGGCGCGGACCATCCTGGCCGTGTAGGACCTGGGCGGAGCGGACATAGCCATAGTATCGCCTCGGCGCGTGAGCGGGGGCAAGCGGGCGGCATCCCGCGCCCTACCACGCACCGGCGCCGGTACCACCATCAACGTATTCCCTCCGACATCAACTCAGCGCTCGACGGAAGTACGTGTCCGGCTGAGATGCCGGCACACGCCAGAGCCCGGGGAACCCGATAACATGCACGCCATGGTTCGCGACCTCCGCTACGCGCTTCGCTCACTCCGCCGGAGCCCCGGCTTCGCGCTTGTCGCCATCATCACCCTCGCACTCGGGCTCGGGGCGACGACGGCCATCTTCACGGTGCTGGATTCCGTGGTGCTGCGGCCGCTTCCGTACCCGGAGCCTGACCGGCTGGTGGACATTGGCAGCAGCTGGCCCGGCATGAAGGAGGGCATGCGGATTGGTCTCTCGCCCGCGGATTACTTCTACCTCCGCGATCACCTCCGCGCGCTCGAGAACGTTGGCGTCTACATGACCGGGGAGTTCACCCTCACGGGCAATGGCCGGCCCGAGCGGGTTCGCGTCGCATCGGCCAGCGTGGGCGTGCTCAGTGCCCTTCGGGCGCGGCCGTCGCTCGGTCGGCTCATCACCGCGCAGGACGACCGGCCCGCCAACACCGCACCCACGGCGATCGGGCCCAACCCGGCCGTGATGGTCGCGGTGTTGAGCCACGATTTCTGGGAGCGCCGATACGGTGGCGACCCGGGGATCATCGGCCAGACGATCTGGATCGACTCGCATCCCGTTCACGTTGTGGGCGTGCTTGCGACTGGCGTCCAGCTCCCCGATCAACAGATCGATGTGTGGGAACCACTCGGCCTCAACCCCAGCGCGCGGCCGACCAACTGGCACACCTTCAGCGGGATAGGTCGGCTCGCCCCCGGAGCCTCACTCCAGCAGGCACGCGCTGAACTGGCAGCGGTTCGCGGCCGTCTGGTCGAGCTTTTCCCCACCGAATACGACGCGGCGTTTATGAAGGACACTGGCTTCCGCTTCGATGTCCAGTCGCTGCGCGACATGGTAGTGGGCGAAGCGGGTCGAGCACTATGGATCCTGCTCGGCTCCGTGGGACTCGTGCTGCTCATCGCGTGCTTCAACGTGGCGAACCTCTTTCTCGTACGTACCGAAGGTCGGCTGCACGAGACGGCCATCCGCACCGCGCTCGGCGCTCAACCGCGGCAGCTCGCCCGGCACTATCTCACCGAGAGCATCACGCTCGCGCTCATTGCCGGCGCGCTCGGAATCGCGGTGGCCTACGGCGGTGTTCAGCTCTTTCTGGCCTACTCGCCCACCTGGATTCCGCGCCTTGCGGCCGTGCACATCGGCTGGGGAAGCATCGTCTTCGCCACCGCGGTTTCGCTGGTGGCGGGTATCGCGTTCGGCCTCTTCCCCGTCGTGCACGCAGAGCGGGCCGCCGCGGCACTGCGTTCGAGCAGCACACGCGGGACGACCGCGTCGCGGCGCCAACACGCCTTCCGCGGCGCGCTCGTAGTCGCGCAGATGGCGCTCGCGCTCGTGCTGCTGGCTGCGGCGGGGCTCATGCTGCGCAGCTTCGCCAAGCTTCGGAGCGTGGACTCAGGTGTGGATCCGACGGGTGTCCTCACAATGGAGATGCACCTGCCATCCGTGCGTTACCTGAGCTACCAGCGGGTGAGCACTTTCTACGAGGAGCTCGTAACGCGCCTCAGGGGGTTGCCGAGCGTGGAGCAGGCCGCCGTGACCACGGCGCTGCCACTGGCCAGCGAGGATTATGGGTGCGCGTCGGTCTTTGTCGAAGATCAGCCGCCCTCCAGCGACAGGAATCCGCCCTGTCTCGGCGTGAGCACCATATCGCCAGACTTCTTCCAAACGCTCGGCATCTCGGTGCGAGGACGGACCCCAACGTGGACCGATGTGAACAGTCGGGACGGCGCGGTGGTGGTAAGCCAAGCGCTTGCCGAGCAGCTATGGCCGGGTCAGAACCCCATCGGAAAGGGGATTCGCGGCAATGGGTGGGGCAGACCGTTCTACCGGGTGGTTGGCGTCACTGACGATGTGCGCTACGAGGGACTCGACAAGCCACCCGAAGCGATGGTGTACTTCCCCCTCCTCCCCATGAAGGGCGCATCGCTCTGGAGCCCTCAGCGCTCGGTGACACTGGTGATCAAGAGTGCCACCGCGGAGCCCGAGCAGTTGACCGCGGCCGTCCGCCGCATGATCGCCGATCTCGATCCTGACATTCCGCTCGCCGACATCCGGACCATGAACGCGGTGATCGCATCGTCCATGGCGCGCACATCGCTCACCATGCTGCTCCTGGCGCTCGCCGGAGCCATGGCCCTGGCGATCGCGGCCGTCGGACTCTACGGCGTCATTGCCTACATCGTGAGCCGGCGCACGAACGAGATCGGCATTCGCATAGCGTTGGGGGCAGGGGCAATGCAGGTCGTTCGCGATGTGGTGTTCCAGTCGGTGCGGCTCGCCCTGCTCGGCGTGGCCGTGGGGCTCGTTGGCGCGCTCCTCCTCACGCGCGTGCTGCATGCGCTCCTCTTCGAGGTGAGCCCCACCGATCCCATGGTGCTTGCCATCGTGTCGCTCGTGCTTGTTGTTGTGGCGCTGGTGGCGAGCTACCTCCCGGCGCGGCGGGCGGCGCGGGTCGATCCGGTCATCGCGCTCCGGAGCGAGTGACGAAATGCAGGACGCGCTCGGGAGGCCGCCGGCGTGTGGGTCGACGTCAGATCGGCTGGAAGAGCTCGGCCAGCGCGAGGGTGAATGGCGTGGACGCGCCGGCTGGGTGCCAGAGGAGCGTCCCGCGTTCGACGCGTGCCGCCTTCGCCTCGGGCGTCCAGATCTCCACGACCTTGGCATCCGCATCCACCATCCAGTAGGCCGGCACCCCTTCGTGCTGGTAGAGCTTGCGCTTGACGATGCGGTCACCTCGCGCGTTACTGGGACTCAACACTTCCACAGCAAGCAGCAGGTGCCGCACGGCGGTCCACTCCGGCTTTCGCACCTCATCGAGCGGGACGACGAAGACATCCGGCTGCACGAGTTTCCTGTGCCCCCAGGAGAGATCTGCCGGCGAAGCGAAGGCACGCCCGATGGGCTCTCGCTTGAGATAGTTGCCCAGCGCGAGGTGGAGCTCATTCACGACCAACTGATGGAGCTTCCGCGGGGCGGGCGTCACGAGCAGCTCGCCGTCCACCACCTCGTAGCGCGGCCAGCCCCAGTCGTGCAGGTCGTTGAGATGGCGGACCATCTCGGCCGTGAAGGACTTGGGTGCAGCTGCCATACCCATAGTATCGCCTCGGCAGGTGAGGGAGGACAAGCGCGGCGCATGCGTCATGATGCGGCGCCGGCCGTATCCGTCGGTCATCATCCTCACGCAGACACCATCATTTCTCGCGTAGGCTGACAAAGGCTGACATCAACAACCCCCTCGGTGTCCGGTTTCGGGAACGAGCATCCCACAATCGGACAGTCGAGGGCGCCAGCGCTCGGCATGATCGTACCGCATCTCGTTGCTGTACAAGCGCTTGAGGAGACGCAACCCGCTGGCACGACCCTTCCCTCTGGCGCGTGGCTGGCAGGGACGCTTCGGCCTGTAGCGACACGAGATGCTGCCGGTCCGCTCTCCGATCGATATTGGCGGTTGCACGTGTCGCGCACGACCCGCACTCGGCACACCCCACGGAGCTCGCTCATGACCACCATCCTCCACGATCTCCGCTACGCGCTCCGCTCCCTCCGCAGGAGCCCCGGCTTCACGCTCGTCGCCATCCTCACGCTCGCATTGGGGATCGGCGCGACGACCGCCATCTACAGCGCGGTGAACGATCTGCTTCTGCGTCCCCTTCCGTTCAAGGGAGGCGACAGGCTGGTGTACGTGATGCGACAGAACCCGAACGCGGCATTCACGATCGCGCCCGGTGCGCGCGTGATCGATGCATGGCGGCAAGGCGCGCACTCGCTGGAGGCGCTGGAGCCATATGCCTACGACCGGTTCTCACTCCAATCAGGGGAGAACCGGACGCAGCTCACCGGGTTCGAAGTCCCGTCCGACTTTCTCTCCTTCCTCGGGCTCTCGCCGGCACTGGGGCGCATGTTCGCGCCCGACGAAGTGAAGGCCGGCGGTCCGCCGGTGGTGCTGCTGAGCTACGCACTCTGGCAACGCGACTTCGGAGGGGAGCGGAGCGTGCTGGGCAGGACGATCCGCCTCAACGATACGCTGTACACCGTGATCGGCGTGATGCCGAGCTCGCTCCAGCACTTCGAGCAGGCTGACGTCTGGGCCCCGTTGCGCATGCGATCGGGCGACGGCCGGATGCCGGCCGTCTACAGCGTGATCGCGCGGCTGCGTCCGCGCGTCACGATCGAGCAGGCGCAGCAGGAGCTCGACGCGATCGCCGAGCGTGTGCCTGGCGACATGTTCGCCGGGTGGAAGGCGCGCGTCATGGCGCCCCAACTGTTCGTGGGCGGGAATCTGCGCGAGGTGCTGCCCATCCTGCTTGGCGCGGTGGGGTTCGTGCTGCTCATCGCGTGCGCCAATGTGGCGCTGTTGCTCCTCGCGCGCGGAGCGGCGCGCGAGCGCGAGCTCGCCATCCGTCTCTCACTTGGAGCCGCGCGCCGGCTGCTCGTGCGGAGCCTGTTCATGGAGAGCGTGCTGCTCGCGGTGGCAGGCGGCGCGCTCGGTCTGCTGCTCGCGTGGTGGGGTGTGGATGCGCTTACCGCACTCCGCCCGGAGCGACTGTCCGATCTGGCGAAGGTCGGGATCGACATGCGAGTGCTCGCGTTCGCCATCGCGATCTCCCTCGGCGCGGCGCTGCTCTTCGGCGTGGTGCCCGCATTCCGCGCGACCGATGTACAGCTCGGCGACGCGCTACGGAGTGGAGCACCTGGGAGCGGCGGCGCCGCGCGCGGCGGTCGGATGCGCAACGTGCTCGTGGCCGGCGAGATGATGCTCTCCGTCGTCCTGCTGGTGGGTGCCGGCGTGCTGGTGCACAGCCTCATCGCGCTGCAGCACGCCGACCTGGGCTTCCAGCCGGACGGACTGGTCACCGTGCAGACGATGCTCCCCACCGCCCGCTATCCGAATGCCGCCAGCCGCACCGCATTCACCAACGAACTGGTCGAGCGTGCGCGGAGTCTGCCGGGGGCCATAGGGGCAGCCATCTCCACCACTGCTCCGCCCGACTATGGAATGAGCGGCTTCGGGAACGTGGAGATCGAGGGCCGCGGACCCGTGAGCGCAGCGCCGCATGCGGTCGCAACGGACAGGGTGCGCGCGGACTACTTCCACGTCCTCGGCATCCCGATGTTGCAGGGCCGCAGCTTCACGGACGCCGAGGTCGAGACCAATGCCCCGGTGATCATTTTGAGCAGGGGGCTCGCGACCCGGCTCTTTCCCGACCGCCCGGCAGTCGGGCAACGTATTCGCTTCGGACCACAGGGATCGTGGGAAACCGTGGTGGGCATCGTCGGGGACGTGGCGGCGATGGGAGCGAAGGGGAGCACGCGTCACTTGCAGGCCTATGACCCACTCGGTGGCGGGCTCGTGCCGCTCGGAGGCAACGGGGCAATACCCGGTATGCTCATCGTGCGTAGCACGGGAGACATCGCTGCCCTCGCCCCGACGCTGCGCGGGCTCGTGCACTCCATCGACCCGTCGCTCCCCGCACCCAACATCGCGACGGTCCGCTCCCACTTCGCTGCCGAACTCGCCGCGCCGCGCTTCAACACCATCCTGCTCGGCATCTTTGCCGCCCTTGCTCTCGCGCTGGCGGCCGTGGGTCTGTTCGGCGTGCTGAGTTACGCCGTCGCGCGGCGCACCCGCGAGATCGGCATCCGCGTGGCGCTCGGTGCCCAGAGCGGTGACGTGCGCGCGCTCGTGGTGCGGCAGGGAATGCTGCCCGCGTTGGTGGGACTGGGACTCGGCATCGTCGCGGCGCTGTTCGCCACGCGCGTGCTCGCGAGCCTGCTCTACGGCGTCGCGCCGCGCGACACGGCGGCGTTCGTGGCGGCCGGCCTCGTGCTCCTCGCCACCGCACTCGTGGCGTGCTACCTGCCGGCGCGGCGGGC
>DASUKA010000022.1:0-8119 GCA_036278935.1 Gemmatimonadaceae bacterium
GAGCGGATCGCCGGCGGAGTCCACGACGGACCCAAGCACGGTCGACGCTCCGCGCGCGCGGGGCGGAGCCTTACCCGTCACCTCCACCGTGGCGAGTGTGTGCGCGAGGGCGTGGAGCATGACGGCCACCTCGGTGCGCGCGCCGGCCTCCGCGCGCCAGCGCGTGGTGATGCGCTGATAGCCCAGCCGCTCGAAGCGCACCTCGTACTGGCCCGGCGGTACGGCGGCGAGCGTGAACCAGCCTGCGGCGTCCGAGTACGTGCCCCGAGACAGCGCCGGGAGGATGATCTCCACGTGGGCGATCGGTGCGCCGGTACTGTCGCGCACGAGACCGGTGAGCGTCGCCGTGTTTGCCGTGTCCACCTGCTGCGCGCGCACGGCTCCGGGGACGATCGCGAGCATCGCGAGGAGCAGCAGCGCGAGGTGCGGGCGGGCTGACGGCATCTCCACGTAAGGGAATCTCATCATCGTGAAGTGAAAGCACGGCTGCTTCGCTCTCCGTTCGCGTTCCTGGAGAGTGCGTCTCCACGCGGGCTGCGCAGCGCAACGTGCGTTCCGCCAGCTGCGGCGGTATTCAGCGACACGAGCGCGGCGCCGTGTCCTCGCACGGGGACGCAGGAGTCGCTTCTGGAGGACGGCGGAGCGTTGGCGCGATGGCGGAGCAGCCGGCGCCATCATCATCCTCGATCGCGTGTCACATACTCTTCAGCATCCGATCGATGGCGCGGCTGGCCTGCGGGACATCCTTCCGGAGCGCGGTGAGCACCGCTCGCGCGGAGTCGCGCATGCCGGCCGAATCGAGTGCTTCCGCCTGGAGCATGGCCTTCTGGAAGCGCAGCCGGCGATTGCCCGCGGGTACGGTGATGGAATCCAGCGCGGCGAGCGCTTGCCGCGGCTGCTTCCGGTCGCGCACGAGCGACTGGATGTAGAGCATCCGTACGCCCGTGTCGCCGGGCATCATCTGCTGCAACTGGGCAATGAGATTCGCCGCCGCGTCGTGCTGGCCGGCATGGCGATCGAGTTGCGCGTTGTTGTAGAGGCCGGCCACGAGCAGCCGGCGCACATCGGTGCTGTCGCCGCTCCGGACGCCCACGCCGCCCGCGTAGCTGAACACGAGGTCGCCGCCGTGATCGCCGGCCTCGAACAGGAACACCAGACCGACCAGCCCGACAATGGCCGAGGCGCCGCGCAGACCCCTCGCCACGCGCGGCTTGCGGATGGCGAACGCCAGGATGCCGATCTCGATCAGCGAGACGACGAGGAAGATGTCGCGCGTGTCCTCGCCGTATTCCTGATGCACGTTCACGGCGGCTCGCGCGCCGGGAATCGACTCGACGCGCTCGTGCGCATCAAGCCCGGACTGCACGGCCACCACGCTGGCCGCGGTGCCGAGGAAGATGAGCGTCGCGGCCATGGGGCCGAGAAACGAGAACCGCGTGCGCGACGTCGCCAGTGAGATCACGCGCGCGAGCACGCCGATGATCAGGAGGGCGATGACGAAGTGGACGATCTCGGGGTGGAAGATGCCAATATCGGGCACGGGAGTGGACTCCTGGGGATCGGCGGATAGGCGGACGAGGTGGCTGGATCGTTGCCCGGAGCGCGCGTCCGGTTCGTGCGACTTGCCCTAACAATGCGCGATGCGACGGCCGGCATCCAGGGATGGCATCAGGCGCCGGGGTTCAGCCCGTACCGCGCGACCACTTGAGGTCGAGCACGGGTGTGCCGTCGATCGCATCCAGCCCATGCACCACGAGCACGAGGTCGCGCAGCTCGATCACTGTTACCTCGGTGATGGCGATCGCATTCGGCCGGGCCGGCGTGCGTGCGGCGAACGGCCCCACGATCTTGCCATCGAGGCCGCGCGCGAAGGTGGTCTCCAGCGCCCGGGCGGCGTGCGCGTACCAGACGACGGTGAGCGCCTTCTCCTCCGAGAGACCCGAGAGGAAGCGGCGCATCCCCGGCACGAGGTGGATCTCCGAGTGCGCCTGGCGGCCGATCTGCACGCCGGGTCCCTCGCGTGCGAGCGCGTTGCGCACCACGCCGATAGGCCACACCGCCAGTGGCGGCACATCGCCGAAGAGGCAGCGGAGGCACAATGGCTGGCCATCCACCATGCGCGCGTCCGCGGGCGCCACGGCGCGGCCGCACTCCTGGCATCGGAGCGACGTATCGGGTGATGTATCGGATATGGAATCGGTCATGACATCAGCTTCGAGTTGTGACAGGGCGAGCGCTCACCGCGCTCCAGCCTGCGCCGCGTCGTGCGCGAGCAGCGTGTCGAGCACGGCCTGCGGCACACGGAACGCCGAGCCGTGCCGCATGCCGCGCGGCGCGCGCAGGGAGTCGGTGAACTTCTCCCAATGGACGAAGTCGTGCGTGCGGACCGCGCCGTAGCGCCCGCGCGTGTACTCGTCATAGTAGACGTACCACCAATCACCCACGTGCAGGATCGACGGGCCTTCGGTGTCATGGCCGGTGAATGGCGGCGAGGCGGGTCCGTACGGGCCGGTGGCGTGCTTGCTCGACGCCACGCGCAGATAGCGGTGCGGCGGGTAGAAGGTCTCGTCCTTCATCACCAGGAAGTATGTGTCGCCCTTCTTCGCGATGGTGCCGTCGATCGTGGCGAAGCCGCCGTCGTAGAGCAGCCTGGCGGGTGAGTACGTCTTGAAGTCCTTCGTGGTCACATAGTAGAGCCGGGGGTCGGCGCGCCCGCGTGAGGTCTTCTGCCCCACGGAATCGGATGCGGGGAACTTCCCCGGGATCGCGGTCGCCCAGAAGATCATGTACTGCTTGGTGGCGTCGTCGTAGAACAACTCGGGCGCCCAGGCTTGAAGCGCATCCGGTTCGTTGTCCATCACGCCGATGCGCTGCTGCGTGGACCAGTGGATGAGATCCGGCGAGTGCGCGATGCCAATGCCGTGATCGGACCAGGCGATGGTCCACACCATGTGAAAGATGCCGTCGGGGCCGAGCAGGATGCACGGGTCGCGCATGAGCGCGGCCTTGGTGTTCCACTCCTGCCAGCCGATGCCGTTGCCCGTGATGGTGGGCGTGATCACGGCGCGGCCATGGTTGAGCGGCTTCCAGGTGATGCCGTCATGGCTGTAGGCGAGATGCACGCCGCCCTCGCCGTTCCGCGTGAAGTACGAGAAGAGGAAGGCGGGCGGCTGCGCGGACGTCGCGCTCGGCGCTGGCGCGGCGTGTCTGGGAGAGCACGCGGCGAGCGCGAGGAGCATCGTGGCGGCGGGAAGCGCGAAGCGGAAGGTGGACGGGCCGCCGGTGCGGCGGAGGGGCGGGAGGGGCATTGGCGTATGCGGAGACGGTGGCGGCACGGGATGGCGGTCGAGT
Source organism: Gemmatimonadaceae bacterium (assembly GCA_036278935.1). GTDB lineage: Bacteria > Gemmatimonadota > Gemmatimonadetes > Gemmatimonadales > Gemmatimonadaceae > DASSNR01. Next base: position 3,352 of record DASUKA010000022.1, read on the forward strand.
CCACGGGGCGTGATGGCGGGCGCGTGACGGCGTGGACGATGCCATCCACAGAACAGAATTAGGATGCGGCTCGGCGGGCGGGGGCGCCAGCGCTGTCGCACAGGCTTGACAGGGGGCCGGCTCTCAGGAATGGTAGGGGCCTTCCACTACCATGGAGCACTGGATGCCCGCATCGGCCGCCCTCATCAATCAAGCCAATACGGTTCTGGCCGGCGCCAACTTGGCGCAGATCTTCTCATTTCTCAGCGCCACGCCAGTCCAGCCACCTGATGGCAGCGTGGCCGGGCTGAACGTGGACAACAAGGCGAAAACGACCGGGGGAGCGAACCTGGGGAATGTGGAGTATTCGCAGATCAAGCTCATCGACCCGGTTGATCGGATTGCGTTCATCAAGTTCGTTGCCGACCCGTTGTTCCCCGACACACTGAGCTTCCAGGTACAGTACGCACGCCAGCTTCAAACGCAGGCGTCGAGGGCGGGATACATCCCCATCTGGTTCCTTCCCTGGTCGAGCAAGCGCGTGCTCAAGCTCAAGATCGAGGATGCCTCGCGTTCGACGCTCACGCCCTTCGGGACATCTCCCGCGCCGCTCGCCAGCAGCGGCATCGCGCCGCTTCCTAACCCGGGAATCTTCTTCACCGCCGCGATCAATGGATGCTCGGTGTTCGCCGTTGGCGGCACGCGTGATCCCAATGTGTATCACGCGGGCATTACGGGCTCGCTCGATCAGTCCATGCCCACCGCCGCCTTCAACGCCCTGGGTGGGACCTCCGAAGCCGTCTGGCACTCTCTTGTGGAAGGCGCCTACTTCAGTGCCGCCGGCGATATCACGCCAAAGACAGCAGCCCAGCACAAGCATGGCACGACCAAACAGGCGCGCCACGCACATTTTGGTGAGGTGAACCGGTCGGATTACGTGGCCGAGCGCCTGCCGAGCGGAGCCGTGCTATCGCGCGGGACACTGCCGGGCGGCGCCCCGAAGCTGACCACGAGCAAGGCGATCGAGATCGAGAAGCGGATCGAACGGAAGACGGGCGTCACCGACGTGGAGGTCAATCCCTGGGGAGCCGTCTTCGGCCTGCGGGACTCCACTGGCAGCTGGAGCTTCTATCTCGTGAAGAACGCCATCGTCTCCTACACCCGGTATCGATGGCAGAAGGGGTTTGGCCTCATTCCGTATGCCAGGACCACCAACGGGGTCGTCCCGACGCGTACGGTTATCAACCTGGGATTCCAGCAGTTCTTTCCGGGAAGTGGGGAGACGCACTACCGGGCGTTCAACGTGAAGAGTCTGCTCTAACGGGCAGCGTACCAGTGAGATCACCGATAGTGGAAGAACGACCTGGCGCGCAGGGGCCCGGTACTGTCACGGCTTCCCGGCTCGCAGCGACCGTGCTGCAACGCGCCCGATCACATCGGTCAGTGCGATCTCGAACGTCCTTGAGAGATCATCGGCGCCCGTCCGGGCGTGCGTGAGCTCGTGCAGCAGCGTCCCCGCAAATGCCTCGACGGAGGCGAGTTGACTGCGATGTATGACCACGCGTCCCGTATCCGGCTCCCATAGCCCCATGGGATTCATCCCCTCGGTCATTGATGGCCGCATCGTCTCGGAGATCTCGAGCCCACTGAATTGTGGCGGAAGACCACCACCGAGGGCCGCGATTTCGCGCCAGAGGCGGAAGACGGTCCGTTCCGATGCCGTCATCTCTGCCTCGGTGATGAACTTGTATTGAACGCTGGCGGACCACTCTGTGGCGAACTGCCCCAGCGATTGCAACGGCTGCCCTGCCACATCGGTCGCAGAGCCGAGCTTGGCGGCCACATCGCTCCAGTTCTTCACTTCGTCGTGTGCGGTGCCGGCTGCTAATCGCTGCAAGTCAGCCACGAGGACCTGGACCACCGCCTCCGATTCGGCCGCGAGCAGCATCGACTTTACTCGGTCGCTGTACGCCGTCGACCTCGTCCAGCTCCGCGGCTTCCTCCGCGCCACCCAGGAGCCCCTCGTCGAGGCCCTCTCCCTCGAGACCGACGGTCCCACCCGGCGGAAGTTCCTCGCCCGCCTGCAAGGCGAGATCACCAGGCGCGGCGTGATCGATGTCCTCCGGCGCGGCCTCGAGCACGGCTCGCACCACATCGATTTCTTCTATGGCACGCCAACCCCCGGCAACGTCACCGCCGAGGAGCGCTACGCCCGCAACCGCTTCAGCGTTACCCGGCAGCTCCGCTACAGCCGTGACGAAACGCAGCTCGCCCTCGACCTCGCGCTCTTCATCAACGGCCTCCCCGTCGCCACCTTCGAGCTCAAGAACAGCCTCACCAAGCAGACCGTCGCTGACGCCGTGGAGCAGTACCGGCGCGATCGCGATCCCCGGGAGCTTCCCTTCCAGTTCGGCCGGTGTATCGCGCACTTTGCCGTGGATGACCAGGAGGTCCGCTTCGCGACCGAGCTCAAGGGGAAGGGCTCCTGGTTCCTTCCCTTCAACAAGGGGTGGAACGACGGCGCCGGGAACCCGCCCAATCCCGACGGGCTCAAGACCGACTACCTCTGGAACCACATCCTCACCCCGCGTGGGCTCACCGACATCCTCGAGAATTACGCGCAGGTGGTGGTCGAGAAGGATCCGAAGACCGGCAGGAAGGCACGCCTGCAGATCTTCCCGCGCTACCATCAACTGGACGTCGTCCGCAAACTCCTCACACACGTCCGTGCATGCGGCGCCGGCGCTCGCTACCTCATCCAGCACTCGGCCGGGAGCGGCAAGTCGAACTCCATCGCCTGGCTCGCACATCAGCTCATCGGCGTCACGCGGAATGACCAGCCGGCCTTCGACTCGATCATCGTCGTCACCGACAGGCGAATCCTCGACAAGCAGATCCGCGACACGATCAAGCAGTTCGCGCAGGTGGGGGCGACGGTCGGGCACGCCGAGCACTCGGGGGACCTGAAGAAGTTCATCGAGAGTGGCAAGAAGATCATCATCTCGACGGTGCAGAAATTCCCGGTCATCCTCGACGAGATCGGGACCGCCCACCGGGGGCGGCGCTTCGCGATCATCATCGACGAGGCGCACTCGAGCCAGGGCGGGCGCACCTCGGCCGCGCTGTCCATGGCCCTGTCAGAGGCCGGCACCGCGGATGAGGACGAGACGATCGAGGATCGCATCAACCGCATCATGGAGGCGCGCAAGCTCCTCCCCAACGCGAGCTATTTCGCTTTCACCGCGACACCGAAGAACAAGACGCTCCAGCTCTTCGGTGAGGCCTGCACGGACGGCGGGCAGGTGAAGCACCGGCCGTTCCACAGCTACTCGATGAAGCAGGCGATCGAGGAGGGATTCATCCTCGATGTGCTCCGCTACTACACGCCGGTCCAGAGCTACTACAAGCTCGTGAAGACGGTGGCCGACGATCCGGAGTTCGACACCCGGCGCGCGACGAAGAAGCTCCGGACGTACGTCGAGAGCCACGAACACGCCATCCGGCTCAAGGCAGAGATCATTGTGGATCACTTCCATGAGCAGGTGCTCGCGCCGAAGAAGATCGGCGGCCAGGCGCGCGCGATGGTCGTGACGACCGGCGTCGAGCGGGCGATCGACTACTTCCACGCGATCGAGGGCTACCTCAAGGAGCGGAAGAGCCCGTACCGGGCGATCGTCGCCTTCGCGGGCGAGCGGGAGTACGGCGGCGCGAAGGTGACCGAGGCATCGCTCAACGGGTTTCCGTCGAACGCGATCGCCGACAGGATCGAGGACGACCCGTATCGATTCCTGGTCTGCGCCGACAAGTTCCAGACCGGCTACGACGAGCCTCTGCTGCATACCATGTACGTGGACAAGGTGCTCTCAGACGTGAAGGCGGTGCAGACGCTCTCACGGCTCAACCGAGCGCGGCCGCAGAAGTACGACGTCTTCGTGCTCGATTTCCTGAACGACGCCGAGACGATCGAGGCGGCCTTCGCGCCTTACTACCGCACGACGCTTCTGGCGGATGAGACCGATCCCAATAAGCTGCACGACCTCAAGGCCACGCTCGATGGTGCTCAGGTGTACACGCCGGAGCAGGTGCGGGAGTTCGTCGACCTCTACCTCGGCAATGCCGTGCGGGAGCGGCTCGATCCGATCCTCGATGCCTGTGTGGAGACGTACCTGGAGCAGCTCGACGAGGACGGGCAGGTGGAGTTCAAGGGAAGGGCGAAGGCGTTCGCCCGCACCTACGCCTTCCTGGCCGCGGTGCTTCCGTACTCGAACGCGAGTTGGGAGATGCTCGCGACCTTCCTCGAGTTCCTCATCCCGAAGCTCCCGGCACCCGAAGGGCCCGATCTCTCGAAGGGGATTCTCGAGGCGATCGACATGGACAGCTATCGGGTGGAGAAGCTCGCGACGCGGCAGATCGGTCTGGCCGACGTTGATGGTGAGATCGACCCGGTGCCTGGGAGCGGGGGCGGCCACAAGCCGGAGCCGGAGATGGACCGGCTCTCGAACATCCTCAAAACGTTCAACGAGATGTTCGGGAACATTCCGTGGACCGATGATGACCGGGTGAGGCGACTCATCACGGAGGAGATCCCGGCGAAGGTCGCGGCAGACACGGCGTATCAGAACGCCAAGCAGCACTCGGACAAGCAGAACGCGCGGATCGAGCACGACAAGGCGCTGCTGCGCGTGATGACGGGTCTGCTCAAGGATGATACGGAGCTGTTCAAGCAGTTCAGCGACAATCCCTCGTTCAAGAAGTGGTTGAGCGAGTGGGTCTTCTCGGTGACGTACGG
>DASUKA010000023.1:0-20344 GCA_036278935.1 Gemmatimonadaceae bacterium
GGAGAAGCTGGGAGCCTACCTCCGCGACCTCATCGCGCTGATCCAACGCTACGACTACGCCTTCACACTGTTCGGGCATTTCGGCCAGGGATGCATCCACAGCCGCATCGCCTTCAACACCAGGACCCCCGAGGGCGTTGCCGCGTACCGTTCATTCATGGAGGAGGCGTCGGACCTGGTCGTCTCCTACGGTGGGTCGCTCTCGGGCGAGCACGGAGACGGCCAGGCGCGGGGCGAACTGCTTCCCAAGATGTTCGGGCCGGAGGTGACGAACGCGTTCCGCGAGTTCAAGTCGATCTGGGATCCTGCCTGGAAGATGAACCCCGGGAAGATCGCCGATCCCTATCCGCTCGACAGCAACCTGCGTGTGGGGCCCGACTACCATCCACTGCCGGTGCTCACGCACTTCCAGTTCCCCGACGACAACGGAAGTCTGGCGAGAGCGACCGAGCGCTGCTTCGGCGTGGGCAAGTGCCGTCGGTTGGACGAGGGCACCATGTGCCCGAGCTTCATGGTCCTGCGTGAAGAGAAGCACACCACGCGCGGGCGCGCACATCTGCTGTTCGAGATGCTCCGCAGCGAGACGATCACCGATGGCTGGAAGAGCGAAGCGGTAAAGGAGTCGCTCGACTATTGCCTCTGCTGCAAGGGGTGCAAGGGCGACTGCCCGGTGAATGTGGACATGGCCACGTACAAGGCCGAATTCCTCTCGCACTACTACGAGGGACGCCTGCGCCCGCGCAGCGCCTACGCCTTCGGTCTCATCCACCGCTGGTCGCGCCTAGCCGAGCGCGCGCCGGCCGTCGCCAATTTCCTCACGCAGACGCCCGGGCTCGACCGGGCAGCCAAATGGATGGCGGGGATGGCCCACACGCGGAAAATCCCCGCGTATGCATCCAGGACCTTCCGGCGGTGGTGGGAAGAGCGTCCGGCATCGCCGGGGCACGGGCCCACGGACCCGAGCGCACCTCGGCGTCGCGTGCTCCTCTGGCCGGACACGTTCAACAACTACTTCCATCCGTCCACGCTGCAAGCGGGAGCGGAGGTGTTGGAGCACGCCGGCTGCGACGTCGCCGTACCCATGCAGCGGCTGTGCTGCGGGCGCCCGCTCTACGACTTCGGAATGCTGGACCGCGCAGAGCGGCAACTGCGCGAGATCCTCGATGCGCTGCGGCCAGACATCCGCGCCGGAACGCCGCTGGTCGGGCTGGAGCCGAGCTGCGTGGCGGTGTTCCGCGATGAGCTGGTCAACCTTCTTCCGAACGACGAGGACGCCCAGCGGTTGCGAGGGCAAACGTTCACCCTCGACGAATTTCTGATGGACAGGGTGGACGGCTACCAGCCTCCGCGGCTCTCCGGCACGGCCGTGGTGCACGCACACTGCCATCATCGCGCGATCATGAAGTTCGAAACCGAGCCGCGATTGCTCGGTGCGATGGGACTCGATGTGCACGTGCTCGACTCCGGTTGCTGCGGCATGGCGGGCAGCTTCGGACTCGAGCGGGGCAGGAAGTACGACGTTGCGATGGGTGCAGGCGAGCGGGTGCTGCTGCCCGCGGTACGGAATGCCACCCGCGATACGCTGGTCATCACGGACGGCTTCAGCTGCCGCGAGCAGATCGCCCAGTCGACCGACCGCCGGGCGCTGCACACCGCCGAAGTGCTCCAGATGGCGCTGCACCGCGAGCTGATGGCGGAGGACCGGGAGCACTCCCCGCCGGAACGGTTGCACGAACGGCTGCAGCCATCCGCGCTCGCGCGGCCGGCCTCGCCGCTCGTCGGGGCCGCCGCTGCCACAGCCGTGCTGGCACTTGGTGGAGTGGCGGCCTATGCCCTGGCGGCCGCGTTCGGCAACGGGTGGCACCGCGGCTGAGCGCGCGTGCCGCGGCCGCGCGCTCAGCCCTCGTGGCGTCAGCCCTCGTCCAGTGCCACCCTCGGCTCGATGGATGCCGCACGAAGCGCGGGGACGACGCATGCCACGGCAACGCCACCCGCCAGCACCGTCACGACAAGGAGCAGCGTGAGCGGATCGAACACCGACACCTGATAGAGGAGTGAGTGGAGCGCGCGCAGCGCGAGCGCGGACATGAGAAGGCCGGCCACGATGCCGATCCCGGCCAGGCGCACACCCTCGCGCACGATGAGCCGCACCACGCTCGCGTGCGTCGCGCCAAGTGCGCGCCGTACGCCGATCTCCTGCCGGCGCTGATGTACCGTGTAGGCGATCACGCCGTACAGACCGATCACCGCGAGCGCGAGCGCCGCGGCACCGAACGCGGTCATGAACCCGGTAGCGAATCGCGCCGTGGCACTCGACTCCCCGATGAGCTCCTCCATCGTCCGCACCTTCGCGATCGGGATCGCGGGGTCCGTCTGCACAATGGCGCCGCGGATGGCGCTCACCAGCCGCGTGGGATCCCCCGTGGCGCGCACGATGAACTGCATGGTCGAGAAGGAGGGATAGGGATCCTGCGTGTACGGGACGATCATCTCCGGCTGCGGCCCCTTGGTGAGCGAGTAGCGCCGCAGGTTCCGCGCGACGCCAACGACCGTCATCCACGGTGCGCTCGACGCGGGCGAGCCGCCGAGCTTCAACCGCTTGCCGAGTGCACTCTCACCCGGCCACAGCCACCGCGCGAGCGATTCGTTCACGATGACCACCGGCAGCGTGTGCTCCTGGTCGGACGCGCTGAAGTCGCGCCCGGCAATGAGTGTCGTACCCAATGCGGCGAACATGCCCGGACTGGCGATCGTGTAATCGGCGCCCGCTGGGTGCTTGGGGTCGACCGTCGCGAAGGTCAGGCTGTTCTCCGGCCACATGACGCTCCATTCCTGCGCGCCGCTCAGGGGGAGCGGCTTCCCGACGCCGGCCGCCGCCACGCCGGGGATCGCGCGGAGGCGCTCGAGTGCCTGGCTGATGAACTGGACCGCTCGCGGGTGCACCATGTACATACCCGGCTGATGCTCCGGGTAGCTCGACTTCGGGAGCGTGACCTCGAACGTGATGGCGTGCGCGGGTGTGAAGCCGGTGTCCGACTGGAGCTCGCGCAGCAGGCTCCGGATGAGCAATCCCGAGCCGGCCACCAGCACCACCGAGAGCGCGATCTCGCCGGCGATCATCGCCCGGCGCGTACGCACCGGCATCCCGCGTCCAGCCCCGCGGCCGGCACGACGGATCAACTGCGCGAGCGACGCCCGGCCCCCAACCACCGCCGGCACCAGCCCAAAGACGATTCCCGCCGCAAGCGTGACGACCATCGCGGCCAGCGCGATCCGCGCATCGAACCCCACCTCGGCCAGGCGCGGCAGATGCGTGGGACCGAAGCGACGGACGGCGAGAATCCCGCCGTAGGCGAGCGCCGTGCCGCATGCACCGGCGGTCACCGTGAGCACGATCGCCTCGATGAGCAGCGCACGCGCGATACGGCCCGGCGAACCACCGAGCGCGGCACGCACCGCGAGCTCGGTGCCCCGCCCCTGCACCCGCGCCAGTAGCAACTGCGACGCATTCACGCAGGCAATGGCGAGCAGCAGCGCCACCGCCCCCAGCAGCGCGAGCAGCATGGGCGTTACATCGCCCACCATCTGGCGCCGCAACGGCACCGCGCGCGTGTCCGCCCATCCCTTCCACGCCGGGTTCTGCGATTCCAGCACGCGCGCGAGCCGATCGAGATCCTTCTGCGCGGACGGCACCGGAACGCCCGACCGGAGCCGCCCCATCACCGCCAGCTCCGACGGCCCCGTCCGAAGCGGCCGCTTGGGCACCCACAGCTCCGCGCGCTCCGGAAACTGAAAGTCCGCCGGCATGGCGGCGCCCGTGGGGAAGTCGAAGCCGCGGGGCGCCACACCAATCACGGTGAACGGCTGCCCATCCAGCGTGATCGTCCGCCCCACGATCCGCGGGTCGGCATGGAAGCGCGCCCGCCAGAGCGCGTCGCTCAGCACGACCACGTGATCGGCGCCCGGCAGCTCCTCCTCGGGCCGGAACGTTCGGCCGAGCTCCGGACGCACGCCGATCGTCTCGAAGAACTCGCTCGTCACCTGCGTACCGTCGATCCGCGCCGCGGTGGCGGCCGCGCCGAGGTTGAAGTAGCGGGGCCGCATGGCGGTCACCGATGAGAACGCGCGATTATGCGACCGGATCAGATCGAACTGCGCACCCCCTATCGGCTGCTCCGCGAATCCCGCGTTGATCTGGGGCACGTGCGACCAGATCATCACGATACGATCGGGGTGCGCGAATGGCAGCGGGCGCAGCAGCACGGTGGACACCACGCTGTACGTGGCCGTCGTCGCGCCGATGCCGAGGGTGAGGATCAACAGCGTGGACAGCGAGAACACGGGCGCGTGCACCAGGCTGCGCACGGCGTACCGGAAGTCGGTACCCAGCTCCTCCACCCACCGCACCCCGCGCGCGTCGCGGTGTGCTTCCTTGTACCGCTCCACGCCGCCGAAGGCGACCAGCGCCCGGCGCCTGGCCTCCACCGGCGACAGTCCGTACGCGCGGATCAGATCATCGGTCTCCATCTCCACGTGGAGCCGCATTTCGGCCTCCACATCCTGGTCGAGCGCGCCGCCGCGTACGAGCGCGCGCAGCTGCCGCGCGATGCGGTGCAGCCACTGGCGCATGGGATCCTCCCGTGTGTCGTCAAGGGCCCGGCGGTCCGCGCTGAGCCCTGCGCGCGGCCATACCTTGCCATTCGACAACAGGATTATGGCGGGTGTTGTCGGATGTCAAGGCCTCCGCGGAGCAGACCGCGCAGCGGCGGCCATCCCCGCGCCCGGGCGCCGGTACCTCCGCCGCGAGCGCACCAGCGGGGGCACACCCACCCGAGGGGCCAGCCAGCCGCGTCAGTCCGGAGCCGGCAGCTCGAACGCCTCGGCGATCAGCTCGTACGAGCGTCGGCGCGCCGCGTGCTCGTAGGTGATGGTCACCGCCATCACCTCATCCGCGCCGTACTCGCGCGCCGCCGCCTCGATGCCCGATCGCACGCGCTCCGGCGTGCCGACAATCCTCCGCCGCTGCCGGGGGAGCACGCCGAGGTGCGCCGGCGGATGCGCACGCTCGTCCTCCAGGAAACGGAGCGCCGTCTCCACCGGCGGCACGGCGATGAGCTTCCCTTGATGCAGCAGCGTGAAGGTCATCCGCGAGCTGGCCTCTAATCGCTGCGCCTCGGCGTCCGTCTCCGCGCAGATCACCCACACCGCCGCTATCACCCGGGGCGACGGCTGCCAGCGCGACGGCGTGAAGTCGCGGCGGTAGCGCGCGGCGATCTCCGCGCCGGCGGGGTTGATGAAATCGGCAAAGGCGTAGGGCAGCCCGAGTTGCGCGGCCCAGATGCCGCTCTGCGCAGATGAGCCCAGCAGCCACGGTTCCGGCTGCTCAGGGCGGCCAGATAACGCGGCCAGCCGCGCAAAGGGGTGATCTGCCGGCATGGTATCGCCCAGGTAGGCCAGCAGCTCGGCCAACTGCTCGGGGAAATCGTCCGGAGCGGCCTGGCGCCGGTCGCGCTGGAGGGCGAACGCGGTGGTCGGATCGGTGCCCGGCGCACGGCCGAGTCCCAGGTCAATGCGCTGCGGGAAGAGTGCGCTGAGGGTGCTGAACGTCTCCGCGACCTTGAGCGGACTGTAATGCGGGAGCATCACCCCGCCGCTCCCTACACGCAGGCGGGAGGTGGCGGCCGCGATCGGCCCGATGAGCGCTTCCGGGCTCGCGCACGCCAGCATGGGCGTGCCATGGTGCTCGGCCACCCAGTAGCGGTGGTATCCCAGGCGGTCGGCAAGGCGCGCGAGGTCCACGCTGTTGCGCAACGCCTCGGCGCCGGTGGATCCCTGGGCAATGGGCGACTGGTCGAGCACGCTCAGGCGGAGCGGCAGCGCAGCGGTCATGGGGCTACGCCCGGCCGGCGGCGGCTCGATCCACCCGCCGGCTTGCCGTCAGCGCCGCGCGCGTCACTCGCATAGGGTCATTCACATGAGCTTCAACGCGGCCGAGCCGCCGGAGGGTTCCCGCGCCGGTTCCCAGGACCGGCCGCCGCAGTGCACGGATTGCTACATAGCTAGCGTCGCTATATATTCTCCGCCATGACCTCGCCCACCAGACCCCTCTCTCCCACTTCCCTCGCCACGCTCAAAGCCATCGCCAACAACGTGCGCCACGGGTTCGATATCATGGATGCCACCGGCCTTCCCAGTGGAACCGTCTACCCCGTGCTCGGACGGTTGGAGCGCGCAGGGCTCGTCCGCTCCCACTGGGAAGCCGCCACTGTTGCGCGGCGCGAGAAGCGGCCGCCGCGGCGCTACTACGAGATCACCGCCGCCGGGGTCCGCGCACTCACACTCTCCATGGAGCATTACCGCACGCTGGGCAGCCGCCGCGGCCCGCTCCCCGCACCGCGACGCACATGAGCTCCTCGCCGGGCCTGCCTCCCCGCTCCTGGTCGCGCGCCGCTGAGCGCACGTTCAGCCACTGCCTGGGTCTCGTGCGGTGCATCGCCCCCATCGTGCCCGCCGCCCGGCGCAGTGCGTGGGTGGCTGAATGGACGGGGGAGCTCTGGTATCGCCTCGCATCGCTCGACCGGGCCGGAACTCTCGATGCGCGTGCCTGCGCCTCCGTCCTCGCCCGCACCCTCGGAACCCTCCCGCACGCCCTCTGGATCCGGTGTGCCGACTGGAGTATCGACATGTTGATGCACGACCTCCGCTACGCGGTGCGGGTGAACGCGAAACGCCCCGCCTTCTCGCTCCTCGTGATCGCCATTCTCGCGGTCGGAATCGGCGCCACGAGCGCGATGTTCAGCATCGTCAACTCGGTCGTGCTGGAACCGCTCCCCTACCCACAGGCGTCGCGGCTGGTGCGCGCGTCCAATGCGAACCGGTACGGAAACCAGGGGGCGATCTCGCGGGGCGACTTCCTCGATTATCAGTCGCGCAACCAGGTCTTCTCCTCCTTCGCGGCCTACACCTTCTTCGGCAGCGCCGTGCTCTCCGGCACCGCGGAACCGGAGCGCGTGACGGCCCCCATGGTCACCGCCAATTTCTTCTCGACGCTCGGCGTGCAGCCGGTGCTGGGGCGGGCCTTCTCGCCGCAAGAGGAGGACGGCCAGCATCAGGTTGCCATTCTCTCGTACGGCCTCTGGCAGCGCCGCTTTGGCGGTGATGCGCACGTGGTGGGCCGCACGATCACTGTCGACGGAAAGCCCACCGCGATCGTGGGAGTGATGCCGGCCGTCCTCGAGCGCACCTTCGACGGCCGGCTCTGGCTCCCCGCCGACATGCATGCTCCGGGGATGGAGACGAATCGCCACGAGCACGCGTACTATGCCATCGGGCGGCTGCGCCCGGGCGTTACGCTCGCGCGGGCGCGCGCAGCGCTCGGCCCGATCAGCGCGCAACTCGCGGCCGCGTATCCCCTCGACCACGGCACCCATCTCTACATCCAGCCGTACCGCGACGTGGTGGTCGGACACGCGGCGCCGGTGCTGGCGGTGCTCCTCGGCGCGGTGGGGTTGGTGCTGCTCATCGCCTGCGCCAACGTGGCGAGTCTCATGCTCGCCCGTGGGACGGCGCGCGAATCGGAGATCGCCGTGCGCACGGCGCTCGGCGCCTCGCGCTCCGTGCTCGTGCGAGGGCTGATGACCGAGAGCCTGCTGCTTGGCGCCGCGGCCGGCGGCGCGGGACTGGTGCTGGCGTACCTGCTGGTGCGCGGCGTGCGAGCGGTGGCCGGCGGCATGCTTCCGCGCGCCGCCGAAGTGCACATCGACGGGCGCGCCCTGCTCTTCACGCTCGGGATCACGCTGCTCACGACGCTGGCCTTCGGGCTCGCGCCGGCGCTGCATGCCGCGCGGCGGAGTCTTGCGACGGCCATGCGGACGATGGGGCGGTCGTCCGGCTCGCGGCGTTCGCTGCGGGTGCGTGACGCGCTCGTGGTCGGTCAGGTGGCGCTCTCACTCGTGCTGCTCGCCGGCGCCGGACTGCTACTACGGAGTCTCTCGCGCGTGCGGCAGGTGGATCCGGGCTTCGATGCGTCGCATCTCCTCACGGCACAGATCCCGCTCCCCGCCGCGCGCTACGCCACGCGTGAGAGCGCCGATCTTTTCTGGACTCAGCTGCTGCAGCGTGTGCGCGCGCTGCCCGGCGTGACCGCGGCGGCGGGAACGGGCCACCTCCCGTTGCGGGGCGTGGGCGACGCCATGTACTACGAGGAGGGGCATCCCCCGCTCTCCCTCGCGGATGCGCGGCTGGCGGAGCTGAACGTCGTGACCGACGGCTACTTCCACGCGATGCGAATTCCCATCATCACCGGCCGGCCGCTCGGCGAGACCGAGCGGCGGATGGATGGCGTGCCCGCGGCGGGCACTGACAGTGTGAAGGGCGATGAGGTGGAAGGGGCCGTCGTCATCAGCCGGCACATCGCGCAAGAACTCTTCCCGCATCAGAACCCGCTCGGTCGCCGACTGGTGATCGGATCGCAGCATGCGGAGGTCGTTGGCGTGGCAGGCGATGTGCACGGCCGCGGGCAAGCCGTCGCCGCGGACGACATGCTGTATCTCTCGCTGCATCAGCGGCGGAGCTTTCTCCCCCTGAGCCTGGTCGTGCGCGCGCGGGGCGACGCCAGCGCCCTCGCGCCGGCCATCCGCAACGTCCTGCATCAGCTCGACCCGACAGTGCCGCTCGCGGAAGTGACCACCATGGATGGGCTTCTGCACGATTCGTTGGCCGATACCTACTTCCGCACGCAGCTCCTGGGCGGCTTTGCGTTCATGGCGCTGGTGCTCGCGGTGGTCGGGCTGTACGGCGTGCTGGCGTACACGGTGCGCCAACGCGCACGGGAGATCGGCGTGCGCATGGCGCTCGGCGCACGGAGCACGGCCATCGTCAGCTCCGTGGTGCGCCGTGGCATGCTGCTCGTCGGCACAGGCATCGCTCTGGGGCTGGCGGGCGCCCTGGCCGTGACCCGGCTGATCGGCGGGCTGCTCTTCGACGTGGGGAGCACCGACCCGGTGGTACTGGCGGCGGTCACGGCGACGTTGCTCGTCGCCGGACTCGCGGCATGCACGGTCCCGGCGTGGCGCGCCATGCGCATCGATCCGGTCATCGCGCTCCGCGAGGAGTGACCGGAACGCTCGCGTCCGCGCCGCGCCGGTGCGGCGCCGTGTGACGATGGGTGACGTGCGATGATCGGCGGCGCGGCGGTCGGCATACTGATTCGTTGCCCAGTCTGCGTACTTGACGCCGCCTCCCCAACCGGTACTTTCGCCCTTACCAAGAAAAATCCGGCGGCTCTCCGCCGAGGGGCACCGCCGCAGACTGTATTCCCGTGCTCAGGAGGTTCGTATGCGGGGTCATGTGGCTCGCCGAGGGACGGCGGGCCTGCTCGCCAGCGTCGTTTTCCTGGCCGCGTGCGGCCCGGATTCCCCAAGTACCACGGGCGTCGCGCCTGACGCCGGACTCTCGCTCGCACGTGCGGGATACCACCAGGCCGGCGTCCATCGTCAGTACGGGCCGCCCGTGCAGGTGGGAAATGGGCAGGCGCGCGCCTACGTCGTGGTGGACGCCAAGCACCACCAGGCGCCGCTCGAGCTGGGCATCGCGCTCACCCCGGGGGTGCTCGACGCCGCGGGGCTACCGACTACCCAGATGTCGTACGCGTACCTGCTGCCACTCCCGCACTTCGTGCCAGCGCCGTACCAGGTGATCGAGCTCGACTGGAATCCCATGGGGCACCCGCCACCGGGCATCTACACGTTTCCCCACTTCGACTTCCACTTCTACACCATTTCGCTGGCCGAGCGGAATTCCATCGTCCCGAGCAATCCGGACTTCGCGGCGGAAGCGGATAATCTCCCCACGGGCGACTTCGTGCCTGTGCCGTACATGCCGCTCACGGGCCCCGGACTCCAGCCCCACGATGTGGCCGTCCCGCAGATGGGCGTGCACTGGTTCAACCCGCTGTCGCCGGAATTCAACGGGCAGCCGTTCACGCAGACGTTCATCTACGGCTCCTGGAACGGCCGCATGACCTTCTTCGAGCCGATGATCACGCTCGCCTACCTGCAGACGAAGCCGAACACGACGACGTCCATCCCCGTGCCTCTGCAGTACCCTGAGGCCGGATACTTCCCGACCGCGTACAAGGTGACCTACGACGCGCAGGCCAAGGAGTACCGCGTGGCGCTGATCGACTTCCAGAAGCGCTGAGCGACGGCCGGGGTTTCACCACAACGCAGCGGCCGGGGTGCACCACAGAGACACAGAGAGCACAGAGAAAGCGATTGGGGGAGGTGGGGGAAAGAGTTTGGGGGAAGGCCTGGAACCGTGAGGCCCCATGGTTCCAGGCCTTCCCAATTCCGCCAACTCTCATGGGAAACTCCCATCGGTTTTCCTCTGTGTCCTCCGTGCCTCCGTGGTGGATCTGCCTTTGTGGTGCGACACAATTGAACGGGACTCGACCGTGCCGGGAACAAGCACGCGCGCACGCCGATTCGTTGAGAGCATTGCGAACGTCGCTGCGCCATGCTCATTTCCCTCCCGATCGGCCGTTCCGCGCGATCGCCACTCCACAACTCTCCTTTCACGAGGGCTGCCCCAGATGCTGCTGGCCACCCGTCGCGCCCATCGGTGCACCGGCCTTGTCGTCTTCCTCCTCGCGACGATTCTCATCGCCGCGCCCCGCCCCGCCGCCGCCCAAGGCCAGCCCCGGAAGTTCGAGAACCTGAAATATTTCCCTAAGGACATCCCCCGCGACTCCCTGCTCAGTCACATGCACGGGTTCACTCGCGCCCTTGGCGTGCGCTGCCAGTTCTGCCACGTGGAGGACACCACCGCCAGGGCACAGGGCGGTCGGGAGCGGCTCATCTTCAAGCTCGATGATAAGCCCACCAAGCGCAAAGCGCGCTTCATGCTTCGCATGGTGGACAGCCTGAACAACGTGGTGCTGGCCAAGCTCCCCGACCGGAGCAACCCACCGGTGATGATCCAGTGCGTGACCTGCCACCGCGGGTCGCCGTATCCGCAAACGCTGGCCACCGTGCTCACGGAGGCGGACCACAAATACGGCGTCGACTCCGCGGTCGCCCGCTACAAGATGCTGCGCGAGGACATGGTGTCCGGGCGCTACGATTTCAGCGAAGCCTCGCTTACCGAGATTGCGGAGACGCTGGGCGCGCAGGGGAAGACGGCGGACGCGATCGCGCTGCTGCAGCTGAACCAGCAGTACAACCCGAACTCCGCGAACATCGACTTCGCCATGGCGGAGCTCTACCGGCAGAGCGGCAACGAGGATCGGGCGATCGCCGAATACCGCATGGTGCTGCAAAAGCGCCCGAACGACCGGCGCGCGATGCAGCGGCTGCGCCAGCTCGGAGCGGGCACGGAGCACTGACGCTCGGCGGGCCTGCGGCGCGCGCCGCAGGACAATCGACACCGTGCGGATCGCGGGGTACGTACCATGCGGAGTGTCCTCCGATACACTCAACATCGTGCCGGCCGCCGGGCACGCTCGTGCACCTCACCCGTCCCGCGGAGTCGAACTTCATGTCCACCAGACGCGCCAACGCCCGCGAATTGATCAGCGGACTGAACGAGGATCTCGCCTACGAGTACGCCTCGGTCATCCAGTACCGCACCTACGCCAGCACGCTGCGCGGGCCGCACCGCCTCACCCTCCGCCCGATGTTCGCCGGTGAGATCCCCGACGAGCTCGCGCATGCCGGCTTGCTCGCGGACGCGATCACGGCGCAGGGCGGGCGGCCGACCACGCAGCCGGCATCGGTGCCATCCGCCCGGGCGCCCATGGAGATGCTGGAACAGGCGCTGCAAGCGGAGCGCGCGGCGATCGCGCGCTACGTGGAGCGCCGCGAGCAGGCCGCGGCCGTCGGCGAACATGGACTCGCGGTGGACCTGGATACCGTGATTGCCGACGAGACGCGGCATCGCGACGAGATGCAGCTGCTGCTGGAGGACTGGGACGAAGGCACGCGCGCGCGGGAGAGTGCGCCCGGACGCACGCGCCACGAATCGGCGCGCCGCCGTCCGGCGACCGCCGATGAGCGCAGCATGGCGGCCAAGGCGCCGTCGCCATGAGAGATACCGAGCAGCAGTCATGGCACCGGCGCGTAGACGCCAACTGGCCCGGCGTCCGTATCACGCACGCGGAGGTCGAGCCGCCGCGCGGCGGCGGGGAATCCCGTCCGCTCCTGCGCGCCGCCGTGGAGCTCGGCACGCTGCTTCCGGCGGACGTGCAGGTGGAAGCGGCCGGCTCCAGCGGCAAGCCCACCGAGACGCAGGCGGTGCGGATGTGGAGCGCGGGACGGTATCGCGAGGGCGTGTTCGTCTTCGAGGCGACCGTGCACCGCCAGGTTGCCGGCAGCGAATCGCTCGTCGTGCAGGTGCGCCCCGCCCGCGGCTATGACTTGCCGCCTGTCGCGGCGCCGCTCGACGCCAGCGCACAACGCGCGCGTGGCGGCGGCCCGGCGGACTAGGCGGAGAGAGCGCGCGCCTGACCGCGGCGCCCGTTCCCCGCCGCGGTCATTCCACCGGCGCCACCTGGTACTGCTCCAGCATCCCGCCGGGG
Organism: Gemmatimonadaceae bacterium; assembly: GCA_036278935.1. Classification (GTDB taxonomy): domain Bacteria; phylum Gemmatimonadota; class Gemmatimonadetes; order Gemmatimonadales; family Gemmatimonadaceae; genus DASSNR01. The sequence goes on from DASUKA010000023.1 coordinate 12,575, forward strand.
CGCTCGTACGTCCAGACGCGCAGCGTGCGGTGCGCGAAGCGCACGCGGTAGACCCGCTCCAGCATCCCGCCGCGCTCGGCTTGCGACGTCTGGGTGAACGATTCCGGCGCCCCCAGCGCCCCCAGCGTCGACGCGAAATCGTGCAGCGCCTGCGCGCTGAAATACGCGTTCGCGTCGGGAGTGAAGAGCGAGCGGTCGATCGTGCCGTGCTGCAGCCCCACGAAGATCCCCCATGCGCGCGCCGTGCGGCGCTGCGTGTCGGCGTCCTGCTTGGTGAAGAGCACCTGCGCGACATCCCGGGCAATCGCGCCAGCGGCCGGGGCGGCATCCTGGTTGGTGAGCACGGCCACCGCCGCGCTGTCGTCGGGAAAGACCATGTTCTCGGCCGTGAAGCCTGACACCTCGCCGCTGTGCGAGATGGCGCGGTGGCCGCTCACCATCCCCACATCCACGCCCAGCCCGTATCCGGTGCTCACGCCGTCGCGCAGGAGCACCGTCGTCTCCATGGCGCGATAGGACGCGGGCTGGAGCAGCGACTCATCGATGAGCGAGATGTCCCAGCGCGCGAGGTCGCTTGCCGTCATGGCCAGCTCGCCGGCGCCGTACATCCACCCCGGCCCCGTGGACGGCGAAGGACGCAGCGGGCCGAGGCCATAGCGCATGTACCCCACTGTCCTGACCGACAAGGGGCCTTTCGCGTCGTAGTCCACCGCGCTCTGAATCCTGAGCGGCTCGAGAATCCGCGTGCGAATGAACTGGAAGAAGGGCATCCCGCTCACCTTCTGGACGATGAGCGCGGCGATTTCGAAGTTGGTGTTGCTATATTGCCATCGGGTGCCAGGAGTGAAGTCCAGCGGCTGCTTCGCCCAGTGATCGAGAATGCGCTGTGGCGTGGTGGGCTTCTCCATTGCCGGCGGCACGTAGTCCTGCGGCCAGAAGTCCTGGTATCCTGAGGTATGGGAGAGCAGCTCGCGAATGGTGACATCCTTGCCGCGGGTCAGACCTGGGATGAATCGCGATACCGGATCGTTGAGCGAGAGCTTTCCCTCCTGCTGGAGCATGAGCACGGCGGCGGCTGTGAACTGTTTGCTGATCGAGCCGAGCGCATACGGCATCGCCGCCGTCGCCGGGAGACGGGGGGAGAGTCTGGCCGCGCCGTAGGCGTGTGCATATACTACACGACCACCTCTCACGACGGCCACCGAAGCGCTGGGGACGCCGGTGGCCGTCAGAACCGCGGAGGCAATCGAGTCGACCGCTGCGTTGAGGCGCGCGCCGGCTGACTCCTCCTGGGCATTCGCGGAGTGAGGGCGCGCCATGATGGCCATGGCAGCGAGCGACAGGGCGGCGAGTGAAAGGCGAGCGGGCATGGGACGGTGGGAAGTATGCTGGCGACCGGATGACAGGGAGCGGACAGTTGGCGCGGGGTCGGTGGGCACCCTGGCGAACAGCACAACAATGTCGCGCGAATTCCGGGAGCGCCAGATGATGCGGTGATCATCCACCGTGCGGCGCGGTGTGCACTCCGCTGGCGGGCAGCCGGGGTTCCGGCAATGAGGTGAGGATTTTCGGGCGGAGTGGCCCGAGCCTGTTTACCCGGCGCATGGAGGTACGAACGTGTCGAGCAAGCAGACCGCGAAGAATCGGGCGGGAGCGCACGCAGCGGCATCGTCCGGGGTCCTGACGGACCAACGCGCCTCCGAAGCGGGCGAGCGACTGCACCAGATGGCCGCGCGCAAGGGGTACCTCGCCCCTGCCCTCGTGCTCGTCTCACTTCTCCTCCTCGCCATTCTGCCGCTGCTTGTCGCGCGCCATACCCGCGCGCTCTGGAATGACATCGCGCTGGTGGCGGAGCCGACACGGTCGCTGGTGATGGAACTGCAGACCGCGCTCGCGCTGGAAGCCGCGGGCACGCGCGGCTATCTGCTCACGGGGAACGAGAAATTCGAGGCGGGCTTCGCCCGCGCGAGGGCCCGGCGCGACAGCGACGAGCGTCGACTCATCCCGCTGGCACGGCGGCTCGGACCCGGCGTGGCGCAGCAGGCCGCCGCACTCACAGACACATTGCGCCAGGCTGATCTGCTCCTCGATTCCCTCCATGCGGGCCATCTGTCCCGTTCGGAATACCTGGCGCATCTCGATGAGCAGCAAGCACGGTATGGCACGGTGCTGCTGATGGCGGCGCGGCTGGACAGCGCCGTGGGTCGGGTGTCGGCCGCTCGCCGCGTCCAGATTCAGCGAACCGAGCGGGACGACGCGGCGCTCACAGTGGCACTGGTTCTGCTCGCGCTCGCGGCGGCCGCGAGCGCGGCGCACCTCGGCAGAGCGTACCGCTCAGTCGCGCTGCGGCTCGACATGCGCGCGCGCCAGCAGACGGCGCTCAGCCGCATCGCGCGCGCGCTCGGCGAAGCGGAGCGCACCGATGATGTGGTGCAGATCGTCGCGGACAGCGCCGTCGGAACCACGCGCGCGGTCGGGGCGTACGTGGAGCGGCTGCACGCGCTCGACGAGGCGGGCGACGCGGATGTCGTGGCCGCGTCAGGCAGCGGCACCCCGCCCGCGGGCGCGCGTGTACCAGCCGCCCGCGCGCCGAGCGCGGCGCTCGTGCGCTCGCGGGCCGCGGAGATCCTCACCTCCGGCGCCACGCCGCTGTCCGGCCAGGACGCGGACGCCACGCCGCGCTATCCCAGCCTCGCCGTTCCGCTCACGGATCACGGCAGCGTGCTTGGCGCGCTGGTGCTCCTGCGCGATCCTGCCAGTGCGCCGTTCACCCCCGCCGAAGTCTCGTACGCGCACGCGTTGGGTGACCTGGCGTCCTCCCCGCTGCGCAAGTTCGCGCTGCTCGAGGCGCTGTCCGAGAGCGAGCAGCACTTCCGGCAGATCGCGGAGAACATCCGGGAGTTCATCTGGCTGAGCGATCCCCACATCACGAGGCGCTACTACGCGAGCTCCGGCTACGAGCGCATCTGGGGACGGCCGGTGCAGAGCCTGTATGACGATCCGCAGTCGGCGGTGCGCAGCATCCACCCGGATGACCGCGAGCGCGTCCGCAGTGTTGCGCTGGGCGGCGGTGTGCCGCAGGGCAGCTACGACATCGAGTATCGCGTGGTGCGTCCGGACGGAGAGATCCGATGGGTGCGAAGTCGCGGCTTCCCGGTGCGAAACGACAAGGACGAGGTGTATCGCATTGCGGGGATCACCGAGGACATCACCGCCCACAAGCTGGCCGATCTGGAGCGCGAGCGCCTGCTGGCCAGCGAGCGGGCAGCGCGGTCCGCGAGCGAGGAAGCGCACGCCGCGGCCGAGCGGCGGCGCTCCGAGCTGGAGCGTGTGACCGAGAGTCGCACGCGTCTCATCCGCGGCTTCACGCACGATGTGAAGAACCCGCTCGGGGCGGCCGACGGAGCACTGGCGCTACTGGAGGACCAGATTCTCGGGGAGCTCGCGCCCGCGCAACTGGACGGCGTGCGCCGGGTGCGCCGCTCCATCCGCGCCGCGCTCGATCTCATTGGCAACGTCCTGGAACTGGCGCGCGCCGAAGCCGGACAGCTCGAGATCCACCCCCAGCCGATGGACCTGCGCGAGATCGCTGAGGAGATCGCCGAGGAGTTTCGCCCGCAGGCCGAGAGCGAGGGACTGCGCCTCACCATCGACCTGGCGCGGGAGTTACCGATCATGGAGTCCGATCCCGCGCGCACGCGGCAGATTCTCGCCAACCTCGTCTCGAACGCGGTGAAGTACACGCCGCCTGGCGGTCACGTGACGGTGACGGCGGACGTAGGGATGACGGACCACCCATCCAGGGACCCGGGCTGGGTGGCCGTGCATGTGGCGGACACCGGCCCCGGCATTCCCGACGCAAAGCATGCGCTGCTTTTTCAGGAGTTCACGCGGTTCGACCCGAGCGCCGCGCACGGCTCGGGCATCGGGCTGGCGATCAGCCAGCACATGGCACGCGCAATGGGCGGGGAGATCTGTATGACGAGCCAGGTGGGCGCGGGGAGCACCTTCACGCTCCGGCTGCCGGTAGTGCGGAAGAACGTCGCCGCGCCCTGAGCCCGCGCGTGGAAGCGCGCGGGCTCAGGGCGGCGTGCTCAGCTCACATCGCGTCGACGGCGGCGCTCCGCGGATCCGGCTTCACCATGAACGTCTGCGTGTAGCTCTTTCCGTTCACCGTGAGTCTGGCCGTGAAGGTGCCGGTGAGCAGCTCACCGCGGCCGCGGAAGCCGCCGCCGCCACCACCGCCGCCACGCGTGCCGCGCGGGCGGGGCTGCACCGGGAGCCAGATGGCGCGGTGCATGCCGGCATCGGCGGAGAACGGCACCGGTTCCGGCTGCCAGAGCGGTGAGACGTTCGGGATACCGCCGCGGCGGCGGCGGCGCCTTCCGCCGGCCGCGAACTCCGGCGCGCCCTGATTCGAGAGGGTGTGCAGCACGGTGCCGCTCTTGTCCAGAATCTCCAGGGTGACCGGTCCCGTGGCCGCCGACTTCAGGTAGTAGTCGATGGCCGCCCCCTCCGGGGGATTCTCGGCTTGCGGCTCGTCCTTCTGATACGGCGTCCCGTTGTCGCCGCCCTGCAGGTAGTTGATCGCATCGGCAGGCTTGAACAGGTGCGCATCGCTCGCGAGCAGATCGTCGTTCACCTGGCGCAGCGTGCTCATGTCGTCGATCACGTAGAACCCGCGCCCGTGCGTGGCGACCACCAGATCGCCGTTGTACACCGCGAAGTCGCGCACCGAGGTGACAGGTAGATTCAGCTGCAGCTGATGCCACTGGTCGCCGTCGTCGAACGAGACGTACGCCCCGCGCTCGGTGCCGGCAAAGAGCAAGCCCTGTCGTTCAGGGTCTTCCTTGACCGTGTGCACGTAGGCGCCGGCCGGGAGCCCCTGCGTGATCAGCTGCCACGTCTTCCCCCGATCACGCGTGCGGTAGATGTAGGGATCGAAGTCCGCCAGCTGGTGCCGGTCCACACTCGCGTACGCCGTGTTGAAGTCGACGTGCGACGCCTCCACCATGGTGATACGACTCCATGCGGTCACAGGCGGCGGGGTGACGTTCTCCCAGCTCTTGCCGTTGTTCATGGTCACCTGGATGAATCCGTCGTCCGTCCCCACCCACACCATCGGCACCAGCAGCGGCGACGGCGCGATGGTGAAGACCACCCCGCGCTGCCCGTTGTTGGGATCCAGATCGGCCGCGGCCGCGGCATCCATCAGCTTCGGGACCCCGGGGTGCGGACGCGTGAGATCGGGGCTGATCCGCGTCCATGTCTTGGCGCAGTCCGTGGAGAGGAAGAGATACTGATAGCCGAAGTACAGCGCGCGCGGATCGGCCATGGAGAGCACCAGCGGCGCCGTCCAGTCCTTGCGCGTCTTCTCCCCCTCGGGCACCTGCGGCGCTGTGGTGCCGGGCAGACGCAGATTGAGCGCGATATCGTAGCGCGTCCCCGTGCCACCGTAGATGACCCCCGGGTGCAGCGGGTCGCCCGCCGTGTAGCCGCTCTCGCCCCCAGCCCCAACCGGTTGCCAGTCGCCCAGCCGGATCTCGGCGAATTTGCCGCGCGAGCGCACCGCGACCGCGCCGGAATCCTGCTGCGCTCCCGTCACCCAGTACGGGAAGCTGTAGTCCACGGACACATGATAGATCTGCGCCGTCGGCTGGTTGTACCAGGAGGTCCACGTCACCTGCTTGGGGTCATCGGCCTTGGCGTTGTTTGTGATGATCGTACCCTGATCGCTGGCGATGATCACCGTGTTCGGATCGTCGGGCGACACCCACGCTCCCTGGTAGTCGTCGCCGCCGGGCGAGCCGCGAATCACGTCCCACGTCTTGCCGCCGTCCCGCGTGCGCGAGAGCGCGACGTTCGGTACGTACACCACATCCGGATCCTTCGGATCGACAGCGATGTGCTCGAAGTACCAGCCGCGCCCCCAGAGTGCGGGGTCGGACGACATGCGGGTCCACGACTCGCCGCCGTTGTCGGAGCGGAAGAAGCCGCCCTGCCCCGATGCGCCCTCACCGTACTGGGCGCCGCCCGCCGTCGTGTCCTTCGGCGCCGAGGGATCGGGCTCGAGATCGTCGAGCACCGCGTACACCCGCTGCGGATGGCTGGGACACACCGCGATCCCACTCTTCCCGATCCCGCTCTTCGGCAGCCCGTTGGTGAGCTCCTTCCACGTGTCGCCGCCGTCGGTCGACTTGAACAGTCCGCCGCCGGGTCCGTTGGTGGGCGCGTAGACGAACCAGGGCGGGCGGCGCGTGTTCCAGAGACCGGCGTAGATCACCTTCGGGTTGGTCGGGTCGATCACCACCTCTGCCGCGCCCACGTTCTCGTTCTTGAACAGCACCTTCTTCCAACTCTTGCCGCCGTCCGTGCTGCGGAAGACCCCGCGCTCCGCGTTCGGCCCGTAGAAGTGTCCGATCGCCGCGACGAACACGACGTTCGGATTGTGCGGATGCACCGCCACGCGGCGGATGTGCTGCGTGTCGTCAAGGCCGATGTGCGTCCACGTCTTGCCGGCATCGGTGGACTTGTACATCCCGTTGCCGAAGCCGACGGAGTCGCGGAGTGTGCACTCGCCGCTTCCCACGTACACCACGTCCGGGTGCGACGGGGACACCGCGATCGCTCCGACGGAGGCGACCGGCTGCGAGTCGAACACCGGCTCCCACACCCGCCCGGCGTCGATGGACTTCCACACACCGCCATTCACCGCGCAGAAGTAGAACTCGTTGGGCCGGCCCGGCACCCCAGTCACCGCATCAACGCGGCCGCCGCGGAAGGGGCCCAGCAGGCGCCAGGTGAGACCGGAGTAGAGGGGGGAGAGATCCGCTCCGGGCGCGCCGCCACGCCGCACCGGCACGAGCGGGGTGAGCTGGGCATGTTCAACACCGGGGAGCGGGACGCGCGTGAGTGCAGGGCCCAGCAGGAAGGCCGCCCAACTGGCCTGGCCGGCGCGGCGGAGGAAGCCACGGCGCGAGAGCGCGGGGTCGGACTGTGTATCCGCCTCGGCGGGAGAGAGATCGGTGCTCGTGGAAGGATCGAGCGGGCGCTTGTTCGTCACTGCGGAAACTCCGGGTAGCAGGGCAGGCGTCGAGAGGCCAGCCGCGCGAACAGGTCGAGCGGGGCAGCTGGCCGGACACGCTTCATCGGCACTGAATACGCGGCGGGCGGAGGTGTGTCAAGCGGGGAGCCGCCGTGCCGGCTGCGGGGAGTTGCGGGGGGCCTCCCCTTCCCGGCGTCAGCGTGCCAACTTCGATGCTCCCATTCCCCTTCGCCGTGGAGCACGAGACTCCCGTGACGCCCACCGCCCCCGTCCGCAGCAGCCACGCCCGTCTGCCGAACGCCCTCCCCGCCGCGCTCCTCGCGCTGCTCTCGCTCCTCTCGCTCGGCTCGGCCGCCCCGCTCGCCGCGCAGAGTGCGCTGCCGCACGCCGGGCCGACAGCCCCCCCGCGCACCACCGAGCGCTCGCCCGCCTCGCGCCGCGCCTCGCTCGACGACGGCTGGCGCATCCAATCCAGCGCGCACGTCACCGGCACGGGTGCTACAATCGCGCGCACGGATTTCGATACGCACGGCTGGCACGCCGCGACGCTCCCCGCAACGGTGCTCGCCGCGCTCGTGGCCGACAGCGTGTACGAGAATCCCTACTTCGGGATGAACCTCCGGCGCATCCCCGGCACCACGTACCCGATCGGCAACAACTTCTCGCACCTCGAGATGTCGGCCGGCAGTCCCTTTGCCGTCCCGTGGTGGTATCGCAAGACATTC
>DASUKA010000024.1:0-8536 GCA_036278935.1 Gemmatimonadaceae bacterium
TGCTGGTTCTCCGGGCGAGATCGTCGCGCGTCTGCTCGCGCCACTGGTACACGCGCGCGCCACGCTCGATGAAGAAGAAGCTGAGGTGCTCGTGGTGCGCCCCGACGGCGCGGGTGCATTGGCAGATGACGAGGCCGGCTCGTTCACGGTGCTCGTCGATGACGGCGCACTGTTCCATCGGCGCGTGGGCGCGGTGGACGCATCGGGCCGCGCGTCTCCGGCGGTGTTCATCACCGACCGGTATCGAGAGATCTATCATGCCGCCCGGCCGGGGGATGCGCAGTGGCCGACGAGTGCCGAAGATGTCTTGAGTTGGTTGGTGTTCATGAACATTCAGTGTCCGGAGTGCGGCGCGCCGGAATGGTAGCGTGGGTGTCGTCACTGGCCTGCATCTCCGGGGCATGCGAGGTGCGCGGTACCGCCGATGGGAGTGATACCCTGCCAGCGCGGATGTGTCGCGAGCGGCACATCGTCGCGGTGCTCACGTGCGGAGCTTCGTAAGCGCCGAGCCTTTGTGCATGGCGATGTGATCGGTGGTGTCGCTCTGGATCTCGTACTGCGGCTCCTCCGGGCTCGCGTGCACGGTGTAGCCCTTGAACTCCATCTCGGATGTGACCACTCTCGTGATATGGCCGGAGACGCGGCCCGCTTCCGAGTTCCAACTGACGTGATCACCGATCTTGAAGCGTCGCGTCGCCATGACGATGCTCTCCTCTCGAAGGCTGGTGCTGCCATGTGGCAGTCGCGGACCATGCGCCCGTGCAGTTAGACGATCAGCCGGCTCGGTCTCGGTCGCGGCACGCACTATCTGTCGTGGCGCCCTACCGGCTCGACCTCACCGTGAGTGCGCTGAGGCGCTTGTCGACGAACGTCGTCGACGTGCTCACGCCCGAGGGAGAATATGTCCGCGCGCTCGCCGGGGCACACGGACCGGTGATCGTGCGCGCGACCCAAGCGCGACCCGATGCGCTCGACGTCACGATTGCGAGCGACGCGCGCGATACGGGCGAGCATGAGCGCGTGCTCGCCCTCGTGCGGCGCACGCTCGGCGTCGATCGCGACCTCACGCATTTCAGCCGCGCGGCGGCGGGCATGCCCTGGCTCAGCCCGTTGGCGCTCCGCATGCGCGGCGTGAAGCCGCCACGCTATCCCACGCTTTGGGAGGCGTTCGTCAACGCGATCGTGTTCCAGCAAGTGAGCCTCCATGCGGCGAGCGCTATCGCCCGTCGCCTGATCGTGACCCTCGGCACACCGCTCGACAGTGAGGGCACGCCGCTGTACCTCTTCCCGAGCATGGAGCGCATGCTGCGCGCGGAGAACGACGTCCTGCGCGCCACTGGCCTGAGCGCCGGCAAGATCGCGGCGCTCCGGTGCGCGGGCGAGGCGATCGAGTCGGGCGTGCTTGACGAGGCGATACTGGACGAACGCGGGAGTCCTGACGCGGCAACGTTGCTCCGTCAGCTCAAGGGCGTCGGTCCGTGGACGGCGACGGTCATCCTGCTGCGCGGGCTCGGACGGCTCGATGTGTTCCCGATGCACGACACGAGTGTCGCCCGCAACTTCGCGCTCGTCGCAGGCGACGCGCCGGTCGACGTCCCTGGCGTCCTCACGGCACTCGCGCCGCAGCAGGGCATGCTCTACTACCACCTGCTGCTCGCCCGCCTCGAGGCGCGCGGCCAGGTGGGGCGCGCCTCCGGTCCCTTCGGCTGAAGCGAATGTGGGGTGCTGCCACCCATCGCACTCGGCACTTACCGGTCCGCGCACGGCCTCGTCACTTCGTGCGCTTCGCGATCTTGCCGCAGGCGATCGGGATCGTGACCTGCGCGGGAATCGTCCCGAGCGATGCCACCGAGGTGGGAAGCTCGGTGCTCGACGGCACACCGTGGACGTATACGACGCGGCGGATGAAATACAGCTGCTGCCCCGAGTACTTCTTGGAGAACGCCGCCTCGAGCGCCTTGAGCGACACGGTCTTCACGTAATGGTACGAGCCATCAGCCGAGGCTTTGGGATAGGTATCGGTCACGATCTCCATGCTGACCGGATCATCGGTGAACGGCACCATCGTCGTCCCCGAGTATGGTTCCGTCTCGATCAGATCGACGATGCCATCGTGAGTCGTATCGGCGGCGGTGGTGGCGCAGGTCGCGTTCTTCCCGTTCGGGAAGCCGTGAAAGTGTTGCAGGTGCGGGATGTCCGGCGGCACATGCTGCATGCTGACATCGATGGTGAGACGGTCGCCGGTGATGGTGAAGCGTGCCTCGCCGCTCGGTCGCATCCCAGTCACCTTGGTGTTCAGCGCGCGCAGGTGGGCGACATAGATCGTGGTCGCATGATTGTTGGCGGGTGTTGGCTGTGCTCCGGCAGGAGCGACGGACACGCAGATGGCACCCGCAATCGCGAGCGCCCCGAGGACGTATATCATCATGGCATTCCTCATGGCATGGTGTTCGTGACTCGACCCGACGGTTCGCTCGGAGGCGTGCATTTCATGGGCCCTCGAGCAGCATCGACGTCTGCTTCCTGGAGCACGAGTGCGGCCGCGAGCGCAAAGGCCACGGCCCCGGGGAACCACATGAGCGCGCCGGCCAGCCGCTGATCGGCGAGCGCGGACGATAGGGTCGCCCCTGGGATGTGGAGATACTCCGAGTAGATCACGCTGCGGCGAAACATGATGATGGCGCCCAGGAGCGCGGACTGTGTCGCGCCCGCCAGCAGGTATCCCGCTCGCGCGGTGTTGCTGCGCAGGTGCCCCACGACCTTGGGCGGAGCGATCAGCGGCCACCAGTAGAGCAGATAGCCGCCGACGAACCAGAGATGTTCCACGCCGTGCACGATCGGGTTGGTGAGCGCGAGTCCGTAGACTGGTGGTGCGTGCCATGCCCAGAGCACCACTGTGGAGATCCCCCACGCCAGGGCGGGATGCGTGAGGAGCGCGAGCGGTCGCCGCACTGCTCCGGTGAAGCGCCGCGCGTCCCCCAGCAACGGGAGCGCTCCTACGAGGAGGAGCGGAGCGGCGAGCCAGATGAGCAGATCGTGCTCGAGCATGTGCATGGAGAGCAGCCGCTCATCGTTGGCGCCGATCGGTGACATGAGGGCAACCACGATCGCGGCGAGCCCGCCGGTGAACGCGGCGACGATCGCCCACGCGTGGCGCGCGCGCCGCCGGTGCATCCCGCTGCCCACCCACGCGGCGATGTAACCCAGCTCGATGACAATGAGGGTGACGCCCAGAGGCGCCACCCACTCCCACTCCCAGACGAAGACGACGGGGCCGGACGTCACACCGTCCCGCCGAACGTCAGGGTTCAACGGTGGGGCCGTGCGTGCCGCGCCAGGCCGCGCTGAACCGCGCTCCGATATCCCAGCTCAGCCACGCGAGGCTCAGCGCGAGCACCACGACGAACGGCACCGCGATGCGTGCATACCCTTGCCATTGTGCAAGGTGCACGGCGTAGCGACGCGGCACGCTGTTCGCGCCGGCCACGAAGAACATGAAGATGAACCCCGCACCGCCAATGCCATACAGCCATGCCGCCATGCGGCTCGCCCGGATGTCAGCCCGATGGCTGAGCTCGCGCACCATGTAGAACAGATATCCCCAGGCGAAGGCGACGGCACCCAGCAAGTAGTACGTGTGGAAGTGCGCCGGCACCCACATCGTATTGTGCATCACCTGGTTCACCGGGATCGTGGCGTCTAGCACCGCTCCCAACCCGCCGAACACCCACCCCCACAGACCGATCGCTAATAGGATCGGGGCGACTGTCCAGCGCATGCCGGAGCGATAGATCAGGGCAAGCGCCCCGATGATGGTGACGATGAACGAGGGGAGCGCGACGGCGTAGGACGCGATCTCGGCCAGGAGCTGGAGCCCGAGGGGCTGGGCGAAGTCCGCGTAGAGGTGGTGCGAGTAGTTGATCAGCATCAGGATGATGATGAGGTCCCACGCGAACACGACCGGCCATGTCGTCCGCCATGCGCGCCCGGTAAACGTGGGCAGTGCAGCATACACGAGCCCGGCAGTGACATAGATGCTCAGATTCGCCATTGTATGGCCGAAGAGCAGTACGGCGTTCTTGGCGAAGAGCGCGTTGACCGATCCCACCACGCCCGCCGCCTGCGCGAAGAGCGGGATCAGGTAGACCGCGCCGGATGCTGCGGCCACGATCCCGTCGATCGAGATGACGGCGGCGATGAGCTCGGGCGGCCGCGGGAGCGCATCGCGCCTGTCGCGTCCGCCGGAGAACAGATAGCGGAGCGCCAGCACCTTCGTCAGCCCACCATGCGAGGTGGCCAGCGCGTAGAGCATGTGCACACAGAACAGCAACAGCCCGAGCGCGACGAAGAGATAGCCGATGTACATCGCGAGGGCTGCATCGAGCGTCCACGCGACGCCGTGCTCGGGGAGCGGATAGAGGATCGTCCAGCCCGCACCAAACCCGCCGATGAGTGTAGTGAGGTCCACGAAGCCGGTGCCCAGCAGGTAGACCACCAGCGCGATCCACAGCGCACGCGCGCTCAACCGGGTCGTGGCGCTCACCGCCGCGGCAAGACCGCCCAATCCGGCGAGCAGAATCGAGGCGACCATGCCGGCGCCGTGCAATGTCATGAGGCGATAGAACCACGCGGGGGGAATGACCACCAGGCCGCCCTGATCGAGGCGCATGAGGAGGCCGAGCAACCCCATCAGGAGGAAGCCGCCGAGGCCCGCGATCATGTACGCCATCGAGGCGCGGAGCACCTCGCCGTTCGCATGGAGCGGAGCGAGCAGCGGCGTGCCCGCCTCATGCTCGACCGCGATGCCTGTCGCGTGGCTGTCCACGATTACTGCTCCGTGACGGTGATGGAGGTCGTCATCACATGGTGTGCGAGCCCGCAGTATTCCAGGCAGCGCACGGTGTACGTCCCCGGTGCAGGGAACACATAAACCAGGCGGTTGGTGTAGCCGGGCATGGCCTGCACTTGCGCGACCAGACGGCCCTGCGGGTTGTAGAGTCCGAAGTCGTGGTTCACATCGTCCGTGCTGACGGCGAACTCGATGGGGACAGCCATCGGAACGTGAGTGCGCGACAACGTCCAGCTCCACTGCGCTCCCTTGACCGCCACCGTGACCGAAGGGAGTCCCAGCTCCGCGATTCGCGTCCGTTGATACGGGAGCCACCGTAGCGTCAGGATGAAGAGCACGATGGCGATTGCGGCGAAGCTCGCGAGCAGGATGAGGCGCAGTCTGGTCTCCGACCCTTCGATGCTCTCGAACGGCACTGCTCGCGGAGACCGGAAGAGTACCGTCGCCCAGCCAGCCGTCCAGATGATGCCTAGAGCGATCAGGACGGCGAGAACGATGTGCGGATTCATGGTGTGGTCGCTACCCGTGTGGGCGGTGCACGTGTGCCGCGTGATGTTGGCCGTCGCTCGGTCTGGAATCATGCCGCCGGGCGCCTCCGCGAGAGTGGCCGGAAGCCCGGCAGAGGCTAGGGCACCTGCACAGAATGATCCGCGGCGTCCCCGCGGCGGAGGCTGAAGCCCACGCCACGAACGGTTTCCAGCAGCGACTCGCCAGCCGCTCGCGCCAGCTTCCGGCGCAGGTTCCCGACGTGGACATCCACCACGTTGCTCTCGGGGTCGAAGTGCATGTCCCATACCTTCTCCAGGAGCGCCGTCCGGCGGACGACCTCCCCGGCGTGGAGCATGAAATACTCGAGGAGCTGGAACTCCTTGGCCGTGAGGTCCAGTCGCCGATTGGCAACCGTCGCCACATGGTGCAGGCGGTCCAGAGCTATCGCGCCATTCCGCAGCACGTCGAGCCGCTCGGCGCCCCCGCGCCGGTGGAGTGCGCGGATCCGGGCCAGCAACTCATCAAACTTGAACGGCTTGGCGAGGTAATCGTCTGCGCCGGCATCCAGTCCGCGGACCACGTCCTCGACCGCGTCGCGGGAGGTCAGCATAAGAATCGGCGTGCTGCGCCCTTCGCGTCTGAGCTCGATGGCGATCTGGAATCCGTTCTTCTTCGGCAGCACGACGTCGAGCAAGATGACGTCGTACTCGTTGACGTGGGCCAGCAGGGTGGCCTCGTCCCCGTCGGGGGCAATATCCACGACGTGGCCCTCCTCTTTCAGGCCATGGTCGATGAACCCGGCCACCTTACGGTCATCTTCTACGATGAGGATCTTCATTGCTATGCAATCTCGGAGCTCTGCGTGAACTTCATCGAAAGCTGGGGTGAAGATCTCTTCAGGAGGCCGTGGCGGGGACCTCGAGGATGAAACGCGCCCCCGTCTGTGGGCGGGAAACCGCGTGAAGCTCGCCACCGAGCAATCGCGCCAGCCGCCGGGAGAGGGGCAGACCTAGCCCGAGCCCGCGACTCTCTTCGCCCACGTTTGTCACGTAGATGTCGAATATCCGTTCCAACTCGTCCGGTGGCACCCCGGGCCCGCTATCGTCCACCTGGTAGACGACACGACGTTCACCCGCGGTGATGCTCAGCTGTACGGCGCTCCGCTCAGGAGCATACTTGATCGCGTTGCCGAGCAGATTGACCAGGATCTGTTCGACCCGACTGGCGTCGGTCTCGCAGCTCGGCAGATCCGGACCCGGCGCCAGTTGAAGGTCGATCTGCTTCAGATCCGCGGCAGGCGTCACGCGCTCCACCGCACGTCTGGCCATGGATGAGGGCTCGACCGCCTTGATGACGGGTTTCAGACGATCCTCGTCCAGGCGGCTCAGATCCAGCAGGTCGTTGATGAGGCCAATCGCGCGTTCAGCCGATTCCAGCACCTCGAAGGCGGCGTGAGGAACCGTGGCCGGGTCCCTCTTCCTGATCAGCATCTCCGACCAGCCGTAGACGGCCGACAGCGCGTTCCTGAGCTCGTGGTTCACCATCGCGAAGAACCGTTCGCGGGCTCGCTGCAGCTGCTGCACTTCGTTCAGCAGTCGGGCGCTTTCCTCATGATGGCGCGCGTTCACGATCGCCGCGGCGGCCTTGGCGGCGAGCAGACTCGCGATGTCCTCGTCCTCGTCGGTGAACGGCTCGCCAGCATTCTTCTCGGTGAGGTAGAGATTCCCGATGATGCCGCGCCTCCCGACCAGCGGGACGCCGAGGAACGTGCGCATGGGCGGGTGCCCCGGGGGAAATCCGCAGGAGTCGGGATGCGCGGTCAGATCGGGCAGCCGGATCGGCTTTCCCTCGCGGATGACGAGACCGAGAATGCCGTGACCACTTGGAGGGGGCCCGATGCTGCTCCGGAGCTCCGGGTCGATTCCGTGAGTCGTGAAGCTCTCGAGGATCTTTCCATCTGGTCCGACCACTCCGATCGCCGCGTAGCGCGCCCCGATCACTTCGGCCGCCACCTGCACGACGCGCTGGAGGACTCCGTCGAGCGACACCTCGGTGATGAGCGCCGCGGTGGCAGCTTCGAGTTGCCTGAGACGATCCTGCATCGACGGACCCTGGGCGATCGGCGGTCCAGACATACCGTAAAGATACTGTCGGGCAGGGCGGAGAGCGGCGGCGATGGCGATTATGAAAAGCTTCCTGGCCGCTTCATGCTTTCTTCACGATGAGCTCGCGATCTTCCCCGGTGTGATGCACTGAGAAGAACTCAGCATCCACAAGGAGACTCGAGTATGAAACGTTTCGCATTCACTGCTCTCGCCGGCGCCATGGGCGCCGCGATGCTCTTCGCGTCGCCCAACACCGCGGCGGCCCAGAGCAAGGCGCCGCCAGGCGGCGCATATCAGCAAGTCAGTAAGCTCGTTCCGCTCCCTGACTTCCTCCCCGGGCTCGGCACACTGTACGTCGACCCCGCCTCGCTCCCCGCCGGGCCGTTCCTCGCGTACGACCATCAGGGGAAGCTGGTGAGCTCGATCTACATGATCCCGCTCTCGGACATGAACGACCATAAGGCGTTCGACAATCTCAAGATCGCCCACGAGCGCCCAGATCACGTGGACATCGTCTTCAACGCGGGCCATCCGGGCGTGGCGGTGCCGCACTACCACATCATCGTGTGGTACGTGTCGCGGGCGGAAGCAGCCAAGCTGGCAAAGTGACAGAGCCATCGCGTCGTGAATTCCTCAAAGTTGGCGGCCTGGCGCTCGTCGGCCTCGGCTTCGTGCCGAGCCTCCGCTGGTCGCCAGCCGCTATCGAGGTGATCGAGATGCGTAGCGACGCGCTCGGCTCACGAGTGTGGTTCGATCCGATCGGGCTCCACGTAGAGCCCGGGACGATCGTCCGCTGGGTGGTCCGCCAGAACGTGCACACGACCACCGCGTACCACCCGCGGAACGACCATCACCCACTCAGGATCCCCGAGCGTGCGGCGCCCTGGGACTCCGGGTTCCTCGTGAATCCAGGCAATCACTTCGACGTCACGCTCACCGTGCCCGGGGTCTACGACTACTACTGCATGCCGCACGAAGCCGCCGGAATGGTCGGACGGATCATCGTGGGGAACCCGCCCGGGCTGAGCGCCAAGCCGTTTGACTACTGGGAGGGCCGGCCCGGTACCGAGAGCTGGCACCACGTACCGGACGT